>JBBSDM010000046.1:0-23809 GCA_038249445.1 Bacteroidales bacterium
ATAGCAGACGAGATGTATCCCCAGGCAAAAAAGATAAAGCTTGTTATGGATAATTTCAAAACACATGATGCATCGGCTTTCTATGAAGAGTTTGAACCAGAGGAAGCAAAAAGGATATGGGATAGATTTGAGCTTGTATTTACTCTCAAGCATGGAAGTTGGCTGAATATGGCTGAAATAGAATTACATGTCCTAAACGGTCAATGCTTGAATCGCCATATTGCAACAATTGAGAAGGTAAAAACGAAAGTTGAAGCATGGCAAAGAAATAGAAATAATAAAAACGCTAAAATAAACTGGCAATTTACAAATGAAAATGCTCGGGTAAAACTAAAAAGATTATATCCGTCAATTCTAAGCTAACATAACACTAGTTATGAATAACAAAGCAAAACGATAAAGAAAAAAACTCTCAAAGCCATTGTAGAAACCAATAAATACCCTATCTTTGCACCGCATTAGAAAACAATGCAACACTACTGGTTCGGTAGTTCAGTTGGTTAGAATGCCGCCCTGTCACGGCGGAGGTCGCGGGTTCGAGTCCCGTCCGTACCGCAAAAGCAGTTCAGAAATGAGCTGCTTTTTTGTTTTAATCACCCAAATCGGTCATTATTTTTTCAAGTTCTTCATCCAACTTGTGCAAATGCTTTTTACAGCATTCCATCAACACTGCTGCTCGTTTCACTTTCTGAGAAATAATATCCATGTTTAATTCTAAATTATTTTCCAATTCTGCTAAAATATTTTCAAGCTCTTCTACCGCTTCGGTATATGTTATTTTTAATTTGCTCATAGTTTCTAAAATAGTAAGTGGTAAAAAAAGGAACAGACTGCTATTCGTCGGAAAAATGCACCAATACGTGTCGGTACGAGGTGAATATCTTCGATTTAGACACATACCCCACATAGCATTTGTTATCGTCTACAACCGGCAAATTCCAAGCTCCGGTATCCTCAAAAATCTCCATCACCTTCTCCATAGATAAATTCTGATTAAGCGTAGCCGGTGGCGATATCATTAATTTTTGAACTGTGAATCGATTGTATAAATCAGGGCGGAACATGATGTTTCGTACTTCATCCAGTAATACAACGCCGACTAATTTATTATCCTCAGGGTTTACCACCGGAAAAATATTGCGCTTTGATAATGAAATCACTTTCACCAGCTCACCCAATGTCATTTTGGGTGCCAGTTGGGAGAGATCTGTCTCAATCACATTTTCCATTTTTAACAATGTAAGTACTGCTCTGTCTTTATGATGGGTGAGTAATTCGCCCTTTTGTGCCAACCGCATGGCATACAAACTATGTGGTTCGAAAATAATTATAGTTAAATATGAAACTGTCGATACAATCATTAGAGTCATAAATAAATTATAACCACCTGTCAACTCGGCAATAAGAAAAATACCTGTAAGTGGAGCATGCATTACTCCAGACATAAGCCCCGACATACCTGCCAACGCAAAATTACCTTCGGGCATCAGTATTCCAAAAGTATTAAAAATACGAGCCACCACAAAACCTGTCAGGCAGCCAATAAAAAGCGAGGGTGCAAAAATACCACCCACACCCCCAGCACTTGTAGTAGCAGCAGATGCAAATATTTTAAAAATAATGATAAGAGCCAAATAGACAACCAATATCCATGGATTATCGCCAAAACCCAGAAAGAAACTTCGATCGAGAGCTGAAGCCGAATGACCATTCAACAATGCCACTATGGTTTCATATCCTTCACCATAAAGGGGTGGAAAAATAAAAATAAGAATACTAAGCGTTACGCCCCCGACTGCAATCTTTAGATAGGGTTTCTTTATTGAACGGAAAAATTTTTCCAAACGATTCATCCCGCGGGTAAAATAAAGCGAAACAAGCCCGCAAACAATTCCAAGCAATATTAAATAAGGAATCCGCTCAATTGCAAACGGCTCATAGGTATTGAACTTGAACATGGCTGCGCTTCCAGAAAAGAAGTAGGAGAGGGAGGTTGCTGTCACCGAAGATATTAGCAGAGGAACTATGGCCGTAAGCGTCATATCGAGCATAAGCACTTCGAGGGTAAAAACCAATCCTGCTATCGGTGCTTTGAAAATACCACCAATGGCACCGGCAGCACCGCAGCCTACCAAAAGCATAAGGGTTTTTTGATCCATCTTGAAGAACTTGCCAAGATTAGAACCAATGGCAGAGCCTGTAAGCACAATAGGCGCTTCAGCTCCTACCGATCCACCAAACCCAATGGTGATAGAACTTCCCACAAGCGATGTCCATGTGTTGTGAAGCTTTAATATGCTTTTTCGCTGTGATATTGCATAAAGAATGCGGGTTATACCATGACTGATGTCATCCTTGACAATTTTTCGAACAAACAGTGACGTTATTAAAATACCGATGGCCGGGAATACCAAATACCAATAATTCACATCGTTACGACTAAAATTTTCGGTAAGTAAGCGCTGGATGAGATGAATGGTGGATTTGAGAAGAAAGGCGGTAATGGCGGTAATGATGCCCACCAGAAAGCTTAAAATTATAATAAATTGGCGCTGTTCAATATGCTTCTCGCGCCATGCAATGATTTTGATATACCAATTTTTATTTTCCATATCTAAAAAAACAGATTGCGAAGATACTGAAAATAATTGAATTGTAGTGCCACTTTCCTAAGATTATCAAATACCTTTGCCTCTCAAAATAGTTTCAAAAGTGTAGATTATAATCTTGATGTCATTAAATACCGACATATTTTCGAGGTAAATAATGTCGTAATTTAGCCGTTCAATCATTTTTTCAATAGTGTTGGCATATCCAATTTTTATAGGCCCCCAAGAAGTCAAGCCCGGACGGATTTTGTACAACAAACAATAGTAAGGAGCTTCGGTGATAATTTGATTGATATAAAACTTTCGCTCCGGACGCGGTCCTACTAAACTCATATCTCCTTTGATAATGTTCCAAAATTGCGGTATTTCATCGATGCGGTACTTTCTAAAAAACTTACCTACCTCCGTTATACGTTCATCTTCTTCGCTGCTCAACTGTGGCACTTTTCCTTCCGAATCAATTTGCATAGTTCTGAATTTAAGTATATTGAAAGGCCTTCCGAATCTACCAATCCGCTCCTGACTGTAAAAAACGGGCCCCTTAGAATCTCTTTTGATCCGAAACATAAAATAAAGAAGGAGGGGCGAAAATACAACAAGTGCCAACACCGAAATAATGATATCGAGGAAACGTTTTACACACGCCTGCCAGTCGGGCATTGATAATTGCGTGATACTTACCAGTGGAATGGTTCCCATATGCGATATTTTAGCACTACCTGTCAATATTTCATACAGTCGTGGGGTAAATTGAATTTCAATATCAAATTGATACAGCAGGTTGATAATATTGAACAGCTGCTTCTCATCTACTTTTTCATCGAGGACCACAATGGCTTCTTGAATATTGTATTTTTTTACAATATTTGCTATTTGCGACATATCACCAAGCACTTTCTCTGCCGAATCAGTTTGCGGCTTTTTGGTAGATATAAAACCCGCAAAAGTATTATAATGAGCATGTTCATTTATGTCAGTCGCTATTTTATGTGCCAAAGAATTCGTACCTATTATTAGAGTATTTATAGTCCATGTTTTCGTTGCAAAGTAGCGATGCACTTGCGAAAAAACAAGATATCGAAAGAAAAAAGTGAAGACAAATAGTAATGCAAATAAAACAAGCATAGAGGAATAAAAATATTCATATGACACAATTCCATGGGGGAGCATCAAACCCAGAAACACGGAATTTGAAATAAATAATGCAGAAACAAAAGTGCTTGCAAACACATTTATACGGGAATTTTTTACTGGATTGCGGTAAAAACCTGTGAGATAATGAATAAACGAGCAGTAAAACGGAAAAAGCAATATGCTTGTAAGATAATCGAAGGTAGGAATGACAATACTCAAATTCTCAAAAACAGGAATGTCGTTTATGGCTTTACGAAACACAACAAACAGCACCCACACAATAAGCGAGGCGAATATATCAAAACTAAAATATTTCAGAGGGAGATTACTTTTATCCATTCAATTACTACTCTCTAATCATTTGAAAAAGACCGCCTTTGTCGAGCTTAATAATAGAAGATGGCTTTGGTTTAGTACGCTCGTCTTGTCGGTAATTTACAACGTAGTCCACCGCCGATTTAATTTCGTCACTAATTTCGCTGAAGTTGGAAGGTGTTTTCTCTCCACTCACATTGGCTGATGTAGAAACGATTGGTTTGCGAAATTGCGTGCATAAATTTCTGGAAAAAGGCTCGCTTGTAACTCTAATACCTACCGATTTATCATCAGCAATCAGGTTCTTTGCCAAATTTCGGGCACCCGGATAAATAATTGTTAGCGGTTTTTGGGTAAATTCAATCAAGTCCCAAGCCAATTCAGGAACCTCTTCGATATACGATTGGATTTTAGCACCATTATCCACTAGCACCAACAATGCCTTAGCATCGGATCGTTTTTTTATCTCAAAAATGCGTTTTACAGCCTCTTCGTTTGTCGCATCGCACCCAAGCCCCCAAACTGTATCGGTTGGATAAAGAATAACTCCTCCGTTACGAAGGACTTCCAATGATTTTTTTATTTCTTGTTGCATAAGCTTTCTAAAAATCTGAGTCTAATCGGGTATTCGCATTTGCACAACAGCGGAAAAAGTAAATCCCCATTTCATTAGTCCGGCAAAGTTAGCAAAAATCCTGTTGAAAGCACCTTTTGAAAGCCACAAGACAGATTGTTTTACAGAAAATAGCAAAAAGTCATTTTGCGAGTTCAAAAACTTTTCTTTACCTTTACATCACTCAAACACAGAATTGCTATGAATAATCATTGTTTTATTTGAGGTCTGAATTACAGCAATTTGTTTTTTTAGATGGCAAAGCCTCTCCCCCGAAGTAGAAAAAATAGAACATAATGATAAACACCTGGATTTACAGAGCACTTACAAAACAACAAATTGAGACACAAAACAAACTAGCCAATGAATTAAGTATAAGCCCAATACTTGCACAGTTATTAGTTCAACGCGATATTTTCACCTTCGAAGATGCTCGCAGTTTTTTTCGTCCTGACTTGTCCGATTTACATGACCCCTTTCTAATGGCCGATATGCAAAATGCAGTTGACAGGCTAACTGCTGCAATGCAAAAGAATGAGAAGATTCTCGTCTATGGCGATTACGATGTAGATGGTACCACCTCAGTGTCATTAGTTTATAAATTTCTAAAACAATTTTATTCTAACATCGATTTTTACATTCCAGACCGATATACCGAAGGTTACGGCATTTCGGTGCAAGGAATTGATTTTGCTGCTACCAATGATTTCAAACTGATTATTGCGCTCGACTGTGGCATTAAAGCCATTGAGAAAGTAAAATATGCGTCGCAAAAAGGAGTCGATTTTATTATTTGCGACCACCACACGCCAGATGCAGTTTTACCTATGGCTATAGCTGTCCTCGACCCCAAAAGGAATGATTGTAATTATCCCTACAAGCATCTTTCGGGCTGTGGAGTAGGTTTTAAATTAATGCAAGCGTTTGCCATTACCAATAATATTGATTTTATTGAGCTTACACCTTTGCTCGATTTACTGGCATTAAGCATAGCCTCCGACATCGTTCCAATTACTGGTGAAAACCGTATTCTGGCTTATTTTGGGCTCAAACAAATAAATTCTAATCCCAGCGTTGGATTAAAAGGCATTCTGGACGTTTGCGGTTTGGCTGAAAGGGAAATTACCATTAGCGATATTGTGTTTAAAATAGGGCCACGCATCAATGCCTCGGGTCGAATGAAACAGGCATCTGAAGTGGTAGAATTACTCGTTTCGGGCGATCATGCTTTTGCAAAAGAGAAAAGCGACACAATTAATGACTACAACAACGATCGAAAAGATTTAGACAAAAACATAACCGATGAAGCAATTGCCCTTATCGGTTTAGATGTTCGCTACAAAGCACGCAAATCAATCGTTGTGCATAAAGCCGACTGGCATAAAGGCGTGATTGGGATTGTGGCCTCACGGCTTACTGAGGAGTTCTACAAACCGTCCATTGTGTTGGCCAATTCCAATGGATTAGCATCCGGTTCAGCTCGCTCTGTTCAGGGTTTTGACATTTATAAGGCTATTGACTCTTGTCGCGATTTACTCGAAACATTTGGTGGACATATGTATGCTGCTGGTCTATCCATGAAAGAGGAAAACATCCCGGCTTTCACCGAGCGATTTGAGAAGTACGTATCAGAAAATATTCTTGAAGATCAGACCTATCCGCAAATTGAGATTGATGCTACATTGCAATTCAACGATATAACACCTAAATTTTTCAGGGTTTTAAAGCAGTTCGCTCCTTTTGGACCAGGAAATATGAAACCGATATTTGGATCTAAAAAAGTATTAGACTTTGGTACTAGCCGTCTAGTTGGGAAGGAACAGGAGCATCTAAAACTAGAACTCATCGATACTAGCTCTGAGAACGTAATGAATGGTATTGCCTTCAGAATGCATGAGTACAACGCACACCTAAAAGCATTGAATCCACTGGATATTTGTTACACTCTGGAAGAAAATAATTTTAATGGAAATACGACTATCCAATTAATGATTAGAGATATAAAGGTAGACCAAACATAGAATTACTAAGCTGAACCAAATATAAAAACCGCCTCAAAACTAGATTTTGAGGCGGTTTTTTATTTATTCTATTTTATTCGGTTATCTATTTACTTTAAAGCAATCGTTACCGTTTTTAATAAAGTCAGCTATTTGTTTTGCAGCCGCAATGCCTGCATTAATATTCGCTTCCGAAGTTTGAGCACCCATCTTTTTAGGTGTGCTAAAATAACGATCTGCAAATTTTTCTTTCATTTCAGCATCGTTTCCTGGCAAAATATCAGTTACATACTTGAATGTTGGGTTAGCAGTCATGAACTCAGCCAATTCGGCTTCGTGAATTACCTCTTTACGGGCGGTATTTACCACAATTGCACCCTTAGGCATTTTACTCAATAAGGCAGCGTTTATCGATTGTTTTGTTTCTGCAGTTGCAGGAATATGAACCGACACAATATCACAAGTCTCGTACAAGGCTTCTACCGAGCACAATGGTTCTACACCCTCTGCTTTGATATCTTCGGCGCGACAATAAGCATCGTATGCAAACAACTCCATACCAAATCCTTTGGCAATGCGCGCGACATTACGTCCTACGTTACCGTAAGCATGAATACCTAGTTTTTTACCTTTCAATTCACTGCCTGAATTTCCGTTATAGAAATTACGAACTGCAAAGATTAGCAATCCCATTACCAATTCGGCTACGGCATTCGCATTTTGTCCCGGCGTATTCATTACGCAAACTCCTGCAGTAGTAGCAGCAACCAAGTTTACGTTATCGTAACCAGCACCGGCACGAACTACTATTTTTAGTTGTTTTGCAGCGGCAATTACATCTGCATCGATTACATCGCTGCGAATAATAATAGCATCAGCATCCACAACTGCATCGAGCAATTGTTGTTTCTCGGTATATTTTTCGAGCAAAGCCAGTTCAAAACCAGCCGCTTCTATTTCTGCGCGGATTCCGTCAACAGCCACTTTGGCAAACGGCTTGTCGGTAGCAATAAGTACTTTCATATTATATAAGTAAACGAGTTAATAGTAAACGAGTAGACAAATGTATGAGTGACGGATAGCTACTACCAACTACTCATAATCAACTACTTCCTAATTTAGTTTTTCGAATTCAGTCATGCAGTCTACCAAAGCTTGCACACTTTCAATTGGCATTGCATTGTAAATAGAAGCACGGAAACCACCTACTGAACGGTGACCTTTGATTCCATCCATACCGGCCGCTACTGCAAATTTCAAAAAATCAGCTTCCAAAGCTTGGTATTCTGGTTTCATAACGAAACATACATTCATGCGCGAACGGTCTTCTTTTGCTGCTGTTCCAACAAAAATACGACTATTGTCAATGGCATTGTAAAGTAATTCTGCTTTAGCGATATTTATCTTTTCCATTTCCACTAAACCACCATTTGCTTTCAACAAACGCAAAGTTTGCAATGCGCTATAGATAGGCAATACAGGAGGAGTATTGAACATAGAGCCATCGGCAATATGTGTTTTGTAATTAAGCATGGTAGGAATGTAGCGAGACACTTTACCCAACAATTCATCTTTTACAATTACGAAAGTCAAGCCGGCAGGTGCCAGGTTCTTTTGAGCACCACCATAAATCAAGGCGTATTTTGAAACATCCATTGGACGAGAGAAAATATCGGATGACATATCGGCAATTAAAGGTACCGGAGAATCGATATCTTTCAATAATTCTGTTCCGTAAATAGTATTGTTAGTTGTAATGTGGAAGTAATCAGCATCAGTAGGGATTACAAAATCTTTTGGAATAAAAGTGTAATTTGCATCTTTTGAAGAAGCTACTTCAACAACTTCGCCAAATCCTTTCGCTTCTTTCATAGCTTTTGCAGCCCAAACACCAGTGTTCAGATATGCAGCTTTTTTTTCAAAAAAGTTGAACGGCACCATACAAAATTGCAAACTAGCACCACCACCTAAGAAAAGCACAGAGTAACCTTCGGGGATGTTTAGGAGTTCTTTAAAAAGCGCTACCGCTTCGTCCATAACCGCTTCAAATCCCTTCGAACGGTGGCTAATCTCCAAAACAGAAAGTCCGGTACCATTAAAGTCTAAAACACCCTCGGCGGTTTTTTCAATTACTTCGCGAGGCAAAATGGATGGTCCTGCACTAAAATTATGCTTTTTCATACTGTAATATTTTATATTTGTTTGATAGTTTTGTCTTTTTTGAAATGAAGCGCAAAAGTACTATTTTTTTCGCTTTAAACCGCCTAAAAATGCGTTTTTATTACTTTTTAATTCAAAAAGTTTATAGTCATACACTACTGAATGTAAAATTGTATTTTTATACAAAATATTCTGCGCAGTTTATTTGAGAGTGTGCATCGTTAAATCCAATTTAAACAAAATAAAACAGGATTCTATTCATTTTGTCAACTCACACAATTCCCATTATTTTCCCGTAATTATCCTTTTTATCTCGTTCAATTTATTCAGAGCATCGATAGGTGTGAGATTATTCACATCCAAATTTTTTATTTCATCGCGTATTTGTTCCAATACCGGATCATCTAGTTTGAAGAAGCTTAGTTGAAAGCCTTCGCGATTATCAGCAATTTCACCAATAGGTTTAGAAATCCCCGATTGTCGGTTGTCTGTTTCGAGTTGCTTCAATATTTGTTCCGAGCGTTTCACAATGCTTTGAGGCATTCCCGCCATTTTAGCAACATGAATACCAAAACTGTGTTCACTTCCGCCACGTACCAGCTTGCGCAAGAAAATCACTTTTTTGTCTACTTCCTTTACGGATACATTGTAGTTTTTTATTCGTGTGAACGATTTTTCCATTTCGTTCAGCTCGTGATAGTGAGTGGCAAAAAGGGTTTTGGCTTTGCAGGTAGGGTGTTCATGAATATATTCCACAATAGCCCAAGCAATAGAAATACCGTCATAGGTACTTGTGCCACGCCCTAATTCATCAAAAAGCACCAGACTTCGGTTCGAAAGGTTATTCATAATGCTCGCTGCTTCGTTCATTTCCACCATAAAGGTCGATTCGCCTAACGATATATTATCGCTTGCACCTACACGGGTAAAAATTTTGTCAACAACACCAATCTTTGCACTTTCGGCCGGAATAAAACAGCCAATCTGTGCCATCAAAGTGATAATAGCTGTTTGTCGGAGTAGTGCTGACTTACCCGACATATTGGGGCCAGTAATGATGATTATCTGTTGCGATTCGTTATCCAAATACACATCGTTGGCGATATAACTTTCGCCAATAGGCAGTTGTTTCTCGATAACCGGATGGCGACCTTGCTTGATATCAAGCACATCGGTGTCGGTTATTTCGGGGCGTACGTATTTATTTTCGGATGAAACTTTGGTGAATGAAAGCAAACAGTCGAGTTGTGCAATGAGGTTGGAATTTAGCTGAATGGCAGTAATATAATCGACCAAACTCAACACCAACCCATTAAACAATCTTGTTTCTATTGATAGAATTTTTTCTTCAGCACCAAGAATTTTTTCTTCGTAAATTTTCAGTTCTTCAGTAATATAACGCTCAGCATTTACGAGCGTTTGTTTACGAATCCATGTTTCGGGTACTTTGTCTTTGTGCATATTGCGCACCTCGATATAATAACCAAATACATTGTTGAAACTAATTTTTAGACTCGGGATGCCAGTGGCAGCACTTTCGCGCTCTTGTATTTTTTGTAGAAAATCTTTTCCTGAAAATGCCAGTTTGCGCAATTCATCCAAATCGGCATCAACACCCGACTTAATAACGCTTCCACGATGAATAAAATTGGGGGGGTCGTTATTTACCTCCGCCTCAATTTTTTTAGAAATAACTGCACAAGCATTTAGCTGATCGGCAATTTTGCGCAGGGTTTCGTTGTCGGACCCCGAACCAGCTTGTTTTATTGGCTCAATAGCATGTAAGGCCACTTTGAGTTGTACTACTTCGCGCGGATTGATGCGGCCCACAGCTACTTTAGAAATGATACGTTCCAAATCGCCAATCAGATTTACATTTTGTTCGAGTAACAATTTCAGATCAGGTTTTTTGAAAAAATGCTCCACCACGCTCAATCGTTCGTTGATTGGCTTTACGTCTTTCAATGGAAAAGCCACCCAACGCTTAAGCATACGGGCTCCCATCGGACTAATCGTTTTATCAATAACATCCAGCAACGTGCGTCCACCTTCGTTAATTGTTCCGTATAATTCGAGGTTGCGAACGGTAAATCTATCCAGCCACACATAGCGATCTTCTTCAATGCGAGAAAGTTGTGTGATATGTCCTGTTTGCTGGTGGTGGGTTAAATCGAGATAATGAAGAATAGCACCGGCGGCCACAACCGCATTGGGCAAATTATCTACACCAAACCCCTTCAGGTTCTTTGTTTCGAAATGTTTCAATAATCTTTCATTGGCAGAATCGGGAGTAAAAGCCCAATCTTCAAGTGCATATGTAAAAAACTTTGTTCCAAAGTTAGCCTCAAAATCTTTCCGTTTGGAACGGTCGAACAACACCTCTTTGGGTCCAAAGCTATTGAGCAATTTATCAACATATTCAACAGTTCCCTCAGCAAGTAGAAATTCGCCAGTAGAGATATCCAGAAACGATGCTCCTACGCGATTTTTATTCATAAAAACACTAGCGAGGAAGTTATTCTCTTTGTGATTAAGGGTCGTGTCGCTGTATGAAACGCCGGGAGTAACCAGTTCGGTAACACCACGTTTCACTATTTTTTTTGTAAGTTTCGGGTCTTCAAGCTGGTCGCAAATGGCCACGCGTAAACCGGCACGCACCAATTTAGGCAAATAGGTATCGAGTGCATGGTGTGGGAAACCGGCTAGTTCTATGGTTTTTCCTGAGCCGTTAGCCCGTTTTGTGAGTGTAATTCCTAGCACCTGCGATGCTTTAATAGCATCTGCAGAAAAGGTTTCGTAAAAATCACCGCAACGAAAAAGCAGAATCGCATCCGGATGCATCGCTTTAATTTCGTTGAACTGCTTCATCATCGGTGTTTCCACTATTTCATTTGCCATAATATATAAAGAACCCCTAACCCCCAAAAGGGGAAAGGGAAGTTAATTAGTAAAACATGTAACTTTCAGATTATTTATAAAAATCCCCATTAGGGATCAGAACTTAATTAAACAAGCCATCAATAGCCTCGGTCATATGCGACCAAGTGAATTTTTGTTTCTCAATTTTAATATTTTCAATCATCAATGCAGCTCTGTTATTAGTATAAAAATCAACAAGAGCATCAGCTATATTTTTAGGTTCAACTTCCACCACATACCCTACTTTTTGATCGGGAACGGTAGCGGCCAAACCGCCTACGTTTGTCACCAATATTGGTTTTTCAAAATGATAGGCAATTTGACTTACCCCACTTTGAGTAGCACTACGATAGGGCTGAGCAACTAAATCGGCAACACTGAAATAGTTGCGCACCTCACTGTCGGGAATAAATCCTGTACGTAATTCCACCAATCCCTCCAGTTTGAGATTAATAATTTGTTCTAAATAAGGTTGTGGATTTTCGTAGAATTCACCAGCAACAATTAATCTAACGGGAAACGCACGTAATCGTTCATCAGCAAAAGCTTGTATCAGCAAATCCAGCCCTTTGTAGTAACGAATAAACCCAAAAAACAAGATATAGAGTTTTTGTTCGTACAAACCCAACTTCATGGCAGCTTCTTTTTTGGTCAAACTTTCGCCATAATGGTCGTAGATAGGGTGAGGTGAAACCGCTTTGGGCTTGTTACTTTTGTCGAAACTATTAATATCAGCAGCTACCGAGTCGGCCATGCCCACAAATCCATCCATTGCCGATACAAAATAATTTGGAAATAGTTTATCTAAAATGGTAGGCTCGTGAGGAATCATATTGTGAATAAGCCCAATCATTTTTGTTTTTGGTGAGCGGGCGTAACGGGCGATAGTACCAAAACAGGGTGCCATAAATGCCATCCAGTAGCAGAAAATAACTTTATCAGGTGTTTTGGCCTTTATTTGCAATCCAACTTTGCGCCAGTTGAGAGGACTCACAGAATTTATAGCACGCGTAATCTTCAAATCTGTTGGAGACAATTCCTGAGAATATTGCGTATTCCCAGGAAATAAAAACGCAGGATATTGCAGTTTGAAAGTCAGAATTTCCACTTCATGTCCTTGCTTTACATATTCACGAGCCAAACGTTCGTTATAAGCCGCCAATCCACCACGATATGGGAAAGCAGTACCAACAATTATAATTTTCATACTATAAATATTTTCGGATTAATATTTAGCTACAGATAAACGACGTTTGTACCAAAATTACATTTAGCATTAATCGCAATTTTGGCATTAAAACTATAAAATCCATAGGAATTTTATGTTGTTTGCAAAAGTACAAAATATTTTTTGGGGGTTGCCGCATAAATCGACTATTTTTTAAAAGTAAAAACAAACAAAAAGAAAATTATTGCCGGTAATGCTCCCCAAAAATCATCTAAAGTAATGTTATCGGCAAATCATTTAAAGAATATTTAATGATTTTGAATTCAAATCGATGGTTTATTTTGGAATAATTTTCAGAGAATAAGACTTGTAACTAATTCTATAAACTACAAAAGAAGGTCACTAAAAATGGAACAGAAAGATCCATTATAAAGCCATGATAAATGGAAAGAATGGCATAGTCTTTACCCGAATTTCGAACAATAATGGGGAAAGTAGTATCCATAGTGGTGGCTCCACCAGCCGAAATGGGCGAAAGTTTGCCAAAGAATTTCACCATCCATGGAGCTAAAAGCAAAGTAATGACTTCGCGAAAAATATTTGACAGCAATGCAATGGTACCAAGTTCTACGCCTTTGTATTGAGTGATTAGAATGCTTGAAAGTGAATAATACCCAAAGCCAGACCCAACTGCTAAACAATCAGTAATGCTGCGATTTTTAAGAAAAATACTTGCAGCCAATACGCCCAGAAAAGTGCCGACTATGGTCATCATCGGCAAGAATATCAATCGAGGGTTTAGACTACGAAATTGATTGAAAGAATTTGGATCGTTACCAATACTGATACCTACCGAAAACATAAGGGCACAAAGTACATAGAAACTGAAATTCAGGTGCAATAATTCTGCTGGAAACCAACGGAAAACGCCCAGCAACAAACCTGCTGCAAAAAACGAAAGTATAATCAAACTCCCTTTCATATTAGCTCCCTAATCCCCCAAAGGGGGACTCTAAGATTAGTATTATCTATTTCAAATATTCTCATATAGTTGTTTTTTTAAATCGAACTGGATATTTATTTATAAAAGTCCCCCTTGGGGGATTTAGGTGGGTTTAGGTGGGTTTAACCAAAGAATCCATGCAAAAACAACACTTCCTAATGTTCCGGCAGCAGCCAGCAGAAAAGCCTCGAGACCCAGAGAGCCAAACTGACGTACAATGGTTTCGTTGGCACCGATTTCTAATCCAAGCAAAAACAATAGCAACCAGATGAGTGTTATAATTACCCAATGAATAAAACGGATTTTTTTACTTCGCAGCAAATAACCAAAGGCAATGCCTGCAAACATAAAAGATAGGACTGTGAACATATTTTATAAGAAAATGCGGATAAAAATTCATTTTTTTCGACAACAAAGATAATCTTTCAATTTCAAAAAACAGTATTTGTCATTTTTTGATTGATTTACTGATTTATTGATACTAACAGAATAAAAATATGCAAAAAAAGAAGTAATTTTGCAGCCCGAAACAGCAATGTGTCGACTATTGTCTAAAATAATAAAATTCACAATAATATGAGCAAAAAAGCATTACTTATGATTCTTGATGGCTGGGGAATTGGGAAACCAACTCACTCAAATGTTATCTTCAGTACACCAACACCATACATCGATTCGTTGGTGGCAAACTATCCTAACTCGCAGCTTTTAGCTGCTGGCGAAGATGTAGGACTTCCTGATGGTCAAATGGGTAATTCAGAGGTAGGTCACCTGAACATTGGTGCTGGTCGTGTGGTCTATCAGGATTTAGTGAAAATCAATATTGCTTGTCGTGATAACAGCATTCTTCAAAATCCGGAAATTATGAGTGCCTACTCGTATGCCCGCGACAATAAAAAGAAAATTCACTTCTTAGGGTTGGTTTCTGATGGAGGTGTTCATAGTTCACTGGATCATTTATTCAAATTGCTCGACATTGCCAAAACATACGGTATTTCTGATGCTTTTGTTCATTGTTTTATGGACGGACGTGATACCGACCCTCGCAGCGGAAAAGGTTTTATTGAACAACTGGTAGCTCACACGGCTGCAACAGATACAAAAATCGCTTCTGTTATTGGTCGCTATTATGCGATGGATCGTGATAAACGTTGGGATCGCGTTAAAAAATCGTATGATTTAATAGTGAACGGAGTTGGTGAAACAGCTACTGATTTGGTTGCTGCCATGCAAGCGTCGTACGATGCAGGCGTGACCGATGAATTTGTGAACCCAATTGTAGCCGTTGATGCAGCCGGCAAACCATTGGCAACAATCGAAGCCGGCGATGTGGTTATTTTCTTCAATTACCGTAACGACCGTGCAAAAGAATTGACAGTGGTATTGACTCAAACGGAGATGCCCGAAGAAGGAATGCATACTATTCCATTGGAATACTACTGTATGACTCCTTACGATTCGAGCTACAAAGGATTGCATATTATATTTGACAAAGACAATGTTCAAAACACGCTTGGAGAATATGTTTCGAGCCTTGGATTGAAACAATTGCGTATTGCCGAAACTGAAAAATTTGCTCACGTAACCTTCTTCTTCTCTGGCGGTCGCGAAAGCGAATTCGAAGGTGAAGAACGTATCTTGGTAGCGTCTCCAAAAGTAGCAACTTACGACCTTCAACCAGAAATGAGTGCTCCCGAAGTAGCCGACAAACTGGTGGCTGCGTTGAATACAAAGAAATTTGATTTCATTGCTCTTAATTTTGCCAACGGCGATATGGTGGGACACACCGGTATTTACGAAGCAATTCAAAAAGCAGTAGTAACTGTTGACAACTGCGTAAAAGAAGTTGTAGAAGCAGCAAAAGCAAACGACTACGAAGTGATTATCATTGCCGATCACGGTAATGCCGACTTTGCTGAAAATGCCGACGGATCACCAAACACAGCACACTCATTAAATCCGGTTCCGTTTATTTATGTCACCAAAAATAAAAATGCAACAGTTGCAAACGGCATTTTGGCCGATGTAGCTCCTTCTATTTGTCAGATTTTGGGTATTACCCAACCAAACGAAATGACAGGAAAAGGATTAATTAATGCCTAATTAAGAATTCGAAATTCACAATTAAAGGCGCATTAGACTTTCTATTGCGTCTTTTTTTTAGGCTCAATCAAAATAGCAAAAGTGCTGATAATCTGCACGAAACACCAAATTGCGAATTATGAATTGAATATAGTTATCTTTGCATCTCAAAACAATGAAGAATGAAACTAAGAAATGAACTTGAACATCGCATTTTAGTCCTCGACGGTGCGATGGGAACAATGATCCAACGTTACAAACTAGATGAAGCAGACTACCGTGGTGAGCGTTTTGCGAAATGGGGTCACCTTGTGAAAGGGAATAATGATTTATTGGTATTAACTCAACCCGACATAGTCAAAACCATTCATTCCGAGTACCTTGAAGCCGGTACCGACATTATCGAAACCAATACCTTCAATGCCCAAACCATCTCAATGGACGATTACGGCATGGGAGCGTTGGTACGCGAAATAAACCTGGCAGGTGCACGTCTGGCTCGCCAAGCTGCTGATGAATTTACGGCCAAGAATCCCTCTAAACCACGTTTCGTGGCAGGTGCCGTAGGACCTACCAACAAAACAGCATCCATGTCGCCCGACGTAAATAATCCGGCCTTTCGTGCGGTTAGTTTCGATGATTTAGTGCTGGCATACAAAGAACAAGTTTTAGCATTAATCGAGGGTGGCGTAGACGCACTTTTGATTGAGACTATTTTCGATACCCTAAATGCCAAAGCGGCTATCTTTGCCGCTGAAGAAGCTATGGCCGAGCTGGGCAAACGAGTGGAAATTATGCTTTCCGCAACTGTAGCCGATAAAAGTGGACGCACACTTTCTGGTCAAACCATTCGTGCTTTTCTGGCTTCGATAGGACATGCTAATTTATTATCGATAGGACTAAACTGTTCGTTTGGCGCTCACGATCTAAAACCTTACTTGCAAGAAATTTGCGCACATTCGCCATGGTTTGTAAGTGCTTATCCAAATGCTGGTTTACCCAATCAATTTGGAGAATATGACGAATCGCCCGAAATGATGGCTGCGCAAGTAAAAGAATATTTCGATGAAAAATTGGTGAATATCATTGGTGGCTGTTGTGGAACTTCCCCGGCTCACATTGCAGCTTATGGTGTTTTAATTGAAAGTGCGGAGGTTAGAAAAATAAAAGAGAAAAGTAACAGCTTGATATTGTCAGGATTGGAGCATTTGGAAATCACCTCACCCCTCACCCCTGTCCTCAAAGAGAGGGGCACAACTGAGCATGCTAATTTTACAACTGATCCTACATCGTGGAATTTGTTGATTGATAAAGCAAAAGAAGTGCGACATGTACCTACCAAAGCTGAAGATGCTTTATGGGAGTGTGTTCGCAATAGAAAAATTGATTACAAGATTCGTCGACAACACATTGTAAATGGATTTATTGCAGACTTTATTTGTATTGAGAAAAGAGTTGTAATTGAAGTTGATGGAGGAATTCATCAAACAAAGGAACTAAAAGAGTACGATAAATTTAGAACAGAAGTTTTAAACAATAGTGGATTTTTTGTTATACGTTTCACAAATGAAGAAGTTCTTGAAAATCCGTATAAAGTTGCAAAACAAATAAAAGAGCAACTTAATAATTTGCCATCGTATAACGAATCGAATCATAATGATACAGATGCACTTCTCCCCTCTCCTCAAGGAGAGGGGTCGGGAGTGAGGTCCTTATTTGTGAATATCGGCGAGCGTTGCAATGTAGCAGGTTCGCGTAAGTTTCTTCGTTTGATCAACGAAAAGAAATACGAAGAAGCTTTAGGAATAGCTCGTAAACAAGTGGAGGATGGTGCTCAGATTATTGACATCAACATGGATGATGCCATGTTGGAGTCGAAGGAAGAAATGGTTACCTTTTTAAATTATGTTGCCTCTGAGCCGGAGATTACCCGTGTGCCAATAATGATCGACTCGTCTAAATGGGAAGTTATTGAGGCTGGACTTAAATGTATGCAAGGCAAATGCATTGTAAACTCCATCAGTTTAAAAGAAGGTGAAGACGACTTTCTTTTAAAAGCTTGTAAAATTCGTGCCTACGGCGCTGCCGCTGTGGTAATGGCTTTCGATGAGAAAGGACAAGCCGATAGTTTTGAACGCAAAACACAAATTTGTAGTCGTGCCTACCATTTGTTAGTCGACAAAGTGGGTTTTCCACCGCAGGATATCATTTTTGATCCTAATATCCTTGCCATTGCAACAGGTATTGAAGAGCACAACAACTACGGAGTAGACTTTTTGAATGCTACTCGTTGGATAAAGAAGAACCTCCCTTATGCCAAAATAAGTGGTGGTGTAAGTAATTTATCATTTTCGTTCCGTGGAAATGACACCGTTCGTGAAGCTATTCATAGCGTGTTCTTGTATTATGCCATCAAAGAAGGCATGGATATGGGTATTGTAAATGCAGGCATGTTGCAAATTTATCAGGATATCGATCCCGAACTTTTAGAGCACGTTGAAGATGTGGTGCTAAATCGCCGACCAGATGCTACGGAGCGCATGATTGATTTAGCAGAAAAAATAAAGAACAAAGTTTCGGGAGTAAAGGAGGAAGTGGTAGATGAGTGGCGGTCCCGGTCCCTGCAAGGTCGACTGGAATATGCTTTGATAAAAGGAGTCAGTGAGTTTTTGGAAGATGATTTGGCAGAAGCACTAAAAGTGTATGATTCGGCCATTGAAATTATTGAGAAACCATTGATGGGCGGTATGAATATTGTCGGCAATTTATTTGGAGATGGAAAAATGTTCTTGCCACAAGTGGTAAAAACAGCTCGTACCATGAAAAAAGCCGTGGCTATTTTACAACCGGTTATTGAAGCAGAAAAAGTTCCCGGTCAAAGTTCATCGGCTGGTAAATTTCTGATTGCTACGGTAAAAGGCGATGTACATGACATTGGCAAAAACATTGTGTCGGTGGTATTGGCGTGTAACAATTTCGAAGTTATTGACCTGGGAGTAATGACACCAACCGAGACCATTATCCGCAGAGCAATAGAAGAAAAGGTTGATATTGTTGGATTGAGCGGCTTAATCACGCCTTCGTTGGAAGAAATGACCATTGTGGCTGCCGAAATGGAAAAAGCTGGGTTAAAAATACCAATTCTGATAGGTGGTGCAACTACTTCGAAAATACACACAGCCGTAAAAATTGCTCCAAACTACAGCGGTGCAGTTATTCATGTGAAAGATGCATCGGTCAACACACATGTGGTGGCTCAGCTTATGAGCGCAAAAAATCAGACTGCCTACAAAGCAGGAATTGCAGCCGAATACCAAGTATTGCGTGACAAACAAACTAAAAAGCCCGATTTAATTAAACTCGATAATGCTAAGAAAATGAAACCGAACTTATTCTAAAAAGGATCTGAAAATAGAAACAATAAAGGCTGATAGCACGAATGCGATCAGCCTTTATTGATAGATAGGGATATGATTTCAATATTCATTTCTGTACGATATCACGTTAGTTTGTTTTTCAGCATGATTCCACTTAACATTCGCCCAGATTTGATACCGAGCCGGCGAGCCGAAAAGAAGCGTTCGTGTTCGGTAAAAGTACAAATGCCTGCCACTTCAATGTTCTGCTTTTCTATCCCTGCTTTACGCAGCAATTGTTCGTTGGCCTTCCATAAATCAAGATAAAGGGATTCATTTCTTCTTTCGACAATTTCGGAAATCTCAAATCCGGCTACTTCGAAATCATTGACCACTTTTTGTCCCACTTCATACATTTTCGCCGAAATAGAAGGGCCAATGGTCACTAAAATATCACTTGGATTGGAATGGTAAGCCTCAATCAATGCGCTTATTATTTTCTCAGCAATCTTACCACAAGTGCCCCGCCATCCAGCATGAGCAGCTGCCACAACTTGTTTCGTGGGGTCGTAAAATAAAAGCGGAACACAGTCGGCTGTACTTATGCAGATACAAATATTGGGAACATTCGTAAAAATAGCATCAACACCTTCCAAATACTTCCTTTTCTCTTCGTCGGTAGAATGAAGGAAGCTCCTGCCAATCTCTTTTACTTCTGTTTCGTGTGTTTGGAATGGGATAATAATTCTATCAGAATCAATGCCCAGCCATTCGCCGAGCTTGCTTTTATTGGCTGTTACAGCATTCATGTCGTCGCCCGTAAACGGACTAAGATTGAATGATGCATAATTGCCCACGCTTGTACCACCTTGTCGTATAGTACAAAAATGGGCAATCTCACTGTATTTTTCAAAAATCTTATAACGAATCACAACTTATGGCTGATAACTGATTACTGGTGAATGATTAAAGCTCATCCCAGCCGATTCCTTTATATTGGCTCAAGTCATCCTCTTCGTCTTCTTCTTCCTCCTCTTCCTCTTCTTCTTCCACTTCTTTGAATGGGATATGCATAGGTTGGTGAGTTATTTCTACTACTTTATTCGATTCTTTGTTGATTTCAGTCCAGATAAGGTCTTTTAGTTCCATGATACCCAGTCCGGTGAGCGAAGAAATGAATACAGTTTGAATGTCTTTCGGAACCAACGTTTTAATTTCTTCCATCAACTCGTCATCAAGCATGTCGCATTTGGTTATAGCAAGTATGCGTTGCTTATCCACTAACTCAGGGTTATACTGTTGTAATTCATTCAGCAAGATGTCGTGTTCTTTTTGAATATCGTCGCAATCGGCGGGAATCATAAATAACAAAATTGAATTTCGCTCAATATGACGCAAAAAGCGCAATCCAAGACCGCGACCTTCCGAAGCTCCTTCGATAATACCGGGGATATCAGCCATTACAAACGAACGTGTGTCGCGATAACTAACAATGCCCAGATTGGGAACAAGTGTGGTAAATGGATAATTGGCAATCTCGGGTTTGGCAGCCGAAACTACCGATAGTAGAGTCGATTTGCCTGCGTTGGGGAAACCTACCAAACCAACATCTGCCAATACTTTCAATTGCAGAACAATAGTTTTTTCAATTCCCATCTCTCCCGGTTGAGCAAAACGTGGCGTTTGATTGGTAGCGGTACGAAAGTGCCAGTTGCCGCGTCCACCGCGTCCACCCGGAAAAATAATAACCTCTTGTCCATCATCTTTAATGTCGCAAAGATATTCGCCTGTTTCGGCATCGTAAACCACCGTTCCACAAGGCACTTCAATCACTTGATCTTCCCCTTCTTTACCAAAACTACGACTGCGGCTACCACCATCGCCATCTTCAGCATGAATATGTCGGGCATATTTCAGGTGAATAAGTGTCCAGTGGTTCTTGCTTCCTCGGAGGATGATATGACCACCGCGTCCACCATCACCACCGTCTGGGCCACCTTTTTGGGTTAGCTTATCACGGTATAAATGCTTTGAACCCGGTCCACCTTTGCCCGAACGACAATATATTTTTACGTAATCAACAAAGTTAGAACTTGCCATTTTTTTTTATAAAGAATAAATTAATCAAGATAATTGTGTCTTGATTATATAGAATGAGGGCACAAAAGTACTCAATTTATAGGGATAACAAACTACACCGAGAAGAGTTCCCAATGTAATTTGTTGAAAATAGGTGTATTTAGTTGTGTTTTACTTTTTAGAATCGATCACTGTGGCAATGCGGTCAAAGATATCTTCGATAGATCCCATGCCTTCTACAGCGGCATATTTATTCAGATTTTTGTAGCAATCGCTTACTGGAGCCGTGTTGATTTCGTACACTTCCAGTCTTTTTTTGATTGTTTCCAGATTATCGTCGCTACGTCCAGAAGTTTCACCACGTTTCAATAAGCGGCTGATTAGTTCTTCGTTGTCAACCCGCAGGTCGAGTAAAACGGTAGTTGGTTTGTTGATGCTGTTCAATAAAGCTTCCAATGCTTCGGCTTGAGCCACTGTGCGTGGAAATCCGTCAAGGATAATTCCGTTGCAATTAGCTGGCAATGCATTCACTGCATTGGTAATCATGTCGATAATCATTTGGTCGGGAACCAAATTACCTAATGAAATAAATTTTTCGGCTTCGAGCCCCAATTGCGTTTTTTCTCCAATTTCTTTCCGGAGCAAATCGCCGGTAGAAAGGTGTTTTAATGCATATTTCTCAACAATCAAATCGCTTTGTGTTCCTTTTCCACATCCTGGAGCGCCACAAATAATAATGTTCAACATTCTTTTTTTATATTTAAATATTAAGTTTAACGAAGCGGAATACTACCTATGAAATTCGCTTCGAATCGTAAATTATTCAATTTATTTCAAAGAGGACTTGCTCTTTTCTTGTTCCCTATTCCTCAACTACTGTATAAATATCTTTCATATTGCGACCGTAACCGTCATAATCTAGACCATATCCAACAATAAAATCATTCGGGATTTTCATTGCCACATAATCAATGGTAATGTCACGTTGCAAAGCATCCGGTTTTTGTAAAAATGTAGCCACTCGAATTTCGTTAGCACCTTTTGATTTAAGCGAGCTAAGAATGCGTTCCATGGTAATTCCAGTGTCCACAATATCTTCCACAACGACCACATTGCGACCTACCACGCTCTCGCTGAGTCCAATAACTTCTTTTACATTGCCTGTAGTGGTAAAACCTTCGTACGACGAAAGTTTTACAAAGGTTATTTCGCATGGAAAATTAATTGATTTCATCAAGTCGCCAGCAAACATAAATGCACCGTTCAGAACACAAATGAAAAGAGGATTTGTATTCGCAATATCTTGATTGATGGCTTCAGCCACCTTGCGAACAGCTGCTTGAATTTCCACTTCGGGTATCGAAAGTGTAAATTTTTTGTCTAGAATTTGAATTGTGTTCATGGGGATTGAGTTATATGTTCTCATTTTCTAACTGATTACTGTTCTGAATTTTTCTGTGTTCGAAAAAAGGACGGTATGATCATTTTTGAAAATATTATGGCAAATTGTAAATTTGCTGCAAAAGTACTATAAAACATCCACTTTACAAATACACAGCTTTGCAATTATGGAATATCGGTGTTAAACTTTGGAATGATCTACACACTGTTATACTTCATTCAATTTGTACTTTTCTCAAACTAGTATGGAAGAAAATGTGTTACTTTGTACTATCAAAACATACAACTATATTAGTCAATAAATGATTAATTATTAGTCATTTAAGCTTTTATACACAAAAAAAAATAATATGCCCAAAGCCAAAAGAATAGCCAGTGCTTCAACCATCGATTTTTATTCGGTAGGTGTAGATACTGATTTACTTTTACCAATGATGGTTGGAGGTATAGCTGCGGGCTTTCCTAGTCCGGCTCAGGATTATATCGACCTGAAAATTGATTTGAACAAAGAGCTTATTGCTAATCCATCGAGTACTTTCTATGGCCGGGTAAAGGGTGCTTCGATGAAAGATGCAGGTATTGAAGATGGCGACATTTTAGTTATCGACAAAAGTTTGGAACCGCAAGATGGTGATACAGCAGTTTGCTTTATCGATGGTGAATTTACACTTAAATACATCAAAATTGAGCCCGATGCTGTGTATCTGGTTCCGGCCAATAATCAGTTTCAACCGCTAAAAGTGACGGAAAACAATAACTTTTGTATTTGGGGCGTGGTCACTTATTCTATCAAAAATCATAAAAGAAAAGGTTGAATTGTATTGCTACATGTACAGTTTCATAACGTTATTGATAGCATTATTCCTCTTCCGAGTGTAGTAAGGACGTAGTCCGAACGGAACTCGGAAGAGGAAATGATAAAAAAGTTGATTATTTTTGTTCTACCAAAATAAAAATATATGCAACAAAT
>JBBSDM010000047.1:0-22099 GCA_038249445.1 Bacteroidales bacterium
CGGCTCTGGGTACGGTCAAACCTCGATAATTAGCTGTTTTACAGCGATTTATCGAGGTTTTTCTTTTTTTTCTACTAGAACGTAGGGTGAATAAAGGGTGAATGAAAATCTTTGCAGATAATATACACCCCGTTTACCACTAAAGCATTGAGAGAAGCTAGGCAGGAATGCTGAGTAAAAACTGTGGTGAGTGAATAAGCCGTAATAAACTGCAAGAAGGTGATCTGGTTTTCTTTGCTACCAATGCTGCTTCAGAGTTGTACGTAGCCCATGTAGGTATTTATCTGAAAGGCACTAAGTTTCTGCATAGTTCCACACCGAAAGGGATAATAGTTAACGATTTGACGAAGCCTATTGTCGTAAAATCTGGGTGTGTGGAGGTGGGGTTAAATGATAACGAAGCTTTTCATTAATAAAGGCCGGTTGCTCTGTAAAGAGTAACCGACCTTATTTGTAGAGTTATTACCAAGGTCAATCCCTGTAGTTTTAATGCTATTTACTAGTGCATTATTTCTCTTTGTGTTTCCGTTCCAATGGAAGTATTCCTCCTGCCATTTCGCCAATAATATTGACCAGTTCGGAGCCGGTAGGGATAACTATTTTGGCATTATTGGAAAGCGATGTTTCCACAGCTTCCAGTTTTCTCAATAACTGTGCATTGCCAATGAAATACTTGTCGGCAGCCTCATTCACCAACCGAATGGCTTCAGCTTCACCTTCGGCATGTAGAATCTTTGATTGTTTGTATCCTTCGGCCTCTTTAATCTTGGCTCGTTTTATTCCGTCTGCTACTGTTTCGGCAGCAGTGGCTGAATCGATTGCTGCTATTTTTTCATTCTCGGCTTTTACCACTTTATTCATGGTTTCCTGAACGTCTTTTGGAGGATCAATCTCTTTCAGTTCGGTCCTCACAATCTCTATTCCCCAACTTTTGGTTTCGTGATGTAGCGTGTTGTAAAGTTCTGCGTTAATCTTACCCCGTTCGCTATTGGCCGATTTAAGTGTGAGCGTACCTATAATGTTACGCAGGGTGGTACGCGCCAGATTTACAATTTGCCATTTGTAGTTATTTACGTTGTAAATAGCTCCCTTTACACTTTCTTCTTCGGCTATCACCCTAAAATAAACCTGCGCATCTACGCTCGCATTCAAATTATCATTTGTAATGATTTCCTGCGGATCGGCATTCACCATTTGCTCGGTGATATTTACAACATAAATCTTGTCGATAACAGGAATAATCCAGTGAAACCCCGGTTTGGCAAACTTGTGGTATCTCCCAAGTCGTTCAATCAATCCTCGTTCCGTAGGACGTACAATTTTTATCCCAATCAGAAACACAAAAATCAGAAAAATAATTACAGACCATAAAATCATGTTAGTGCCCTTTCTTTAAATGAATGAATATGAAATATCTATTTGTAAATTTAATATCCGTAAAGTTACACTAATATTTCGATCAAGGACTATGTAATTGATTATAAAAAAAATAACTTTTGTTTACTTCTTATTACTTGTGTGTTACGATTTGTATTAATAACATTAATTTCATTTATTTGTGATTTGCTTTCAAAAAATTGTATCTTTGACTTGATAAACAACACGAACTGTATAAAGCGTAATTAGTCAATAGGTTATCGCAACATATAGGATTTTAAATTCAGTTGTTTGTTCAAGCGAAACCCCGTTCGTAAGGCGGTTTTTTTTGTTTCTGGCTATAATTAGTTGATTTGATCTCTAGAAAATTTGAAAAAGCAACAACTAAAATAATTCTAATTGTTGGTAAGGAGTAGAAACGGTTTTTTCTTTTTCCCCTTGAAAAAGTTCCATTTGTCCAGACTGTTTACTAATTATTTGACCGTTGATCTTGAAATGCTGCAAGATGGGTTAAAGGTATTCAAAAGCAACTTTTATTAGGCTACTTTTTCTTTTTGACACAAACTGTCAAAAAGGATTTTATCTCACGCATGGATATATTCGGGTTAAACTTATACACTGTTGCAGATATAGAATACTTCCTGAAAAACAATAATTCAACTCACAAGTTGACTAAAATAATCACTTAAAATATTTATATCACATTTTTGGCAGAACTGATTGTTTATTGCCGAATTAGTGATATATTTGTCCTCATATTATATTATATGGTAAAAACGAACGACATATTAAATTTTGCGTTTACTCATAAGATATTCACCCGCAAAGAATTAATAGCTAATTTGATGAGTGAAAATCAAATTGGCTTACCCGGAACTCTTTCCGAACAATTGAGCCGTCTTTTAAAATCGGGTCAGTTAATTCGCATTAAAAGAGGGGTTTATAAGTTGCCAGATAATGCACGGAAAGATTTCTCGGTTGTATTTTCCGAAGAAATGAGAAACATAAATCAGCAAATAAAAACTCAGTTTCCATTTGTAGATTATTGCTTATGGTCGGGTTCAGCTATTCTGCCTTATATGTACCACATTCCAAACCTGAATTTTGTGTTCGTAGATGTGGAGCGTGATGTTGCAGAGT
This sequence comes from Bacteroidales bacterium, assembly GCA_038249445.1. Taxonomy (GTDB): domain Bacteria; phylum Bacteroidota; class Bacteroidia; order Bacteroidales; family Paludibacteraceae; genus Paludibacter. Next base: position 2,518 of record JBBSDM010000047.1, read on the forward strand.
CAGTCTTTAATCATTTAAATGCAGTTAGCAACAAACGGGTTTTCCTGATGCCGTCACTCACCGATTTTGAACGATATATCAACACCAACGAGGCTATTATTATTCGTCCGTTAATTTCAGAAGCCCCTTTGCAAATCATTGAGGGAGTAAACACTCCAACAATAGAAAAGATTCTGGTTGATATTGTTGGGGATGTAGAGTTTTCTTTTTTGCAGGGTTCAGAAATAAACCATGTATATTCCAATATATTTGAAAGACACAGCGTAAATAAAAATAAATTATTACGGTATGCTACTCGACGGGGGAGGAAAGAAGAAGTAGAAAAATTGCTTAAAATCAATCAATTATAGCATTAAAAAAGCGAACCAACTTAAAAACCATATATTATGTCAGACTACAGCAGTTACACAAAAAGAGATGCTTTTAATGAAACACTTTGTAATCTTGTAGAGGAATAACTGCAAGAAATAGATGCACACCCTGCCAATACCGTACTTTCGGTAAACACAAAAACAAAGAAAATCGAATTAGGAACTAAAACCAAATTCTAAAGTGGTTGGGGAACCTATCCAATAGAAAATCTTATTAGACAGAATGAAGATAAATTAGGCAAAGAAGTAGCTATAGACGCTACTTTAGAGATAGCTTCCTCGTTTTATTTTACACGTTAATACATTTCAGTATGATACTTGATTTAAAAGGAAATACAGTTACAACTGTACATAAGATTTGCATTTCTAATTACAAAAAGGACATGTTTCTCACAACTATGCCAACGCTTCAATGGACTGACAACTTTAATTTGGCTTGTTGTTTTGAGGATGAGAAAGATGCTCTTGTGTTTTCTGAAAATGAGAAAATTCAAGAAGTTATTGGAAATGAATTAGAATTACTTATTTGGACAGATACAAGGCAATCAATTTACGAAGAAAATTAAAAACAATCTATATGATTAAAGAAATAAAAACAATAGAAGATGTAAAGCTATTTGCTTTTCAACTTGTAAATGAGGAAGATTTAAGCTTTCACCCTGATGATGATTTTTCCGATTATATCAATCTGGAAACAAAAGAACCGCTTTACTCGGTTGATGAAGTTATTCAACTGAATCAACTTTTAGATGAATGTTTTATAATTTGCGAACAAGAAGCTGTTGATATTTACGAACTTATGGGAGAACCACTTTTTCAAAGAATGAAAGTTGGTGTCTATGCCGAGAACTAATATGAGAAAATTCACTTTTATTGATTTGTTCTCTGGGGCTGGTGGTTTGTCAGAAGGTTTTATTCGGGCAGGTTACGAGCCTTTGGCACATATTGAAATGAATAAATTTGCTTGTGATACTTTAAAAACACGTGCAGCTTTTCATTATCTCAAAAAGGACAAACAATTACCTATTTATGAAAAATATCTTCGAGAGAAGCAAGAAAAAGAAGATGGCCATAAATTATGGGAACAAGTTCCCACTGAAATAACAGATTCTGTTATACAAGCAACAATTGGAGAAGATACAATTGACAATATTTTTTCAAACGTTGACGAACTTATTGGAGATGAAAAAGTAGATATTATTGTTGGGGGTCCTCCATGTCAAGCCTATTCTGTGGTAGGTCGTGCGAGAATGGGAAAAGCTGTTGAGGATGATCCACGTAATGAATTATACAAATACTACGTGAGATTTTTAGAACGTTACCACCCCAAAATGTTTGTGTTTGAAAATGTATTGGGTATCAAATCTGCAAAAAGAGGTGAGCCTTTAAAAGACCTTCGTGAATTAGTCAATCAGGCTGGTTACGAGATGGAATTAAAAGTTCAAATTGCTTCTGATTATGGTGTCTTACAAAATCGTCACCGTATAATTATTGTCGGTTGGAAAAAGTTTGATGAAGATGGCAATCCTACCTCATATAAATATCCTGAGTTGGATAAGGAAGAACACAAATATAAAGTTTTAAATGATCTTTTTGTTGATTTGCCAGTAATAAATGCAGGTGAAGGCAAGTTGTGTGAGCCTATTAAATATACTAAGCCACTTAACGAAATGCCATATTTGAAAAAATCAGGTATTCGTGGTACTTTCAATTTTACCACTCAACATATAGCACGTCCGAATAATGAAACAGACCGAAAAATATACAAAATGGCTGTTGATTTATGGTTGAATGAAAGAAAACGACTTGACTATTCAAAAGTACCTATGGAATGGCAAAACCATAAAAATACAACTAGCTTTCTAAATCGTTTTCAAGTAGTTGACCACATAGGCTGTTGCCATACTGTCGTTGCTCATATTGCAATGGACGGGCATTACTACATTTATCCGAATCAAAATCCAACAGTAGAAAACTCTCGTTCGATTACTATTCGCGAAGCTGCACGAATTCAGTCTTTTCCTGATGATTATTATTTTGAGGGAAGTCGGACGGCTGCATTTAAACAAATTGGTAATGCTGTACCTGTTGTGTTGGCTGAAAAAATAGGATTGAAAATTAAAGAGCAGCTAATTGAAACTTTACCTGAAATTCATTAAAAAGATTTTAAACTAATGAAAGAACTTGATTATTCAAATATACTAGTGACAGAAGTTGTTCCAGAAGCTTCTTCTATGATTGAATCATTTCGCTCTGTTGGTTACAATTTAGAAACGGCAGTTGCAGATATAATTGATAATTCAATTTCTGCAAATGCAAAAAATATCTATGTAAATTCAATTTGGTTAGGTTCTGATTCTTATATTACCATACTTGATGATGGCTTTGGGTTGAATAAAGAACAGTTGATTGAAGCTATGCGACCAGGCAGTAGAAATCCACTTGAAAATCGTTCCGAAAAAGATTTAGGTAGATTTGGTCTTGGATTGAAAACAGCTTCATTTTCACAATGTCGCCGACTTACTGTATTGAGTAAACGTGAAGGTTATAATCCAGTTTATCTAACATGGGATTTGGATTTTGTGGGAATCACAGGTAAATGGAATTTGCTGAATTATTGTCCTGAAGAATTTATAAATACTTTGGATAACATGAATGCAGGCACTTTGATTATCTGGACAAATTTAGATCGTATTGTTCCAAAAAATACGATTGAATCTGATAGAAAAGCACACGACAAGTTTATGTTGCAAATGGACAATGTTCATAAACACCTTTCAATGACTTTTCACCGATTTATTGAGGACAAAGATTTTGTATTATTTTCTTGGGATGTGCCAGTAAAACCTTGGAATCCTTTTCTAATTACTGAAAGTGCGATACAAGGATTTTCAACTCAAAGTCTCGGTGATGGAGCTATTGTGAAAGGGTATGTATTGCCGCATAAAGATAAAATATCTGAAGAAACTTACAGGTTTGCAGAAGGTACAAAGGGCTGGAATGAACAACAAGGTTTTTATGTATATCGCAAAAAACGCTTGCTTTTGGCAGGTGATTGGCTTGGACTTGGTCGCCCTCGTTTTAGAAAGGAAGAACATGCAAAACTTGCTCGTATTCAAATTGATATTCCAAATACATTGGATGCTGAATGGCAAATAGACATAAAAAAATCAACAGCAAGACCTCCACAACGATGTGCAGATGCTTTGGAAGCTTATGCAAAGTTGGTTAGAAGCCGTGCAGTTGAAGTATATCGACATAGAGGCAAGATTGTTCAAACTCAACCCGGTTCAAAGTTTCAACCTCTTTGGCAGGAAAAGAAAAAAGGCGACAAATGGTATTTTATTGTAAATCGTGAACACTCTCTCGTTTCTGAAATAAAGAAAATGGCTATTTCTGATCCAGATAAAGCCATTGATATTCTTTTGAAATTTGTTGAGGAAACTATTCCAACAAAAGCTAGTTTCATAAAAGAATCGGAAGAAGCTGAAAAGCAAGCCCAGCCATTTGAGGGCGTTAATAAAGATTTACTTGTCAGTATGATAAAAGCTATCGCAGACACTCAAAGGATTGAAGGCAAGTCTAAAGAACAAATAAAGTCTCTTTTGTTAAACATGGAGCCGTTTGTTCGTTTCCCTGAATTAGTACAATCAATTTTAGAATAAAAATATATGGTTCAAGAACTTGTTAAGGTATGTGTCTCTAAATTAGGATACAATTCTGTTACAGATGATGAGTTGAATTCTACAATTCAATTTTTCTCTCCATTATATCCAACAGTAAATATCCAACATGCAAAAAAAATACTTGCTCAGCATTACAATATAAATGTTGCTCCATACAAGGTACTCGTAGATATGGAACGTCGCAAACCTTGGTATAAAGTTTTTAAGGCGAATAATCCCAATACAATTGATAATGGCTTTTGGCAACGATATAAAACTTATTTGCAATCTGAAAAACATTTTGCACCTGATGTAGTTAAAAGTACAGATAATCTCACTGATGACATTATGGATTATCTTTTTGATCCTAATCTCCGTAAAATCGAGATTGATAAAAAAGGTTTAGTGGTAGGTCATGTGCAATCTGGTAAAACAAGCAACTTTACAAGTCTTATTTGTAAGGCTTCCGATGCAGGCTTTAATCTGATTATCATATTAGCAGGCATACATAACAATTTGCGTAGTCAAACTCAAACCCGTCTTGATGAAGAATTTCTTGGATTCGATACACAGTATAAACGTGTTTATGATACCAATGGTGAGTTTACAATAGGGGTTGGAAAAATAGGAGGATATCCTAATACAGTTGCAAGTTCATTAACCACAAGTGAGCAAAAAGGAGATTTTACTGCTCAAAAAGCCAACGGCGGTATTGCTTTCAATACAAGTGATACACTTATAATGGTGGTTAAGAAGAATTCTTCGATTTTGAAACGTGTAAAAAATTGGCTTGAAACAAAGGCAGATACTAACAATAAGATTGAAATTAAATCACTTTTAGTAATTGACGATGAGGCTGACCACGCCTCTATTAATACTAAAAAGGAAAGTGAAACTCCAACGGCAATAAATAGATTGATTCGAGAAATAATGTCTCTTTTTTATCGTAGAGCTTATGTTGGATATACAGCTACACCGTTTGCCAACATTTTTATAAATTGCGATAATACGGATGATTTATTCCCTCGTGATTTTATCGTAAGCTTGCCAGCCCCTTCAAACTATATAGGTCCTGATAAGATTTTTGGTACTTCAGTTGAATTATCAGATAATGATGATTTGTTACCTATCTGCCGAAAAATATCTGACTTTCAAGATTTCTTTCCTGACAAACAAAAAATGGACGGACAGTTACCACATTCTTTGCCGGAATCACTAATAACTGCAATTCAAAGTTTTATTATTACTTGTGCTATTCGCACATTACGTGGACAAGAATATAAGCACAATTCGATGCTTATTCATGTTACCCGGTATAAAGGTTGGCAGAATCAGGTAAAAGAATTGGTAGAAAACGAATTTACATATATCAAAAATGGTGTAATCCAAAATGACAATTCTATAATTGAGCAATTACGGGAAGTTTTTGAAGAAGATACGCCTGAGAATAAATCATACAAAACAACTTCGCGTGAAATCCTTGAATCTTCGTTTGCTGATATTGATTCTGAGATTAAAGTACATGAATGGGAAGATGTAAAACCATTGTTGAGAAAAGTCGTGGAGAGAATTGAAACCATGGCTATAAATGGAGATTCGAAGGATGCTTTAAAGTACTATGAGAATAAAGACAAAGGCTTGTATGTCATTGCTATTGGTGGTGATAAGCTTTCAAGGGGGTTAACTCTTGAAGGATTATCCATTAGTTACTATCTCCGTGCCTCAAAAATGTATGATACACTTATGCAAATGGGACGTTGGTTTGGTTATCGTCCGGGATATGTTGATTTATGTCGATTATTCACTAGTCCAGAATTAAATAAATGGTTCTGTCATATAACTTTAGCCAACGAAGAACTTAGGGCTGAATTCGATGCCTTAGCAAGAGCAAACGCAACACCTGACAGTTATGCATTAAAAGTAAGAACTGCTCCTGAACAACTCCAAATTACGGCGGTATCAAAAATGCGTAATGCTGACACTGTTCAATTATCTTGGGCGGGTAGATTGGTCGAAACTTATCAACTTCCTCTCGATAAGAATGTAATACACCGAAATTTTATATCCACTCAAAACTTTTTGGAAAATCTTGGAGGCCCTTTACCAATTAATCAGGGAGATTATCTTTGGAGTAATGTTTCACCGGATGATATTTGTGATTTCTTTGCGAAATTCAAGGTAGCTGAGGACTTGAAAAAAGTAAACCTTACACTGATTTTGAATTACATAAAAAAGATGAATTCTTCTTTTGGTGAACTTTCTTCTTGGCGCGTTTGCCTGAAAAACAATAAGGATGAAAAAGAAAAGTTTTTTGAGTTATCCAATGGAATTAGTGCGGCTTGTTTTACTCGTAATGCAGACCGTAAATCAGACCTGCAAACATATTTAATCAGAAAAAATCACATTGTTGGTAATCAGAGGGATGAATTTGTTGATTTAGATAAAGATACGTTGGATTTAGCATTATTAGAGTCAAAAATCGAAGACCCAAAATGGACTAAGAGTTATCCAAAACCTGAAATTGTTCGTAAAAGCGAAAGACGATATAGGTCGCCATACAATCCTTTATTGATAATATACCCTCTTAATCCTAAGGGCGCAAATATTCTTAACGAAGAACGAACGGAAATTGAAATTGATAGAGGTTTCACTATTAATGACGACCCTATTATCGGATTTGCTATTGCATTCCCAATGAGTAATAATATGAATAATGCAGTTATTGAATACGCTATAAATAACTCTTTGATTGAAGAGTTTATTGAAAGTGAAAACTACTATAACCAAAGTCCTGATGCCGATGATTACTACAATGACTAATTCACTCCTTGAATTATGGGATAATATTGCCCAATCCAACGAAAAAGGATTGTTCAAAAGACTTATCCAACTCGAAAACGAGGAAATCTATGTTTATGCTACTTTTCAATGCCCAGAGAAATATTGTGGTGTTGCAATAGCTTTTGATAAAAGTATTCGAGTTGATATTTCACCCTTTTCAAATCTTCGTGATTTAAGTGTCTACTTCTTGCCTGATAGCACTTTCCCTAATAAAAATCTGCTGTTTATTAATTTATTGCAATATCAGAGCAGGGATATTTTCTCTGTACTATGCAGCGATTTGATTCACAAAGTATCGGAACATACCGAAGAAAAGAAGATAGTAAGGATAGTCGTCAATCAATTGGAAAAATGGCGAACACTTTTTGATCGTATGCGGAATGGTGGTTTGCAGCCAGTCGAACAACAAGGTTTATATGGTGAACTCACTTTCTTGCATAAATTTATAATTAAATCTGAAAATCCAAGCCAAGTTATAAATACTTGGGTGGGTGTTGACAAAGAAATTAGAGATTTTCAATACGGTAATTGGGCAGTAGAGGTTAAGACAACAGCAGGTAATAACCACCAAAAAGTTTCAATCAGCAGTGAACGTCAATTGGATGATACATTGATGGATTGTTTGTTTCTTTATCATTTGTCATTGGAAACTTCCAAGGGGAACGGCGAAAACCTTAATCAGAAAGTTCTATCAATTAGAAATTTGCTTGCCGATAATTCTTTTGCATTGAATTCTTTCAACACAAAATTACTAGAGGGCGGTTATTTGGACATACATACACATTTGTATGAAGAACGTTCCTATGCAAAACGGGATGAAAATATTTATCTGGTAAAGGATGACTTTCCACGAATTAAGGAAAATGAAATTCGTAACGGAGTAGGTGATGTCAAATATACTATTGTGTTGTCTCAATGTGATAAGTTTTTAATTTCGGAATCTCAATTATTTAAAACCCTGTCTTTATCATGACTGAAGTAGAAAAATTCTATAATTCCATTTTACAGGATATTAAAAGTGAAGCTCATACCGTCGAAGATGGAGGTATCTATGAACCATTATTTACTCAGTATGCTATTGACCTACTTGCTGAAACCGGTGAAACTGAAAATGCTTGTGAAGCTTATGAGGAGAAATGGTTGGGAACACCAAAACAGTTGAAAATAAATGGATATGCCATTTCGGATAACTATGAAACCGTTGATTTGTTTATTTCACTTTTCTATGATGAAGAAAAAATTCCACGTGTTCCAAAAGCAGATATTGACCAAGCCGAGAAACGTATTACCAACTTTTTTAGAACAGCATTTTATAAAGACTTTGTAAATCAAATTGAAGAATCTTCGCCTATTTTTCAATTTGCATTTTCTTTGGCCGAATATAAGGATTTGCGGGATAACTTAGTTCGTGTCAATGCTATAATATTGACTAATGGCGAATACAAAGGAGATATACCTGCCAACAAAGAAATTTCTGGGATTAAAATATATTATAGCGTCAAAGATGTTAATCGATTATATGAAATATCTGCAAGCTCTCAATCTGCTATTGAAATAGATTTTTCTAATGATATTTTGAGCGTTCCTTGCCTGAAAGCACCCATTGAAAATGATGATTATGAGGCTTATGTTGCGATTGTTCCAGGCTTAGTGCTTTCAAATTTATATGATCGATATGGGGCAAGGCTTTTACAACAAAATGTTCGTTCTTTCCTTCAGTTTGTAGGTAAGATAAACAAAGGAATTCGTACTACAATTACAAGTAGTCCTCACATGTTTTTGGCATATAATAATGGAATTACAGCTACGGCAGATTATATAGAATTGGATGCTACTGGCAAACATATTAAATACATTCGCAATTTGCAAATTGTAAATGGAGGTCAAACAACTGCTTCTATTTTTCATACATTTAAAAAAGATAAAGCAGATATATCAAATGTTTTTGTCCAAATGAAATTGTCAGTTATAAAAAAACAAGATGAGTTTGATAAAATTGTCTCAGATATTTCTCGGTTTGCCAATACACAAAATAAAGTAAACGAAGCTGACTTTAGTGCCAATAATCCTCATTTAGTAGCATACGAAAAGGTTTCGCGGTTCATATTATCTCCTGTTACTCAGTCGAACAATATCCAGACATGTTGGTTCTTTGAACGAGCAAGAGGTCAGTATAAGAATTTACGATCTAAGGAGGGGTTCACAGATGCTAGACAAAAGATATTTGATTTAAAATATCCAAAGAATCAGGTTATCACAAAAGTAGAGCTTGCAAAATATATTAATGCCTATCAGGAAGTTTATGATGGTCGTAAATTAGCAATAAGTCCGCATATTGTTGCTCGTGGAAATGAAAAAAATTATGCTCAATTTATCAATAACAATTTGCCCGATAATATCAAGAAAATCAACAATGTATATTTTGAGGATTCTATTGCTAAATGTATTCTTTTCAAAACAGCCGAAAAACGTTACGGCGTAAAACCCTCTAGTATTGGTGAAATGAGGGTGGTAGTTGTTCCATATACCATTTCATTGCTAAACCAGATTACCAATAACAAGTTGGATGTGTACAAAATATGGCGGAATCAACAAATATCCGTTGAACTATCCGACTTTATGTATGAATTGATGAAACAGGTAAACCAGTTTATCCTCGACAAGTCACCAGTGTCTCATTTTATCGAATGGGCTAAAAAGGAAGAATGTTGGGATATGGTTAAGAATAATTCTTGGAAAGTTGACATTTCAGATATTAAAGCCGATTTGATTGATATAAAAAATCCACCAAAACGAAATATTATTGAAGAAACGGAAGATTCAGCGAGCGATGCTCAACACCAAGAATCCATAATAAGATCAATCCCATTTGCCTTATGGAAAAAAATAGAAACATGGGGTAAAAACACCGATTTGCTTTCAATCAATCAGCAGTCAACAGCCTTTAATATGGCTTTCAAGGTGAAAAATAACCAGAGAATAGTAGATTCTGACCGTACAAAAGCAATGGTAGTATTTGATATTGTATGTGAACATAATATTGATTTGCTTGCTGAGGCAGACGAACTTACAGAACAGACAAAAGTCGAAGATACAGCAATCAAAACAGATGACACCGATCTCGGAATTACAATAGAACAAATACAAAAAATGCTTGATTGGGACAAACGTCACCGTATTCTTAAAGATTGGCAATGGAAAGTAATGAATGAAATTGCAATAGGAAGCCGTCAATTGGACAGTCGCTTAGCTTGGGGATGCAAAAAAAATCTGGAACTTTTGAAAAAGCATGGATTTACTGAATAAGAATTATTTGTGATTTTTTTTACTGCATTAGTTTTATTTCAAACACTATTATGTAATACCAAAAAAGAACCTCGTTCTGAATAAAAGTAATTTCGCTTTATTATCAGCATTCTATGACATAAAAGGGGCTGACTTATTTTAAGTTACAAGCTTTCAATTGTTAAATTCAAAAATAAATAATTCATTTATAATAGGTAACTTAAAAAACATATGATTATTAGAATCAACAGTATTAAAAGTTTCGGAATTTTTCAAAACTATCTTCATGATTCAAAACTGAAAGACTTCAACCGTTATAATCTTTTTTACGGTTGGAATGGTAGTGGAAAGTCTACTCTTGGCTATTTATTTGAATGTTTGGAAAGAAAAGAACAATCACATGAATACTCCACCTCTGAATGGAGTGTTGATACTGAAAATATTCAAATTACACAAACTAACACAAATAGTAATACCCTAAATATCAGAACTTTCAATAAAAGTTTTGTTGAAAGGAATATTTTTACGCCAAGTGATAAAATAAAAGGGATTATTTATATATCGGAGGAACAAGGAAAAGACAAAGAACAATTAGAAGAAAAGACAAAGGAGTTAAATAAAAAAAATCTCAGAAAAAAAGAAATTGATACTGAATTAAACGGTAATCCTGACGATAAAAAAACAAAGGGACTATCTGTATTAACTGATAAATTTTTATCAGATGCCGCAAAAAGTATTAAAGCAAATTTCAAGATCATAGAAATTGAAGATACTCGCTTATTGAATTACGACAAAACAAAGTTGTCTATTTTCATTATGCAAAACACAGATTCTATTAAAGCGAAGAAAAATACCTTGCCCGTTTCTGAAATTGAACAGTTATCCAAAAGTATCAGACCGCAGGACAAACCCAAAATTGATGTAGTTTCGATACAAAAGTTTGATACAGAAATACTTTTGAAAATATTTGATAGAGTAAAAGAGTTATGCAATTCAACGTTAACAACAAAAGCTATAAAACGATTAAAAGAAAATCCAACAATTGCACAATGGGTTTATCAAGGGTTACAAGAAGATATACATGCTCAGAATGCTACAATTTGTGAGTTTTGTGGGCAAACTCTACCTGAATATAGAATTGCAGATTTGAATAAACATTTTAGCGATGAATTTGAGAAGCTTAAAGCAGCATTGCTAAATGGTATTGAATGGATTGAAAGTAATACAATCAGAACCGAGTTTCCGTTTGAAAATTTATTATACGATGAGCTTCAAAATGATTATAGAGATTCACTCATAAACTATAACAAAATTGCTAATTCGCTGAATATAAAACTTGTAGAATGGAAGTCTATTTTGTCTACTAAACAAAATAATCCTTTTGAAATTCCACAAAAAGCAATCAATGAGGTTTCAATATCAGAAGTTGATATGTATAACACAGCTTTTGATAAAGTGATGCAACATATTGAAAATCACGACAAAAAATTTAAGGGTTTAGAAAATGCCATTAAAACAAATAAACAAAAATTAGAGTTACATTATGTTTCAGAAGAAGTTGCAAAATTCAATTATTTCAGCAAGTTAGAGCAAACTATCAAATTGCAAGCAGAACAAACGAAAATTATTGAAGAAGCTGTAATTCTTGAAAATGTGGTTAATACTTTGAAAGATAAATTGTCTAACGAAACACTCGGATTAAAAGATTTTAACGACAAGCTATGGAATTTTCTCGGCAGAAACGATTTGAGCTTAGATCGCCGAACCGAAGGTGGTTATTTTGTAAAAAGGAATAATATAGAAGAAGCTAAAAGTAGAAGTCTAAGTGAGGGTGAGCGAACAGCAATTGCATTGGTTTATTTCATTACTAAACTTAAAGAGAATGGAAATATAATTGATGATACAATTGTTGTGATAGACGACCCTATATCAAGTTTCGATTCTAATCATATATTCCATGCCAATTTTTTTATCAAGAACGAATGTAAAAACGCACAACAATTATTTGTATTAACACATAACTTTCATTTATTTACTTTACAAAAGGAATGGATGAAAAATGAAAAAGTAAAAAATGAAAAAAATAAATCCATTGACTTACATTGTCTTTACTTGATAAAGCCAGAGATAAACGAAGATATAAGAAACGGAAATATTGAAAATGCCGATAGAATCCTATCTGATTTTGATTCTGAATATCATTTATTGTTTTCGTCTGTTAAGCAGTTCTGTGATAATCCAAAAACAGATTACATTACTGTTCATTCAATTGCGAATATCTGTCGTCAATTATTAGAAAGTTTTATGACATTCAAATTTGGGCGAAAAAAATTAGAGAAATGTTTTGATGAAATCAGCGACTTTGAGAACCTATCAAAAGTCCGAAAGTTTGTAAATCATTATTCTCACAAAGCAGATAACGGTTCTTCAATGATTGGTTTTAATGACAATGTATTTGCCGAAGCAGACAAAATAGTTCCTGATGTTTTGAAATTGATAGAACATATAGATAAAGTGCATTATGACTCAATGATTTCGAGATTGAACAATTCGTAATTGACAAAACTTAATGACAAAGTAATCTTTTATAATATTATATTATGCCCGAAACTCAAATCATAGAATACAAATCTGTTTGGAAAGACGAGTACCTCAAGTGGATATGCGGTTTTGCCAATGCGCAGGGAGGTACGCTCTATATTGGTAAAGACGATAATGGCAATGTGTTAGGCATAAAAGATGCCAAGAAGCTATTGGAAGAACTTCCCAACAAGATAACCACCATTTTAGGAATCGTTACACCCGTAAACCTGCTCCAAACCGAACAAGGAGATTATATCGAAATTGTTGTAGATGCACACCCCAACCCAGTAAACTACAAAGGTGAATATCATTTCCGTAGCGGTTCTACTAAACAAGAATTAAAAGGATCAGCTTTAGACAAATTTTTGCTCCAAAAGCAGGGCAAACATTGGGATGGAGTATAGATTCCAAATGTTTCGGTTGCTGATTTAAAAGCTGAAACTTTTGACTTTTTCCGCAAGAGAGGCGTTAAAAACAAGCGGCTTGACGAAGATGCACAGACAGATACAAATGAAGTATTGCTTCACAACCTGAAACTGACAGATAACGGTTATTTGAAAAGGGCTGCAATCTTACTTTTTCACCCCGATCCTGAAAAATTTGTGTCTGGTGCGTATATAAAAATTGGATTTTTTCGCACTGACAGCGATTTATTGTTTCAAGATGAAATCCACGGTAATCTCTTTGAACAAGTTGAAAAAACAATGGATCTTCTGCTGATAAAATACACCAAAGCGTTGATTTCTTATGAAGGACTTACAAGGGTTGAAACGTTTGAATATCCAAAAGATGCTTTGCGAGAAGCACTGTTAAACGCAGTTGCCCACAAAGACTATACGGGTCCGTATCCGATTCAAATCAGCGTATATGCCGACAAAATTATGATTTGGAATTATGGAAGATTACCCGAAAATTGGACTATTGATGATTTACTTGACAAACATTCGTCACAACCACGTAATCCAGATATTGCAACCGCTTTTTTTCGAAGCGGTTATGTTGAATCATGGGGTCGAGGAATGGATAAAATGAGGAATTTATGTCTTGAAACCAAAATTCCTTTACCTCAATTCTCTTGCAAAGGCAATGATTTCTGGGCAATCTTTCGAAAAGACATATACAACAAGGAAGATTTGAGCGGGTTAGGATTGAATGATAGGCAGATAAAAGCCGTGCTGTATGTGAAAGAAAACGGACGTATAACCAATAGTGAATACCAAACCTTAAATTCTGTATCTAAAAGAACGGCCACAAACGATTTGTCAGAATTAGTTGAAAAGTTTGAATTATTAAATCAACTCGGTGCAAGCGTTGGTACACATTACAAATTAAAATAAGCGGGCAAAATGCGGGCATTGCGGGCAATTAATGGGCAAAATGCGAGCATTGCGAGCAATGTTTTTATAAGTGCATAATTCTCAAATGTCGGATAAATAGGTTAAATGTCGAATCACTTATTATGAGGCAACAATTTAAACGACCGCTAAACAACCGAAAGATGTGGAGATTAATTCTATCAATTGGGCAATGGTGGTAATTATTGGACAGTTTTAAATTTATAGCACTCAGACAACAAAATCTTCTATTCACTATAAAATATTCAGAATACAATTTTATCTCCAATCCTCAAAAGTGAGGATATTGGGGATTAAGAGGAAAAAGGAGATACTAAGAATATCCAATTTCTGCCATTTCCCCAATTTCCCCAATATCTTAATATATATAATATGGACAATTATTGTACTTCAAACTTTTTTTACTTTACAAATCAAAAGAATAACAGTAAAATAGAGTGCTTTTTCTGAGCACTACTAGATTAATATAAAATGAAAAAATCTCAAAAATGGAAACTCTAAATAACGTTGAAAATTTAAAACAATCTAGTCACGAAGATATTCTAGAATTCTTCGACCGTACTACCTTTCGTGGAATATACTCTAATAGAATTCGCAACAAAAAAAATCCCTATTATTACCGCGGTTCAATTGAAAAGATTACTATTGATGGGAAACGTTCTGATATATGCCCTTATTATCTCAATGTACCAGTTTCTTGCGAAATAGAAGAAGGACCTTGTGAATTTAACTGTAAATAAGTATAGACTCATTTGTAGAAAAAGATAATTACTTCGTCCAACTTATTGCCCGGAGTCTTAGAAACTACGAAGTTAGCCATTAACAATTAGCCGTTAATTATATGCACGAAACTCAAAACATAGAATACAAATCCGTTTGGAAAACTAGACAACGAATTTCGGAAATTAGTGGCTAAAAATCAACAAAATATAGGATAATAAAATGAACAAAAGCGAAATACTAATTTATCAAAATTCCGAAGGCAGCATTAAAATAGATGTTCGCTTGGAGGAAGAAAGTGTTTGGATTAGCCAAACGCAAATGGCAGAACTTTTCGGAAAAGGAAGAACAACAATCACGGAACATATTCAGAATGTTTTTATAGAAGGCGAATTGGAAGAAAATGTGGTATGTCGGAATTTCCGACACACCACTCAACACGGTGCTATTGAAGGAAAAACTCAAGAATCAACCACAAAATATTACAATCTGGATGTTATAATTTCTGTTGGCTACCGTGTAAAATCGGTTCAGGGAACTCAATTCCGTATTTGGGCTACACAGCGGTTGAAAGAGTATATTATAAAGGGGTTTACGTTGAATGACGAACGTTTCAAGTCGGGCAGTTCAATGAACTATTTCAACGAATTGCAAGAACGCATTCGGGAAATACGTATTTCGGAACGATTTTTCTATCAGAAAATTAAAGACATATACACCACCAGCATTGATTATGATGCAAAGGATGAACGAACCATTGAGTTTTTCAAGGTTATACAAAATAAATTGCTCTGGGCTATTAGTCAGCAAACAGCAGCCGAATTGGTATATCGCAGGGTGGATGCTTCGTTGCCTTTAATGGGGATGCAGTCGTTAGACAAAAAAAGTACATTGGCGGTGAAGAAAACGGACATTAGCATTGCCAAAAACTATTTAAAAGAAGATGAAATAAAGTTGTTGGGTTTATTGGTTGAACAGTATTTGGCTTTTGCCGAAACAATGGCACAACAGCGAACACCCATGTATATGACAGATTGGATTCAACGCTTGGATGTAATTCTGCAATTGAATGGCAGGGAGTTACTCTCACATGCAGGAAAAATAAGCCACGACAGAGCGTTGAAAAAATCTAACGAGGAATATCAAAAATACAAGGAGTCTCAACAATCAATAGAAAAAGAGCAAAGTTTAAAAGAGATTGAAGAGGATATCAAGAAATTGAAAAAGTAATAATCCAAAGAAATTCACCGATGAAAGGCGCAGGCTCATTTTATCAACTCGGTGCAATTGCACAATAAATCTCCGATATCTCCGATAAGATGAAGATAATCGGTAAATGCTCCATTTCCTCCAAAACTCCAATATCCTAAAAATCCGCTTGCGTAACGTAAACGGATTGTTTTTTTATACAACAATAAAAGAAAGCGGTCAGGCAAGCCTGTAAGTTAATTACGGGCAGTTCCGCAGGGCAATCTCCAGCCGCCAAAAATCCCCACCATTCGTACCTCATGGCATGCACAGCTTGTCCCGCTTCATTGCACGGTCTTTTTGTCGGCTTCCGCACAATCCACGCTTCGATGTTTTTCTCTGTCATGTTTTTTGCAATCAACGCTTCTTTCACAGTGTTGTTTTTTCAAAACCACTGTTTCAATCCACCCACAAGAAGCAAAAAAACACGCCAGAAAAAAACAACCCAACTTTTTCGGCAAGTAAATGCAGAGTCAAATTGAAAATTTGAACTCTGCTGAACGTAGAAAAAATAGATGTAATCAAAGCTATTATACATAACATGTAGTTGTGGTCATTCCTTTGGCGAATAACCAAATTAATAAGGAAGCCCATAACCAAATTATGTATAATAGCCGCACAAAATCAACGCTTTGCCCCGCTACGCTGCCCGAAGAATAAGCCCCGAAAGATTTAATTGCCTAAAGGCAGTAAGGCAAGAATAAAACAAGCATAGCTTGCGTTCAAAGCCGTTCCGGCAATATCGCCGATAAATGATATTGATAACCGAATAGCTTATCAAAACCATTTCTCAAATAGTCAGAGCGGAACACATATCTTATTTTTATTTTCCAAAACCGCAAGCGATAAATAGTTTTAAAAATAAAAATAAGAAATGTGACGAGTTGACCTTAAAGCCCCGCAAAAGCCGTTCGGTAAAAAAAGGTAGGTTTATCAAAAGTGGTTTTTCCCGAACCGCTTTTGAACAATAGGGGACAGCGGAATACAAAAAATGAAAACCCCAGCCCTTGTGAGGGGCATTTATCGCTTTTCATTCTTTGTAATCGTGTCTGGCACTTCGTGCAATATAATGTGAATTACCACTGTCACTTTTAAACTTTGGCATGAAAGAAAACCAATAAAAGAAAACCAATAAAAGAAAACCAATAAAAGAAAACCAATAAAATAAAACTAAGATGGTTTACGCTTCGCATGAAGAAAGAGAAAGAGGTGTTTACGGCTTCGCCATGTATAGTCAACATTCTTTGATTTTATTGCTGATTTTGTGGGTTAAATGATTTTGTATAAAGCAATTTAAAGCAACAGGAAGCACTCAGAACCATTTCTGAATCAAGCATACAACCGCATATTATCTTTAGGCACGGATAAGGGAAAGTCCATGTTTGAGCCGTACCAAGTCCAAGTAATCATATTTATTAACTCCATAAATTTTTAAGGTAATGGGAAAGATTAATTTAGGTATTTTAGGAAGTTTCTCAGGTAAAGTGGGAAACGTAGTAGGTGGTAGCTGGAAAGGAATTAGCTACATGCGTGCAAAAGCGGCTTCTGTAGCCAATCCTCGCACTGATGGACAAATGAGCCAGCGCAGTAAATTTGCTTTGGTGTTGGGTATTTTAAAGCCGATCACTGGTTTTATCCGTGTAGGCTACAAACGTTTCACGACCAAACAAACAGCGTTTAATGCTGCAATGTCGTACATTTTGAACAACTCTATCATTGGGGCTTATCCCGATTTTAGCGTTGACTTGACCAAAGTGTTGGTTTCTCGTGGAAATCTTACTCCGGCTTCTAATGCCGCTGCACTTGCCGCAGGTGGTTCAATCCCCCTTCTTACCCAAAGCCGAATGTCATTCCGAACAGAGTGAGGAAACTAACATTCAGAAAGAGCAAAGCGAGGGAATCAGTGAGTTTCCTCCCGCTGGTCGGAATGACAGAAGTGAGTTTCCTCCCGTTAGTCGGAATGACGGTAGTGAGATTGGCGATGAGATTCCTCCCGCTGGTCGGAATGACGAGCGGCTTTAAGGGGTTAAAGGCGATATTGTTGGCGGCGAAGCCGCCAACAATATCGCCCCCCTCCAACTTAAAAACAATTGTCATTCCGAACGAAGTGAGGAAACTAAAAAAAATAGAAAGAAAACAACAATGAATAAAATAGAAGAATTGATTGAAAAGCTTTGTCCTGAAGGTGTTGAATATCAAGAATTAGGACAAGTATATGAATTTAAATATGGAACTGGTAATACAATTCCAACAATTGGTGGGCAATATCCAGTTTATGGCAGTAATGGAATAGTTGGCACTCATAATGAATACAATAGTGAAGATGCACCGTTAATTGGACACATTGGAGCTTATGCAGGTATTGTAAATTGGAGATTTGGTAAACATTTTGTCACTTATAATGGTGTTATTTGCAAATTAAAAAATAATCAAGTATTACATAAATACGCCTTTTACCAACTTTTATTACAAGATTTCCTTTCAATGGCACATAGTGGTTCACAGCCGTTTGTATCTTATGGAATGCTAAATAAAGTACAAATCCCTATTCCCCCACTCCCTATTCAACAAGAAATAGTTTCTATCCTCGATAAATTTAATCAGCTCCAGTCAGAACTCCAGGCGGAGCTCCAGGCGCGTGCGCGCCAATATGAATATTATCGAAATGAGTTATTCAATTTTGATGGTAAAGAAGTGGAGTGGAAAACCGTTGGGGAAGTAGGGCAATTCATTAGAGGGAATGGAATGCCTAAAAGTGATTTTACTGAAAGTGGAATTGGTTGTATTCATTACGGTCAGATTTATACTTTTTATGGAACTTTTACTGATAAAACAAAATCTTTTGTATCACCAGAAACCGCAAAAAAATTACAAAAAGTTCAAAAGAATGATTTAATAATTTCAAATACAAGTGAAAATATGGAAGATGTTTGTAAAACAGTTGTATGGCTTGGTGAAAATGAAATTGTTACAGGTGGTCATGCTACAATATTTAAACATAAAGAAAACCCTATATATTTGGCTTATTACACACAAACTTCAATGTTCTTTTCTGAAAAGATAAAATATGCAAGAGGAGCAAAAGTCATTGACATAAAAGCAAGTGACCTTGCGAAAATCAAAATCCCAATTCCGCCCCTTGCAGAACAGGAACGAATTGTTGCGATATTGGATAAGTTTGATAAACTGGTAAATGATATTTCGGAAGGCTTACCTGCCGACATTAAAGCAAGACAGAAACAATACGAGTATTATCGCAGCAAGCTGCTCAATTTTAAAATGGTCAATAGTCAATGGTTAATTGAAAACAAAGAAAATAAGAATCAGCAATGTATTATGAATTAAACAACTAATCACTAATCATTAACCATTAATTGTATAGTTTCATAACGTTATTGATAGCATTATTCCTCTTCCGAGTGTAGTAAGGACGTAGTCCGAACGGAACTCGGAAGAGGAAATGATAAAAAAGTTGATTATTTTTGTTCTACCAAAATAAAAATATATGCAACAA
>JBBSDM010000048.1:0-19638 GCA_038249445.1 Bacteroidales bacterium
AAAAATTTTGAATTTAAGGATCTTGAAAACAAAAGCCGTAGTTTTAATGAGTTAAAGGGCGAAAAACTGACTCTTATCGATTTTTGGGCTACATGGTGCAAGCCTTGTAACAAAGCAATTCCTGAGCTGAATAAAATATACGATATTTACAAAAGCAGAGGTGTAGAGATAATTGGCATTAATTGCGATGGACCACGTAGTATATCCAAAGTAGCTCCACTAAGCAAATCGTTACAAATAAAGTATCCTGTTTTAATTGATATTAATTCTGAATTAAAAGCCGAATTAAATGTGCTGGTATTTCCTACGTTACTAATTGTCAATTCCAAAGGGAAAGTAGTTTGGATTCACGAAGGTTATGTGAGCGGTGACAACAAAATTATAATTTCAGAAATTGAAAAACTATTAATAGGAACATAAGCATGAAATGGAATTATGTGTCGTTGTTGATTTTAAGCATTTTATTAAGTTATCACATTCGTTCGCACGCCCAATTGAATGGAAATAATTTAGCTGAATTTCAATACGGGCAATTGCCTAACGACACATCTTCCATATCTACACTTTATGATAGGCTGGTGCTAAATTACAACTACAAATGGCTGAAAGCAAACGCCACCATTGAGCAGTTTTATTCACCAATTGGTAATAGCAGTTATCTAAACCTATCACAATTTTCGGTGTATTTAAGATTTAAGCCTTTTGAATTTAAAGTAGGCAATTTTTACGAAACTATTGGACGAGGCTTATTATTACGCTCCTTTGAAATACCGGGGGCAATCCTTGAAGACTTAAGTTATCGGTCGCGTCATTATTTCAATCGCGATATACTCGGAGTAAGTGCCAAATATAATTATAAAAATTTCAATACAAAGTTGCTTTATGGTCGACCGCTAAATTATGTCCCCCCCCCCACACAAGCTTTTAAATACAGAAGGCCTGATGCATTTGGTGCCGTTTATTCCGAATACAGTTTCAAGCAACAAACAATGGGACTAGCGGCAATGCAGCATTCTAATGGTGGAATTGACAAAACATTCATTATGGCAACAGTATCGGGCAATATCTCGCATATTCTTTCTTATTATACCGAATTGGCCAAAAATGTAAGCGATTTTGCATTAAGCGATTTTTCAAACACTGCTTCCTATGCTTTGTATAGTGGATTGAATTTTACAAAAAACAATTTTGGTATTAGTGCCGAGTACAAAAACTACAAAAATTTTCTTATCGGTTCGGGCATTAACGAACCTCCCGCATTGGTAAAAGAACATTCCTACAAGGTGCTAAACCGCAGTACGCATGTGCTTCAGCTATTGAACGAAACAGGATATCAGGCTGAACTGTTTTACACGTTCCCCAATTTATCTACTTTGACATTTAATAATACATTGGCTATCAATAATTTTGGACAGAAATTCGTGTTTCAGGAGTTTTTTCTCGAATACGACTTTTCAATCACCGAAAACCATGAGATAAAGCTATTTACTGATTATGCTGATGACCCTTTTAAGTTAGAAAAAAATCGTATATCGGCAGGAATAAGTACTGATAGTAAGATTTTCGAGCATTCATCCTTTAAAACCAACTACGAATTTCAAACTTTTGAACGTACGGGCAACAATTATCAGAATCATGTTTTAGTTTTAGGGTATGCTTTTAAGTCGAAGTTTATTTGCAACCTAACAAGTGAATATAGTAACGATTCATTTTTTGCAACTACGGGTTCGAAAATTTGGTTAGGAGCAAATCTAAAATACCAGATAAACAAACATCATAATTTACAATTATTTGTTGGAGAGCGACGTGGTGGTCCGGCCTGCAATGCAGGTGTATGCTACGAAGTATTAGATTTTAAAGGTTTTGAGATGCGGTTGACAAGCCGGTTTTAATTCACTCCGCTCGCGCGGTTCTCCTGAACCGTGTCCAGTTTTCCTCACGGATATAAAAACATTACTTAAATGCAAAAAAGTGCGGGTTGGTCGGTGTAAATCAACGGTCAGGGACTCGGTTTATGGAGCTAATTATTTTAACCCTTCGCGCACACCGATTTGTAATCGGCATGTTGCTAGGTAGAGCAAATTGTTTTTTTTATTGAAACAACACATGGCTATTTCAACTTCTGCGCATACACCAGCTCATAGCCTGGCAATAGATCGGGGTGCAGGATGGCAATCACATCCGAAAGCAACAAATCGGGACGCGCCACCGCACTTTCCCAAAAGTCGTTGGCAGTGGAGGGCAACAATCGTTTATTGAAATTGTATACTTGTTTCAGTTTTACCGGACGGAAAAGCGCATGCTTTGCGTCGGTTTTCACCAATTCGTCAATCGAGTTAAAGTTGCAACTCAGCCAAATATCTGTTCCCGAGAAGTTTTTCAACACCGTTTCAGCATTCAACGGCAAGCTTCCACCGGTAGTATCATTAGCATAAAAATAAGTAGCTCCCGCATCGGCAAAAAGTTTTCCCATAAAATTGCGACCCGATGGCACATACCATGTTCCACGAAAGTTAGAACCTAGCATGATATTCGGCTTGTTACCCACATTCTTCGCTTTTGCTTTTATGCTGTTGTATCGGGTTTCAATATTGGCAAACACGCTGTCGGCCATGGTTTCTTTGTCGTAGAACGCACTTACAAACTTTATCCATTCAGCCCGCGCTAAAAGCGAAGTCTCCATCCATTCATTGTTGAAAAGCACTGGAATTCCCGACTGAGAAACGCGTTGTGCGTAAGGATCATTTTGATTGTAACCGCTCATCATCACCGCATCGGGGTGTAATTGCAGCGTTTTTTCGAGGTTGATATTAAATGCATCGCCCAAATCGGCTATCTTCTTCTCGGCAATGCGCTGATTTATGTCTTTGTTGTAAATAATACCGGGCGAACATACACCCACAACGGTCGGCAGCACACCCAATAAGTTCAAAAATTCGAAGTTCGTTACCGAAGTAGCGGCAATGGTTTTAAGAGGAATATGCACTTTTACACCATTGGACGGAGTTTTGGCATTGGCATCTTTTACCAGATAATAGCGAGCATACACAGTGCCTTTTACCCATGGACTGTACACAATCACTTCTTTATAATCGGCATAACTACGAATAGAAAATCCCTGAGCACAATGTAATTTTATTGAATCAGTAGCCTGATCATTCCCTGTTTTTGCATGCCGGGAAGTGCAAGACACGAAAAGTACGGCAATAAATATTGAAAGAAGAATTATTTTTTTCATGCTATATACTTAACGCAGATAACCGCAGAGTAGAGTTCTCCGCGGTTATCTGTAAATGGAATCTTTGCGGTTTAATTTCATGTGCAAAGATAGTAGTAAATTGCAAAATGCAAATATACAAATTGTGAATTCTTTTAATGTCCGCCCGAAGGAACTGATTATTTGGTAGAAGATGACTCCGGTTCTTTCACAAACATCCAAAATAGAATAGAGCAAGTTACCAATCCACCACAGAAAATGTACAACAATTGATGGTTTCCGGTTTCTTTAATAATATTGGCTACACCATTACTCATCATTTGTGGAAGCACTACTGCCAGATTGAAAACTCCCATAAACAAACCCATTTTGGCTGGGTTTACCCGTTCGCTCATAATAGCAAAAACAATAGAAATCACGGCCGACCAACCAATTCCCACCAATACCATGCCGATATAAAAATCAATTTCCACCCTACTAAAATAAGCAATATAGAAATAACCAATAGCCGAAAAAGTCAATGCGCCGATGTATGTTCTTACACGACCTATATTTTTAGCAATCGCTTGTAAAACAAGAGGAAAAACTGCACCGATAAAGTTCAAAATCAGAAAACCAAGTGATACGATATTACCAATAGACGATGCTGAAGTTTGCGCATGTCCGGTAAGTTTCTCTGCAAACCAATTGGCGGTAATACCCGACACATTCAGATTAGGCATAATTTGATTTTCGATAAAAAAGCCCGACATGATAAACATGCTCTGAAAAGCCACCCAGGTAAATGAGTGCGCCAACATAATTTTCTGAAACTCGTTTTTATTCGATGGATTTTTCAATCCCTGAACGATATTTATGATACCAATCACCACCGAATAACTCAAAGCACCTATCAGCACCGGATTGTGCCATACTTGCAATTGTGGGGTGAAAAAATGATAAAACAAGCTGAATACACCAAAAACAAGGAAGCCGTACAGCGGATATATTTCTTTAAAAATTTGCCAAACACCAAACTTTTCATCAGACTGTAACACGGCATCGTCTTGTTCTTTCTTTTCCTGAATAAATAAAATGGGGAAAACAGCCGTCAGAAAAACAATAACCGCAGCAATATACAACAAGGTTTCATTGCCAAAAACCATGGAAAGAAAATAAGCAAACACTCCAAAAAAACCGGATATAATTTGCATCCAAACAAAACCTGAAGTGCGAACTTTACCTTCAGTGGTCAAATCGGCAATAATGGATCGCGCCGGATTGAAGGTTACATTCACCGATAAATCCAGAAACAACGCAATGACCGAAGCAATAAGAATAATATCGGTAATGCCGGTTACTTTAGAAATGCCGCTGATATTAGGCAAAGCCAGAAAGGCAACTGTGCTTACCAGTCCACCGATAATGATAAACGGACGACGACGCCCACCCATAAACCAAACATTGTCGCTCAATAAACCAACAATTACCTGACCGAAGATACCAGCAATTGGGCCTGCCAACCAAACAAAGGCCACATCGTGAATGTCGAGATGGTATTTATTAGAAAGAATCCAGCTGAGCGCTGCAATTTGAGTAGATAAAGCAAAACCCACCGCCGTGGCAGGTAATCCCAACAACGCCAAAAAAGCATTGCTCATTTTCTTTTGAATGTTCAGCATAGTATTTTTGATTTTTAGATAGTAGAGCCAAAACTCCAGATAAAAGGTAATAAAAATTGCACTTCAATATTTGAAATGCAATTATATTAATTTAAAATGGAATAACTGATGTATTTAAAATCGGATGCCAATAAAGTTGTCGCAAACGTTTGCTAAAATTTTCCTTCGGCATTGTCGGCTTCGCGTTATTAATTATTATTTTCTCACTACGTTCGCGTTATTAGTTCTTAGATTAATAACGTCGAAGGCAAATAATACAAAGTAAATAACGCCGCAGGCGAATAACTATTTCTTACAGCGTTTTGTTTATCCCTTCAATATATCCCAATACTTCATCACGACCGGTTCGTTTTTCGGATGAAGTAAGGAAAATTGGCGGTAATTCTTCCCATTGTTCGTTCAATTTTTCTTTATAAGCACGGATGCTTTCCACTCCTTTTACATGCGACAATTTGTCGAGTTTAGTAAATACGATAGAAAACGGCACATCGCTTTCGCCCAACCACTCCATAAATTCGAGGTCAATCTTTTGCGGTTCATGACGGCTATCAATCAACAAAAACAAACAAGTTAGTTGCTCCCGATTGAGAATATAATTCTCAATAATATCTTGCAATTGTTCCCGCATTTTCTTTCCGGTTGTGGCATAACCATAGCCTGGCAAATCCACCAAATGCCAGTTTTTATTAATCAAAAAATGGTTGATTAACAAAGTCTTTCCTGGTTTTGATGAAGTCATCGCCAATCCCTTACGATCGCAAAGCATGTTGATTAACGATGATTTCCCAACGTTTGAGCGTCCAATAAAGGCATATTCCGGCAATTTACTTTCGGGACACTTTAAATAATCAGTATTGCTGATTACGAATTCGGCAGATTTTATATCCATATTTTCGTAGTTAGGATCATCCGTTGTGGTTATCCGTTTATTTATTTTTGGTTTTCTTGAAATTAAACATTTAAACAGTTTCTCGATTCAACGACAAGAGAAACATCCCTGCAAAGGTAATCAAACCATTTATCATCAACAATTCATACCCCAATGGATAATTGAAAAACAGCGTGGTCAGTTGATTTAGTCCGTAACAAATAAATGGCGATGCAACCGCAATGTAAGGCACAGCCTTGTCGCGAACTTTCCGCTTGGTGAATAATCCAAAGGCAAACATCCCCAACAAAGGGCCGTAGGTGTACGAAGCAATGGTGTAAACGGCATCGATAATACTTTTGTTATTCAATACTTTAAACACAAGTATAATCAAAACAAACAACACCGACATGCCAATGTGTGTATACTTACGCTTGCGCTCTGCCACTTTCGCCTCCAAATGCTGTACCCCTAAAATATCCACCGAGAAAGAAGTGGTAAGCGATGCTAAAGCCGAATCGGAACTGGCAAAGGTAGCTGCAATAATCCCAATTACAAAAAGGAAGGTTACTACCGAACCTAAATATTGGGTAGCAAACAGGGGTAGAATATCATCCGACGAAGTAGGCAATGCAATATTCATCTTCACAGAAAGCATCAACAACATAGCACCTAGGGTCAAAAACAAAAGATTGAGCGGAACAAAGGTAAATCCGTACCAATACATATTTTTCTTGGCATCGCGGAGGTTTTTGCAGGTTAAATTCTTTTGCATCATATCCTGATCGAGCCCGGTCATGACTATAGCAATGAATATTCCACTAAAAAATTGTTTGAAAAAGTTCTGCTTACTATGCCAATCGTCGAACACAAAAATTCGCGAATGCTCGCTCTGCATAATCGTTGTAAAAAAATCCACAAACCCAAGATCTAATTGTTTAGACACTTGCACCACCAATAACACCAGCGCCGAAATTAAACAAATAGTTTGCAGAGTATCAGTCCACACAATGGTTTTAATTCCACTTCGATGTGTGTACAACCATATAAGAAAAACCGCTACTGAAGCTGTAATAACAAACGGAACGTGCCAAGCATCAAAAATAACATGTTGCAAAATAAGCGTTACCAAATACAATCTCACGCCCGATCCAATGGTGCGCGAGAGTAAGAAAAAGCCAGCACCGGTTTTATACGAATACTTTCCGAACCGCTGTTCCAAATAGGTATAAATACTAGTCAGATTCAGTTTATAATAAAGAGGTAAAAGCACGTTTGCAATAATCAGATAACCAACAAAGAACCCTAAAACCGTTTGCATGTATGTAAAATCGATACCACGCACCATGCCCGGAACCGACACAAAACTGACTCCCGAAATGGACGAACCCACCATACCAATGGCTACCACCCACCATGGCGTTTTTTTATTTCCAAGGAAAAATGCGTCATTATCCGTACTTTTCCGTCCCACAAAATAAGATATGAGAAGCAAAAATGAAAAATAGACCGCAATGATAAGTAAAATGGAGAACCCTGACATTGGACAATAGGATAGTGGTTTAATATGCTAATAAGACCTACAAAAATAGCTAAAAATGACCGAAAGAAATTGCCACGGTCAAAAATAGTTTTGAACCGGTTTTTTTTGTAATTTTGCCTACTGATAAAAAGGTAGTTATTGGGGCTGTTCAATCGACAATATTTTGTAATAGAACTACTGATAACTGTCGGTTGATAACTGAAATAAATGAGCACGCAACAATTTTCATCCACATTACTCGAAAACGCAGTTAACGAGTTTGCGAAACTGCCGGGCATTGGCCGAAAAACGGCATTGAGATTAGTGCTGCACCTCTTAAAACAGTCGGAATTTGAGGTGGAAGTGTTTGGGAATACTTTTATTCAGCTTCGTAAGGAAATTCAGTATTGCACTGTGTGCCACAATATCTCGGACACCGAAGTTTGTCGCATTTGCAGTAATCCAGGGCGTGACCACGAAACAGTTTGTGTAGTGGAAAATATAAAGGACGTAATGTCTATCGAAAACACTCAGCAATTCAAAGGTTTATACCACGTTTTAGGAGGTATTATTTCCCCCATGGACGGCATTGGGCCAAACGATTTGGAAATTGAAAGTTTGATACAACGGGTTCAGGACGAGAATGTAAAAGAAGTGATTTTGGCATTGAGCACCACTATGGAAGGTGATACAACTAACTTTTTTATTTTCAGAAAACTGGCTCCATTCAATATTAGAACAACCACTATTGCCCGTGGAATTGCCATTGGCGATGAGCTGGAGTATGCCGACGAAGTTACACTTGGCCGATCCATTCTAAACCGGGTAGAATTCACTAATTCTTTTAAATAAACAGATACAAAACAACAATAAAATGATGGAAAAAACAGTAAAAAAAATTGCGCAAGTATATTATTACATTTACACAGCTACTATCCTCACCACTATCGTAGGTTACATGACTACAATGGACAACTACGATCCAATCCCGATGAATAGCTCGCTGGGAATCGCATTGAAAAGCATCGTAATACTTTACACGATTATTTCTATTCCATTGACACTGGCTGGCTTTCATCGTCAAAAAAAGAAATGGATTGCTATTGAAGATGAAAGACAAAAATTCAAAGCTTACCAAAAGGGTGCATCTATCAGATTACTATTGGTTGGAACCGGACTCATTGGTAGTATCATCGTATTTTTTCTTCTTCGTACAGACGCTTCGTTAATTTATTGTGCCGGAATCTCTGCCATTATTTTATTATTTTTCTGTAAACCTACAGAAGGGAAAATGATAAATGACTTAAAACTTGAAGAATAAGCATCTCTACACTATCTTACACCTTGTCAGAACGAGTCGGAATTTCTATCTTTAAACTATCAATTCGAAAATAAAATGATTATTGCAGTAGATTTTGACGGAACAATAGTTACTCACGAATACCCAAAAATTGGTCGTGAGATTCCTTTTGCCATAGACACCTTGAAACGTTTGCAGCAAAACCCAGAGATACAATTACTTTTGTGGACTGTGCGTGAGGGTAAAGAGCTCGAAGAAGCCGTGGAATATTGCAAAAGCAAAGGATTGGAATTTTACGCAGTGAACAATAATTATCCAGAGGAGACATCGAAAGATGCACAACCTCGCAAATTGAAGGCAGATTTGTTCATTGACGATCGAAATTTGGGTGGACTGCCCGATTGGGGAGTTATTTACCGTATGATTATGAGTGGAAACCATTTGCAGCCGGTTTCAACAAACTACGAGCCCGAATATGAGCTGCATAAAAAAGGCATCTTCTCGTCTCTTTTTGGTAAATAAATGCAACAAGCTAAAGTGTTATTACAAAACAACATCATTCAACTGCGTGCCGTTGAGCCTGAAGATTTGGATCGGCTCTATGCATGGGAAAACAACTCGCTGCTGTGGGATGTTGGGAACACACGAAATCCTTATTCTAAATTCATTTTAAAACAATACATTAGCCAGTCCAATCAGGACATTTACGAAAGTAAGCAGTTGCGGTTAATGATGGTAAGTGTAAAAACAGGAGACACCGTTGGAACTGTAGATTTATTCGACTTCGACATTCATCACAGTCGTATTGCGCTCGGCCTTTTTGTAGATTCGGCCTTTCTGGGAAATGGCTTTGCAAAGGAAAGCCTGAAACTAGTGGAAAATTATATTTTTGGATACTTAAAGATTAATCAATTGTACTGCCATATTTCTACAGACAATAAGGCGAGTATAAATATGTTTGAGCAAGAAAATTTTGAGAAATCCAGCCTTTTAAAACAATGGATAAAAACAGCAAAGGGCTTTGAAGATATCATCCTTTTTCAACAATTCAGAGACAATTATCTGCAAAACAAGCCTATTTAAAAAACTAATAAACCAATTCGCCGGCACCTTTACGCACCACTTCAGGTTCGTCTTCAGTACAGTCCACAATTGTTGAATGCTCCACACTGCCAAACCCACCATCAATCACTAAACTCACCTGAGATCCGTATTTTTCTTCAATCAACTCAGGGTCGGTGATATATTCAGTTGTCTTTTCGTCGGTAAAAATGGAACTCGTCATCATTGGGTTGCCCAACTCCCGCACTATTTCGAGCGCAATGATATTATTGGGCATCCTGATACCCACCAGTTTCTTATTCTTGAATAATTTGGGCAGTTTACTACTTCCCGGCAAAATAAAGGTAAACGGACCGGGCAAATTTTTCTTCATCAGCCGAAATGAAACATCATCCATTTTAGCATATTCACTGATCTGACTCATTTCGCAACAAACAAACGAAAGATTGGATTTTCGCAAATCTTTATTTTTTAGCTTGGAAATAAACTCCACTCCTGCCCCATTAAAAATATCGCAACCGAAGGAATACACACCATCAGTGGGGAAAATAATGATTCCACCTTTGCGTACCACTTCAGCCACTCGTCGAATTTCAGCCATATTTGGATTTGTATCGTATATCTTAACTAGCATAGCAGGTGGTATCTTATTTTTTTGAATTACACAAAAGTACAAAAAAAAATCCTGCAATAGAGAATTGCAGGAATTTACAAACGTAGAAGTAGCAATAATCTAATTCCAAAAAGCAAAACACAGATAAACAGCCTTGTAACTTGTTTCTATTTCTGATTATCTTCTTATTCTTATCTGAATAGCATTTTCGATAGGATTGTCGCTAAAGAAAATCAAGTAGCCACCGCTGACTCCACTGCTAAAGATATAAATGACAGTAATTTTTATTTTAAAAACTGTAACAATTTTGGTAAAATTCGAAACCAAGGGTATAAAAAAGGATTTACTTTTATTCTATTCATTCGAAATGCCCGAAGACACTCAACATTTTGACTAAGAATATTTTTTAGATTTTTATTGCTGGCACCACCCAACCTCATGCTTACCAAAGTTTCATTCAAATAATAAGTCGACATATTATGCTTTTCAAAAAACCGAAGCATTAATTCAAAATCGGAAGCCAATTTAAGATCAAGATTATAGTTACCATATTTTTCAAACATCTCCCTTTTAATGTACAAGGTTGGATGCGCTGTATGCCATCCGATCCGGAATGGTCGTTGAACCCCAGTAGTCCATCGTCTAACAATATGGGAAGTATCGTCGTGCGAAACATAAACCATATCAGCATACACAGAATCAAGTCGATCGTTTTTTTTGAAAACAGCAATAACTTTTTCTAGGGCACAAGTATCGCAATAGACATCGTCCGAATTTAAAATAGCAACCACATCGCCAGTAGTTCTGGACAAACCTTTATTCATTGCATCATAAATTCCATTGTCTTTTGCACTCACCCAACGTAGCCGACCTTCAAATTTAGGCTCATATTCTTTGATGATATCCAATGTATTATCGTACGAGTCGCCATCAATCAAAATATATTCAATATTCCGATAGCTCTGAGCAAGTACTGATTCAATAGTATCTCTGATGGTAGAGGCACTGTTATAGGCAACTGTTATGATTGAAATTTTCATTAAAAGATATCTAATTAAATTAACTCTTAGTAGCTGTCAATATAAACTTGTTTTGTCTCCTGATAGCATTTCTCCCAAGAGTATAGATGACTATTCGAAAAACCATTTTCGACGATTGATTTGGTTATATCATTCCGCGATTTTGTTTGTAAAACTACTTCAGCGATTTTTAATGCCGAGATATTTTCAAGCAAACAAGCTCCATTCCCCGCTATCTCGGGGATAGAAGAAGTATTGGAACAAATAACAGGGCAGCCAGATTTCTGTGCCTCCAGAATTGAAATCCCAAACCCTTCATACAATGACGGATAAACGAGAAAAGAAGCATTGTTATAGATTTCGTTTAGCTGCTTGTTGGTCACACCGGCTATTTGTTTGTATTGCTGCAATCCCAATTTCGCATCTAGCATCGCAACTTCCAGCTTGCTAAGATGACCACCTCCAACTATCAATAATTTACTTTTTATCAGTTGGCATGCATCCACTACCATATTGAAATTCTTATAGCTGTCTTCTCTCTTTCCTACAAACAATACATATTCTTTAAAATCGGGTCCGAAGGCAATATCAACAAAAGCACTACTATTATCCGCCAGCGGATAATAATCGTCACTTACCCCATTGTGAACTACTTCAATTTGTTGTTCTGCCAGATTTGGGTAAAATTTCATCAAATCTAATTTTGTATTATTAGAAACACAAATAATTTTTTGAGAGTTTACTATCGCATGCCGCTTTTGAGCGTGATGCACTAGCTGAGGTAACCCTTTAAAATAGTATTCATAGGTAAAATCGTGAACAGTAGTCACGTTACAAATTTGCGAACCTTTAGCCACCCGATAATAACTCGAATGAAAAATGCCCCTCTCTTTTATCGTAGGGTAAACATACCGTTGAACCTTAACTGGCAGCAAATTTAATTTGTTACCAAGCACATCCAACAACGGAATATCCAATTGTTGCCTAAAAATATTTTCATTCGGAAGATCAATAAACCTACAATTAAAATCTGCATCTAGCATAATTCTACTTAAAAGTTCATACCAAAACACTGAAATTCCTCCTTGCTTTTGCAGTGAAAAAACGATATTATCTAAAAATACATTCATTATGAGTCGTGCTGAGGAGCTTTTACTATTAATTTATTGATAATGAAATAAAACAGCAGAGAAACAAATACTTGATATATAACGGTTGCAAAAGTACCTCTACAAAAGTCAAAAACAAAAGAATACAACATAAAATAAACAAAAGAAATGCTATGTGATTGGAGTTTCTTAATCAATAGAGAAAGAAGCAATGAAAAAAGAACAAAAACGAACACTGGCCCCATCACACCAAAATTCAGATAAGCTTCTGTTACTGGCGTATAGGCATACCCTTGTGACCCTTCGTCAAATGTTTTTTTTACAAATTCTTTGCCTAGATCATCAGGTTTGTTTGGATAAAGGATGCGCGGGATGGCAACCTGAAATGGTAGAACAAAGTAAGAGTATCCGTATCGAAAACCCCAGTCATCATCGATTGTATATGCCAATGTTTGCATTGGGTAGACAAATTCGTTATTTACAAATGATTCACGAACAGCTCCAACACTACTATATTCCGAATTATTATTGCGTTGCTGAACGAGCCAAAAAGATCCAACAAAAAGGAACGCTCCTATAAGCGCAACTTTTAGATTCAACTTTGAATGATACTTTGTGAGTAAGAAAGACGTAGAAAACAAAATAATAGGCAAAAAGTCTCTTCGGTTGCCCAATGAAATTTGGAGGACGAAGTAATAGGCTATCAATAAAACTCCCTCTATAAATTGTTTTTTATTCCATTCATCAAAATAATAAATAATCAAACAAGCCGTCAATGAAATAGACATGGTAAGAACAACCCAAATCTGATTGACACTTCCATAAAACTCCACTCTGTCAAATTGACCTACGGTAGAAAAGAATGGAATATGGTAGGCAATTAAATAAATTGTCAGCAGAATCAATTCTGCCAATAGTAAGAGCAGCAACAACGAATAATTTACACTCTTTTTTATCAGCGAAATATGTTCCCACTTTACAGGAAACCATATATTACCCAGATTAAACCCTGCCAATCCTAACCCGAAACAAAAAGTAGTCAGAGGCATTGATAAATAACTATCAAAACCGAGAAGCGAAATCAATGGACAAAAAAAGGAATACAAAGAGTATGTAATTACAAATATCACTCGAATATCCTGAGGATAAAATGCTTCATTCTCGGCATTTATTAAAAGAATACCAAAAATAGATTGTGAAATCAGAAACAGAAAAGGAATCAACAGAGAGTTTGCATCAAAAAGATATGCAAAAACGGATGCAATTAATGAGCAGATTAGAAATATGACAACTGTAGACTTTCCCATTCAAATTTTATTTTACAATGACTCCCGAAAGTATTCCCAACAACTCGGCAAGATAAAAACGCAAACTGTTTCGGCGAAACACCGCACAAAAAGGAATATACAAAAGTACAGCAATCAAGCGTTTAAACAACTTCCAATACAATTTATGCTTAATACAAACACGTCCGAAACCACATCGATACGTGAATACTCGCAAAATAGACTTAGCTTCCGATTTATCCAAAATTACCTGCGGGTGATACAAACATATTTCCGGAGAATAAAAAATTAGTTTTTTATCTTTCAGCAATCTAAACACCAAATCAAATCCTTCTTCTGCGCCATGAAAAGCTCCTATGCCCAAGGTTTCATCAAAGCAGTATTCTAGTAGAAGCTCTCTTCTTCCAAAAATAGTTGCTTCTACCATCTTCCCTTCAAAGTCCTTTATCGTCAATTCCGTACTCGATTTATGAAACTTCAACACACTATCATTCCCATCCGCATCTACACATCTACCGGCAACCATATCATACTGATTTGTATACAATAAATTAAGTGCTGTTGCAATGCTATTATCAAGCATTCTACAGTCATCATCCGGAAAACAAATGATCTTGCCTAAAGCTTGCTTTATTCCGTAGTTTTTGGCCTTCGACAAGCCTTTGAACGGAACTCTACAATGCTGAATTGCTGAATTGGTTGCCTCAGCAACAACCGATGACAACAAATCGTCAGCATTCTGATCTACAATAATTATTTCGTAAGAAATCCCCTGCGGAATAGTATCGAAGATAGACTGCAAAAGTAGTCTCACCTCCTTATCGCGCCCTATTGTTGGAATAATTATTGATAGATCGCACATAGTATATTAGTTACAAGAGTTAGTTACAAATACATTAAGAAATAAAACATGATTATTGATATGTTATTTTAAAATAGGTCTCAGAGAATAAAACTTGTAACTCCTAGCTAAATTCTTGTAAATTTAAATCAAAGCATTCTTACGAATCAAAAATCTGCAAAAAAGAATTTCGGTTAAGCCCGAGAGCGAAAGTGCAATTGCCAATACCAATATATTATGAACCAGCAATAGTCCTATTCCACCATAAACAACAAAACTTAGCAGTGCCACAACTTGATTTTTTGTCACAAAATAATACTTATTGTTCGGCACAAATACAAAATAAATATATGAACCTACTATCATCCATGGCAAAATGGTAATGCTTAGTACAATTGCTATTGGATACGACTCAACCATTGAAACACCACCCATTAGTAACACAATCCATTTCCCCACTAATGCGATAAGAACAATAATGAGCAAACACACTAAAGTTTGATAACGAAGAATCCTTTTTATTAGAACATTGCTACATCTCGAAATAATTTGGGGAAACAATGCCCCGTTAATGCTCGTCAGAAGTAAGCGAGGTACCGCCACTATTTTATTGGCTAAGTCGTAAATAGCCACATCTTTCATTCCAAAGAATATGCCGATCAGAATGGCTACAGTTTGGTCTTTTATAAGGCCTGCCGAAGTACTTAGAAAGAAAGGCGTTGCATCGGCATACCACTTCTTCACCGCATCAAAAGGCATTATTCTGATTTTAATTTTATCACGCAACCTAATAATGAGTGCTACCACCACTCCTCCTCCAATACTTGTAAGCGAAGCAATCAATGCAAAAGTAGTAATATCACCCGAATGGTGAACTGTGAGAAAAATAAATGGCAACGACACTACTTTCAAAATCAATTGAATATAAGTTACCATTCGCATTTTTTGTAAGCCCTGAAAATACCATTGCGGAAAAATGATATTGGTTACTGTTTGAGAGAAACAAATAAAATACAACAACCAATGGTTTCTCAAGGAAGGAACCGAAAAGATAATGGCTGAGAAAACAATTAACGATATGATTTCGAGGTATATTTTTGCCGTGTAGATGCAAGAAAGCGTATGCGACTTGATTGAATTATCCGTAGGATGTTGAGCAATTATTTTTACGGCAGGAAGATCGAATCCGAAGCCCACCATACTCACAAAATAAGTGGCAACAGACGTGGCAAAAACATATAATCCGTAAGAATCTGCTCCTAATGTTCTTATCAAGTACGGATAAATAAGCACATAGAACAATGTATTCAGCACCTGCAATACAGTCATAAAAAAGTAGTTCTCCACCACTACTTTATGCTCTTTAAAAAGAGTTTTTAGGTCTGATAAGCCGGTCGTCATATGCTACAATCTACCATCAACCCATTGGCGCTCCACAACTGCTTTGGTATCAAATACCACTGCACCGGCTTTGTAATGTTTCTCAAAATCAAAAGCCTTAAATTCATCGTGCGATACAGCCAAAAGAATAGCCTGGTAATCTTTCGTCGTATCTAATTCCGAAAGAATATCCACGTCATATTCGTGCTTCACTTCTTCGGCCGACGCCCATGGATCGTAAATATCAACATTCAATCCAAACTCACATAATTCGCGATAGATATCCACCACTTTTGTATTGCGAATATCCGGACAGTTTTCTTTAAACGTTACTCCCAAAATCAACACATTAGAACCCTTAATTGTATGCGTTTTATGAATCATCAACTTCAACACTTTATTGGCAATAAAAGGCGCAATACTATTGTTCACATGTCTACCCGAAAGAATGACCTGCGGAACATAGCCCAATGACTCGGCTTTGCTGGCCAGATAGTAAGGATCTACGCTGATACAGTGTCCACCAACCAAACCCGGACGATATTTTAGGAAATTCCATTTTGTTCCCGCCGCATCTATCACATCATTAGTATCAATACCCACCTTGTCAAAAATCAAAGCCAATTCATTTACAAACGAGATATTCACATCGCGCTGTGCATTTTCTATAATTTTAGAAGCTTCCGCCACTTTTAAACTTGGTGCTTTGTGCGTTCCTGCAGTAATAATAGAAGCATATAAACCATCCACACAATCGGCAATGGCGGGTGTAGAACCCGAAGTTACTTTCATGATTTTGGTAAGCGTATTTATTTTGTCGCCCGGGTTGATGCGTTCAGGACTGTAACCGGCAAAGAAATCGACATTAAACTTCAAACCAGACACTTCTTCAATCACCGGCACACAATCCTCCTCGGTGCAACCGGGATAAGTAGTTGATTCGTAAATAGCAATATCGCCTTTGCAGATGACCCTGCCCAACATTTCGGAAGCTTTAATCAAAGGCTTCAAATCGGGCATATTGAACTTATTAATTGGAGTGGGAACGGTGACGATATAGGTATTGTAGTCTTTTAAATCAGTCTCGTTGCTCGAAAAGGATAAGCCTAACTCAGCATTTGATTTGCGAAGATCAGTTGCAGCAGTCATCGCTTCCAAATCAGCTTCAAGGGTGTGATCAACACCTTGTTGCAGTTCCAGAACACGTTCCTTGTTTATATCAAAACCAAGCACTTTATATTTTTTTCCAAACTCAATAGCCAAAGGTAAACCTACGTAACCTAGACCGATAACTGCAATTTTAAAATCTTTCATCCGATATTTTTCTACAAGTTGTACTACGAAAAAATCAATATTTCATTGTTGAAATACAAATACAAAAAGGGAATAGTTTGCCAATAAAAAAATGCAAATCATCATTATAAGTAGTCACAAGTATTTAGTTACGAGTTACAAGTCTTATTCTCTGAAAAGATATTTCAAAATAATGTATCAATAATAATTTACAATTACTTAGACAAATAATTTAAACACTTTTTTTTAAATGCACACAAAGATACATAAAAGCATTTAAACAGCATACATACATAAACTGATGCATGAATTCCTCTCTAACTCGTTTGTGAGAAGCTGGAGAGGAAAATAATAATTCTATCGGCAGGATGGCTGATACTGAAAAACTGCATACACTATCAACAATTATGTGAATCTGTGAATCTTACAACTAATCAATAAAGTTATGTAACAAACGAGTATCAAAAGTATCGAACTTTGTCATATTATTATTAATCATTTAAAACAAATCAAAGATGAAAAAGATGATGTTTATTGCATTCAGTTTATTAATGACGGGTGCTGTTTCTACTTTCGCTCAGGAAATTGTAAAAGATTCTACAAAAACCACTGTTACCACTACCACTAAGGTTGCTTTGGTAAAAGAAGAAGTAAAATCAACTGATTTACCACAACCAGTGAAAGATCTCTGTGCAAGTTTCAAAACTCAAGGTTGGGATACTGCCGAAACAGCCTATACTGTAAAAGATGAAGCAAAGCAAACCGTTTATTATTTAGTGAGCTTCAAAGAAATAAGCACTGGAAAAAGCAAAAGTATCAATATTGATGCTAATGGAAAAATTGTAGAATAGTTAGCATTTTAATAACTAATTATTTTTACCTAAAAACAGGAGCTGAATGTATTTCAGTTCCTGTTTTTTATTACTCTTGTTTTAATTGCCGGTAACCATTGCCTACAAATAGGCCCACTTTGCACTAGTAATGTCCATAACCAAGCAAAAACAATTGACCAAATAAAACCCTATGTATTAGTACATACCACTCTTTTTATCCTAGTATGTATTGGCTATGATTTGAATCAAACTTTTCTCAATCTTTTCTACGTTCATTGTTGGTTTTGGATTTTTAAATCCTGACGAATAAACCATTGAATATTTGTCAACTATTTTACCCTTATCATTTTCGACTCTAATCAATGAAATGATAAATTCTAATTTAATCATTTCATCTCTAACATTATAAGTCAAACTGTCAATTTGAATTCTTTTGATATTATTGAAATCCATAAGCTTTGAAAAAGATGGAGTATATAAGGTGTCTTTAATTATTGCCCCCGACTTCTCAAAATGAAGACCCATAATAATCGCAGTTGCTGGATTTGTTTTCAGCGAGCAATAACCATTAAAATTACAAATACCATCATCTGTATTTTTAGTTACCGAATAAGTTAATCTTGCGTCTGAGTTTATAAGATACGAAATAGTTTTTGTGGTTGTGCTTACTTGTTTAGAGTTTTTTTCATTAAAAGAAGTCACAACTTTATCAGTGTGTGTTTGCGTGCAAGAAATTAGAATCACCAAAAGAGAATAAATAAATGTCTATTTCATTGTTATTATTTTAGAGTTAATATATTTTCATTACAGATTACTATTTTCGACGTGTTATTTATCTAAGTAGCCGTTAACTATTTTTTTTCTATACACTCTCTCGGAAATGATTGTGAGCTACAATTTTTTCTGCTGTTTGCGGACCATTGCCAATTGTACAGTAAATGTGTAACAAGATGTCATCATAATGGCGATTGCAAAGATGAATGAAAATTTTAATAAACTTTTTTTCATAAAATGCAAATTACTATTTTTTGCCTACTCTTCAGCTTTTCGGCTTACGCTCCCTTCTTTTTAGGATGTTCGGGTTTTCCCTATATTATTTCTCTGCTCTCCCAAAATAGCACAGTTCTCCTAACCATGCCATTAGATAGTTTCTTTTTCCCACTCTCCCCCTCGTTTCACCAAACGAGATGATTTATGCTGGAAATTCTGCTATTTACGCATCATCGAAAACAGTGCTGCACCGAACATAGCAATAAATGCAATATATAACGCAATACCTATGGCAGCCCATATTAGTGCTGCTTTAGCCCAGTTAGCTTTATTGGGATTGGTTTCGCTGCTAAATGCCCATATAAAAAGCATAATGATTCCTACTAAAGGGATGGCGGCGATTTAATAAGTCAGTACCCATTCGCCAGTGGTTACTACAGGGATGTTTTTGTTTTTCGAATTCGTTATCGATATCCATTTGTATAAGTATTTTATTTATTACTTGTACAGTTTCATAACGTTATTGATAGCATTATTCCTCTTCCGAGTGTAGTAAGGACGTAGTCCGAACGGAACTCGGAAGAGGAAATGATAAAAAAGTTGATTATTTTTGTTCTACCAAAATAAAAATATATGCAACAAAT
>JBBSDM010000049.1:0-19198 GCA_038249445.1 Bacteroidales bacterium
TATTGGGACTAGTTTTGACAAGCAACTCTAGGAGCTCAATATCCTCTGTTTTTAGTTTTATATATCTCATATTGAGACAAATATACGAATATTAATCCGTACCACCAAAGAAATGGTGTATTATATTATTCTAACTACTTACATCAATAATCACACATAATACATCCCGTATTTCTTCGTGGTCGGTAAATAATCATTATCTCATTAGTCCCTACAGAACTTCGACCAATTCCACCAATATTATAATCATAACTATAACTCAAGTGCAGCGTATTGCTTAGATCTATCCCAAACAGTGCTCCTATTTCTTTTCGCGTTCTGAAAAAAGCACCAAACTGAAATTTATTTGTTTCCTTAGAGGCGTTAAAATAAGTCATCACGTTCACTTCCATCTGATACAGATTTCCATATTGCACACCCAAAACACCGCCACCCATATTGATAAAATTTTTAGTATTTTGACGGTAAGTTCCATATATTAGGTTGGTGTTGGTAAACTGATTGTTGGTTTTATTAAACAACGAAAGCAAATTCTGACTTGAAGCACCAAATCTCCATTGTTCGGAAGCCAACTCCACCCCAAGATCTGAATTAAAGTTACTTTCATTTATCAACCTGGTAAAAGCTGCTGGATCGTAGGCTGTGGGGAGAACCACTTTGGACATATCGTAACTCAAGCTTTGAAAGCTCGCAGCTATTCCCATATGCAACCTCCATTCTTTATTCAACCACATAGCATAGGCGTAAGTAAGATCCACGTCGGTTGCCGAAGTATATCCGGCCTTATCTTGCGTTACTTTTATCCCTGCCTGAGTTTTGTACTTTTTTATATAGGTGGTGGCAGTAGCAAACAGCGTGGTAGGCGAACCCGGAAAATTAAGCCACTGCTTGCGCCCGCTCATCGTAAACTCAGCCATACAATTATCGGTAACAGAAGCCGGGCTGAGATAATAGGTACTCTCAGTCCAATTATTAATCCGCATATTCGATTGGGCAATCAAACTGAAGCTGCTAAGAATGAGGGCTAAAATAGTTATGGTCTTTTTCATATCTCGTCAATTATCGAACAACCATTACATACCCATCCTTAAACTTCGCACCGGTTTCCGTAACATAATCCATCACATAATAATAGGTATCTTGCGATACAAGCTGTCCTTTATAGGTTCCATCCCAACCGTTATCTCCCTCGAAAACGAGTATTCCGTTTCTGTTGTAAATTTTAAGATGCCAACCGGGCATAAACACATCGTTAATCCCATCTCCATTGGGAGTAAAGGTATTAGCCAATGAATTATTCACCACCCACATTCGTTTAGTGGCAGTTTCAATACAACCGTATGGATTAGTTACACGTAATGTTATTTCAACAGCTCCATCTTTTACTATGTTATACGAATGGCTTATGTTATTCCCATTTCCAAAAGTGCCATCACCAAAATCCCATGAATATTGCGAAGGAATTGTTTCTTGCGTCCAAATCCTCAATGGTTTTCCATCCAATGTCAATTCATTTCTATCTGTCTGAATGACATAATTAAACATATCTGTACTAACCGTAAAATTCAAAGTATCCGCACAACCACTCGGAGATGTACAGATCACACTATAGTTTCCCCGCTGTTTAATCACCAAACTATCTTTGGTAGTATAGTTACTCCATAATTTAGTAAAAGTACCGCCTATTATTTTTTGAGTAATAGAATCACCTTCACAAAGTCGAACATTTTTCCCTAAGGACAAACGGGCCAATGGCTCAACCACTACAGTCCTTCTGTAAACAATAGCCGGACAGGTAGCACTCGACATGGTCAAAATGACAGAGTAGGTTCCAGGGTTGGCATAAGAATGCTGTACTTTTTGGTTGGTCGAGTTTGTTCCATCTCCAAAATCCCAATTATAGTTATAAAATTGACCGTTGGCATGTGGGTCTATAGCCGTAAATTCCCACATAAAACGTCTACAATCCACCAACACACTTTGCAATTCGGGTTTCACCACGTCCAGATTATATGCATAATCCTTCTGACAACCTTTTGTATCCACTACATGAAGAGTTACATCCCCACTTTGGTTCGTCGTCATTATTTCATTCAGTGCACCAGCTGCAGCACCTCTCGACCAGGTAAGCAAATAAGGTGCAAAACCTCCTGCAACGGTTGCCACCGATCGTTTAAAGGCTGTTTGAGAAGCACAGTCAAACTCATCAGTGAAATTTACATTTATGGTTATGGGTAGTGGTTGAATAATGGTAAATGGCAAGTTTAGTGAACATCCATTTGCATCAGTAACAACGACAGTATAATTTCCCGCAGGAACATTTACCAAGTCTTGAGTAGTGGCTGTATTCGTCCAAACATAACTATATGGTGCAGTACCTCCCGAGGGGGTAATGTCTATAGTTCCAACTGTAGGATTTACACAATCATACACCTGAGAAACATTCGATGTTACCGTCAAAAACGCAGCAGGCTGAGTGATGGTGAAATCTTGGGTCTTCGGATAACATATATTAAAATCCGAAACTGTAACCTCATAACGCCCCGGACTTAAATTTGCCAAATGGCCTGTATTACCCGGATAAGGGTTTGAATTCCATGTCCATGAATAAGAGGTTCCGGAACCACCTGTGGCTACTACATCAATTTCACCATCATTATTTCCAAAGCACTTGATATCTTTTTTAAAATTTGTAGTTATGGTTACGTCAGTTGGCTCAATAACAGTATAGCTTCTTTTTGCCTTGCAACCCAATGCATCAGTAACTGTCAATATATAATTACCGGGATGAAGTCCGGCAATGTTTGAGTTTGTCGATGTGAATCCACTTGGCATTGTTGTCCAATCCAGAGCTAAGAGTCCAGACCCTCCTGTAACAACAACATTAATAGAAGCATCATTCTTCCCAAAACAAGACCTTGACACTACGGTGGCTGTAATATTTATGGAAGGAAAAACGGTTACTATTACATCAAAAGGTGCTCCATCGCATCCTCCTGGTGCTGTAGGCGTTACCACATAAGCAACCGTTGCGTTTGTAGGGCCGGTATTAGTAAGCGTCTGGCTTATTGAGCCCACAGCAGTTGACTGGCCCGCTTGTCCGGCTACAGCACCCACTGTACCATTTATTGCCCATGTATAAGTGGTTCCAAAAGGCACAATATCAGGTACTGAAGTTGGTGAAACGGTAAAAGAAGCTCCGCTACAAATATTAAGTACTTTCGTACTTATTACCGGGTACTTATTTACTGTTATTTTTGCAACATTAGAAAGAATTGAAGAACATGTTCCCGAAGAGAACGTCATCTCACAGAAATAATACAATGTACCTGCTGTAGCACTTGATGGCGAGTATGTATTAGTTGTATTACTTAATGAGGTTGCTCCAGAATATGAGTTGCCAGCATTTGAATACCACTCATAAGTAGGTGATCCTACGCCACCCGTAACGGTTGCAACCAAAGGAGTTGTAGATTGCCCCTCGCAATAAATCGCATCTGATAAGGGTGCAACAACTGGTGCAGCAACAACATCAACCCAAGCAGTTGCACTGATGGCATTACAACTAAGCTCGGATTGTCCAACCTCGCAATAATAATAAAGTCTACCCGAAACTGTTGTAATAGGAGTATAGGTCTTACCGGTTGCACCCGTCAGTGGGGTTCCAAGAGAATTATTATTTACCGTATTACTATACCACTGATAAGTGTAAGAAGTTCCAACCCCACCCGTTGGATTAACTTCCAAAGCAGTTGATACAATATTCTGGCAAATAGTTTGCGTCGCTGGACTAGGAACAGTAACAGTAGGATCGGATACAACAATCAATGTAGCGGGTTCACTTAGAACTTTACCACAACCGCTTCCTGCAAAACTCACCTCCACATAATAATAATGTGTTCCTGTACCAGAGAAAGAATTTGGTGTAAATGTTGCGCTTGTTCCACCAGCAGGGATAGCTGTTCCACCTATGTTTGAATTAATTACGTTCTCGAACCACTGATAAGTAACAGCTCCTGCCCCACCAGTATAGCTTACCGACAATGGAGAAGAAATCGTTCCTCCCACGCAGATAGTCTGGTTTGTTTTTGGCTGAACAGTGATAGACGGAATTGCATTAATATTTACAGTTGCAGTGTTAGATGTAATTGTAGTACAAGTACCGGGTATATTCAACACACAATAATAGTAAGTAGTACCAATTATTACTGAAGGAGGACTATAAGTGGCAGTATTTGCTCCACCAATTGGTGCTCCACCAACAGTACTATTAGCGCTATTTGACAACCATTGATACGAAGTAACAGATCCGGCATAACCAACAGACATTGTAGTAGTTGTTCCAAATTGGCACACATCACTTCCTACTGGTTGCGAGCTTAGCAGCGGCTGTGGAATTATGTTTATTGTATAATTTACAGTTGCTCCCGGACAGGTACCCATCCATGGTGTAACGCTATACGTCACAGTCCCCGGTAAAGGATTAGTTGTTGTGATAGTTTGGGTTGGAAGATGACCTGTACCCGAGCTCAGAAAACCTGAAATACCAGCTGTAGGCAAAGCTGTCCATTGAAACGTAGCAGTTGGTATATCAGCAGTAAATGTCACCGGACTTGTAGGGAAACCCGAACATACATCTTGTAATAAAATCGTATTAGTAAGCACTGGAGCTACATTCACCTTAAATGTTTTTATAGCTTGTGTAGAAACACCACATCCATTAGCAACAGTCAATTTTACGGTATATGTCCCCGGCGTAGCATAATTCACCACACCAGGTATAGCTGCCGTGGAAGTAGCAGGTATACCGCTCGGAAACTCCCATTGATATGTAAGCACATCAGTTACTGGCGCAC
Organism: Bacteroidales bacterium; assembly: GCA_038249445.1. GTDB lineage: Bacteria > Bacteroidota > Bacteroidia > Bacteroidales > Paludibacteraceae > Paludibacter. The sequence goes on from JBBSDM010000049.1 coordinate 4,857, forward strand.
AACTATTAACAAATGCAGTTGGAGTGACAGCAGCAGGAGCACAATAATCGGGAATATCATTTATGGTTACTGTTGGGGGAGATTTTACAATGACATCTTGTATGGCACTAAGCACCTGCCCACAAGTATTTGTCATTGCCAAAGTAATATGATAAGTACCCGGACTATTGAAATCAAAGGTAGCGGCAGGTGTCGTATCGTTTATTACAGTATAACTGGACGAAGCTCCACAATAACCTGCTGTATAAGCCACTAACCAACGGTAACGGGGAACAGTACATTTATTGGTCAAATCGGTAGTGCTGGTTGCAGTCACTCTCATCGGATTACAACCTTGGTTTTGTGGTAATGAAAAAGCAGGAACTAGGGGAGCCTCAACGCATACCGTTTTATCAACACTATAACTACTACAACTATTGCCTATTGTGTATGTAATGGTATACGTTCCAGGTAGAGAAAACTGAGGGCAAATTTCATCCGAACCGGGTGTCCAAAATTTAGGATCAGATGAACCATTGCTATTTCCCATCACTCCGCTTGATAATGTAACACCCACTGATGGTGATATTTTCCAATAGGATTTTGGATCTTCACAACCGGCGGCAGTTACTATTATACCACCTTTAGAAGTATTTCTAACACATACGGGTGTATTGGTACAAGTAATTGGTTTAGACAATGTACACTCAGCCGTTAATGGTGTAGAAATATACAATGGAACAACATGTGCCTCTGAGCTTCCACTAACGTTATTGGCTACAATCTTAGCGTAAAATGAATTAATAATACTATAACTTGTTACACCACACGATGACTTTTTGAATGTATGTACGATGGTAGATGGCGGTGGATGGTTCAAAATAGTATCGGGAGAACCATCATTAAAAGAAACGGTGTATGTTGTGCCTGACGGGTTGTTACGGCTTCCCGAAATGGGGAATGTCACCGGCCCTGGCTTACAGGGGTCAATTTTAACGGGGTCACCTAGTATAATAGTTGGTTTGAGTCCAACAAAAACCACAAATGGCTGAACAGTAGTACAACCGTTTGCCCTTTCAATAGTGTATAAGGCATACCATGTACCAATTTGATACGTGTGGTCTACCGTTGTCCATTTTGTAGTCGTGAAATCAGGACTTCCATCTCCCCAGTTTATTGAATATTTTGTATTGGTACCAATAGTTGAAGAGCTATTCTTAAAAGTAAATACTTGAGGAGCATTCGTATTCACCTGAAAAGCGGGCATTCCATTAAAAATGGCTCCAGAGCCAGTTCCAGTCAATGTTGCATCAGGAGCCGTTACTACTGTCACCGGCTTTGAAACAGTTGTCGATTCACGGGTTAAATTATCGGTAATCAGAAGGGTGACAGTAAAGGTTTGACTACCCAGCCCATTTGTTACGTTAAACTTGTGCGTCGGGTTCTGATCAGTAGATGTAAAGGTATCACCAAAGCTCCAGGAATAAGAATACAACGTACTAGCTGATATACTGGTCGTAAACTGAATGTGATTACTGGAACATTGTCTGTCGACAAATGAGAAACTTACAACTGGAGCCGCAGTTATAGACGAAGTTGAATTTTTAACCCTTATAGGTTTTTTATTTATATTTTCGATTCTTGAGAATTCTACATTGTAAAAGCTATTTACAGAAGCTTCCACAATGCAAGACATGGTTAAAAATAACATCAAAAATACGAACCTGAGTATCGTTTTCATAAGTTGTATTTATTTAAAGAACTAAAAAGCAAGCTGTAAACATCAAAGCCTGTCATAGCGACCATACCACCTCTACACAGCATGTCGCAAATATTCTAATAACAAAAACAAAAATACTACATTATTTTTAAACAATAATAAAAATTCGAACTTTTCTTTTACATAATTTCCCCACTTCCAATACAAATGTTTGCATTCTGATCGTAAACAACGCCAAACTGACCGGGAGCTATGCCTTGCAGCTTTTGGCTGGACAGAATACGATAGTCATCACCCATGCGTAATAGTTTACCCGGCGTGAATTCTGGAGTATGTCGTATCTTAAAATTCACATCAATTTCAACCACTGAGTCACCCCATGGATTATCTGTTATAAAATGGAAATCGTGCATCATAAATTCATTCCCATATTGCGTTTCTACTTCAAATCCTTTCGAAACATAAACAATATTGGCTGCAATATCTTTTTTAATAACATACCACGGACCACCCGAAAGGCCAAGTCCTTTTCTCTGCCCTACTGTATGAAACCAATATCCATTGTGCTTTCCAAGAATTTTTCCAGTTTCAAATTCTACAATTGGTCCGGTCTTTTCACCCAGATAACGACGTATAAAATCGTTATAATTCACTTTACCTAAAAAGCAAATACCTTGACTATCCTGACGCTTAGCACTAGGTAAACCAGCCTTCTGCGCAATGGTTCTCACTTCGCCTTTCATAAAATTGCCTACAGGAAACATCAATTTTGAAACTTGTAAAGCATCAATCTGAGCTAAAAAATCGGTCTGATCCTTTAATGGATCCTTTGCGGTTGACAAATAGACTTTTCCATCTATATCAGTAGTGGAAGCATAATGTCCGGTAGCCGTTTTATCAAAATCTTTCCCCACGCGCTGTTCAAAAACCCCGAATTTAATAAGTTTATTACACATCACATCAGGGTTTGGCGTCAGACCAAGCTTTACTTTATCAATAGTATAAGCCACCACATTATCCCAATAATCCTTGTGCAAGTCTATAACCTCTAACTTGCAACCATATTTACGCGCTATAAGCGTTGCCATTTCAATGTCTTCTTCGGATGTACAATGCAGTAATTCATCATCATCCATTCCTATTTTTATATAGAATAATGTTTGATCATATCCTGCCTCTTTCAATAAGTGAACAACTACAGAGCTATCCACACCACCCGACAATAAAGTTGCTATTCTCATTTATTTATATCATTACTCAACACCATCAACATATTACCTATCTATAAATGTCGGTGCAGAACTAAAACTTATCCGTAAAAAACTATCGCTTTAACCTTAAAGCACATTAAATATAATACTCTGCCATATCTACAATGCCGGCACGAATGGCGTACTTCGTAGCTTCATGCACATTATTGACTTCAATTTTTCTGAATATATTCTTTCGATGTGTCATAATGGTATGTGCACTCACAAATCTCTGATTGGCAATCTCTTTTGTAGTCTTACCCAAAGCCATTTCTTTCAAAATCTCTTGCTCGGTTGTCGTTAGTAAATGCTTAGGAGATTGAATTTGAGTATTCTTCGAATTATCCAGCAACAAATTGCTTACATAATTGCATATAAAACGATTACCTTTTATAGCTTCTTTAAATGCCGAAGTTAATTCATCTATACTACAATCCTTCATCAACACGCTAAATGACTGAGTATTATAAAGTAAAGTCCTCAAAAACTCATCGCTCAATTCATCAGAAAAAAGAATCCAATCGACCATGTCAAATCGCTCTTGGAGTATCAATAATTCATTTACGCTTTGAAAATCAAAAAGAGTATAATCAATAACCACTAAGGATTGTGGATGCTTGGCTATCAAACCTAGCAGTTCGCTTTTCTCTGTAGCTTCACTAAATTCACCAACGTTAAACGTCCTGTGAAGTATATATTGACAACCGGCTTTGGTTACGTCTTGGTTATCGGCTAGAATAATATTTCTCATACTTATATAAAAATCAAAGAAAATGATAAAACACTTGCATAAATAACAATAGTTATAAATATACAATGTGCTAATTGATGCGAAGTTACAGCTTTATAGTCAAATAGATATAAACGAATTAAAAAAAAGACGACCCAAGGTCGTCTTTCAAAATAATTTCACAAGATTGTAAGATTACTTAATAAAATCAATACTCCCAAAGATCTTGTTCAAAATTCATTATTTCAGTTTCTATGCGAGCTTGCTCTTTTTTAATTTTTACAGGATCAACAACATATTCCAATAGCATACGGTTGTACATATTACTATCCCCAAGCAAATAACTCGAATACAGTTTTTGTGCAAAAAACTCATCGTAAGTCAAACGTTCAGATTCATTACCGTTCGGTATCACAATTTGTTTGGTCAAATATGGACGAAGTTCATCGAAAGCAAACCAACATAAAATTGAACCACGGAAATATTGCATCGATTCCTTCGACTCCATATTATCCGGATGCAAAGCATACAAAGGAGCAATAGCGATAATCTTTGAATAAAGACGCGAAGTGTGTTTATCTAAAAATACAATTTCCTGTATTAAAAACTTCAATTGATTTTTTACATAGGTTATGTATTTGTCATTTTGAAATGTGCGTTGTTTAGTGACGGTATCAACTTGTATCAAGTTATTATCCATCTCATTGTCAAATGCAAATGCCTTTGACAAATCTTCTCCCTGAAGTATATTAGTAAATGATGGTCTTAAATCTCGAGGATCTTTACTGTATACATTCACACCATTAGATACAGCATCGAGCATTAATTTAAATAAACTCTTATACTCATCATTGGCACGAAGAGGAAAATAAAGTTGATAGTTTTGCTTTTCACGCATGTCAATTACGCGATAAACAATACGCGACCAAACAATATCGTCGGCTCTGTGATTTACAATGGCTATAGTATCTGCCAATGCATCCATTTCGGCTGTTTGAATACGAACAGCTCCCTTTGAATCGAAAAAAGGTACTTGATTTACTTGTGCTGTCACCAAATTGGAAACAAAAAACAAGGAAATGGTCAAAGAAACAATCAAATATTTTTTCATATCATTTTATCTTAATGTGTTCAACTATATCTTGTAATTAAATTTGAATTTGAATCATGCCCAAGCTTCTGACTTTTCCATCAGGGCCAACAGCTTTTATATTTTTCAACGTTAAAACTTCGCCACCTTCTAGTTTTTCAATATCCGATAATTGTCTTACATTAAAACGCGAACCATTTACATTTACCGATCCAAATATCGTAAGCATAGTAAACGAAGTGACTGTAAAGTTGGCTTTAACTAGCTCATCCTGACCATAGCTAGCTATCAGCGCTACACCTGATGATTTAAGTATTCTTTTTGTTAGCGTGCCTTCTTGAATTAAACGGGTAACTCCACCTGCATCGGCATACTGTAAGTATGATGTTGGATTGGGCAGATATTTAACCCGGTAAGTGCCACCACCCATTGGCAAAACTTTTCCATCTATTTTAGCAGATACTGAAATTCTGATCTCACCGTCTTGTGTGGCTCTAATGTTGTATCTTCCTCCAGCTATTTTTTGAGCAGTACCTCCTGCCACAGCTACCGAAACATTATCAGCTGCAACTCCTGGTACAGAAATACTCAATATATTATCTATTCCACGGTAAACCACATTTAGAGCTTCATTCGAAAGGGTAGCCGATGGTTCGCCAACAATATAGTCACTTTTAAATGGATAAGATCTTACCATTCCATCGTTTCCAGTCATCTTAATCATACCTGAATAGGTAAAAAGACCAGATTTTCCGCAATTCACATCGTACATTCCGTTTCTAATGGCAGAACCTCCTACAAAATATTGTGGTGTCTTGGTAGAATCTACAGCTGAGAGAACAATTTGAGCACTATATTTTCCACCTCGTATCACGTAACGGGTATTAGGAACCACCAAAGCAGTAATTTTATTCACCCTAAAATCCATTGCGTCAGTTTGACTTTTCAAAAACTGAACAATCTCAGCTTCCGAGGCTCTAACATCGCTTTGGTATTTAGTCAATATAGTTACTACAGCAGAAACTGGCATCATCTCAAACATGGCATCTTGCCATGGCTTGCCGTCTTTGGTTTCACTTGTCGAGAAAATGGAACGATACATGGCTTGTTTAGTTGGATTATCTTTAGACAAGCCCGCCAAAAACTCACGATACGCTTCGATTTTCTGCTTCAATATCTTCCCATTCCCCTGAACAATAGCATACTGACCAGCCATATCCAAATTATCTTTTGCCTTTATCTGCTTCACATATGCACTATCATTGGCTTCATCTTTGTCAGCCAGTTTGATGATTGCCACTTTGAAACCTTCAATATAGTTATAAAGTTCTGTTGATTGTTTCTGAACTTCTTTAGCTCTTGTTAACCATTCTCGCACTTTTTCTGGATTTTTATTGTACAAATCCTGAAAATCTTCGTATATTCCTTTATTTCTAAGTTCCGAAGAGGCAATAGTAGTATGTAAGCTATTGTCCACCATTGAGAACCCGTTCAAAATTTCGCTTGATACATTTAACGCTAACATTGCTGTCAGAACTAAATACATCATACCAATCATTTTTTGTCTGGGCGTTTCTGGACAATTCTTTGCTCCACTCATTGATATTAATTTTAAAAAATTAGTTCAGAATAAAAATTAATTCAATGCATTAAGCATATTTCCGTACACATGATTCAAATCAGCAACTTGTTTTGCAAGTTTAACTGTACCCGTTTTATAGCTTTCGGTTCCCTCGGCTGCAACAGCAGTGGCAACTTTCATCTTCTGAATATCAGTTGCAATTAAATCCAATTCGTCGGTAACTTTTCGTACCCGTTGTGTTTGTTGAGTCAAACCTTCAGATTGTGCTTGAATATTTTTCAACTGAATTTCGTAAATAGAATTTATAGAAGAAAGATGCTTATTTATTTCTTCCACTTTACCTGCGTAAAGTTTAGTACTCTTTTCTACAAACTCCATTCCCGAAGTAATACCCTGATAAGAATTCGTCAAAGATCCAGCAGCTACATTTAAGTTTTCTTGAGACTTAATAAACTGACCAGTTATTTGCGAAGCACCATCAATATTCTTTATAAGTTGATCAGTCGCCCCCAATATATCAGTTAAGCCAGCAAATTGCTGTGCTGTTTGAGTTAAATTTTTAATTCCCTCAGAAAGCTTCTTTACATCATCATCGTTGATGGTCTCAGTGTAATTTAGCCCTACCGCTCTACTTGAAGATTTTGCAACTGCTGCTGATTCACTTTTTAAAGTTGTGCTTTCACTATCAAAATCGTATACTTTTTCCCAGTCGTATTCTTTGTGAGGTTGGTCAAACACACCTAATGCAAACAAAAATGCTTCAACACACATCCCTGTGCCCAGCATGTAACCAGAACCCGGAAGGTGTAAAATTTTAAACATTGCACCCAAGATAACCACTGACGCACCCAAGCTATAGGCTGCACCTAGTAATCGTTTTGTTTCTGGTTTATTCCACCAGATATCGAATTTTGATTGATTTTCTGACATGACAATTTTATTAAATAGGTAAAGTTAAATAAGCCTTTGATTATTCACCATTGTATGAGCGAACACACCGAAATCCAATATATGGACGACTTTCATTTTGATACTCATAGGTTTTTACACCACATTGCAAGAAGTAAGCAATGTCTTTCCATGAACCGCCCTTAATCACTTTGCGCTTTAACACATCGTTATCGCTGTTTTTTGCGCTATATTGAAAGTTTGGGTTCATATCCATCACCAAAGTGCTGCTAGAAACATTATAAGCAGACGATGTCCACTCAGCAACATTACCAGCCATATCGAACAATCCGTAATCATTTGGATAAAACGATGCAACTTTCATAGTTGTGGCACCGGTATCATCGGTATAACTACCACGCATTGGTTTAAAGTTGGCCAAGAAACAGCCTCTTCCATCGCGTACATAATTGCCTCCCCAAGGGTATAGTCCTAAACGACGTCCACCACGGGCAGCATATTCCCACTCGGCTTCAGTTGGTAATCTGTAATCTTGTCCGCCTACAGCGTGTGAATTATTGAATAGCTGAGTTCTCCATTGGCAAAATGACTGACATTGCTCCCATGTAACACCAACCACTGGATAGTTTGCGAATCCTGGGTGTGAAAAATACATACGCATTTTAGGATCGTTATACGAAAATTGGAAATCGCGTAACCACATGATGGTATCGGGATAAACATTCACAATTCTGGAAGACATCAAATCACGAGTTGATGTCAATTTGCGTTCAATAGTTGTATTTTTTATAATACCATTCTCGTCTACATACGAAGAGTCAACTCTTACCTTTGCATTTGCAGCGTAGGCGCCAGTGTTTACATTAAACTTATTACTTGGTAAAGCGGCTTGGTCGTAATTTAACCACTCATAGGTATAACGCAACTTATTGGGATTCATTTCTTTTTTTCCACCAAGAATTTTAGCTCCTGAGTAATAAAAAGACTCTAACACTTGTTTAACCTCTTCATCTTTCGAAGTCCATGGGCTTTTTGCCTTCCAGTTAAGGCGTGCAAACTCGGGACTGGTGTCATCGGTTTGATTTTTAAATTTCATTCGGTACTCATCTTTCCCTGCCATCACGAGCGAACGTAAAGCAATTGAATCGCGTACCCAAACAACAAATTGTTTGTACTTATCGTTTGTAATTTCAGTTTCATCCATCCAAAAAGCATCTACTGTTACATTGATGGATTTATCGTTAATGGCTCCAATGGCAGACTGGTCATTTGCTCCCATCATAAACGAACCTCTTTTTATAAATACCATTCCATATGGTTGAGCTTCATTAAACGACTGCTTTGCCCCCATACCTACTAACTCACCCCCTGGTTTGTTGCATGCAACAAAAAGGAATGTAAGTAAAATAATTGTCAGACTTTTTTTCATTCTAGTGCGATTTGTTATATGAAATAAAAAAACTACGATTAGTTAATTATATTATTCTGTGAAGAATTGTAAACGGCTTATTTTACAATATCCTTATACTTTTAAATTTGCTTGTACGCTTTGCCGAAACATAAGCAAAATTGTAAATTAAAACAATTTCATGAGATCCCGAACTTACTGTTATAACTTTTGAGGTTGGCAAATCATAAGAATAACCTACAGCTAAACCGCCCACTAAATTAATACCGGCTAATAAAACCACTGCATCTTGTAATCTGTAGGACAGACCACCCCAATATTTATTATCGTATTCTACCCGAGCTGAAACATCTAACTGGAGCGATCTAAAATCAGTCTTTAGCAAAGCAGTAGGTTTAAGAACATACTGTGGATTTAGCAATTTATACGAACAACCACCTGTCAAATACATTGTTCCCAATAAACCGACATTCGATTTATCGTCCAAATTTATCATCGGATGATTTAAATGTGTAAACGACAAACCGCCGTAATACTTCGGCGTTGAATAAAAAACGCCCATACTCATATCCAACCCCATGCCAGCCACGCTAGTCTGAGGTATAGAGGGATCTGATGACATATACCTATGATATTCGCCAATATTAATAACGTGATTAGCAACATTTACGCTGTCCCCATGAAACCCTACACTTACAAAACCAATATCAGCACCCACACTCAGTAGTCCTCCAAGTATTCGTTTTTTGTAGGCGTATTGCAACTGTGCCGATCTGTTGGTGAACAATCCAACCCTATCGTTCAAGAACCGGAAACCAATTCCACTTTCAGTCTTCCCAAACTTCAACGGAGAATTAATACTAAAAACTGTAGTTTGTCCGGCATTGGGAAATCCCACCCATTGAATACGGTGCTGACCTATAATCTGAATCATATTATTTTCACCCACCGCTGCGGGATTAAATGACGAATTATGAAACATATATTGACTCAACTGAGCATCAAATTGAGAAAAAGCATAGCCTATACAAATGAAAGAAAATAGTATGCAAAAAGAAAGTCTCTTCATAGGTTTATACCGACATTTTTTCTCAAGTATGGTCACATTTCCCTTTTTTCTTGAATATGCAATATATACAACTTCAAATCTAAAAAAAAATTGTATTGCCTAATACTTTTTTTTAGTAAAGCTCCATAAAACTATACAATTATTAGCTCGAATGCCATTGCAATCAATTCAAATAATTTCAATACTCTTCTTCATTGAAGAAAAAATCCTCCTTGCTTGGATAATCAGGCCAAATATCTTCGATGCATTCATAAATTTCTCCCTCATCTTCAATCTCTTGTAAATTTTCAATCACTTCCAATGGTGATCCTGAACGCATAGCGTAATCAATTAACTCATCTTTTGTGGCAGGCCACGGCGCATCCTCAATTTTAGAAGCTAATTCCAAAGTCCAATACATAATTAACTCAATTTTTTAAGTAAATAAAATTTGTGTAGTTTCTTTCTAATATTCTGCAAAAATAAGTATTTTTTTTTAGAAATACTACTTTTTCCAACATATTTCTTTACCATTCTCCAATAATGTTAAGTACCTCGATAATACAAAGAAGTAATCAGACAATCTATTTACATATATAAAAATATGATTGTCAACAGGATACTCTTCATTGATATCAAAGATTCTACGTTCGGCTCTTCTGGCAACGGTTCGGCACACATGCCCCAACGCACCCGAAGGAGAACCACCAGGCAGTATAAATGACTGAAGAAGAGGTAGATCAGCATCAAGCCTGTCTATTTCACATTCAATGCTTTTGATATCTTCATCCACTAAAACAGAAGCACTATAATACCCCACTTTAGAAGCATCTGTTGCCAGATAAGAACCAATAGAAAACAACAAGTGCTGAATCTTACGTAAAAATGTAATATCTTCTTCTGGAATGGAGTAAGTGGTGAGCAACCCAACAAACGCGTTTAGTTCGTCAATGGTACCATAAGCATCAAGCCGAACATCGTTTTTGGCTACTCTTGTTCCCCCAATGAGCCCAGTTTGCCCTTTGTCTCCGGTTTTCGTATAAAGCTTCATATTAATTATCTTTTAAGTTCACTCTTTAAAATATCACACAAGTTATCAATAACGTATTTTGTAGTGCATTCTGTTTATATCAGTATTAAAAAAAACAATTCCCATATAAAACAAATCAATACTTGACATTACTTGTGGGTGATTTTTAATTGCTTTCCAACCCATCTCCATATCATCCGACCAATAAATATCATCTATTATCACGACAGTATTTCTATTAACCTTAGGCAAACAGAGCTCGAAATAGTGCAAGATAGCTTTTGACTGGTGATTAGCATCAATAAAAACCAGATCAAGTTGAGGCATAGAGGCTAATGCTTTTGGCATGGTAGAATCTATATCTCCAACAACTAATTCAATATTTTGCAGCCCCATTTTTTTAAAATTCTCCTCCGCAACCGATGCTGTTTGAGGACAACCCTCGAGCGTTACGCATCTCACCTGAGAAGATAATGACCCTAAATACAAGGTAGTAATTCCCAATGAAGTGCCTAATTCCAACACATTTTTAGCCTTAAAATAATGGGCTATTCGAAATAGCAACTGACTTTGCCGGGGTGGTTTGAGCGAATTGACAGCAATATCACACACCAGCCTAGTTCGATCTGTGCCCGTACCTAAATCAGCAACATTTAAAACACGCTTATCTTCTTTTAAACTTTCACGTATTCTTTCTATTGTATTGAAAACATAAAACGGATGATTTTCTTGCAAAACATAACGGGTAAATTGATATATAAATGGAGAATGAACTCCATGTCCACCAGTATTTTTAGCTGTTATAAAATGTTTGAGATACTTGTATATAAATTTAGCCCGACTCATAAGTTAATTCGAAATTTGAGAACAAAATTAAGAATAAAAGTTGATATTACTATCAAATTTAAAAATTGTTTCCGAAGAAAGCCATTTTTAGGTAAAAACAAGAGAAATCGACAGTGTAATATATCTTAAAACACGCACTTTGCAAGCCCGATGCAGAACTTTTGACTCAACTTATTGTTTTAGCCTTTGATTCCATATAAATATTCTTATTATTCAGAAATATCAAAAAACAATAATGCAAGAAAACAACACCCTCTCTCCTAGTATTTTGGCAAACAGTAGCAGACAAAACTCACAGAGTGTATCATTCGATTCATTTTTAAACGAATTTAAAACAACGATTAAACGATTATTTCGCGAAGAGAATGACATCAATCAACTAAGCGTTAAACGTGGAATTACTCCCGACATGCTTTGTCAGATTATGGATTGCAACCCACTTTCATTAAGCATACCGGTTGAATTTGGCGGACGCGGCGGCACTGTGGCTGAAAATATGCAAATGTTGTCAGTGGCTTCTTACGAGTCGATGGCTTTATCGCTCACGCTAGGTATTAATAGTGCGCTTTTTATGCAGCCGGTAGCAAAGTATGGCCAACAGGAGGCAAAAAAAGAAGTTTTCGACAGATTTTTGAATGCTCAGAACATGGGAGGACTAATGATAACCGAACCCGGTTACGGTAGCGATGCACTTAGCATGCAAACGTCGTTTGTAGAAGAAAAAAACCATTATCACCTCCAGGGCACAAAGCATTGGGCAGGACTTACCGGACAGGCCGATTACTGGTTGCTCACTGCAAGAAAGCTTGCAGACAATGGCAACCTGCAACGCGATATTGATTTTTTTATCTGCGACAATACCGCTCATAATCAAAAAATCGTGGTAGACGAGTATTTTGAGAACTTAGGGCTTTATCAGATTCCTTATGGGCGCAATTTACTCGACGTAAGAATACCCAAAGCACAAAAACTTATCCCCCATTCTACAGGAGTAAAAATGATGCTTGACCTACTTCACCGAAGCAGAATGCATTTTCCGGGCATGGGACTTGGATTTATCAAACGCATGTTAGATGAAGCTATTACGCATTGCCAACAGCGACTAGTAGGCGGCAGATCGCTATTTACTTACGATCAGGTGCAACAACGACTGGCCAGATTGCAGGCAGATTTTACGATTTGTTCAGCATTAAGCATGAAAGGAAGCCAAATGGCCGACAACAAGAACGACTTAACTGCTTTGGGACTTGAAGCCAACATTATTAAAACGGTCACTACAGATTTAATGCAAGAGTCAGCGCAATCATTGCTCACATTAGTAGGTGCAATTGGTTATAAATTAAATCATATTGCAGGGCGCGGAACGGTTGATACCAGACCATTTCAGATTTTTGAAGGTTCGAATGACATTTTATACAATCAGATTTCAGAGTCGCTTACCAAACTAATGAAGACTACAAAAGAAACAAACCTATATCGTTTTCTTTCAACATTCAACTTAACTGAGTCTGCGTCAAAACACTTAAAGGAATTACTTAGCTTCGATGTGGATATGCAAATTGCGCAACGAAAATCAGTTGAATTGGGGAAATTAATGAGCCGAATCGTTTCTATGGACTTAGTCATTAAGCTTGGGGATGCTGGATTTCGTAACGATTTAATCGTTGGAGCAGTATCAATGCTGAAACAAGAAGTATCGAATCTTATCAACGATTATTCATTCGCTCAGCAAACTTTAGTTGTGGAGAATTACGAAGAAGGCGGTGCCTGGAATAATTTCATTAAATAGTCATTATTTCGATTAATATTATATATCGCTGTAATTCAGCGTTATTCTTAAATTATGGAGTCCACAAGCAAGTTCCATGACTAAATCGTCAAAACCAAACTTGTGACATCTGAAACGATATTTGACAATACGACATCTTTTTGCACCACCAATTGCATGTTCAACTAATACCCGAAACGAAGAAATTGAACGATTCGATTCTTTTTGTTCTTCGGTTAGTTCTTTGCGTTTTGGTTTCTTTGTAGGCATCATTACATTCACATTTTCGGGATTATGACCAAGAAAACCTGTATCCTGCCACAAAGTTATACCCGAAGGAAAATGAATTGGTTGATTATCGCATACCTTTTTATCGTGCATACTACCCTCGCAAGTCTTACTAAGCTATAGAATTCGTCTTTCAGGTGTAGTTAACACGTTATTTTTCACACTATGAGTTTTTTTACCGCTATAACAAGCTTTTTTAAGGTCGCTTGCTTGCGGTCGTTGAATTGGTCGTTCAACTCTATCAATAAGCACATCATCACATGATTTGAGAATGTGCATTATTCGATACTCATTGCGTTCGGGGAGTTCACCTAATCGTTTCAAGGTCTTACGTAAAATACCTGACAATAAGTGAATCAATAGATTAGCTTGAGACTGTGTCATTTCAAAACTGGCGGCATGATGTTCCTGCAAAGGATTAGTTTTTAAATAAACTAACAAAAACATTAGTCTATCACAAGCTTTGGGCAAAATGCTATCAGTTCTTGCAAATGTCCTGCGTTGACGAGGTTTTCCATCTAATGTGAAATAGTCATTATACTCGTCCCATTCTGCTTTAAAATAGGGTAGCAAAAATTTGAAATCTTCTAAATTCAGCCCTGTAATACTTAAAAACTGAACGGGTCGCTTTTTAATCTTGTCGTATTGCATTATTCATATCAATTAAAATATGAATGTTTAACGTGAAATATAA
>JBBSDM010000050.1:0-18903 GCA_038249445.1 Bacteroidales bacterium
ACATTCGTATTAAATGTAGGATATCCATTCATTTTAGGTATTTGTGTGTTTAATAAAAGATCTTTGGTATTCATATTATAATATTCCACAGAACCAGATATTCTTTGACCGAAGAAACTAAAATCAATCCCAACATTCGATGCTAGAGTTGATTCCCAGCTTAATACAGGATTTTCCATTTGACTAGGCGAAACTCCTACTGAAGAGGCTCCACCATCACCAAACACATATTTAAAATCATTCGAATTCATGATACTTAATGATGAATATGGTTTAATAGCGCGATTACCATTTTTTCCATAAGAATAACGGAGTTTCAAGAAGTCAATATTTTTTATTCCAGCCATAAACTTCTCATCAGAAATTACCCATCCTAAACCTAAAGAAGGGAAATATCCAAATTTATTTCCTGCACCGAATGCTGAGAAACCATCACGGCGAACCGTCAAGTTTAACATATACCGATCTAATAAACGGTATCCAACTCTTGCCATAGCTGAGATTGCTTTCATTTCTGTCCCATAAGAACTTGCATTTTGAACAAAACCTAGCCCAGTTCCATAATAGCCTAGAGCATCACTAAAAAGCTGATTGCCTTGACCATATAATCCAGTATTTATTGTTCGTTCAATACCATACATTAAAGTTCCATCAATATTATGGATTTTTGCAAAAGTTGTATTATATTTTAAGATATTTTCAAAAGTAAAATCATAATTTTTACTCCAGTTTTGGCTCGCAAAACTAGTTCTTTTTGCACCATCTCTATCGTATGCTGGGGTGTGGTTTTTAACCTCGCTATAGCGAATGTTATTACCAATGTTCATTCTATATGTGAGTCCTTTTAATGGCAATTTAATGTCAGCATATAAATTACTAAAAAGATTGTTACTAATGTCGGTATTTGTTTTCCACAAAGCATCAAACAATGGATTCGATACCATTGGATCTCCCATTGGGGATTGAGTTGGTGCGCCATCGTCATACCTGTATTTTGCATACGGGCTCATCATAAATGCCATACCCAAATCTGCAGAAGCTCCAGAATAGTCTTTGAATGAATATCCAGTATTTGTACCAATATTTAACCAGTTGGTCACTTTTATGTCGAAATTACCACGGACGGTTAATCGTTTAAATTGATCACCTAGTATTACTGATTTCTGATCTGCATAAGATCCTGACAAGTAGTAATTTACACGATCCGTCTTTCCTGATATACTTAATTCGTGGTTCATCATCGGTGCATCTTGACTAACAGCATCCCAAGGATTTGATATTTCACCTGCATCTTTCGCTGCTTGCTCTACGCTGGTTAGAGGTACAGGAGTATTTGAAAATGCAGCAGCATCTGTTTTAAGTTGAAGATACTTTTCTGGTCCCATCATTTTTGGTGTTCTTGCAAAATCTGACTTCCCATAATATCCGCTATAGTTAAATAATGGTTTTGAATTTGTTCCTTTCTTTGTAGTTATCAAAATTACGCCATTAGATGCACGCGATCCATAAATGGCTGCTGAACTTGCATCTTTTAATACATCTATTGATTCAATGTCACTATTGCTTATGTCTGACATTTTGCCGCCGACCATAGGTACCCCATCCAGCACAATAAGAGGATCATTTCCAGCAATCATTGAACGATTACCACGAATAAGAATGGTGGCATCAGAACCTGCTTTACCATTGTCGGTAACTGTAAGACCTGATACTACACCTCTCATTGATTGTACTGCATTAATGTTTGGTAAGGTAGCTTTATCATCAACATTAATACGCGCACTGGCTCCAGTTAAATCTTTTTTTCGAGATGTACCATAACCTACCACAACAACTTCTTCTAAAGTCTTGTTGTCAACTTCTAGTTGCACTTCTACAACAACACCTGCAATAGCCTCAACAGTAGTTTTTTGATAGCCGATATAACTGAAATTTAAAGTTGCTTTTTGAGCGGCAGATGATAATTTAAAGCGACCATCCAAATCGGTAACAGTACCATTGCTGCTTCCTTTGATAATTACGGTTGCTCCAACAACAGGTTGTTTTAGCTCATCAACAACAACACCAGAAATTTGGCTTGTTTGTGCTTGCACTTGAAAACTAAACAAGCCAATGAGCAACAAAAAGAGTAGACCTCTTGGAGAAATAATCCCATCCGATTTACATCGAAAGGATTTCTTTTTTGTCAAATTGTTTTCCATGAAATGATTTTTAATAGATTTGAAAATGTATAATTAAATTGATTGATTTTTATAATAAGTTTATATATTTATAAGGAATTGATAGCATAATAGTATGTAAATGAAATAATAGTGACCAATGAAATAGAATTAAAAAAAGAGTCTTTTGATGAAGAAATAATTATTGAATTTTCAAAATTACATCTCAAGCATAAGTTTATTGAAATCATAGAATAATGTGCTTCATGTCTTGTGTTTATAATGATAGACTCCTTCGAAATGTTGGGTAGTAATTCGTAGATAAACCTACTGCTGAACCACAGCCTATACAACTCTGTGAATTAAGGCATTCTGCGAATAACAATGTTTATATTGGGTGACAAAGATAGAACGAAATGATTTTTTTAGGAGGTGAAATGGTGCATCTTTAGGGTAAATTTGTTGCATTTGAAAGTATACTAATCCTTTTTGGTGTATTTGCAGTTCCGTACAATGTTTTCTGCTGATAAATTTAGTGAAAATATGTCATGAGTTCAACTTCGATACTGTTTAAAGCGAAAGCCGCCCCTTTCGGCTGGAGCGAAAGGGGCGGGGATAAAGGTCGGAGAATAAACCCATAGGTGTAAATGTCGTGCAAGTCAAATTGTTACTATTCTTCGGTGGTTGGCAAGTTGTGTTCCTTGATGGCGTTATTTTTATTTTTGTAAAGTTTTGGAGAAATCCCAAATTGCTGTTTGAAGCATTTGCCAAAATATTTAGGATCGTTGAAGCCAACCATGTAGGCCACTTCGGAGATTATTGCCGATGGCTGTGAGAGTATTTGTCTAGCTCTTTTAAGTCTTACATCTTTAATCAGGTCTGTTACTGTTTCGCCCGTAAGTATATGTACTTTGCGGTACAGTTGTGAGCGGCTAAGATTCATCTCTCCGCTCAGCTCTTCTACCCCAAAATCGGGGTTAGCTATATTTTTCACAATCAGCGATATTATTTTTTGCAAAAACAAGGTGTCGGCCGAGTCAGAATCTACCCTGCTAGGCTCTACTGAATTCCGTACAAATTTTTGTTTATGTTTGATGTCCAGCGATTTGATGGAATCTATCCAGCGGATTTTTTTAGATAATTGCTTTATATAATAGCCGCATCCACTAATGAATAAGATGTAAAGAAATATTGCCCACCAGCTTAGCCAACGTGATTGCTCTATGTTAATACAAATGCTTTTCTCTTTGTTGTTCCACACGCCATCGCTGTTGGATACTTTGAACCTGAAAGTGTACTTGCCCGATGGAATATTTTTGTAAAGTGCAATTTGTTCCCGATTTGCAGTGTGCCAGCGAGTGTCGTAACCATCCAATAGGTATATAATCTTGTTTTTGGACGGATTGAAATAATGAATGGCTGCCATTTTGAAGGAGAACGAATTTTGCTTGTGGCTCAATGTAAGTTGGGTCATTTGTTCCACACATTTATCCGTCAGAGGAATATCCCAATTCAATATGTTTTGGCTGTTTACCCAGCAATCAACCAGTAAAGGTTTTGCCAACTGCGTATTGTCGGTAATGCTATCGGGGTGAAACCACACCAAGCCTTTGCGCGAACCTATGTATATATTTCCCCAGTAATCGATGCTTATAGACTTGGTAATAAATATATTATTAGGAAATCCATCGCCAGAATCATAGTTTCTAATGCGATTTCCATCCTTCGAAATGGACGAGATGCCTCCCAATGTACTTATCCAAATGCGGTTTTTGGCATCTGTTGTAATAGCTTTAATTCTATCGTTGGTCAGTCCATCTTGCACTTTATAACATTTAAATGTGCCATTTTTTACATTCAGTTTATTTACTCCCATTTGTGTTCCTACCCAAATGTTTTCAGTTTTGTCTGAAGTAATGCATTCGACAAAATTATTGCTAATACTGTGAGGATTGGTGTCATCTTGCTTGTAATACACAAATGCGGATTTGGCATCCAGCAGCTTGTTTAATCCACCCCCCGAAGTGCCTATCCATAGAATTTTTTGTTTGTTCAATAGAAAGCATGATGTGTGATGCGATTCGGAAATGCTCCCTTTGGACCCTGCGTACAATATCTTTGATACTCCCCAAAAGTCTGTTTGCGGATTTCGGGTTATCAAGTAGGTAACATCTACTCCTCCAACCCAACATGATTGAGGGGCTGGTACATATAAACTAGAAATTTCCTTGTTTCGCAATTCGGCAGGAAAGGATTTGTCAAATTTTAATTTTTGGAACATTCCTGTTTGTGTATGGAATTCGTACAACTCATAGGTGCTGGCGCAAATAATGGAGTTGGTGGCCGGAAAATAAGCCAATGGAGTGTGATAACCCCACGCAAATGGGTATGTTCTGATTTTATGGGCACACGGCTGAAATTGCGTAAGCCCTTGTGGTACTGCTAGATAAATAGTCTGTTTGTTTTCGTTAGTCAGCACCGCATTTATGGATGAAGTGGTGAACGGATATTCTTTCAACGAGGAGTGAAATTTTTTCGGAATAAGATTTATTTTACCCAACGATCCATTTTCATACCCCACCCACACTGTTTGAGCATCGGTTGACAAAACGGTTGAAAACTGAGGAAAGTTCGAATTTTCATTTTTTATCAATGTATAGCTGGCGTTGGCCGTTGGAAAATAAAAAAGCCCATCTATGGTTGTTGCCCATATTTCGCCTTTTTTGCCCAAGCTAATATTCCTAATGCGAGAAGATGTGTTTTGGTCGAGGATTATTTTGAAAACATTGGTTTTGATGTTGTAAGCAATTAGTCCTTGCCCCCAAGTACCTATCCACAGGGTGTTATGGTCAATTTTTCGTACGGAAAAAACATCACATTTATTATATGGAGTGTTTGCGCCTATGTGTTTGGCTGTTCGGGTAGCTATGTCGAACAAAGAGATGCCGCCAGCAAACGCCCCAATCCACAGTTTGCCTTTGCTAGCAGGTATTATGCTCAGAATTTTGGTGCTTCCAAATACAGCATGAGTATCACCGCCGTTGGAAATGGGTTCAAATTTTTGAGTGCGGATGTTGAAATAATTTAATCCGCCCCCATCTGTGCCAATCCAAAGGTTCCCTTTTTCATCGGGCTTGAGGCAATATACTTCGTTAAAACTTATGGATGCTGGATTTTCTTCGTCATGTAGGTATCGTTTAAATTTGCCTGTTGCTCGGTTGAAATAATTTAATCCCCCTCCGCGTGTTCCAATCCATAAATTGCCCACTGAGTCTTCTTGAATGCAAAGTACTATGTTGCTGGATAGGCTATTAGAGTTGGATGGATTGTTTTGGTATAGTTTTATATCCTTCCCATCGTAACGATATAATCCTGATCCATTGCCCACCCAAATTAGCCCAAATTTATCTTGAAAAATACAATTTGTCCGTCCCCGAAAATCCTTTCCATTAGATAGTTGGATGGGGGTTATATCCAAGTTCTGAGTCCATGTGTTTATCAGAGGCAAACACCAAAGCAACAGTATGTAGATGTTTTTTTTCAAAGCAATCAGATTAAATGGTCAGCTATGGGTAGTCAATTCTTTCTACTAAAAGTAATTGTCAACATATAATACTCTATGGTCATTTCAGTATATTGCTAATTAACAATGGCGGAAAGATTCCAAGAATATTCCTGTGGTGCTACCCAAGCAAATATGGTGAATGTTTCACCCAACGAAAAAGCGTTTGACTTGCGAACCACTTCGGTTGTATAGCCATCGAACAGCAATGCTTTGCCAGCTACTCCATCTTTAAAACTCAATTCGCTTGATTATGAATCCGTTTTAGAGGGAAAATCAGGTGTATCAAATGTCCATTGTGGAATTGGTTTTTGAGCTTGTGCAATCAATACATTGAGGACAAAAACCAATAAAAGCGTGTATTTTTTCATTATTAGCAGCCCCTAAATCTCCGCCAGCTGGCGGAGGACTTAAAGATTACTCTTGTATTTTTGTTGACGCAGAACATTGCTTTTTTTAATCTGATTATGATTAAAAAGATGGTTTATAGTAAATATTTGAAAATTTGTTTTATTTCAAACGTGTAAAATAAACCAAACGATTTAGCGGTACGTTCATTTTTACGGTTTGTCCACCTTTATATTTTTTGCCCAAATCGTCTATCCAAGAACCTTTTGGTAATTTCACATCACGAGTTACGCCTTTATCTACCATGGGTGCAACCAAGTATTTGTCGCCCAGCATAAACTGGTCGTCGCATGAACCGAAACCCTGATTTGGGAAAGAATATTCCAAATGACGAACAATAGGTTCACCATTTTTTGCTGCTTTTTGAGCCAATTCGTAAATATAATCGCCCATTTTAGCGTGTAACAATGCAGCTTCTTGTACAATTTTTAAATGTTGAGCATCAAGCACTCTCCATGGTGCAACTGAGAATTGCATCATTGGCATCAGGGCTTGAATCTGTGCCGATCGAACCATTAACTCTTGATCAAATGTTTTGTAATCAATATTTTCAAAGTCACCCAACAAACCACCACCAATCATATCGGGGCAAGTAAAAGCATGTCCAATCAAACCAGCCGAAAGCATATCAGGCACAAGCAATTTGATATCGTCCCACGAATAGCGTTTATCTTGCAAACGTTGTGCCAAAGGTTGTCCTCCATTTTTCCACCCTGCACGGAATTCATTGAAATCGAAGGCTGTACCCAATTTTCCATACATTTCGGTTTGCAAACAAGGTTCTGTGTTGGTATCTTCGTTAGGGAAAATACGAGAACCTTTCGCATAAAAATCAAAATCGGCAGCATCAAATTTATAGCCATCAATACCGTATCGTTCTTGCAAACTTTTCAACTTCGTTTGCATCCATTCCAATGCTTTGGGATTGGTCAAATCCAAGCAAGCACTGTACCCTTGCCACCATTTAATAAGCGCAGGAGCTTTGCTATCTTTCTTCAATATCAAGCATTTTGTCCGGGCTAATTCTCCGTATTCTTTGCTGTCGGGGCTAATAAAAGGAGTAACCCAAAGCATCACTTTGAAGCCTTTGCCATGAAGATAATCCATCATGCCCTTGGGGTCGGGGAAAGTGGTGGGGTTAAAATCGTAGTTGCCATAATAGTTTGCCCAGTTGTCATCAATCATAAACACTCCCACCGGAAATCCGTTTTTCATCACATCGTTGGCATATTTAATTACATCTTTTTGGTTCTGATTAGTTCCCAATTCAATCCATGTGTTGTACTGTGGAATTTTGAACATCAATGCGTTGGGCGTTTTGCCGGAAGCAGGGAAGAATTTTGCTTGCGCCGACATATATGCATCGCGCAAGGTTTTACCACCCACGTTGGATTCTATTTTTTCAACATCGGAAGATAGAATGATGTTTCCATCTTTAAATTCGAATACAAAAGGGGCATTGCTCCACACATAACGTCCTAGGTTCGAAACCAATAAAGGAGCGGCCTGATTGCCACGATTGTCGCTTCTCAAATCTTTTTTCTTTTCGTTGGCAGCATAGGGCTGAAACGTAATGTCTTTCAGTGGCGTATTGCAAAAGGCTTTGGCAGCATACGCACCATACCATTTTTCACCATCCAATGATTTAATTTCCGAAGTAAATTTCTCTGCAAACAAATTTGCAGTCAAGACAAATAGCAATAATGCCAAGATGTGTTTTTTCATGTTGAAATGATTTTTTTAATTTTAATAAATAAAATAATTAATAATATATTTTTTATATACAACTTTGTTCAAGTAATTGATAGTTAACAATGCACAATTCATAATTAAATACATGGCTGACAGTCTGTTTAATACTTGCAAATTAACTTGTAGCTAAATACTTGTAACTATTATAATATGACTGTAGTAATGGAGTGCGCCAAACTAGTTACAGAAGTAGCATTTCCTTTTAACTAAAGATTATATAACAGTTTTTTGTCTGTCAGGTTTACTACTATAACTGCAATTTTTCTATCTGGATTTAGAAAAGCAGTTGTTAACAAATTATCTCTACTTGAAGAACTTATACTTCGTTTTGCTCTGGGTCGGACAAATTTCGAGAAATGCCACAAATAGTAATAAATATTGGTGTATTTCAACTCACCTGTTTGGGTATTGAAATGCATGGGTACAAAGATATAATTTTTTACGTGATTTGGACCTCCTTTTTCGTCAAGAAGTACATTCCAATCTGTCCAAGCAACAACGAAGTTGTTAAAATAATTAATCATCGACTCGCCCTATAATTCGCCTAATTCCAAGTTGTTAATATATTTAGTAGCAAAATCGAGGTAGCAGCCTTCAGTTGTAATAATTTTCACGGGCGCACTCCACATTGCTTCTTTATAAGCATAGTTATTAACAATAATCTTTTTGACAGAATTATGTGTAATAGCATATTATTTGACTTATTTCAAGTCTATTATAAAGTAACATATATTTTCCCTCCAATTACAGTACGTTCGAAAAGGTAAGATTTTTTTCAAAATTTACAACAATTCGTTTTCCTGATGAGAAAAAGGTTTCCTGAATTTTATGGTTTGAATTAACAAAACAATACCAAACCATTTCATTAGAGCATATTTGTTGTATCTAAGGGTCGATTTTTTTATAGCTTTCAATAAATGCCTTCTTAAAACTGCCCCATCGATCACGGTAGAGACACCAAAGTGGTATGCGGCTATATTCGTTCATCGAAAATTTTCAATAATGTAAAAGTACAGTTGCAAATTACAGGATGTGCTTTTTTTTGATTTTTTATGAAATAGTATTTCTGAATCAATATGATTCGTATACTCCTCCTAGAATATCAAGAGTCGGAGCGTCCGTTTTGTAACCTGCATTAATAGCTCGGCTGCCACTAGACAAAGTAGAATTAACAATTAGCAGATTGGTTGACAAACTGACAAACATTTGATCGGCTTGAATATCAGGCCCTCCTTTATTCTAAATTAAAACATTCCAATGCATATTATAATCATAGGTGGAAAGATCATTGCCGTTGCATTTTCCACCAGTTCAGTCGCGTACATGATATTATTAAAGATGCCGATATTAATACAACTTTTACGGTCAATTTAGGGAATACCCCATCATTGTGCCATTATTATATGCTGTATTAATTTCAATAAAACGAAATCTTGCTAATGGAACTTTGTTCTTTTTTTATTTTAGTTGTATAATTAACTTTAATAAATATCTATCAGCAAAGGGATTAAAACCAATAAACTTTTTAATTTCAGGTAATACTTCCAATCCTATTGGCTTGTTTTCACTCAATGAAATATCAATACATTCCACTTCTTTAGGTATAGGAAATCTCGCATCAACAACTTTGTGAAACTTGATATTAGAGGAATTTCTTCAGAGGTTTCCTCTTCTTATTTATATTTCATGAAATTTTTACCGGACAACAATGATTATAAAAAATGGATTATATAGATTCTATTCACATCACAGTCCAAATAAAATTATGAAATATTTTCAATAAAATTGTTGGATTGAATTTTTTTATTATTTTTGCACAATCGTTTGTGCTTGTTCAATATAAAACTATAAATTTAATAATATGTTCTTAATCAATTCTTATTCTTTAGCAGTTATCTTTTGTGTGATAACCATGCTTTGCTGGGGTTCGTGGGCGAATACTCAAAAATTAGCATCAAAAAGTTGGGGTTTCCCCTTGTTCTATTGGGATTATACCATCGGTATAATCGCACTTTCATTATTGTTTGGTTTGACAATGGGCAGTAACGGTAGCCAAGGTGAAGCCTTTATTCCAAGTCTTGTAAATGCCTCAGTACGTGCAATTAGCTTAGCTTTATTGGGTGGAATTGTGTTCAACATTGCCAATTTATTATTGGTAGCAGCTATTGATATTGCAGGCATGGCAATAGCCTTCCCTATTGGAATTGGTATTGCGTTGGCATTGGGAGTTGTGGTAAATTATATGGCTGTGCCCGATGGAAACCCAATCTTGTTGTTTTTAGGAGTTGCATTTGTTGTTGTTGCTATTGTAATTGATGCACTTGCCTACAAAAAAATTACACAAGGAGCTGCATCTACGAAAGGAATTTTACTCTCACTTGCAGCTGGTGTGTTAATGGGATTTTTCTATCGTTTTGTGGCAGCATCTATGTCGGTTGACTTTTCAGTTCCAACAGTTGGATTACTGACACCTTATTCAGCGGTGTTTATTTTCTCCATAGGTATTTTCCTTTCTAACTTCTTGTTCAATACTTTTTTTATGTATAAACCATTAAGTGGCGCTAAAGTTACTTATTCTGATTATTTCAAAAAAGGCGATTTAAAATTGCACTTGATAGGAATATTAGGCGGTTCCATCTGGGCAGTTGGGTTTCTATTCAATATGATAGCTGCCGGAAAAGCTGGATTTGCCATTTCGTATGGTTTGGGACAGGGCGCCACGCTTATTGCTGCCATCTGGGGTGTATTTATCTGGAAAGAATTTAAGGATGCACCAAAAGGAACGAATAAACTCATCGGCATCATGTTTCTGAGTTTTGTGATTGGATTGGCATGTATTATTTTAGCTAAAATCGTTTGATTCAAATAAATTTAATGGGAAAGATAGTTGTAATTGGAAGCAGCAATACCGATATGGTTGTACGTGCTTCAAAAATGCCTAAAGGTGGCGAAACGCTTATAGGTGGTGAGTTTGCTGTGATTCAGGGTGGTAAAGGAGCTAATCAGGCAGTGGCAGCAGCTCGTGCCGGAAGCGACGTAACATTTGTTGCCAAAGTGGGCAACGATGATTTTGGTCGCTCGGCAGTTGAGGGTTATAATATTGATAAAATTAATACCGAATATGTTTTTGTAGATTCTGTTTACCCTACAGGAGTTGCCATCATTATTGTGGATGAATCAACGGGACAAAATTCGATTGTTGTGGCACCAGGTTCAAATCATCAACTGAGCATACTGGATATTGATTCGGTAAAAGAAACAATAACACAAGCGGATGCTGTACTTCTTCAATTGGAAACTCCGATAGATGTAGTGGCTTATTCTTTACAGTTAGCTAAAAGTGCTGGTGTAAAAACAATTTTGAATCCTGCACCAGCTCAAAAACTGTCGGACGAATTGTTACAAAATGTAGATATTATTACACCAAATGAAACTGAAACCGAGTTAATTACAGGTGTTGTTTTGACAGATAATCAGTCGATTGAGCAAGCTGCTCAATTGCTGATGAATAAAGTGGGCGAAGCGGTTGTGATTACATTGGGCTCGAAAGGTGTTTATTATTTATTGAAATCGGGTGAGTCGGGTTATGTATCGTCCATCAAAGTTGATGCAGTTGATACTACAGCTGCCGGCGATGTTTTTAATGGCTATTTCGTTTCTGCATTGACCGACAATGTTGATTTTGTAGAAGCACTAAAGAATGCGAACAAAGCGGCAGCAATTTCTGTCACCAAAAAAGGTGCTCAACCTTCCATTCCAACTAAACAAGATTTGAACAATTAAAATTAATTATACGCAATGAAAAAAACACTTTTAGTCCTGGTATGCAGCATAGCATTTGGACAATTATTTGCACAAAAACTTGTGCTCGATGGAGCTTGGAAAGGATTGCAGGCTTTTGATGGCAGTTCCAAAGAAGGCAAAAGAATATCAGCCGAAATTTTAACTGGAGTTGCTGAGGTGCCGGATAATCCTGCTTATAAAAACGTAGATTTTGATGATAGTGGTTGGAAATCGTATGATGAATTGAGCCAGTTTAAATTTTCAAATACAAGAAAATCGAAAATCAATGGCACAGCATCCTATTTTTGGCTCAGAAAAAAACTTGTTATTAATGAGTCCGTTAAAGACTTGTTGAAGACAAACGGTTCTATTTCAATCTTTTTCAAAGGAGTAGGTATGCCCGATTGTTATATAAATGGCGAATATGTAAAACAAAATTCAGTTGTAAAAGATGGCTTAGTTGAAATTCCATTGAAATCAAATTTACTAAAGTGGAACGAGTCAAATTCAATTTCATTGCGTATTCGTTATTATGAAGGGTCAGGTAGCATGAATAATTATCCCTATTTTGCTGCATCGACATCAAGCTTATTGTTCTTTTTTGAGAATCAAATAGGAAAAGATAAAACTTGTTTTATACGCAATATTTCGGAAAAAGATGTAGCTGCGGTTGCTAAACTAACTTATAGGAATTTTGACCGTAAGGTATTGAAAGAAGAAACCATTAATTTGTCATTAAAACCTGGATTAAATAATGTAGAATTTACATATCCAAATCAAAAAGTATTTATCAAAGCTAATTGCGAATTAATTATTCCGGCATATCAACTTAAAAAAGAGTGGAATATGTCTGTAGGTACCGACACCATTGCCTATAAACCACAAACGGACAGATTAAAAAGTGACGTTACTGCAAAATTCGTCTCTTTGCCGTGGCACAATCAGGTTATCAAAGGTTGGATGGGAGATCGTATGCAAATAAATACCTCTGCCCGACTCCAAAATGTGGATATGGATGCGCTTATTGGTGGATATCTAAATCAACCTGGTGTACATTCATGGATTGGTGAATATGCCGGAAAATTTTTAGATGCAGCCTGTAATTCTTACAATTATCAGCCAAATGCAGAATTGAAACTGCTAATTGACAAAGTAGCTCAAAACGTAATTGCAAGTCAAAAAGAAGATGGATACCTTGGAACTTATGCTCTTGATAAACACTGGACAAGCTGGGATGTATGGTCGCACAAATACAATTTAGTGGGATTGATGAATTACTACCACACTTCGGGTTACGAACCTGCACTAACAGCTTGTAAACGCATTGGTGATTTGATTTGCAAGACTTTTGGAACAAACGCAGGACAGTTAGATTTGATAAAATCCGGCACACACGTTGGGATGGCTGCCACAAGCATTCTAGACCCAATGGTTGATTTGTATCAACTAACAGGCGACCAAAAATACCTTGATTTTAGCAAATACATTCTTCAAACTTACGACCAACCAAATGGTCCAAGAATCATTTCTACTTTGCGTGCAACTGGTCGTGTTGATAAGGTTGCCAATGCAAAAGCGTATGAAATGCTATCGAACTTGGTAGGAATTATAAAATTGAGCAAGGTAACTGGCGACAAAGATTTATTGAGTCTTATGCAAACGGCTTGGCAAGATATTGTTACCAACCGATTGTATATTTCTGGAGCATCTGGATCGTATGAAGTGTTTCAAGACGACCATGATTTACCTGCCAGTATAGACGACCACATGGGCGAAGGTTGTATTACCACCACTTGGATGCAATTCAATTATCAGCTATTGAGCGTTACTGGAGATGTGAAATATGTGAACGAACTGGAACGAACAGCCTTCAATGCTGCTACAGGTGCAGAAAATCCACACTCTGGCTGTGTCAGTTATTTCACACCAATTATGGGTATAAAACCCCACAAATGCGATATAACTTGCTGTTTGTCGAGTATTCCCAGAGCAATTGCTATGGTCCCATTATTCACAAATGGTTTGATTGATAAGAAACCTACCTTTTTATTGTATCAATCGGGAACACTTTCAACCACGATAAATGGACAGAATGTAAAATTCACTACCGAGTCAAGTTTCCCAGAGAAAGGAAATGCTAAAATCGTAGTGGCGACTTCTAAACCTGCCAGTTTCCCTATTTTATTGCGCAAGCCTTACTGGACAAAAGATTTTGTAGTAAAGGTAAATGGCAAAACAGTGAAAGGGGATGGACAAGATTTTGTTAGCATTCAACGCACATGGAATAACAGCGATAAAATTGAAATTAGCTGCAACATACCGCTTGTTAAACTTGACGGTGGCAAAAGTTATCCCAATTGCATTGCTTTGCAAAAAGGGCCTCAGGTATTATCATTGGATAAAAAATTGAATAATATAGAAGCAAAAGATATTGTACTGCCTGCTGATATTCAATTGACTTCTGACTTAACTGCCTTGCCTAAAGATTGGATTGGTGGTCGTGCTTTCTCAGCAACTGTTCCAGTAAATGGCAAACAAGAAAAGTTGGTATTTGTGCCTTTTGCAGATGCTGGTCAATATAGAACAGAGGTAACAACTTGGTTGAAGAAATAATTGCCAATAGAAAATTTGATGCCAGCGCCTGCCTTTGCGCACATAGGTTGACAGGTCAGCGTAGGTCGCACGGACTTCAAATGTTATTGTGGTAAAGAAGGTTGTTTGTAAGCATTGGTTTCTAAATTTTAATGAATTCTGTGGTTGTATAAAAACTGGTCGACAATTATATCAATTTTTTTGCACAACATATGATTACTATTGGTAGTGGCGCTTTCATCCGCCATTCTGGGAAATACAACTTTATTTAATTGATATATATATTATTCGAATGAATTGTTATATTGCTGATATAAAGTTGTTTAGAAGCAAGCACTAAGGGGCTAACTACACTTGAGATTTTCTTAGTGTTTGCTATCTTCATTTCATAATATGTATTTTCTAAAAACATTACAACTATATTCGAGTTAAGAAATAATATTGTATCTTTGTATTTTTATTTAACCAAGAGAGTTGTAATGTTTTGAAAAATATAATTATTCTTAACGTCTTGTTTTTCTTCATTGGAATCCAATTTTCTAATGCAAAGATTATTCCTGTTCAAATCTTCGGATTGGGAGATTATAGCGGACGTGTGAATTGCATATTTCAAGACCACATGGGGTTTATCTGGATTGGTAAAGAAACTGGATTATTCCGATATGATGGAAATGAGCTGAGAACTTATAAGTCAAGATTGGGAGATTCTACAACAATCAGTAACGATAACATTCTATCGATTGCAGAAGACATTAATGGCAATTTATGGATGGGCACCCGAAGTTCAGGGTTGAATTTTTGGAACAGAAAAACAGGTAAGTTTACACGTTTTATGCAAGATGAAGCCAATCCTAATTCGATTAGTTTTAATGAGATATTATCCATTTTGCCAGATGAAAATGCCAATCTTTGGATAGGCACTGATGGAGGAGGTTTAAATTATTTTGATACATCAACTCATCGTTTCATTTCGTTCAAAGTTGGCAAAGCAAACACTAAAGGTTTAACAAGCAATAAAATTCTTCATATCATACCTGCAGGTAAGAACAAGTACTGGCTGGGAACGTGGGCTGATGGTTTATTCCTTTTTGATTCAGCGACAAAGCATTTCGAAAAAATTGGAAAAAACACTTATTTCGAAAACAGTAATATTTTTGGTATATCCGAAGTAAGACCCGGTATACTATGGATTTCGACAGATAATAAAGGCCTACTATCTTATGACGTAAAGTCAAATTCATTTACAACCATAATCCCTCAAGCACCCATATTATATTTATCAACAATTACTACCACTTCAAAAGGTGAGGTTTATGTGGCATCAAATAAAGGATTATTTTATTTTGAAACAATTACATCAAAACCTCAATTGTCTTACGAATTTCAATCAATTACCGCAATTTTTCTAGACAATACACAAACACTCTGGGTTGGAAACAAGTCTGGAATGGTTGGGAAAATCAATTCTTCTAGTAAACAATTTCATTCATTTGAATCTTTGGCAGCATACAACAACTCTCCAGTTTCCTCCATGTGCGCCGATCCCCATTCAAGCAATGTTTATTTTTCATCTTACAATCATTTTATCTAATATAATCCTTCAAAAAAGGAAGTTTATGCAACTTGCCTTCCAAGACAACAATGGTTATCTCTTTGTAAGATTGTTGAAAAAAAAGATGAAT
The DNA here is from genome assembly GCA_038249445.1 of Bacteroidales bacterium. GTDB lineage: Bacteria > Bacteroidota > Bacteroidia > Bacteroidales > Paludibacteraceae > Paludibacter. Next base: position 15,939 of record JBBSDM010000050.1, read on the forward strand.
TTATTATAGTTGCCTCTTCCGCAGGGTTAAGAACTTATAATAGCACCACAAAGGCATTGAAACCTTTAAAATTTGAGAATAGTGTTTATAATTATATTCTTGACTATGATCTCAAAATGATTAGTCCTGATAACTCAAATGGCTTTTGGGTAGCGGCGCACAAGGCTGCTTATAGGATACGTCAAGATGAAAAAACAGGTATTTGGAAGATCTTGAATGTGATAATTGGAAGTAAAGCAAAATTACTTACAAACTCTCACTTTCCAACTTGTTTTATTGAACATTCTAATGGTGATTTTTTTATTGGTACTGAAGGTGATGGTTTAAATCTACTTACGCAATCTGGGAAACAAGTTAAATACCTAATGAGTAGCAATTCAAAGGAAAATGAATTATCAAACAATTTCATTGAAAGTATGGCTGTCGATAATAAAGGAAATCTTATAATTGGTACACAAGCCGGACTTAATCGATTCAATGTGGAAACCTCAGAGTTTAGTAGGTTGCTTGTGACTGATGGTCTTGTTGATAATTGGATTTCGGCAATTAAAGTTGATGAAAAAAACAGGATATGGATCAGTACTAGAAATGGCATCTCGCGTATATCACAAGACTTTAAAACAATAAAGTCCTATAATACGAATGATGGATTAATATCTAACTTTTACCTCACAAGGTCTGTAACAACTGACCAGTTTGGATACATATATTTTGGTTCTACAAAAGGTGCTATATGGTTTCATCCTGACAGCATTTCTGATAATCCATATATGGCAAAAGCTGTGATAGTTGGATTTGAAATTAATGAGAAGAATGTTGAAGTTTCAGAAAATTCCGTTTTAAAGCAATGCGTAGAATTGACAAATGAGATAGTACTAAATAGAGATCAATCATCGTTCTCATTTCAAATGGCGGCTTTAAATTTTTTAAATTCGCAAAAGAACAAGATAGAATATAAATTAGAAGGATACGATGATGATTGGCAACAAGCAGGTACTGATCAGAAAGCATCATACTCAGAAGTTTCATCTGGGAATTATATATTTCGAGTGAGGGTATCAAATGATGATGGTGTTTGGAATCCAGTACAAAGAATACTTTCGATTAAAGTAGTAAGACCGTTCTGGATGTCATGGTATGCAATTTTTTTGTATGTTTTGATTCTGGCTGCTATATATTATTATGTCAATCGCCGCATATTGAAAGAGTTGGACAAAAGATGTGAGTCAGGCAAAATTATAATTCATAGCCAGATTAATCAAGAAGACACAGCAGATCAAAAATTTATAAAGAAGGCATTTGAATTTATTATCGAAAATATTGAGGATCATGAATTTGGCGTACTCCAACTAGCTAAAAAAATGAATTGTAGCCGGTCTCAGTTATACCGTAAGGTAATTGCCATTACTGGAATATCAGTCACTGAATTTATTAAACAAACACGTATGTCTAAAGCTGCTCAATATCTACTTCAAAAAACTGGAAACATATCTGATGTAGCTCATAAAGTTGGGTTTGACAACTCTGGATATTTTGGTAAATGTTTTAAAAAATACTATGGCGTTACTCCTGCAAGATATATTGCAGATCATGAAAATTCAGAAAAGTAAGACAAGAAAAATAATTTTTGCTAATGCATTTAAATTGAGTAAAATCGCTCAATTTGGTTTTAAAATTTAATTTGAGCGATTTTTTCTATCAATTGAACTTTTTTTGCTATCTACTCTGGCAGAATTGAACTATATTTGTACAATCAAATTATAGTTTAGTACAGACTTTAGGCTAAATGCACAAAACAGAATAATCTTGATATTAACAAACTATAATACTTGCAAATCAATGATCAAATTTAACCCCTTCGTATCGTTGCTCTTGTTTTCAGGACTTTTCTTTTTATGTAAGGACTGTAGAAGTAAAAAAACTCTGCAGAAATTTTAACTGGAGTTGATGAGATACCAGAAAATAGTATAGTTTTAATCGGATTAAAATTATTGGTGACAAATAATGATAAGATGTAGAAATATTTTTGAGTTGGTTTTGCCAGATATGAATATTTTTTTCGAAAACATAAATTGCAGAAGAATTACCTCAGTAAAACCTTCAGTAAAAATAAGTAATTGAAATCCTTCTTTAGTGGTTACAGTTGTTTTAAAGAACGTAGAGTTATTACTTAAATTCAAATGAATAAATTATCACAATCCATCTATTATATCTAAAACAATTTAATAATGATAATCAATAAAAAATTTAAATCAGTTCTGATTTTATGCCTATGTTCTTTGACAAGTTTGGCTCAAACAACTAAAAATAGCACTCCTCAATTGGGTAAAAACTCCATAAAAGAGGTAATTGCGGCCATGACGCTGGAGGAGAAAATATGGTTATTGATGGGCAGCGAAGCTGAATTGAAAAAGCCAAAAGCTGATATCGCAGCATCTAACGGAATTATTGGTTTTACAGAAAAGAAAGTGCCTGGTGCTGCCGGAACTACTTTTGCTATTCCCCGTTTGGGAATTCCGGCTATTGTGCTTGCCGATGGGCCAGCAGGTGTACGAATTTCCGCTACTCGTAAAGATGATCCAGCTACTTATTATGCTACTGCTTTCCCCGTAGGCACATTATTGGCTTCCACTTGGGACGTGGATTTAGTTAACAATGTTGGTAAGGCTTTTGGAAATGAAGTACTGGAATATGGTGTTGATGTTATTCTGGCGCCGGGTAATAATATCCAACGCAATCCTTTAAACGGAAGAAATTTTGAATATTACTCTGAAGATCCTTTGGTATCAGGAAAAATAGCGGCCGCTATTATAAACGGATTACAATCCAATGGTATTGGTACTTCTTTAAAACACTTAGCTGCAAATAACCATGAAACAAGGCGATTTAGCACTAATGCAGAAGTTAGCGAGAGGGCATTAAGAGAAATTTATCTTAAAGCGTTTCAAGTTGCTTTGAAAGAATC
>JBBSDM010000051.1:0-18464 GCA_038249445.1 Bacteroidales bacterium
GCAACTATGGCTACTGGTTGCAATTTTATATATACCGCGACTTAATGGATAAAGCTTTGCGTGAAAAGGATACCGCTTTTCTCAATAAGTTGGATAAAGCCTATTAATCAGGAAATTGGAATCAATTATTTTAAAATATCAGATAATTCTACTTTTAGACTTTAAAATAATTACTCAAACACATAAATTAATAACAATAATCCATTGATATATAAATAATTATGACTATCTTTGATGGTATAAATCAAGAATAATAACTCCCGATAGAATTTGAAAAGTGTCAAGTACTATCGGATAAAAAAAAATACAAAAATATGAATACATTATTGAACATCAATAAGTTACATTAAATGGTCTCTTTTGTAGATTTAGTAATCTATTTGTAGTTCACCGACGAGATAATATAAGTAAAGCCCGTTCTTATATGTTAGGCTTACTCAAGTGCGAAAAAAACAAACAAATAAGAAGTGAATGGTAGAGCAAGTACTAGAACAGGCTTATCACCAGTATCACAATTTTTTGAGTGAATCAAAATGGGATTCACAGCAGGTAAATGATACAACTGCGTTGGAAACTTCGGTGTTATTGGAGAGTTGTAAAGCAAAAAGTGGAAAACCGACAGGTTATATTATTAATGAAAGTTCACATCTTAAAAAAGGAAGAAAATCTGTTGGTATAGCCAGTCAACATGCAGATGTTTCGTAAAAAGTAGATAATTGTCATGTGCCGTTAATAGTTCACTTTGCAATGAGGATAATGTAAGCATGGTTAATGTGGAATTATTTCTCCCCGAAGAATGGACTAATGATAAGGAGAGGTGTGACAAGGTGGGAATACCAGCAGACCAGCAGGCATATAAAACCAAGCCACAATTAGCTTTAGAGATGATAAAATCTGATAAAAAGTTAGGTGTTCAATTTGATTGGATTGACGGAGATGGATTATATGGACACAATACAGAACTAACACACGGATTAAATAATGAAGGCTTGTTTTATGTTTTGGATGTACATAAAGATGAGTTGTTTTATTTGGAGAAGCCAACTTTTTCAATACCCATAAAAAAGAGTAAAAAAGGTGAAACTCCAACGAATCTAAAAGCAGACAAACCGACTTTTCGTATCGATATTTATTATCTGAGCTTAGCACAAGTGCAATGGGAAAAAGTAAAAGTAAGAAAGACAACTAAGTTGGAAATATGTCTTGGTACATACGGTGGCAATTTGGCATTGGGATGGAAAAGAAGAGAATGCCAGACAACGTACACTGGTGATTACGCGAACATTAGACAATAAACCAAAGGTAAAGTTCAGTTTTGGCAATGGTCAAGCCGAGGAATATACTGGAGAGGAATACGCTTATTTTCAGTGCAATAGATATTGGGTGGAGCATTCTTTTGATGACGCAAAAAATGAACTTGGATTATCTGGCTACCAAATCCGAAAATGGAATGCTTGGCAACACCATCAATCATTAACGATGATGGCTTGCTTGTTTATATTAATTCATAAAGTAGCACGCAAGCCAGAGTATGAACTAATGAGTATTCGAGACACAAGAATTATGATTATTGCACATTTGTTTTCTGATCAAGAAACAATTTCAAAACTACATAATCAAATGCTCGTAAGGCACAAAATAGGAAAGAGATATTGACCGATTATATAAATATAAAAATGACGTTTAAAGTCAAATAGTAGAAATAACAAATAATGAAAAAAATGAAAAAAAAATTATTAACGGTTTCATGTGCATTCCTGCTTGCATTATTTATACCCACAAATGGATTATTAGCAGTGAAAATACAAAAGTCATATAACGCGGATGTTATTATCTATGGTGGCACACCGGCTGCCATCATCGCAGCAGTAGAAATTATTAAAAGTGGGAAAACGGCTATCATTGTCAGTCCCGATGTACATTTGGGCGGACTGTCATCGAGCGGTTTAGGTTTTACCGATACAGGAAATAAGGATGCCATTGGTGGCTTGGCACGTGAGTTTTATCAAAGGGTTTATTCGCATTATCAGGAGGAATCGGCTTGGAAGTGGCAGAAAAAATCTGAATACGGAAACGTAGGACAAGGTACGGCAGCCATGGATGGCGAAAACCGAACCATGTGGATCTTTGAACCTCATGTGGCGGAGTCAATCTTCGAAGCTTTTGTAAAAGAAAACAAAATAAAGGTTCTGAGGAATGAATGGCTCAACAGAGAAAAAGGAGTAACAAAAAAAGACGGTAAAATTATATCGTTCAAAACCTTGTCGGGAAAAGTGTTTGATGGAAAGGTGTTTATCGATGCCACCTATGAAGGCGATCTGATGGCTGCCGCCGGGGTATCATATCACGTTGGGCGCGAAGCAAATTCAGTTTATGGCGAAACCTGGAATGGTGTGCAGATTGACAATACTCACCATTTTCATTATTTTAAAGATAAAATTGACCCATACAAAATAGCTGGAAAACCTGAAAGTGGCTTGTTATTTGGCATTTCTTCCGAAAAGCTTCAGCCAAATGGTACTGGTGACAATAAAATTCAAGCCTACTGCTACCGGGTTTGTATGAGCAATAATAGCCAAAACCTCGTTCCTTTTCCCAAACCCACCAACTACGATCCGACCCGATATGAACTACTTGTAAGGGTATTTGATGCAGGTTGGATAGACTGGTTCAGGAAATTTGATTTACTACCCAACCGAAAAACAGACACCAACAACAACGGACCGTTCAGCAGTGACTATATTGGTATGAATTTCGATTACCCTGAAGCTACTTACAATCGACGCAAACAGATTATAGCCGACCACGAGAATTATCAAAAAGGTTTGCTATACTTTGTAGCCAACGATACCCGTGTTCCTTCGGAAATAAGAACAAAAATGCAGAACTGGGGGTTAGCCAAAGATGAGTTTTCCAGCAACGGTAACTGGCCTTATCAACTATACATACGCGAAACCCGCCGAATGATTGGCAAATATGTATTGACCGAGAACGATGCAATGGGCAAAACCAATGTGCCAAAACCTGTGGGAATGGGTTCATACAAACTCGACTCTCACAATGCGCAACGCATCGTTACCGCCGAAGGATTTGTGCAAAACGAAGGCGATGTGGGAGTTCATCCGCTCCATCCATATCAAATTTCTTACGGTTCAATTGTTCCTAAAAAAGAACAGTGCAGTAATTTGCTTGTTCCAGTTTGTGCCTCCACCACCCATATCGCTTATGGTTCTTTGCGCATGGAACCTGTGTTTATGATACTTGGCCAGTCGGCAGCAGTTGCAGCAGTTATGGCTATCGATGGGAAAACTACAGTCCAAGAGGTCGATTACAATGTGTTGAAAAATAAGCTTTTGGCTAAAGGGACAATACTCGAATTAAAAACCAAATAATAAAATTATCATGAGAAAAATCCAGTTCTCATCCCGTTGGTTTTTGCTCCGTTTCTTGCTCATTCGCAGGCACAGGATGCGCGCACTGAACTGAATGTGAATAGCATTTTGCGGTTCAACCAAATGGCAAACACCTTTCCTCATGCCAAATTCACTCGCAAAATTCCCGTTCCGGGTTTGGCATATTTGGCTTTGCCCAAGATAGAGGGATATGAAACACTGTATATAAATCAAAAATATATACAGTGTTTTTGCATTTTTATAGAATTTTATTTTTTGAATACATCAAGGTATAAAGTATTCCCAAAGTTCTTTGGCCACAACAGGATTGGGTACAAAATTGAATTTTTCATTGTCTTCTTCAAACTGTACGTAGATTGATTTTGTAGGATTGATGCCAAACTCTGTATAGATTCGCGGAGATTTTTCAATCAGGATGGATGCGTTATATGCCGTGTTGGCTTTCCACGAAATATGGTTGTCTTTGTCCAGCATGGGAAACCATGCCAGACCTTTGTGAGCGCGTACATCGTCGTAATCGAAACCATATTCACGGTCGCACCAAGCACCAAAAGTTAGCGGTTCGTTGGGATTGGCACTGATGGTTGCATGTGCCCAAAAGGGTGGAACAATCACCACTTCGCCCGCCACTGCGTGCACCGCAAAGCATCGCCCAGGATTATCGCCCGCCGTTTCCTGCATATAAATAATGGCTTCGCCCGACCAAATTTCATACACTTCCGGGGTCGACCAATTGTTGGCATAAGCCGATTTTTTATGAATGTGGCCTTGGCTACGAACAGGTTCATTGCCAATACGTCCGGCGGCGTAAGTCACCGCACCGTAAAGCAAATGCAGTTCTTCAAATTTTGCCTTGTGAATATTTTTACCCACATCCATAGCTATTGAATATACAATTTCGGGGCCTTCACTAGTTGGATCAGCCAGACTTTTGCGAATGGAATCAAGCGTGCGGTTTTCAACCACCGGACCAAAACAATCGGAACTATATTCAAAACCTAACTTTCCTTTTGCCGGAAACACATTTATGCCTGGATTAAATACTTTATTCATGTAATTTATTTTCAAAATATTCTAACTTAGTAGTTACAAGTTACGAGTTACAAGTCTGATTATATAACCATTAGTAATGAAAAACACAACATTAATTATTTCAAATTACTTATTATACTTGTAACTAACTAATTTCTTCCAGTTCTTTTCCATTGGTTTCTTTTACGAATTTCAAATCGAAAAGCAAACTACCCACACACATTATTGCCAAGAGGATAAATGTGTTTGCACCGCCGATTTTTTCTAACAAAATGGGAAATAGCAATGACACAAAAAAGCACGAAATCCAAACAAAAACAATGGAAATTGACATGGCCTTTCCACGTACATTGTTAGGGAAAAGTTCAGCAATTATAACCCAAGTTACTGGACCAAGGGATGATGCAAACGCAGCTATAAATGTGAGAATAGCTACTAGTGTAACCGTACCGCTCCATCCGTAAGTAAAACACAAGGATAGAATAAACAGCGAAATAGCCATAATAGTTGACCCTATGACAAGCAATGGTTTACGGCCAATTCGGTCTATAAAATAAATGGCCACCAAAGAGAAAAGCAAGTTGATTACTCCAATCAGAATAGTTTGGTAAATAGCAGAATCTACACTTAAACCCGATTTTTCGAAAATCATAGGCGCATAATACATGATGGTGTTTATTCCGGTAATTTGTTGAAAAAATGCCAGTCCAATGCCCACCATCATAGGCAAGCGAAGTTCCTTTGCAAAAACAGCTTTGAAGCTCGAATCTTTTTTGTTTTTCAACGAATTTTGGATAATATTCAATTCTTTATTACCCACTTCAGTTCCATTAATCTTTACCAGCGTAGATTTTGCTTTTTCGATTTCGCCTTTTTGCACCAACCAACGCGGACTTTCTGGCACAAAAAACAAGGCTACGAAAAACAAAAATGCAGGCAAAGCCATAACGCAAAGCATCCAACGCCAATTATTTTCGCCCGTGTTTACCAATAAATAATTGGAGAAAAAGGCTATTAAAATACCAATAACAATGGTTAGTTGATTGAGTGAAACCAACTGTCCACGCTGTTTGGCGGGAGCAATTTCGGCAATGTACATGGGCGAAACCATAGATGCAATACCCACAGCAAAACCACCAACAACCCTGAAACTGACAAATACCAGAACTGAATTGGCAATGGCAGTACCCAAAGCTGAAATAGCAAAAAGAAGTGCAGCTGTACTCAGAACTTTTTTACGACCGTACTTGTCGGTAGGTGCGCCCGAAAGGATAACGCCTACAATGCAACCTAAAATAAGACTACTCACCACCCACCCTATTTCTGTTCCCGAAAGCGAAAATTGTTTTTCGATAAAGGGAACAACGCCCGATATGACAGCCGTGTCGAAGCCGAAAAGCAAGCCGCCAAGGGCTGCCACAGCGGATATCAGATAGAGAAATTTTGTGTTTTTTTCTTGTGTTTTCATATATTTTTTTTATAGACAACGGTCAACTGTTTGTTGTTTTCCTTTTAATTATTTATGAGTTTTTGCGAACATAGGCCAACATCGTTCCGCATTTTTGACCAATGCTTTTTCCAGTTGGTTTCATGGTGTAAGCCCCTACGGCAGCAGGCACAATAAAGGTTTCGGCATAGTGCACTTCAAAGGGTTCGAATGCATTCGTCGGACTTTCAATCAAAATTTCATCACCTTCCACCAAACAAATTACGTGAACATTGTCTTTGGTGTTCATGCTTACTTCCTTTGTAAACCAATGCCGACGGGTTTCAATAAATTCGCGTTCGTGGAGTCCGGTACGCTCTTCTACCCAGCCATCACCTTCGGCAACTTCCACAACAGCGTTGACCAAGTTTTTACGAGTCCATTCTGTAGTTCTGTCCCACTGAATCACGTTTTTGGCATGTTCAATATTGATAGCTCGTGGACGGCCATCAATTCCTAAGCGTTCCCAATCCCACATTTTGAACGTAAAAATATAAGGTGTAGCACTGATTTCCAACACCATACTGCCAGCCCCCGAGCAATGAACCGTTCCGGCAGGAATAAGGAAATGATCGTGCGTTTCAACTGGCCAAATGCCAACGTGTTTCTCCGCATCAAAAGGTGCGCCTCCTGCTTGTGCAACTTCCAAATCGTGGATCAATTCATCGGGATTTACACCCTCTTTGAGTCCAAGATACACTTTTGCACCCGGTACAGCCTTCAAAATATAATAACTTTCGTCTTGGGTGTAATGCATCCCGAATTTCTCCTGAATATATTCTGTCAATGGGTGAACCTGCAAACTCAAATTTCCGCCTTCAATGGTGTCCAAAAAGTCGAACCGAATTGGAAATTCATCGCCAAAGCGTCCATGGGTAGCTTGTCCCATCAACTCTTTGGGTTTGTAAAAAACAAGGTTGATAGAAGGAATTTCAATGACATCGTCGCCAAACTTAAGTAACAAACTATTCTCCTCTGGCACACAATTAAAACACCAAGCGTAATTTTGTTTTGTAGGGTCGAGGTTGCAATATTTTTTCATCCATTGCCCCCCCCAAGGTCCGGGATCGAAAAAAGGTACCACGCTGAACGGACGATTTACTACCTGATTCATTCCTTCGATAATACCTTTGGCAGCGACCATTTTGGGTTCGTTGCGTGCATTGGTATCGAGTAAATAATCCCAGCGGAGCATTGTTTTTTTCTTCCAACGGTCGAGCACTCGCCAATCCACAAAAAAGCCTTGTTTGTAGAGCAACATCCAATCGGTTGTATCTCTGTTTCGTACACCCAAGTTATCCACTTCGTGCGTACGCATTCGGAGTTGAGCTTCCCAGCGAGCCATATCGGCATAAATAAATACATCGGAATCAGGACAAACATAAGCTGCTCCCGAGCCAACAACCAGTACTAATCCTTCTGTGGCTGCAACAATTTCTTTGCGCGCATTCTCCACTTTTATCGGATCAAAAAATGCATCGATAGCAAGGCGAGTCATGTAACCAAAAATACGGTCATCTGTTACATCGGGGAATACCATGGTTTTGATTTTTTCCTCCTCCCACATTAAATCCGCAACATTTACCACCAATTGCGGTTTCAAATATTCAACTAAAGCTTGTGTGGTTTTTTCCACTAAAACGCCTTGGTAATAGTCAACTACAACAATACTATTGTTTTCACCTAATTTGGAAACATCTGCAAGTATTTGTTCACCAATAGTTGACCAACCTTTCGCAACCTTGAAATTTCCCTTTACTTCTACACTGGGTAGATTATTGAATTTAATTTCGTTCATTTTAAATTATGTCTAATGTCAAAGTTATCAGGTCAATAGTCCTAAAACTATTATCTTAATACTTTATTTCTTGATATATTCATTCAAAATATATGCAATCCCCAACATACCAGCTTGGTCGGTAAAATGCGCACTGTCAATTTCAACCGTTCCCCAAGGAGTCCAGGCATGTTGCGCCACTTTTTTACGAATATATGGGAGAATTATTTTTTCGCTTTTCATCACACCGCCACCAATAATTACTTTTTCGGGGTCGTAGGCATGAATCATGGTTACAATGCCCGCACTCCATGCATCGAGGCAATGGTTCATCACATCGTTGGCTGTTTTGTCGCCCAATTGTGCCAAGGTAAAAAGTGTTTCAAAGTCCAATAGCTCGGCAGTAAATGCTTTACTTTGCGCAAAATACGGATGAGCTTTGAATAGTTCGGGCAATTTCCATGTTGACGCTTCCGACTCCACACAACCCACATTGCCGCACGTACATTTGCTACCGTGCATATTGATGGTGAAATGACCACCCAAACAACCAGCCTGAAAATGCTTACCATGTAGCAGTTTTCCTTCTATCATGGCCGCTCCGCCAATGCCCGTGCCAAGGGTTACGAGTACCAAATTGTCGCATCCTTTACCAGCACCATATTGCCACTCGCCCACCAACGCAGCTCGTGCATCATTTTCCACATAAGCGGGAATTCCCCAGGTTTTTTGAGTCCAATGATTAAAATCAAAATCCGCAACATCACTGAATTTTTTATTGATAGAAAGTACACGCATTCGCTTGGTGTCAACAATGCCCGGAATGGAAACCCCAACTCCTGTCAATTCGGTTACCAAAGTTTTCGTATCATCGAGCATCATTGCCACTGCATTTTCAATGGACTGTAAACGAGGCAGAAGCCCGTTGTCGGAATAAGCAGGCAGAATGGTTTCTGCTACCACTATTTCATTGTCCACCAAACTCAGTTTTAGGCGTGTTCCGCCAAGATCTAAGGCTATTGTTTTCATTTAGTTACAAGATTTCATTTACAAGTTACAAGGAAAATAAATGACAGTTGCGAATTACGAACTCTTAACTAACAAACTTTTTGAACGAAGATTTTTAAATGCAAAATACGCAAATCTGAAATTTTCGATTACTTTAATAGTTATAATTAATTTTCTCTAAATATAGAAACTTGGTCTTAAAGTCCTCCGCCGGCTGGCGGAAATTTAGGGGCTACTAATTTCGCTTTTCCATCCACTTCCACCAATCTTGCTGCAAATCCATTTTCTGCAATTTCCTGATAGTCATGTCCGGCATCCGAAGGCCAGCAAGCACCCACAATTAGGTTTTCGTTGCCAGTGTTTGCCAATCGGTGAGCTATTTCACCTCCAATATAGTGCAGGCTTCCAGGATAAACTTCTTCGGCCCAGACTTTTCGGTTTCTGTCCATCAAAATCAACATGCCTTTGCCTTGTACACCCCAGTAAAATTCAGCCCTGTCGCCCAAAGAATGAAAATGTCCTTTGGTCATAAAATACTCATTGCCCACTTTGCCCGGCATAATAGTGGATGCGCCAAAGAATAAACCGCCCGAAGTTCCGTCTGCAACTGCTAGCCACGATTGTACGGTGTAAGCCATCGTATCTTCAGAAAATTGACAGACAGACTCTTGGTCTTGAAAAATGGAGGCCACTTCTTTCAGCGTGCGTTGTTGGTTTATAATTGGTTCACCGGTAAGGCTGTAATTATTCAAACCTAATGTGACGGGTGATTTTGTAATTTCTAAATGGTTCATCTTATTATATTATTGGATTAACATTGAAATATTTATACTCAGCGGCTTCGCCAATTTTCAGAAAACGGCGGCTGATAACTGTCTGGCCTTTTTCTGGCGTAAATTCTGCCACCAACACATAGCCGCCCGCTTGGGTGGGTAAGGTTATTGAAACTGGTATGTCTGTACGAATATTAGACGGAATATTGACTTCAAAATGTTGTTCCAATGCCGATTCTCCCATTTGGTTCAGCAGTTTTACGACCACCGTTCCTTGAACTGTTTTGGGCAAATTATTTACCCCTGCTAGGTTGAAAAGCAGAGCCGAACCTGCTTTGTGTGGCTCAATAACTTTAGTATATCGTTCGTCGGTAAGGTTAATAAACGCAGCTACAGGTGCAAAAGCGTGCTGAAACCAGTCCAAAGTAGGTGTAGATTTTAGGTCTTTGATATTACCTGAAAACCAGTCGCCCGTATAGCCGTAGTTATTGGTCAATACACAAAATGCAAGTACTCCAGCCACAGAAGGTTCACTTCTCAACCACTCGGTTTCAAGCTGCATCCAGTAGGCTTGAAATTCCCAATTTTGCTCAGGGGTAGAGTTTTTTCCTACATAATACTCGTAGGCATTTACGGTTAGCTTACTCGGCATTCCATTGCGCCAAAGCCACACCCAGCCGTACTCATTCACCAACTGTGCAGAACTGGACTGTTGCATATCCGTTATAATTAGAGGTTTGAAATCCAAATTTCCCACAGGATAAAAATTTTGGCTTGCTCCTGGTTGAAGGCTACTGATTCGACCCATATAGGGATGAGGTTCGTCCATTTCGTCCAAAGCCATATTGTCGCCAGTCATATATCCAGCATCCCAAATGCGGGTTGGGTCTAGCTTTTTAAGTTCGGGGATAAGCGTTCCGCCAATATAATTGTCCCAATTTTCATTAATTCCATCCCAGATTGCAATGCTCGGGTGGCAACCATCGTTCCATACCCAATCGGAATATTCTTTGCGGATTTGCTCATCCCAACCGTGATTTTGCCAGTAGAGCCATTCGTTTTGGTACAGCAATCCGTATTCGTCAGCCAAATCGTACCAAAAATCGGGGGCAATACCCACACAAATCCGTATCATATTCCAATTCAACTTTTTAGAATTGTCAATCAACAGTTTTTTTACCCATTCTTTGTCCCATGCCAAGTTTCCACAATCGGGGTCTTCAAAAAAGCGTTGGAGGGTAATGTTAGTTCCGCGCATGGTAATTCGCTCGCCGTTGAGGTAGAAAAATTTACCTTTTCGAGTAAAATCACGCATCCCGAATTGCTTCGTTAATTCATCAGAAACACCATTCTGGTTTCTCAACGTTGCTGTTGCTTTGTATAGAAAAGGTTTATCAGGAGTCCAATTGGTAAAGCCGGACATTGGAATTTCCAATTCTGCCACTGAAATATTGTCGCGCTTGGTAGCAAACCGTCCGCTTTTAGTAGCCACCACTTTACCCGTCAGTTTTTCGGCAATAGCAATTTCCAGTGTTACAGAATCCGTCATTGAGCCACCGTAAAAAATCTGCGATGGCATTAAATTACGCAACTGAGCTTTGACAGTTATTTTTTTATTTGCTACCGAAGGCAACACCAGCAAACGATTTACCCTTACTTTTCCTGTAAACGAAAGCAATACATCGTCCCAAATGCCAGGCATGTAATGCTCTTTTTCCTTGTCCGTTCCACCAGCAGCTTCGGCTGGCAACCACACGCGGTCGCCCACTTTAATCAGAATTTCATTTTCCATTCCCGCTTTCAACGCTGCCGTAATTGGAAATTCCACCGGAGTATAACAAGCCATTGACGTACCCATATCAATGCCATTGACATATACTTGGCTAACATATTGGCTCTTTTTTATGGTAATCATCGTTTCTTTACCGCTCAATTCCTTTGGAATAAAAACCGATTTCCGATACCAACTATAACGGGGCGTATAGTCCAAATTATATAAATTATGTTGCTCTTTGGCTTCCACTTTGTTTGGACGTTTGAAGAATTTATCATATTCTTCAATTTTTGGCACAGCCAAATGTACCAAACCAGGAACTGGGATTTTACGGGTAAATTTGGCAGGTGGAAAAGCGTTGACCGTTTGGTCGAACTGCCAGATGCCATTCAGATTAATTACAGTGCGTGCATCCTGTATCTGCGAATAAGCCAGAAACGGAGCAAAAACCAGCAAGATTAAAAGTAGATTTTTCATTGTAAAAATATAAAGTATTGTTGTGAAAATTTGGAGCTATTCGATGGTTCCTACATCTTCATGTTTCAGCCCATTGGTTGTAATTAGGCTAATACTTTCGGGAAGAAGTTGAATGCCTTTCAATTTGCCTGCATTTTTATACACCTTTGTTGGGTTCAGTTTAAAGGAGACATCTTTAGTTAAATATTCAGTAACCTGATAAAGACTGAAACTCTTCTGGATTGCTGAATGGAGCATGGAAATATCCATCACTACCGACTCTTTTCCATTATTTATCATCAACACCGACACATTACCATCCCTGTTTTTGTAGGAAGTAATCACAACGCCGTCCAATTTTTGGTCGCTTTTTGTAGCTAAAACACTTGCATATTTCCCCATAAAACGGGTAATAATGGCAAATCCGTAATAGGCTTCATTTTCGGGAACAATAGATTTTAGGTAGGTTTTAGTGGGTATATCGTAAGTTTTAACCAGTTGCCATTGAGCATCCATGTCGCCACGATTGGTAAAGCTCCATCGATTAAATCCATCAACACCCAAATTCATTCCCAATGCAATGTCTGAGGCATTAGAAAGTGCCGCTCTAAAGGTTTTTGGACCTGGATGATCAGCCCCAAAACCCAAATCCATGTTTCCTATTTCGGAAATAAAAAACGGTTTGTTTTTCGATTGTGCATATTTCACCCAGTCGCCTATAATCTGTTCTCCATTATTTTTGTTATAAAGTCCAAAGTACGAATGTATATCAAATGAGCCTAAATACTTTTCAAATTCCATCTTTTCAGGTTCGCAAGGAGGCAAACTCACCCAGTCGGGACCCGAAATAGGTATATTTATTTTTTCTGATTTGAATGTTTCATTTAGTTTTTTCCAGGCATCCGTGATGGTAGGTCCAACGTGGCTTCCAGCAGTCCACCAATATCCCCAAGGTCCTCCCGGAGGTTCGTTGGTCATACAGAAATATTTAATGCAAGTGTATTTACGGGTTTCGGTGAGGTATTTAAGAAGTGTGGCAATACCATTGGCAAAATCATCCACTGATTTTGGCGAACTAATTAAAGGATGAACGCCACCGTGCGAATTCCATGCCACCTGACTCCACATTTGTTGCAGAAAAACATCGGCATGATTGGCTTCGCACCAATCGAGAATGCGGTAAAGTGATTGCATTTCATCGTTATCCCAATCAAACTTATTTCTCTCGGGTTCATACATGTGCATCGCTAGTTCTACACGCACAAAGTTCAATCCCAACCAACTAGCATGTTTGTAAAGCTGATTCCACGCAGTAGTATCACTCAATGGCGGATTACCTGCATACGCACTTCCGCGCGACCCGACAAAGCGCGCCGGATAATCGTATTTCGAATTATCAAAAGGCATTTCGTGAATAAGTGCATGCCACGAAGCTCCAATTCCACCTTTCATTTGATGGGTTACATTTTGGGCATCAACCTCAAGGTTGATATGTTTCTCATTTTTTGCCATAGCTATAAAATTTAAAAAAAAAAGAAATAACAGGCTAAAAACCTGAAATTTTTGGATGTGTATTTTTTTCATGAAAGTAGATAATAGTAAATAAAGAAATTATTATTCGATTAAATGCAGAAAATTTTATTGCAAAGATGACACTCTTTTTTGAATAAAAGATATAACTTTGTTCCGATTTACTTGGATTATCTTACGATTCACATTTCAACCAGTACAATGCACAAACAAAAGGAAGGATTTAAAGGACAACGGCTTATAACTCTTAGTCCCGAAGTGCTCATGAACAGCCAACTAAACCCGCTTACAAAAACCTTGTATGTAAGTAAAATCGGATTTTTCCCCGCTGTAAAATTTCATTTTATAAACAAAGAAAAAGGAGTGGATTATTACATCCTTATTTATTGTACTTCGGGCGAAGGTTGGTATAAAATTGGAGGAAAAACGGTTGAAGTTTCAGAAAATCAATATATCATTCTGCCTCCTGACTCGCCTTATAGCTTCGGAGCAAACACATCAAATCCGTGGACGATATACTGGATGCACTTTAAAGGAACACTGGCCTCTACCTTTTTCGATGCTCCTATCCTACCCCGTCAAATTTTGCCAGAGTCTGATTCTCGTTTGCAGGACAGAATACAACTTTTCGAAGAAATATATGCCAATCTGGAATTAAGTTATCATAGCAACCATTTTAGCTATGCCTCCATTTGCCTATTTCATTTTCTGGGTTCATTTAAATACCTGGAGCAATTTCGCCGGATAAGGAATATGGATATAATTGAAAACAGTTTTAGTGAGAAAGTAATTTATTTCATGCGCGAAAATGTAGAGCACAACCTTAGCCTTGAACAATTGGCTCGGCATTACAATCTTTCTATTTCACATTTTTCGTCCCGTTTTTATAAGGAAACAAAGCAATCGCCGATTAAATATTTCATTGCGCTAAAAATAGAGAAAGCTTGCCAATATATTGAGCTTTCGAACCTTAGAATTACAGACATATACCCAAAACTTGGATTTCAGGATGGGGCATATTTTACCCGAATTTTTACCAAGATAATGGGCATTTCACCTTCAAAATATCGCAAACGAGAAAGTCATAGCTGATTGAAATACAAATCTCACGATTTTTAAATCAATTATCTACTCAGCTAAAAGTTATACAGCGATATAGATAAAATTCATTAAGTCGAATAATTTTTCTCACATCTTAGAACGATTATCCAAACATCTCAATAACAGAAGAATAATAACTACCTTTGGTTGCAAATAGAAATAAACCATTTAAAATTCGTAAAATAAGAGAAGGATTCAATGCTCAACTTCATTTGGTGGGTAACAATTTGCGCATCAACCTGAAGGTTGATGCGCATTGCCAGTTAAAAGTATAACAGATTATACTTTATGTAATTGTATATTTCAAATTTAATCTTAAAACATTGTTCAATATTAACTATTCAACCTTAACCGAATCACCTTCTAATCTTATTGTTTTAACTACCGCATTTATATCGGGTTGACCGCCACCGACCGATATTTCGAATGATCCAGCTTCGACCACTTGGTTATTATCGCTGTTGTATACCGAAAAATCTTCGGGCGACAAAGTAAAGTTAACCGTCTTTTGTTCTCCTCTTTTGATAAAAATACGTTTAAATCCTTTCAGCGCGTTAATGGGAACAGCAACTTTTGTTGTTTTATTAGAAATGTACAACTGAACAACTTCTTCACCATCCATACCTCCAACATTTTTAACATCTGCTGTCAGAGTTATTTTCGAACCTGTTTTAGCACATTCATCAACACGAAGGTTACTGTATTTGAATGTCGTAAAGCTAAGACCATATCCAAAACGATACAATGGGGCACCATTAAAATAGCGATAGGTACGACCTGTCATCTCGTAATTTTTAAAGTCCGGCAACTGATCAATTGACTTGTAGAAAGTCACAGGAAGCCTTCCTGAAGGGTTAAATTCGCCAAACAATAAACGTGTAAGAGCTGTTCCCGCGGCTTCTCCAGGATAAAAAGCCTGAATTACGGCCGGAAGTTTTTCATTTTCCCAGTTTAGAGCTATTGCACTACCGCTGAAGTTTACATAAACGATAGGCTTTCCAGTTTTATAAAGGTCGGCCATCAAATCTTCCTGAACTTTTGGCAAGTTAATATGGGTGCGGTCGCCATGCGAGAAACCATCAATTTCGAGGGGCATTTCCTCTCCTTCCAGACTAGCAGAAATTCCGCCGCAAAAAATCACTACATCTGCGCTCTTAGCTGCTTGTAGTGCTTCATTCCTGAAATTGCGGGACGAATCGACCCACGTCAAATTGGCGGAAGGCTCAATGCTATTAGTATACGGCGAAGAAATCACGCTAATATCAGCCTGAATTTTATATTTCTTACCTTTCTCAAGAATTTCGCCTTTTGAATCGGCATCCTTGTCGTTGATTTTCACTTTCACATTTCCGCCAAACATATACGTTCCTGATTTCTTCGGAATAAGAATGCCTGACCAGCGAACAGAAAACTGGTCTTCGATCAAGCCGTTGAGTGGTGATTTTGTCCAGTAAAAATCAATGGTATTATCTGTTTTCTGAATTTTGGGTTTGCCAATAAATTTTGGTTCGTCAAAATATTCAGCTTTCAGTCCAGGTTTCAATGCACCATTCTCGGTATGAAAAAGATTTTCGGCACCAATAACTTCATGATTAGTATAAACACCCGGAACAATAGGGCAGCCAGCAGCATATAGAACATTGCCGATGCCTAATTTTTCGCGTAATGCTTTAAGCGGTGTAATCGGATTGATTGGAGTTCCATTATAATTACCTACAAGAATGTCTGGGTTATTGGCATTCGGACCAATCAACGCTATTTTTTTTACGTTTTTTAATGGCAGTATACCACTGTTTTTCAATAGAACAAGTGATTTCTCAGCTGCTTCTTGTGTAAGTTTCAGGTGTTTTTCTGATCCAACCACCGATATTGGTATTTTGGTAAATGTAACCTGATCTTCAGGATCGAACATACCTAGCATGAAACGTGCTTTAAAAAGCCTTTTCAGCGAAATATTAATGTCGCTTTCATTTATCATCCCGATATTAATAGCCGAATCAAGGTTGTTGCGAATAAAGTTTTTACTTTCCTCGCAATTCAGATCGGTACCCGATGAAAGAGACCAGCCCCAAGCTTGTTCAGGAGTTTTAACTACATTATGTGCATTCTTTGTGTAGAAATCAGTAATAGCTCCACAATCGGACACCACATACCCATCGAAACCAAATTGATTCCGTAGGATGTTGCTGAGTAAAATATCGTTTCCACAGCATGGTTTATCACGAAAACTGTTATAAGCACACATAACCGACTGCACATGAGCTTCTTTTACAACCATCTTAAATGCAGGTAGGTAAGTGTCATATAAATCGCGATCGTTCACAAAAATATTATCGGAATGACGGGTAAACTCCGGACCACTATGTACAGCATAATGTTTTGCGGTAGCAACTGTTTTTAGGTATTTAGGATCGTTTCCCTGAAGCCCGTTGATGAAGTTCACACCCATACGCCCTGTAAGAAATGGATCTTCGCCATAAGTTTCCTGTCCCCTACCCCAACGTGGATCTCTGAAAATATTGATGTTCGGTGTCCAGAAAGTTAATCCGGTATAAATGCTCCTAACATTGTTGTTGGCAAAATAGTGGTGTTTAGCGCGTGCCTCGTCGCTTATCACATCAGCCACCCGAAACATCAAATTTTGGTCGAATGTGGCAGCCAATCCAATTGCCTGAGGAAATACCGTTGCTTTTCCAGCTCGGGCAACACCGTGTAAGCATTCGTTCCACCAGTCGTATGCCGGAATACCAAGTCGTTCAATGGATTCGGCCTGATTGAATAGTTGGGAAACCTTTTCCTTTAAGGTCATTTGCGAAACAAGGTCTTCAACACGTTCATCAATACTCAGTTTAGTATTTTGATACTTGAATTTCGATTGAGCATATGCGGTATCAAACGTGAGAAGTAATACCACTAAAAAGCAAAATAATTTATTCATATTTTTGTAAATTGAAGATAGTTTATGTAACTCGTAGTGCAATTTGAGCACACACGATTTTACGTTGTTTATATTTTATTTAATTATTTGTTTCTCATTTGAATAACCGTCAATGTGGCTATTTTAGTCTATTTATTATTTTCTTTGTCTTTAATTCTTCGGAGATTGTAGCATTTTTGATAATATCAGTCAATCGTTTATGCCATTCTACATTGTTCCACATTCCCACAAATTGTGGTCCACAGAAATTGCTGGTAGCTATAGCAACCCCTTGGCCTATGCCGGCAGCGGTGGTTACACCTAGTTCGCAAAGGTCTTTAATCCAGTTCCAATTTAGCATTGGATAATCCTTATAATCCACTATAGACCAACATTCGGTAGTGATAATAGGCTGATTGACAGCTTTTGCACCGTTGGCATACTGTTTAATGCCGGCTACAAGCATTTTTTTCCAATATTCGGGTTGTTCTAGTAGAGTTTTTCACCGTTTTCTATTAGGCTTAAGTAACTCTCATTGGAAAATCGGTGCCAATTATAACCCATGGTTTTATTGAACTCTCCACCATTGAGCGATACCATCCATAAATGTTGTTCAAGTAAATCGAAATGAGGTAATGGATTATTTTTTAGCTTTTCAGCAACATCTTTTTCTTTGTAATCGAACGAAAATGTATATGGTAATTCGGGATATTTTGAACGTACAATTTCAACAGTTTTATTCATCCAATCCAATGATTTCGGATTACTGAACAAAAGTTATAACACTTAAAATATGTCATGTTTATAGCTAATTATGGCAAAATTGAAATGTTTTACAAAAATACAAATAATTTATTGTCATGAACACTACAAAAACAAAAATTAACTAATATAAGAGAAAAGACTATTTTTCTCTTATATTAGTATTAATAAGTCTTTTACATCCTAAATTCAAGTATTAAACGCAACTGATCATGCGAATAAAGTTTCAAAGGATTATTTTATAGGAAAAGAAGAAGATAATTTACCTTCCTCTTTTCACTAAGGGAATAAATATTGACCTTTGCAACTTCAATCGCCAAAAATCAGTAGCAAATGAAACACATAACCGAAGTACAAAGATATGAAATCTGTGCTATTTAAGCACAGGTATGACTCAAAATCTAATTGCAGCAAAATTGGGTGTTCACAAAAGCA
>JBBSDM010000052.1:0-18310 GCA_038249445.1 Bacteroidales bacterium
AGATGATTCGCCAAAATTTCAAGTCATACCCCAAAGATGGGTTGTTGAAAGAACTTTTGCTTGGTTCGAAAGTTATCGAAGATTATCTACAGATTTCGAGTTTCTAACAGACACAAGCGAAAATATGATTCGATTAGCAATGATTAAACTTGTGTTAAATGGATTTTGACATTATTTTTTAAACAGTTTCTTAATGCCATCGGCATTCTATGTTTATAGAATTCAGATGGTTTTGTTGTTGTTCTACCCCTTTGGGGTCGCATATTTGATGATATTTCCACTTTCTATAAATATATGAACCCTTTGGGTTCAGAATCATGATTAAATTTGGTATAGTGGAACTAAAAGAGTTATTTTTGAAATTGTATTATTTTGATACTAAGTTTCACTCTCCTTTAAGGGCTTAGGGGTTATTTCATCGGTTATAAATTTCCATGCTAGCCATGCCATTCCGCCGACGCCGGTTTCTAGGGCCTTCTCGTCGATCTGAAAAGTAGAACTGTGTAGTCCGCCAGTGTTGGCGTTAATTTCCCCCTTTACTCCAAAGCGATAAAACGTGCAAGGGTATTTCTGAGTAAAGAACCCAAAATCTTCCGAGGTCATACGCATTTCCAATGTGCGGATATTTTCTTCGCCGATCCAATCACTTGCAAATTCACATGCCTTCGAAGTAACAGTCTCGTCATTCACCACGCATGGATAACCATCTGGAATCTCAATGTCGGCAGTACAGCCATACGCAACACATGTTTCTGTAATAATTCGGCGAACATGTTGTTTAGCTTTTTCGCGCCATTGTTCATTTACGGTGCGCATTGTTCCAGCAATCGTCACTTCATGCGGAATAACGTTTGTAGCTCCATTGGCAATCAGTTTACCAAAGGTCAGAACCATTGGGGTTAACGGATGACAAAGCCTGCTGCAAACTTGTTGCAATGAAACAATGCATTGCGAAGCAGCCAGAACAGTATCATTTACCAGATGCGGTAAAGCACCATGACCGCCCTTTCCGTGTACCTTTACATGTATCTCGTCGGCCGAAGCCATTATCATTCCCTCCCGAAAGCCCAGCGTGCCGGTTGGATAATCTACTGAAACATGTTGAGCTAATATTATTTCAGGTTCAATGTCTGCAAATAATCCATCCTCAAGCATCAGTCGTGCTCCGCCGGGTGCTTTTTCTTCGCCCGGTTGGAAGATGAGCAGTATTGTTCCTTCAAAATCAGTCTTTAGCTCGTTCAATATTCGAGCAGCACCAAGTAGGCAGGTTGTATGGGCATCGTGTCCACAAGCGTGCATAATATTTACGGTGGTCGATTTCCAAGCAATGTCAACATCCTCACAAACCGGCAATGCATCCATATCAGCTCGCAAAGCTATCACTCTTTTGCCTGGATTTTTCCCTTCAATCTTTCCCAGAATACCTGTTCCACCAATCCCGGCACGAAAAAAGATTCCCATCGTTGTGAGCTCGCGCTGAATGAATCGCGCCGTTTCGAACTCTTGAAACGAAAGTTCGGGATGAGCATGAAGATGACGATAACAATCGGTAAAATACTGACTATGTTGTGTGACGAGTTGTTGAATTGCTGCTTTCATAATTCCTGCTGTTTTGACCACTAATCCCTTAAAACTGGTTCGGTTTTTGTGTGATCTGTTATTCTTGCAAAGGTACTTATTTTCTATTGCTCCTCAATAATGTATATTTGATGTTGTTATACTTAGGACTGTTTTCTCGTTAGAATCATTTCAACTCTAACTCTAACTGCTAATAACACTAAATTTCGACACAGTTTAACGAAATTTAAGCAGATATTTCGTTGGTTTAGGACTGAGCAATCACTTTTTTTAATACTTTTGCATGTCTTATTGTGAAGATATATTTTTTGATTTAAATTATTTATTAAAATTTTAGTTATATGAAGAAGTTAAGTTTTCTAATTGTTTGTATGGTGCTTTCTTTCACTGCCGTTATGGCTCAAAAAGCAGTTGTAAATTTTGGAGTTAAAGAACATGATTTTGGTAAAATTAACGAAGCTGATGGTAATGTGACCTATGTTTTTGATTTTGTAAATAAAGGAGATGCCCCCTTGGTTATTAATAAAGTGCAGGCATCCTGTGGTTGTACTACTCCTACGTGGACTAAAGAACCTATCGAAGCGGGCAAAAAAGGCTCTATAACTGTTACTTATGCTGCTTCTGGTCGTCCTGGTGTTTTCAACAAAGCGATTACTGTGTATAGTAATGCAATGGATGAACAAATAGTGTTGGTAATAAAAGGAGAAGTTATTCCTAAATAGTAATTATTGAAATAACATGTTGTTTCGATAAAACAGGGATAACTAGTTTGAATTTTATTTAAAATATTTTGTACGATGAAGTATAGTTTTCTGCTTTTTTGTTTCGTGCTGAGTCTTTCTGCTTTAGCCCAGAAAGCTGTTTTGAACTTTGAGGTTAAAGAGCACGATTTCAGGAAGGTAAATGAGGAGGCCGGCAAAATTACCTATGATTTTGAATTTGTAAATAAAGGAAATGCACCTTTGGTGATAAACAGAGTTCAAGCTTCCTGTGGTTGCACAACTCCGGTATGGAATAAAGAACCGATTGAGCCGGGTAAAAAAGGATCGATTACTGTAACTTACTCTACTGTTGGTCGTCCAGGTGTATTTATTAAAACCATTACAGTGTATAGCAATGCTGTTGATGAACAGATTTTGCTGGTTATAAAAGGCGAAGTTATTCCAAAACCAAATGGCGATAGGGCTTCTAATTATCTGGTGAACTTGGGAGGTTTGATGTCGAAAGCTAGGTTTGTTCAAATGAACAATGTAGTGAACGGCGATAAACAAACCCGGGTGTTGGAAATTCATAACTCTGCAAAAATAAGTGTGAAGTTAACTTTCGAAGGACTTCCTTCGTATGCTACGGCTACCGTTTCACCAGAAACCTTGAGGCCGAATGAAGAAGGAAGGATTACTTTTGCGTTAAACTCAAAGAATGCTACACAATGGGGGCCGACAACGGATGAGTTTTATGTGGTTTTAAATGGAAAAAAACAATTTTCAGAAGAATTTAAATTGACCTTGGTCAGTAATTTTGTTGAAGATTTCAATAAAATGACTTTGGATCAAAAACGAAAAGCTCCTATTTTAGATTTGCCCATTAGAGCACTAAATTTTGGAACATTGAAAGCCGGTTCTAAACGTGTAGGTAAATTCAAAATTAGTAATCGCGGTCAAAATCCATTGGAAATTCGGCGTGTTATCAATAATAATAAAGAGATTGTTAACCGTCAGCAACGATTGACGGTAGCAAGTGGAAAGTCGGCTGATGTTGTAGTGAATTTAAATACTAAAAATCTGTCAGAAGGAGATTATAAAAAATCGATAACCATACAAACCAACGATCCCGACAATAGTTTTATGATTTTAATATTAAGCTGGACTGTGTTAAAGTAACTATTGGTTTAGATTAATCAACATTAAATTTTCAATAAAAAGCCAAGATTTTTATAAAATAATTTCTTGGCTTTTGCTTATCCGGCAAATCAATTTCTTTAGAATATGCATCATACTAAAAAAACATATCACGAAAACGACCCTGCATATAAGGGACTTGCTGTGAATCAGGGAGTAGAAGATGTTCCCACGGTCAATCCATACCGGACAGCAAAACTTCATCGAAAAAATTATACGGCTTCAGAATTTTTAGAAGGAATTTTGAAAGGCGATATTACGATGTTAAGTCAGGCGGTGACCTTGGTCGAGAGTTCTTTACCCGAACACCAACTGATAGCGCAGGAGGTGATTGAAAAATGTCTGCCTCATACTGGCAAAGCAGTAAGATTAGGTATTACCGGTGTTCCCGGTGCTGGAAAGAGTACTTTTATCGAAGCACTTGGAATGCATCTTATCCGTGGCGGACATAAGTTGGCTGTACTAGCCATTGATCCCAGCAGTGAACGCTCAAAAGGAAGTATTCTTGGCGATAAAACGCGTATGGAAGATCTTTCAGTGGCAAAAAATGCGTTTATTCGTCCTTCTCCATCATCTGGTTCGCTGGGTGGCGTAGCACGTAAAACGCGCGAAAGCATTGTGTTGTGTGAGGCTGCCGGTTTTGATACAATATTTGTAGAAACTGTAGGAGTAGGGCAATCGGAAATAGCGGTACACTCTATGGTTGATTTCTTTTTGTTGATACAGCTAACTGGTGCGGGCGACGAGCTACAGGGAATCAAGCGTGGCATTATGGAAATGGCCGATGGTATTGCTATCAATAAATGCGATGGAGCTAACATCGACAGGGCAAAAGTAGCCAAAGCTCAATATCAAAATGCGCTGTATCTTTTTCCTCCTCACGAATCAGGTTGGTCGCCTGAAGCAATTACTTGCTCTTCGGTCGAAAAAAATGGTATTCCAGAGGTTTGGGATATGGTAGAGCGATATGTGAAATATGTGAAAGTAAATCATTTTTTTGACCATAAGCGTAACTCGCAGTCAAAATATTGGATGTATGAAACCATTAATGAGCAATTGAAAGCCCATTTTTATCAAAATGAAGAAATACGTAATATGTTGGATATAAGTGAAAAGCAAGTGCTATCAAACGAATTGAGTTCTTTTATAGCAGCTAAGAAGATGCTAGACAAATACTTTGGAGATAAATAGGAATAATTGAAAATATTTTCAACAAAATTCTCGTCTAATTAATCACATAATCAACTCTTAATAATGGATTTAAATGTAATTTATCATCAAACATGTCTCGAAGGATTGAAGCAACTACCAGACGGATGTGTTGATTTGATTTTTACAGATCCGCCTTATTTTCAGTACCGTGCTCAAAATGTCAAAGGTCTGAAGAATCACAAAGATGTGGTTACCGAGTTTGATTTTGATGGTTTTACTTCAGAGGAGGAGTATTTACAATTTTTAGAAAACATTTTGGTTGAATGTTTTAGGGTTTGCAAGTCTGGTGCTAGTGGATACTTATGGTGTGGTGACGATTTCGTTTCTTATTTAAACAGAATGGTGGAGCGTGTGGGTTTTCAATTTCGGAAGGTCATTCACTGGCATAAAATTAATCCTTTTCCGGCTATTCATACCCGTAAAATGTATGCTAATAGTATGGAGATGATGATTCATTTTTCAAAAGGTAAACCTTCTACATGGAACCATAAGCCAGTGAACGAGATGCATAATTTTATCCAAACGCCTCTTTGCATGGGAAAAGAGCGAACCAAGCATAAAACCCAAAAGCCACTGAGAGTATGTTTGCCTTTTATCGAAATTAGTAGCAATGAAGGAGATGTTGTGCTCGATCCGTTTATGGGATCTGGAAGTACTGCGGTGGCTTCGAAAATGCTTAAACGGAACTTTATTGGTTACGAATTAAACGAAGAGTTTGTTCACATTGCGAATAATCGTTTGAGTGAAATTAGTTGACCTAATGTTATTTTAAAAAAAGTCAGACGATGTTTCGTCTGAC
Source organism: Bacteroidales bacterium (assembly GCA_038249445.1). Lineage (GTDB taxonomy): Bacteria > Bacteroidota > Bacteroidia > Bacteroidales > Paludibacteraceae > Paludibacter. The sequence goes on from JBBSDM010000052.1 coordinate 5,488, forward strand.
TTTTTTTGTAAATTGTTATTGTCGGCAGGATTAATATCCCCACTTCAAATAGATGGCTCCCCAAGTGAAACCTGCTCCAAAAGCAGTAAGGATAATATTATCTCCTTTTTTGAAGTTCTTCTCAGCTTCCCAAATTCCCAATGGGATACTTGCAGCCGATGTATTTCCAAAACGCTCAATATTAATAATAACCTTTTCATATTCAACGCCAGTCCGTTGTACAACAGCATCGATAATACGTAAATTTGCTTGATGAGGAACCAGCCATGCAATATCATCTTTGGTGAGATGATTCTTTTCCATGATATTTGCCGACACTTCAGCCATATTTGTAACAGCGTATTTGTATACGTTGGTTCCTTCCTGATAGGTGTAATGTAAACGGTTCTCAATTGTTTCAGCCGATGAAGGCATAGCCGAACCACCCGCTTTGACATGTAAGTGTTTCATTCCTACACCATCGGTGTAAATCAACGAGTCCATTACTCCAAATTCTTCTGTTGTAGGTTCCACTAATACTACTCCGGCACCATCGCCAAAAAGTGGGGCAGTTGTACGATCGGTATAGTCAGTTATTGCCGACATTTTTTCAGCTCCAAGTACTAGTATTTTCTTGTATTTTCCCGACTCAATAAAGCTGGCGGCGGTACTAAGCGAAACAATAAATCCAGAACAAGCGGCTTGTAAATCAAATGCTAAAGCATTTTTAATGCCTGCTTTTTCGGCTGCCATCGAAGCGCAAGAAGGGTAAATATGGTCGGGAGTGGTAGTTCCACAAATTACTAAATCAATTTCTTCGGGTTTAGTACCTGTTTTAGCAAACAAATCTTCAATTGCTTTCGCAGCTAAATATGATGTTCCCATATTTTCACCTTTCAAAATACGACGCTCTTTGATACCGACTCGCGAGGTGATCCACTCGTCATTAGTATCCATCATGGTGCTGAGTTCCTGATTGTTTAATATATAATCAGGTACATATCCTCCAACACCCGTAATTACTGCGCGAATTTTTGACATAAATTACAATGTTTAGTGCTTAAAAATTGAGCCCTGAAGCATTTTACTTAGGGCTCAACAATTATTTATTATTTAAAGTCAATGGATTACCGAAATTAAGCGGTAGCCATTTTCTCGATAGCCAATTTGCCTCTGTAGTATCCACATTCGCCACAAACTGTGTGGTAGATATGTGCTGCACCGCAATTAGAGCAATTTGCTAGTGTTTGGGGTATAGCTTTATAATGCGTTCTTCTTTTTCTTGCTCTTTGTTTCGAAATTTTTCTCTTAGGATGTGCCATCTTAGTTGTTTATTTAATTGTTTTCTTTTATATTCTGCAAACCGTCCCATCGCGGGTCTGTCTGTGTTTCGTTTACTGTAAAATCATCATCTTCATCAAAATCCAATACACTGTTGTCATCTTCATCGTCGTCATCATCGCTCTTTTGACGTGTAATGTGCTTTTTAAGTTTTCCTACCATCATTTTGTTACATTCACCGGTTGCATGTACATGCTTCATAGGAATGTTTAAAACGATAAATTCGTATAAAAACCAAGCAATATTTATTGCTCCTTCCGATTCTGGTACGATAACTATTTCGTCTTCCTCAGAAAATGAGTCTCCAAATTTGACAAGAAGTTTATCTTTGTAGTGAATGGCTTGCTCCATGTTGTCGAGACAACGGTCACATGGAATTACAATAGTGCCGTCAACGTCAAATTTCAGCTCGTAAGCATTCATTTTTTTTTGAACAATCACTTTTGCCTTTACATTTCCTATTTGTATCTCGGGGCTGTCAATCTTTTTGAAATACGCGTTGTCTAAGTCGTATTCGACTACACGAGTTTCATCGGTAATATCCTTTAGTACTATATTGTATTGTTCAAATTTCGACATTATTCGCTTGACTTTTAAAACCGCGCAAAGGTACAAAAATATGTTCTATTATTAAATAGTTTCTATTTTATTTTATTGAAATTTATTCTAATACTTATGTAACTGTCAGTTATGTAAGTATATATAATTTGTTATTAGTATAAAAACGATATAGAAATTTATCTTTTATGAATTGAAATTTCGCTTCAAAACGATACGAAACACGGTTCCAACATTCAAATCGGATTGTTTTACGAAAATTTTACCTCCATGATACTCTTCAATAATACGTTTTGCCAGTGAGAGCCCTAGTCCCCATCCCCTTTTTTTAGTTGTAAATCCTGGAGTAAATATCACTTTGAATTTACGTTTTTCGATGCCTTTACCGGTATCTTTTACATCGATGATGAGTTCATCGTCTTCCGTACCAACAAAGATGTCAATTTTCCCAATTCCATCCATGGCATCGATGGCATTTTTACATAAATTTTCAATTACCCACTCGAAAAGTGGAATATTTAATTTGATAAATAAATGTTCATCCGAAGAAAAATGGCTGGAGATGGACACTTTCTGTGAGGAGCGGTTGCTCATGTATTGCACTGCATTCAATAAAGTTTCGTTAATGCTTACTAGTTGTAAATCTGGCTTTGATCCTATTTTAGAGAATCGCTCGGCTATAATTCTAAGCCGAGTTACATCTTTTTCCATTTCTCCAATCAGATGGTCTTCTTTGTGTCGCATTTTGAGCAAATCCACCCAGGCTAAAAGCGAAGAAATGGGGGTGCCAAGTTGATGAGCAGTTTCTTTTGATAACCCCACCCAAACCTGATTTTGTTCTGCTTTTTTTGTACCGGCGAAAGCGAAAAAAGCCACTAACAAAAATATAACAATAACGGCAAACTGCACATAGGGGAAGTAATATAATTGTTTAAGAAACAAAGAGTCATCGTAATGCAAATACTGAGTAGTATCGTCGAGTTTTAATTCAATGGCGGGTCGAATTGCTTTCAGACGCATGATTTCGTTTAAGTAAAACTCATATATTTGCGTCTTGGGCTCAACGATGTTTCGTGAGAAAAGCATATTGTCATTGCCATCGGCAATGATCATGGGTATGCTGGTACTATTTTCAATAATAGTTGTGATAAAATTTATATCTGTTTTTTCATCTGCGTTGAGTAATTGTCGGGTAGCTTCCGCCCAAAGAACCACTTTTTTTTGTTCTTCTGCAGCGAGTGATTTGGCCAGTTGATTCGTAAAAAGGGTCGACACAACAACTATGCATACTCCAACAACAATAAAAACAAGTTTTAATCGCTGTGAAATTTCATATAATTTATTGATATGTTGCATGTCATCAATTGTCTGAGTGAATAGCTTGAATTCAAATTTGAAACGTCAAATATACTAAAAAAGTATGAATTGACTTTCAATTCTTCATCTGCATAAATTATCGTATCTTTGTGGCAAAATGTTGTGAACAGCTAATGCTAATCGGTCAGGATATACCGATAGTAGTGATTGTGAACTGATAATTAAAAAAAAATGCATAAATCAGGTTTTGTAAATATTGTTGGAAATCCTAATGTAGGTAAATCTACATTAATGAATGCCTTAGTAGGTGAACGAATTTCAATCATAACTTCTAAAGCTCAAACTACGCGCCATCGTATTTTAGGAATTGTTAATGGCGAAGATTTCCAAATTGTGTATTCTGATACTCCAGGAGTGTTGAAGCCAAATTACCGTCTTCAAGAATCCATGCTTAATTTTTCGCGCTCTGCATTGACCGATGCCGATGTGTTGTTGTATGTAACGGATGTTTTTGATACTTACGAGAAAAATGAAGATTTTGTAGAAAAGGTAAAACTAAATCCTGCACCTCTGCTGCTTATTATCAATAAAATAGATCTTATCGATCAGGAAAAGCTGGAAGTGTTGGTGGATAAATGGAAATCTTTATTGCCTCGTGCTGAGATATATCCCGTTTCTGCTATTGAAAAATTTAATGTTGATACTTTGTTTAGCCGAATCAAAGCTTTATTACCCGAGTCGCCGGCATTCTTCGATAAAGATCAGTTGACGGATAAACCGGCTCGCTTTTTTGTAACTGAGATTATTCGTGAAAAAATTTTGATGAATTACGATAAGGAGATTCCGTACTCGGTTGAAGTTGAGGTAGAACAATTTGAAGAAGATGATAGGCTCATCCGTATTAATGCCGTAATTTATGCCGAGCGCGATTCGCAAAAAGGAATCCTAATTGGTCATGGTGGCAAGTCGCTCAAAAAAGTGGGCACCGAAGCGCGCAAGGACATGGAAGTGTTTTTCGACAAGAAAGTTTTTTTGGAACTATTTGTAAAAGTAGAAAAAGACTGGCGTAACAAAGACCTTAAACTGAAAGGTTTTGGGTATAATTTGGATTAATGCTGATGAATGTAAGTTCGTTTAGGTAAATTGAATTTTCTCTTTTCGGAATATAAAGTAGAAATTAAAACTCCCGCAAGATATTAAAGGTACTGTTGTATTTTTGTGTTCTGCGGGATTTTTTTTAGTTTTATCGATATAAAATTATAAACATGTTCAACTAATTTATGGAAAGTGTAAAATCTATTTTTCGTATTGGTCATGGTCCTTCAAGCAGCCATACCATGGGGCCGAAACTGGCTGCGGAACAATTTAAGTTAGAGACGCCTTCTGCTACATCCTATCGGGTAAGTTTGTATGGAAGCTTGGCAGCAACGGGTAAAGGACACTTCACGGATAAAGCTATTTCGGACTCCTTATTGCCTTCTGGATGTCAGTTTAATTGGTTTCCCGAAATTATATTGCCCGCTCATCCCAACGGAATGAAGTTCGAAGCTCTGAACGAGAATGCTGAAGTTCTCAAAGAATGGATAGTATACAGTGTGGGTGGTGGTAAAATAAGTGATGAGAATTCGCACTTGAGTGAACGACATGTTTACGAACATCATACCATGTCAGATATATTGCTGTGGGTAGAAAACCGAGGGAAGACTTACTGGGAATATGTGCAAGAACATGAAGAATCGGATTTGTGGGACTATTTGAACGAAGTTTGGAAAACTATGCAGCAGTCTATTCAGGAAGGATTGGACAATGATGGCGTTTTACCGGGAGAACTTAACTTGCGACGTAAAGCTGCATCGTACTGGGTAAAGGCCAAAAGCTACAAAGTAAGTTTGCAGAATAGGTGTTTAATAATGGCTTATGCTTTAGCTGTTTCTGAGCAGAACGCAAGTGGTGCTAAAGTAGTGACTGCTCCAACTTGTGGGTCGGCAGGTGTTTTACCAGCCATTTTGTTTCACTTGAAGACAAATCATCAGTTTTCCGATAAAAATATCCTTCAGGCCTTGGCTACTGCCGGTTTGTTTGGAAGTGTAATAAAAAATAATGCCTCTATTTCGGGTGCGGAAGTGGGCTGTCAGGGCGAAATAGGTTCGGCTTGTGCCATGGCTGCGGCAGCGTCAAATCAGGTGTTTGGTGGTAGTCCGCAGCAAATAGAGTATGCCGCCGAAATGGGTTTGGAACACCACTTGGGACTTACCTGCGACCCAGTTTGCGGTTTGGTGCAAATTCCATGTATTGAACGTAATTCGTTTGCCGCACTCCGTGCGCTGGATGCCAATCTGGCATCAATGCTTTCGGATGGCAAGCACATTATTAGTTTTGATAAAGTAGTTGAAACAATGCGCATTACAGGCCATGATTTGCCAAGTCTTTACAAAGAGACTGCTGAAGGCGGACTGGCAATTGTAGGTAAACCTAAAATGGATATTTGCTAACAGAAAAAGAGTAAAAATGAGTTTAACAAAAATGTACCTTTTGTAGATAAAGTTCGGTTAATTATTTCTATTTTTTCCAATAATATTGGATGTGAATCAAAACCTTATTTAATGTTTAATTGTTTTATTATCAGTCATAAATCTATAAAAATATAAAATCATGAAAAATCCTGTCGGCCTTTTGGCAGCCTTTTTAGGAGGCGCAGTTATTGGTGGTGCTTTAGGTTTGCTCTTTGCACCCGAAAGTGGTGAAGAAACGCGTAAAAAAATTTCAGATGCTCTAGAGAAAAGAGGTGTTAAGCTAAACAAGAGTGAAATGGAAGATTTGGTTGACGAAATTAAATCTGAGATGAGTCCGGAGGCAAAATGATTTTTAAAACTATCCAAGCATGACTAATAATCAAGACCCCTCAACTAATTTTCAACAACTGTATGATGACGTTAAGAAATACGTTGAGTTACAAATCGAATATATCAAAGTTGATTTTGTAGAAAAGATGACAATACTCTTATCGGCTTTGCTGATTATCGCTTTGGTACTCGTTTTGGTGATAGCGGCACTGTTCTACTTGTTTTTTTCTATGGCATATGCTTTTGAACCTGCCTTGGGAAGTTTGGCACTTAGTTTTGGTATTATTTCGGGCATTTATGTCGTGTTAATAGTGGTTTTTATCTTACTGCGCCGGCAAATAGTAATCAATCCGTTGTTGAAGTTTCTTACCAACTTGTTTTTGACAAAACCCAATAAATAAACGTATGGAAATAGTACCAACTTCGACTCCACAAAAAAAAGTGAATGGTTTGGATGCATTGTATCTTCGAAAAATAGAGCTCAAAGACCAAATTCAAGATCAAAAAAAGAAAATTGCCAATTCATCGGAGCAACTACTATCGCCAGCGTCGATAGCATCATACATTTTTGGACGTTTTACCAAGGGGCTTAATATGTTAGATGGAGTAATGATAGGTTATAAAATGATTCGCTCTCTACGACGTGTTTTTAGAAAGTAATTACATTCGTTATCCTGCAAAGAAGCGTGTTTCCAAATATTGGAAAACACGCTTCTTTGCGTTATGTAGTGAGTGAATTGCTTGCTAAAATTCGTACACCGTCATGTCTTCACCTAAAACTGTGTTTTCAAAAACGGCCGTTGCTTCAGCTAGTAAATCGTTTTGATGAACATAGCGCGCTGAATAATGTCCGATAATCAATAGTTTTACCTTCGCTTTTTTTGCAATTTCGGCAGCCTGACGAGCTGTGGAATGCTGGGTGTTTTTTGCTCTAATCAATTCATCGTTCATAAAGGTAGCTTCGTGAAATAAGCAATCGACACCTTCTATTATTGGAATTATTTTTTCGGAATAGGCAGTGTCTGAGCAATAAGCAAATCGTTTCGGGGGATCACATTCGGTGGTTAATAGTGAGTTTCTAATTATCTCGCCATCCTCCGTTTCAAAATCTTCACCTTGTTTTATTTTGGGAATTCGCCATGTTGGAATTTTATAAAAGTCTATCATACTGCGGATGATGTGTCTATCTTTGGGCTTTTCTTCGAACAGAAAGCCACAACAGGGTACTCTGTGTTTTAGAGGAATAGAGAATACTTTTACGGATCTATCTTCAAAGATAAGTTCGTTTGTGCGTGGGTTGATGGTGTGAAAAATAATTTTGAAAGGCAGGTCGGTACAGAAATAGTTCAATTGCGGTTGCATGAGCGTTTTCAAATCGGCTTGAGCGTGAATGTGTAAATCGGCCGTGCGATTTAGCATTCCAAAACTAGAGATAAGTCCTATTAATCCGAAACAATGATCGCCATGTAGGTGTGAAATGAAAACGTGCCCCAGCCTATTTGTTTTTACTCCCATCTGACGCATACGAATCTGGGTTCCTTCGCCACAGTCAATCAAAAACTGCTTATCGCGCAGCTCCAATAATTGCGCAGTAGGGAATTTTTTTCGTGTAGGGAGTGCCGATCCGCAACCTAAAATAGAGAGTGATGCTTTTTGCATTGGAAATAATTTTAAAGCATTAGTAAGTTATGGGTTGATGCTGTTTGCATATTAAAAATGTAATACATCGGATTGATTTTCTTTCAATAAGCTATACACTTTCAAATCAACAAAGCCACTGGAATGAAGTTCACCATCGCGTTCAATTCCTTCAAAAATAAATCCCAGTCTTGCTGCCACGGCTTGACTTTTTAAATTATTTGTTGCAACTTTTAGCTGTATGCGATGTATATTTATTTCATCAAACGCATAGTTTATCAAAGACTTACAGGAAAGGGTAATGATGCCCTTGTGTTGAAATTTCTCTGATATCCAATAACCAATTTCAGTTTTTTGGTTGCCCATGTCGGTATCTTTCAATCCTATAATTCCAACAAATTGATTTTGATAAGATATGGTGAATGTGAGGTCATGCGACTCGGCAGCTATGGCGTGGTCAATAAATGTTTTGGTGTACGATATGTCGTGCGTCTCTTCTACAAATGGAAGCCACTCTTTCAGATAGTTACGTTCGTTATCAATGGTTTTGAAAATTAGTTCTGCATCTTCCTGTTCTACAATTCTGAGTAGGATCTCTTTGTCTACAATTATTTCGGTTCTATTGATAATCGGTTCTCTCATCTCGGTTCAAAATTTATTTAATCTTTGCTTTAATGCTTCAAGTGAGCTTTATATTGTAAAAAAACCTGTGCATGTTTTTTTACAATACACAGGTTGATTTTTGTAATTTGCAGACTGCTCTCTATAATCTGATATATCAAAGGATATTTTTTGACAAAAACATGAGTTCAGATAATCTTGCCAAATTTATATAACAATACAGATCTATGATTGTTTGAAATATATCAAGCTACTAGCATGTCTAAATTCGGGTTTTCTTTTTTAATTCAAAGTCTCGTCCCAGGTATTTTTCACGAACTACCGGGTTGTCGGCAAGTTCCTGAGAGGTGCCTTGAAACAAAATTCGCCCTTCGAAAAGCAAATAAGCTCTGTCAGTAATCGTCAGCGTTTCATCTACATTATGATCGGTAATAAGTATGCCAATATTTTTATCTTTCAATTTCCAAACAATATCCTGAATGTCCTGCACCGCAATTGGATCCACACCGGCAAATGGCTCGTCGAGCATTATAAATCGTGGCTCGATAGCCAAACAACGTGCAATTTCAGTTCTGCGGCGTTCACCTCCCGACAATCTATCGCCGATGTTTTTGCGTACATGCTCCAGATTGAATTCCGAAATAAGAGTTTCCAGTTTTTCTTTTTGCTCAGCTTTGGTAAATTTAGTCATTTCTAATACCGATTTGATATTGTCTTCAACCGTCATTTTTCTGAAAACAGAAGCTTCCTGAGCTAAATAACCGATTCCGCTTTGTGCTCTACGGTATACCGGATATTTGGTGATTTCAACATCGTTGAGAAATATTTTGCCCGAATTCGGTGTTACCAAACCGGTCGTCATGTAAAAAGTAGTGGTTTTTCCGGCACCGTTAGGTCCTAATAATCCAACAATTTCTCCTTGTTTTACATTAATGGAAACGTCGTTCACCACTGTTCGTTTACCGTATTTTTTGAATAAATTTTCGGTGCGAAGCACCATGCTGTCCTGTGTCATAAGTTTTGAATAGAAACACAAAAGTACACTTTTTTGTAATGATACCCAAAAATGATTTAGGAAATTAATAAAGAAGGTTTTTTTTGTGATTATCTACCCTGTTTATGGTATATAAAATACGCCTAAAACGGTATTTCATAGTCGGTTTCTACCCTGTATCTTTGCATTGTACAAACTATATACTTCCATTTATAAAAATAAGAATGATGAAAACATATGCCATTTGCCCCATTTCCAATCAAAAAATCAATGAAACAATAGCTCGCTTTAACGGCTTGTTTACAGTGTTGTTTTTAATTGCTTTTGCATTGACTTCCAATTTGGTTATCATCAGTTCGTTGCTAGTCGACTTTTTACTGAGAGCAAGCAATAATTCAAAATATAGCGTGTTTACGATTGTTTCTAAAAGTTTGGCAAAACGCCTGGCATTGAAAGAACACTTCATTAATGCTGGACCAAAAATATTTGCAGCACGCATTGCACTTGTATTTAGTGTTTCAATTTTAGTAAGCTGCCTGTTAGGGTTTGATACTGTTTCGTATGCGTTGATAGCAGTTTTCGGAATCTGTGCTTTTCTCGAATCTGTTTTCGGATTATGTATTGCTTGCGAAATATATCCTTTTGTATATAAATTTACATATCGCTCAAAATTGTCATAAATAGTTACAAGAATTTAGTTGCGAGTTACAAGTTTTATTGTTTTAATACATTGATAGCGTTGACTTTCTGTTACTTATTTTTTTAAAAATTTTGTACGAAAGACCGTCTTTGAAAAGAGATGGTTTTTTTTCATCCAATCCGTTCTAAAATCTTATTTGTATTTGAATTTTTATACATATAAACTGCAAATAATTTACTACATTTGCTTCATTGTTGCTGACAAAATACAATCATAAAGTCAGTCTTTTCAAGATTAAGAATAACCCATTAGGTATCATTAAAAAATCAAACTATGTATCAGAAGTTAAAATTGCATTTAGAAACAGAACTGGACAATATCCAGCAAGCCGGATTATATAAAAATGAACGTATCATAACATCTCCACAGGGTGCTGTGATTTGCGTAGCCGATGGAAAAGAGGTGTTGAATTTTTGTGCCAACAATTATTTGGGATTGTCTAACAATGCTTTGTTAATAGAAGCGGCTAAAAAGGGACTGGATACCCACGGTTATGGTGTTTCATCAGTGCGGTTTATTTGTGGAACACAAGATATTCATAAACAACTCGAGGCAGCTATCGCACGTTTTTTTGGAACAGAAGATACCATTTTGTATGCTGCTTGCTTTGATGCAAACGGTGGAGTTTTTGAACCTCTATTGACCGAAGAGGATGCTATAATCTCTGATGCACTTAATCATGCTTCTATTATTGATGGCGTGAGACTTTGCAAAGCTCAACGGTACCGCTACGCAAATGCTGATATGCATGATTTGGAAGAACAATTAAAAACCGCACAGACACAGCGTTTCAGGTTGATAGTGACTGATGGTGTTTTTTCTATGGATGGCAATGTGGCTCCCTTAGATGAAATAGTGGCACTTGCTGATAAATATGACGCCATGGTAATGGTGGATGAGTCGCATTCAGCCGGTGTGGTGGGTGAAACGGGTAGGGGCGTGACCGAACGTTACCAACTCCGTGGAAAGGTTGAGATTATCACTGGAACCTTGGGTAAAGCCTTTGGTGGTGCGATAGGTGGATTTACTACTGGGAAAAAAGAAATTATCGATTTGCTTCGTCAACGTTCGCGTCCGTATTTGTTTTCCAATTCAATTCCGCCAATGGTGGCTGCTGCAGGAATTAGGATGTTCGAAATGATGGATGAAACGAATGAATTGCAAGATAAACTGCACAAAAACACCGCTTACTTTGTTGAGCGAATGAGAGCAGCAGGTTTTGATATTAAACCTACCGAGTCGGCCATCTGTGCTGTGATGTTGTATGATGCTAAATTGTCTCAGGATATGGCCACTCGCTTGCTTGAGGAAGGAATTTACGTCACCGGATTTTATTTCCCCGTTGTGCCAAAAGGACAAGCGCGCATCCGTGTTCAGATTTCGGCAGCGCATAAACCGGAACATTTGGATAAATGTATTGCTGCATTTACCAAAGTGGCTAAAGAAATGAAAGTGATTTAGTTCGCAATGCTTGGTCATTAGTCTCAAGTAAACAAGTAAACAAGTAAACAAGTAAACCAATCGTATAATTAACTAATTACCCAAGATGAAAGCTCTCGTAAAACTTCGTCCCGAAAAAGGGATATGGATGGAAGATGTACCCATGCCTCATATGGGTGTTAACGATGTATTGATTAAGATAAAGAAAGCCGCTATCTGCGGAACCGACCTTCATATTTACAAGTGGGACGATTGGTCGCAACGCACTATTAAAACACCTATGACCATTGGTCATGAATATGTAGGTGTAGTAGTGGATAAAGGTCATGGTGTGCGAAATATCCGCATTGGCGATCGCGTAACCGGCGAAGGTCATATTGCCTGCGGACACTGCCGGAATTGTCGTCGTGGTAAGTTGCACGTCTGCGAAAATACGGTTGGGGTAGGGGTGAACCGCGATGGAGCTTTTGCCGAATATCTATCGCTCCCGGCCCAGAATGTGGTGCACTTGGATGCTCATGTTTCTGATGACGTGGCGTCTATCATGGATCCGTTTGGTAATGCTACTCACACTGCTTTATCGTTTCCTATGATTGGCGAAGATGTACTTATTACTGGTGCCGGACTTATTGGAACCATGGCAACTGCTATTTGTAAATTTGCAGGAGCACGCAATATCGTAGTTTCAGATTTGAGTGATTACCGCCTTGAAATTGCAAAAAAAATGGGAGCAACCCTAACTGTCAATCCCCGAAAGGGTGAGACAATAGAGGGTGCTATCAAAAGTCTTAACATGCACGGTTTTGACATCGGGCTTGAAATGTCGGGTTCGCCTATTGCTTTCGAGAGTATGATTGAAAATATGTACAACGGATCTAAGATAGCGCTTTTGGGTATTTTGCCCAACTCCACCACCGTTCAGTGGGATAAAATTATTTTTAAAGCTCTAACATTGAAAGGTATTTATGGTCGTGAGATGTGGGAAACATGGTACCAAATGGAGCAAATGCTCATTACGGGCATTGATCTTACACCTGTGATTACTCATCGTTTTGAAGTTGATGATTTTCAAAAAGGTTTTGATGTGATGGAAGCTGGTGAGTGTGGCAAAGTGATATTGAGCTGGGAGTGATACACACTATTTATTGTAGAGGCGCACGATTGTACGTCTCTATTTTTTTACATTATGTTGTCTTTTTCTTTTTTAAACTACTGAAATCGATATAAGTAGTAGGAATAATATAATATACTATTTCTTTGGTGGTACGGATTAATATTCGTATATTTGTCTCAATATGAGATATATAAAACTAAAAACAGAGGATATTGAGCTCCTAGAGTTGCTTGTCAAAACTAGTCCCAATAATACTATAAGAAAACGTAGTTTATGCC
>JBBSDM010000053.1:0-18029 GCA_038249445.1 Bacteroidales bacterium
CGGACTGACTATCGATAAGACCCAAGCTGGGCGATTTCTCTCTTCCTGCTTTTAAGCGGACTTTATCACGAAGGTGTTCGTGAATCAGATCAATAGTTCCTTTATGTTTCCAAACTGTGAAATAGTAGTAAACTGTTTGCCCTGGAGGAAAACACTTGGGGAGCATGCGCCACTGACATCCCGTTTTAAGAATATAGAAGATGCCATTAAATATCTGACGAATTTCATATTTTCGTGGTCGTTTGTCAATTAAAATGCCATCTACTATGTCCCATTGACTATCGGTGAGGTTGGTTGTATATGATTCCATCGTTCTTTATGTGTTTAATTTCCATAAAGTTACGAAATATTATTCAACTAAACAACTGATAGTCAGTTTAAATTAAACTTATTTTTTAAACAGTTTCTAAGATTTTCTATTTTGGCAAAGCAGAATTAGGGAATATATAAAACAAAAGCAGCACAGTTGCTCGTTAAGGAGTAAGAATTTCATACACATCGTTGTACAATGTGTCTTTTATCGATTTAAAATTCTCATTTCCAAAGGTCTTATCATTGCACATTAATTTCATGGGCACTTGAGTTTCATCGTCAATATAAGCTGGCTGGGCATATTCTTGCACTAGAAGCGTGAATCCCAGCCGTTCGTAAAAGTGTACCCGTTTTTTCGTTAACTCATCAACCGGCAATTCTACTTCAAATACAATAGGCACTTTAGATTGCTGTTTTAGCATTTCAATGGCTTTGCTTCCAATGTGATTTCCACGCATTTTCTCCTGCACTGCAAAATGCTCTATATAATAAAACTTCTCAAACTTCCAGTAATTCAGAAATCCCACAAATTCATTCTCTTGTAACAATGCATTGCAGAAAAATCGTTTTTCGTATATTAATTCATGCATCAATCCATCCCAGCTTCTACGTTCAGGATGAGGGAATGACGCCGTGTAAAGATTGTACAATCTACTGAACATCGGATCATAAACGTTAATTATACGATAAGAATCGAGCATTTTATTTATATTTATCAATGATTTATACGTTGTGACAATCTTGACTTTCATTGCTAACAATATTACAAAATAAATGTTCATTAAAACCCGAAATTCTCTATTTACATCGATGGCTAAACGGTAAAAAAAGCGTACTTTTGTGGTCGAATTAAGAGTATCCAATATCAAACTATTTTTTATACTAACTAAATAACAAAAGTATGATTTATTCGCACGAAGTAGAACACATGTGTGTTGTAAAAAAAGGCCCTAACCACGGTCCTGCACCCATACCTGAAGAAGGTAAATGGGTAAAATCGAAAGAAATAAAAGATATTTCAGGTTTAACTCACGGTGTGGGTTGGTGTGCTCCACAACAAGGCGCATGTAAACTAACATTGAACGTAAAAGAGGGTATCATCGAAGAAGCTTTGGTTGAAACCATCGGTTGCTCTGGCATGACTCACTCTGCTGCAATGGCTGCCGAAATTCTAACAGGCAAAACTATCCTTGAAGCTTTGAACACTGACTTAGTGTGTGATGCTATCAACGTAGCAATGCGCGAATTATTTCTTCAAATCGTTTACGGTCGTACACAATCTGCTTTCTCTGAAGGCGGACTTCCAATCGGTGCAGGTCTTGAAGATTTAGGTAAAGGCTTGCGCTCGCAAGTTGGAACTATGTTCAGCACGAACAAAAAAGGCGTTCGTTATTTGGAAATGGCTGAAGGTTATATCAACCGCATGGCATTGGACGAAGACGGTGAAGCTTGTGGATATGAATTCGTACGTTTCGGGGCAATGATGGACTTGATCAAAAAAGGTGTTGATGCTAACGAAGCATTGAAAAAATCGACTAGCAAATACGGTCGTTTTGATAACGCAGCTAAATATATTGATCCAAGACACGAATAGTGTCAATTAATAATTCACAATTAATAATTCACGAGAATGAAGACAGACAACATTAATGTTGATAAAAGCAAAACTTTTGCAATTAGAACAATACGATTGTTTCAACATCTTCAAAACGAGAAAAAAAGAATTTATACTTTCAAAACAATTCCTGCGCAGCGGAACCAGTATTGGTGCCAATATTAAAGAATCTGTTTATGGTCAAAGTACAAAGGATTTTGTATCCAAACTTAGAATTGCTCTTAAAGAAGCTAGTGAAACAAAGTATTGGATTGAATTATTGTTTGAAACTGGATATATTACTGAAAAAGAATTTATAAGTATCCACACCGACTGTGTTGAACTAATAAAGATATTGATTTCGATAATAAATTCGAGTAACAAAAACAATAACAAATCTCCCAATAGTGAATTATAAATATCTAAGTGAATTATTTTCTTCCATTATTAATTCTTAATTATTAATTTTTAATTATAATCATTATGTTATTTGAAAGTTACGACCGTCGTATCAACAAGGTAAACGCGACACTCAATACATACGGTATCAAAGATATCGACGAAGCCAAAGCTATTTGTGACGCTAAAGGCATCGACCCTTACAAGATTTGTGAATCTATCCAAAATATCGCATTCGAAAATGCAAAATGGGCTTACGTTGTAGGTGCAGCTATTGCTATTAAAAAAGGTTGTACAGATGCGGCTTCTGCTGCTGAGGCAATCGGTATTGGTTTGCAATGTTTCTGTATTCCTGGTTCTGTAGCCGAAGACCGCAAAGTTGGTCTTGGTCACGGTAATTTGGCTGCCATGTTGCTTCGCAACGAAACTAAATGTTTTGCATTCCTTGCAGGACACGAATCATTTGCTGCTGCTGAAGGTGCAATCGGTATTGCTTTATCGGCAAACAAAGTGCGTAACGAACCATTACGCGTAATCTTAAACGGTCTGGGAAAAGATGCTGCTATGATTATTTCACGTATCAACGGATTTACGTATGTGCAAACCGAATTCGATTACTATACAAGCGAATTGAAAGTAGTTCGTACCAAAGCTTATTCTGACGGACCTCGTGCTGCAGTAAAATGTTACGGTGCTGACGACGTTCGCGAAGGTGTAGCTATTATGCGTTCCGAAGGTGTTGATGTATCTATCACTGGTAACTCAACTAACCCAACACGTTTCCAACACCCTGTAGCTGGTACATACAAAAAAGAATGTATCGAACAAGGTAGAAAATACTTCTCTGTAGCTTCAGGTGGTGGTACAGGTCGTACTCTTCACCCTGATAATATGGGTGCTGGTCCAGCTTCTTACGGCATGACCGACACAATGGGACGTATGCATGGTGATGCTCAGTTCGCAGGTTCTTCTTCTGTTCCAGCTCACGTGGAAATGATGGGATTCCTAGGAATGGGTAATAACCCAATGGTTGGAGCAACTGTACAAGTGGCTGTAGCTATTGAAATGTCGAAATAAACACCTCACCCCTAACCCCTCTCCTTGAGGAGAGGGGAAAGACTAGAAACTCCCCGGTAGGCAAGACTTATCGGGGAGTTTTTTGTTTGGCTCAACCATAATATTTAGAAAATGCTATAATGAAAACAAATGTTTAATATGAATAATTTTTCAACTGATTTGAAATCTGATTTGTTCTAGCAGCAGTAAGTATTTATTCGCGAAGTCAAACTTTTAATTTCAAATTAGATTATGTCGTTATTTAAATTAATTGCCGGTATAGGACAAGGAGCCTTAAACGGAGGTAAGATGGTTAGAACTTCTAACTGGGTGAAAATTAGAGATGCATACAGGAGAAACATGGTACCTAAAACCAAAGGGAATGCACTGAATATTATGGTTATTCACGAGCGGAATGGTAGTAGAGGAGATGGAATAGGAATGGGACGACGAAACAATCTGAACAGAAACAAGTAAATGCAAAAAAGTAAGTATCAAAATAGAGTACACAAAACTCCCCGACACATATTATCATGTATCGGGGAGTTTTATTTTGGTTATTTTGAGGATGATTTTACGCTATTACAATATGGAACACAATTAGCAACAACATAAAAATCATCATATAAAGATTAATGCTGATAAACGATTCTCGAAAATTAAGTTCGGCTACATTTCCAAACGAAAGTTTTACAAAAACACCGATAAACATAAGGTTTAACGCAAAGATAATAAGAAAGAATGGTAGCGATATATTGACCAAAAACAAGGGAATAATAATGGAGGAAAATGATGTAGCCACTACCCATGCAAAAATAACCAGTTTCAAGTTTTGTGGCTGTACGGCCTGATTAATGGTTTTGAATCCTGCATCTTCATATTCTTTACCGTACTTGAGCATCAACAACCAGAAATGTGGTATTTGCCATATAAACAAGAAAAAAGCAATAAAAATAATGGTTAGTTCAAACACATATCCACCAGCAGCAGTCCAACCCATGACTGCCGGTATGGCACCAACCAACGAGCCAGGCACTACAGCGAAAGCAGAAATACGCTTAAGATAGGTGTAAATAAAGTTATACCAAACAAAGTTGAGCAAGCCCAATAAAGCAGTTACAGCACCAAAGGCAAAATACAACAAAGCAGTACCTGCTAACAAAAACAAAATGGAAACAATAGTGGCGTGGATAAGCGATATTTTGCCGGTAGGAATCGGACGGTTCATAGTCCTCGGCATTTTGGCGTCGTAGACACTTTCCTGACATTCATTTAACGCACTAGATCCTCCTGCAAGAAGGAACACGCCCAACGCTAAAGTTAATATCTGAAGATCAAAGTAACCCGAAAAAACGATATAGCCTGTAATAGCGGTAAATGTTACGGCTATTGAAACCTTGTATTTTATCAAGGCCAGTACTATTTGTAAGTGGTTTCTCATTCTTATTTCAACGTTTTCAGGTATTCGCTAACCAGTTTTATCTCCTTGTCTTTGATAATACCTTTGTAAGATTTCATTAGCCCTTGCGGATAACCAACCACAACATCCTTGTTCGGATCGGTAATAGACGATTCGATGTAGGCATCATCAGCTGTTACTTTCCGATTTGCACCGGCAGCGCTAACATCCACACTTGAACCATACAAGCTCTTAAACGTCGGACCTACAGATTTTGTTCCGTCCAAAGTATGACAAGCAATACAGCCATTTTTCTCCAGCACTTTTAAACCTAAGGAATTATCGGCTTTCTTAACCGGTAATGCTTTTACCCATTTATTATAATCAGCTTCGTTTACAACGCGGATGATTGAATTCATATACGAGTGGCTCACACCACAATACACGGTACAATAGACATCATAGTCGCCCAGTTCGCCAGCTGTGAACCACGAATAATTCTTTTTTTGAGGTACCATGTCCTCTTTAATTCTAAATCCCGGTACTGAAAATCCATGCAAAACATCTTTCGATGCTAAATTAATTTTTACTGCTTTATTGAGTGGAACCACCAAGGTGTCGGATGATTTATCACCCGGATAAACAAATTCATATTTCCACATAGAACCGATGGCAGTTATCTCAATCGCATCCTTAGGCACCTCCCGCATGGGTAAGAAACCCTTCCAGCCAATATAAAACATATAAAGAACCAGAAGCATTGGAATAACTATCCATGTGATTTCGAGCAGAGAATTATCTTTTATCTGAACAGCAGGTTTCCCTTTTTTTCTATTGTATTTCACAACGAAAAAAATCATCGTTGCAGTGAGTAAAACTAGAAAAAAAACAGATATTCCAGTTATAATTAGGAATGCCGAATCTACTCCGTTCACAAAATTTGATGCTTTACTAAACATAAGTATAGAATTAATAATTAATAATGCACAATTAAAAATTAAGAATGCATGATGAGTAATATAATCTTGGTAATCGGGCTACCGAAAAGCATAATCGATAAACGTAATGAGAACTATTATAACAAACAGAACAAAAACCATTGATACTAAAATTCGGAGCAATAAACTTTCGTATCTTAAATGCATAAAATTAGAAAGAACCAAAAAGGATTTTAAACCGGCGATGAGCAAGGCCACAGTTACCGTAAAAGGTCCCAGATGTATTGAAGTGATGCTAATTGTAAGAAAAGTAAGAAACAACAGTACCAACAAAATCTTAGATAATGTTCTATACTCAATTGTATGTGTTGTATTATTTGCCATAAACTTTAAATTTAATGATTGGTTGCTAAAGTTAGAGAATCTCCACTCAGCATTAGGAAATTAAATACATCAAAGGGAAAAGGAAAATCCATATTAAATCCACAAGATGCCAGTAAAGTGCTCCGTTTTCTAACAATATATAGTCATTATCATTTATTTTCTTGCTTTTCACTTTAAATAAACATACAATTAGAAGAGTCATACCAATTATGATGTGCAACGCGTGCAAACCTGTCATAAAAAAGTAAAGACTAAAATACAACAAATGCCCTCTATCCAAAAGTGGCATCAAGGCAGAACCCGGATAAAGACCATGGTCTATTTTATGTCCCCACTCAAAATACTTATTAAAAAGAAATGCAGCAGCACAAAATAAGGTGATACCAATAAAAATAAGTGCCCGTTTTTGGTCATTTTTTTGAATGGCTGTTAAAGCCATAGCCACCGTCATACTACTAAAAAGAAGTACCACAGTATTGATTGCACCAATGGTTACACTAAGTTCTAAACTACTTTCGTAAAATTCATTATGATATTGTGCCCTAAAAATAGAGTACACCAAAAACAACCCCCCAAAAAGGAGTAGTTCTGTAAAAATAAAGAGCCACATCCCCAGTTTGGATGCTTCATCGTCTCTATGCTCTTCAACATGTATTACTTTTTCACTCATATGTGTTTCTATTTATAATCGTACGGATTTTCTTTAATTACCGGTTCTTCATCAAAGTTTTCCAACGATGGAGGTGATGGAATTTGCCATTCCAAAGTCGATCCATTCCATGGATTCGACGGAGCGATAGCACCCGATCTAGCACCTTTTACAAGATTAAATACCATCAATATTAAACCGCTCACTAAAATAAAACCTCCGATAGAGGAGATAACCTGCATGGGTTGAAACTGAATAGGATAATCAAAATATCGCCTTGGCATACCCTCAATACCAATAATAAATTGAGGAAAATACAACAAATTAAACCCGATAAAATTAATGACCAACGCTATATTTGCAACCTTAAAATTATACATTCTACCGTATATTTTTGGCAACCAATAATGAATAGCTGCAAAAAAGGCAAAACCCATACCTCCAAAAATAATATAGTGGAAGTGCGCAACCACGAAAGAAGTATCGTGAACCTGTACATTTGTCGCTACAGATCCCAACAAAAGTCCGGTAGTACCACCTATAATGAATAAAAATATAAACGCCAAAGCATAAAGAAACGGCGGCTTCAGATCTATCGAACCCTTATACATAGTTGTTATCCAGTTAAATACTTTTATCGCACTTGGCACCGCAACAATAAATGTCAGCAACGAGAAGAACCAACGTGCCTGATCGCTCATACCCGAAGTGTACATATGGTGCCCCCAAACCAAAAATCCTACACCAGCAATGGCTAAACTTGAAATGGCAACAGCTTTATAACCGTAGATCTGACGTTGACAAAAAGTAGGTATAATTTCGGTAATCACACCCATAGCCGGTATCATCATTACATAAACGGCCGGGTGAGAATAAATCCAGAATAAATGTTGAAATAATAATGGATCACCGCCTAAGGCCGGGTCAAAGAACCCAATTTTGAACATTCGCTCGGCAATAAGCATTAAAAGTGTAATACCAATAATGGGTGTGGCAAGTAATTGAATCCATGCAGTAGCATATAATGCCCATGGGAACAATGGCATATTAAAGAAACGCATGCCTGGTGCACGCATTTGGTGTATGGTTACAATAAAGTTAAGACCTGTGAGGATAGATGAAAACCCAAGCACAAAAGCGGCTGCTGTGGCCATAATAACATTTGTACCTGTTTGAGTACTATAAGGTGCATAAAATGTCCAACCGGTATCAGGAGGGCCATCTTTCAACAGTTGTGATGCAACCGCCATTATGCTTCCTGTAATAAAAATCCACCATGAAAACCGATTTAATTTTGGAAAAGCCACATCTTTTGCACCAATTAATATAGGTAAAAAGAAGTTACCGAACACAGCCGATAATCCAGGTATTACTACCATAAAAATCATCAAAATACCATGCAGGGTGAACAATCCATTATAGGTTTGTGGCTTCATAATTGTTTCACCCGGAGCAATCAGCTCCACTTTCATCAATAGCCCAAGAAGCGCTCCTATAAAGAAAAACGTCATAATAGCGTACATATAAAGTAACCCTATTCTTTTATGATCAGTTGCCATAATCCAAGAGAGAAAGCCCTTATACTTTCCCTGATGATCCAGATAACTCACGTATTCAATTTTTTCTGTACTATTACTCATTATCTATTTGTTATTTTATTTATTTCTTTTTTGGTTTCAACAAAAATGCCACAATAAACACTAAGAGAAAGAAAATAATTATGGAACCTGTTATTTTAGTCACATCCAGAGCAAAGCGTTTATTCTCGGGATCATAAGTATAACAGATCATCATTATTTTTTGAATAGATGTTCTGGGTTGCTCTTTGTTTGCCTCAATAATAGCCATTTTAAAATCTATTGGCAAAAAAGTGATTCCATACAAGTAGCGGGTTATCATTCCTTGCGGACTTACTGCTATTATGGCCGATGGATGTATAAAATCCAGTCCCACAGCTTTCGTTTTAAAACCCGTAGCATCGGTAATTTTAAAAATAGTAGTACTGTCGGTAGTTAGAAATATCCAACCATCACCTTTTCCTTTCGAGTAGCGCTCTACAAATCGATCCTTTTTTTGTTTCGCCTTTTCGGGGGTATCACGGAAATTAAAACTAATGGTTATTACCTGATAGTCTGTCCCTAAAACTAAATCTGTTTTTCTTATTACGTCACCAACTCCCTCTAAAAGTGGACTACAAAGACCCGGACAATCAAAATACACAAAAGATAAGATGGTGGGTTTTGTAATTAATTGTCTGAGCGTTACTTTCTCCGCCTTCTCATTTAAAAACTGTAAATCCAAGGGGATTGTAGTTCCGAGGTGTTCAATGACTGCCACTTCTGGCGATTGATCAACTTGCGCAGATAGTCTCCCAGTTAAAGAGAAAAGTGCAATAAAAAGATAAATAGTTGTTTTTTTCATTATCATATACTTTATTGACCTGAAATCAATTTTTATTTTCGATTTTAATACAATCGTAATAAATGGCTATCATCAATGCTCCACCCATTAATGCGGTATCTTTCAAAAGTTCTATCAAAGCAAATTGTGCTACTTTAGGATCTAGATTCACTAAACCGGGAATATGAATCGAAACAATAAAAATAAATAGTAAACCAGCCAACCCAAAACATGCAATTTTTATGTACTTGTTTAGAATAATACTTATGCTTGCTGCAATTAGTAAAGCTCCTGTAACCAAAATGGTATAGGCACCTCCGGGAATAAACGAAGACATCATACCCAGAAAAACATCTGTCATCAAAAAATGATTGAGTCCAAGAATTCCAAAGGGTAAAGCAAAAAGAATACGTGCAATGATTGCTAATTTTTTCATGATTTTATTTTTAAATTTTCACCTGATTTCTTAATTCTAAATAAACTATATAGTATAAAGAGTAAAAATGCACCAAAAACTAAAACACCTGAAGTATAAAGAACAATGATCCAAATAGGAGCTTTTGCCAAAACATTCCAGATTGCTCTCTTTTGGGTTAAGCTTGGTTTGTCAGTTGGTACACCTATTTTCATTTTACTTTGCGATTCAATTTCGCCATATACATCATCATTCACTTTTACAATCAAATTCACATTCCCAAGTTTGTCACCCGATAAAGTTCTGTTGAAACTGAACGTAGCCATACCATTATTATCTGTACGTAAAGTTTTGTCCATCTGAAGTCTGCCAAAATAACGAGCAGCAAAAAGCACTACCTCAGCATTTTTTAAGGCTACTACCCCACTCTTTTCGGCAGCGGTAACTTGAACATGTATGACACTTTTAAGAGAGTCGTAATCCAAATTTATTTTTACCAGTCTACTTTTAGTAGGATCGGTCTTAGAAAGTACCTGAATATAACTGTTATTAAAACTTCTAATGTATGATATTGCTTTCCATCGATCAGATTCAGAAAGAACATTGCTAAACGACGGCATTAATCCTCTTCCGGTATTTAGAATATAAAACAGTTCACCATCAGTAAGTTTTTGAGTTTTAGCACCCGACAAATCCGGCGGAACCGGTTTTAGCGACTTCATGCTATTGTCTTTGGTAGGATTACCATGGCAGGACAAACAGTTTTTGTTATAAATAGCCCCACCTTCCTTAGCAGATGAACCGTCGAACTTTACGTAACTATTCTTGGCTTTCTTGTCGGCAGGCACATCCCAAACCTGCTGAGCATAGGACTGAAAATAAAATAACGCAGTAAGTGATACTGTGAATAAAACTTTTAATTTAATATTCTTTCTAAGCATAATTTAATAGATTAACCAACCTGCACTATTTATTTTTTTTCTTCTAACTCTTCAATTGTCTCGTGTATAGAAATAATAGGGATTACCTTCGACAAAATAGTAATAATCATTAATGCCAATATAAATGGAGCAATAGTGATAAGTATCTCAATAAGTGTGGGAGTATAAACTTTAAAGTTCAACGGTACATTTTGAATAGGCAAAAAAGGATTCTCTTGAGTTGGAACAACAATTATATAACGCTTTAACCAAGCGCCTAAAAGAACGAATATTGAAATAATCATCATCGGAAGAGGCTGTCTAATTTTTTTGAAAAGAAGCAGGATTATTGGTAATATTAATCCTAAAATCTGGACTGACCAAAACAATGCTGCATGAGTTCCAATAAACAACTCATTAATATGCAGGCCATCTGACCTTTTCATTTTATATGCAGGAACCATATATTCGTTCAAATTGAAATAGAGATAGATTAATGATACCAACACTAATAGTTTGCCCATTTTATCAAAATGTGAAAGGGTGATATAATCTTCCAGTTTATAATTTTTACGGTAAAAGTACATGGCTATAATAATCGCAGCAGAACCTGCTACAAAAGCACCGGTTACAAAATAAGGACCAAAAATAGTAGAATCCCAGCCCACCCTTGATGTACTAGCAAACAACCACGAAGTTACTGTGTGGATAGCCAATGCTAAAGGGATAATAAAAATAGCAATGGCTCGGGTCGATTGTTTAATAATTTTTTCTTGTTCATGTGACCCATTCCAATTGAGCGACAAGATTTTATAAATATTACGGGCAAAAGGAGGCAGCTTATCTAATTTATCGTGACATATTTTCAAATCGGGGATAAGCGGGATATAGAGAAATAATGCACTAATTAATACATAAATAGTTACCACCGTCACATCCCAAAGAATTGGCGATTGTATGCGCCCATGAATGAAAACATTCAACAGACGTTCAGGATGCCCCATGTCAGAAACAATAACCAAGCCGGCTACTGCAGCAAATGCAAGTGCTATTATTTCAGCAATCCTGGACAGTGGCGACGCCCATTTAGCACCCGAAAGTCCCAAAACGGCACTTATCAACATACCGATTAAGCTGGTGGCAACAAAAAATACAAAGTTGGAAATATACATTCCCCACGATACATAATCGCCCAAGCCAGTTACAACCAAACCGTCTTTTAATTGTAGCACATAAGCACCTAAACATACTACTAATGAAACACCTAAAAAGCCCATCCAAGCCATAAAACCTTTAGTGAGTCTGATTGGTCGAAGTAAATCGGATGTAATTTTGTCTGTAGTTGATTGTTCTAACATGTCTTTCAATTAATAATTCTCAATTAATAATCCACAATTGAATGCAACAGAATAAGAATAAATGTATATAATTCAGGCTTCTTTACCGATGTATTATCCGTGTAAATGTTCTAAAGCTTCAGGCTTGTCTTTGTCCTGAAATGGATATTCCTTTCCTTTGGGTGGTAGATAATAGACTCTTGGTTGCGTACCCAGCTCAGGCATTAATGTATACCCTCCATTATCATCGAGCAATTTTCTAAAACGTACAGTTTCTTTAGTAGTTCCATTTGTTACGGCATCTTCGTTCTCGTCACCGAAGTAATAAACTCCATTTGGACAAGCCGAAACACAATAAGGTAATTTACCTTCGCGCAATCTGTCGGCACTAAATAAACATTTGCTAATTGTACCTTTTCGTTGGGGAACATTAAGTTCAACATTATAGGTTAAGTCCTTGTCTGCTTGTGTATTTAAAGGTTCTGCCCAGTTGAAAACACGAGCACTGTAAGGACATGCTGCGATACAAAACCGACAGCCAATGCAGCGTTCGTTATCAATTAAAACAATACCATCGGGGCGTTTAAATGTAGCATCTACCGGACAAACGGCTACGCAAGGAGGATTATCGCAATGCTGACAGGGTTTTGGCATATAAAAAGCCGGAGTATTTTCAGTTTCCTCCATTTTAAGCACATTGATGTGGTGCTGCTCAGGACGCAAATGATGAGCATATTGGCATGCAGCCATACATTTACGGGCATTTCTACACTTGGAAAGGTCGATTACCATTACGAATCTCTTACCGGCAAGTCCATCGCGACCTTGTTTTTGCAAATAAGTAAGGTTTTCGTATTTTGTTTTTACTACTTTTGTTGTATCGCTTTTCTCTATTTCGAGCAATTCATTTTCGGCTGTAAGTACTCGAACTCTTTGACTGGCAGTCTTTTTCTTGTCGTAATTTATACCAGCTAAAATTGCAGAACCCCCTAAAACTGAACCTATACCTACAATTCCTAATTCTTGTAAGAACTTTCTTCTTGAATTTTTCTTGGGTTTTTCTTCTTGTTCACTCATTCTGGCTGCAATTTAGTATTAGTAAATAAAGATTATTTTTAAGATGAACACGAGATTAAATAAATTCGAAAAGTCAGTTTTTTCATCCAGTGCATCTTGTTTTGATCAAAAAAAGAGAGATTAATGAATTTTAAAGCCTTTTACATCTCTTGTTCGATGCAAATATAGAATAAAAATTTAATTTCACATAGACAACCCAAGAGTTTTGCTGCATTTAATTGAAATAATTTCAAATTTAGAACACATTCAAAAGCAACATGAGCATCTATATTGGATATTACAATGTAAATTTTGAACGAATTGTTCATAGAATTTCTATATTTTAAAGTAATTATTTTGTAATTAGAAGAATTCTAAAATGTTACGACCAATAATAATTTAATCGGAATTTTACATCTGTCATTTTCAATAAACAGCATAGCAATTTTAAATATTGTGACAAAATTTTATTCTATTTGGAGTCTTGATTAAACCTTTTATTGATATGACAGTCAAATACGCTGAATCTATTAAAAATAAATATAAAAAAAATATTTCAACTATAAATTATATGAAGCAATTTTCTCTTACAGTCATTCTGGCAATCTCTTTAAGCATTTCTGCTTACGCTCAGCACAGTATTCAAAGTACAGTCTTTGACTCTAAAAACGGACAGCCCATTGAGTTGGGAACGGTTCGTCTTTTACGACAAGGCGATTCCACCTTGGTACAGGGTTGTAACACCGATTTAAAAGGTAGTTTTATGCTTAGCAAAGTGAAACCCGGAAATTATATTTTGTCAATTAGCAATATAGGTTATCTTAAATATTACCAGAATATTGTCCTTGCGCAAAAAGATTTGATTTTAAAAACGATTCAATTATCGGAAAATGCCCATTTATTAAAAGAAGTAGAGGTTAAAGGTACTGCTGCACAAATGGTAGTAAAAGGTGACACATTGGAATATAATGCCAATGCCTATAAAACGACTGAAAATGCCGTGGTACAAGATTTACTGAAACGATTGCCCGGTGTGGAAGTAACCAGCGACGGTAAAATAAGGGTAAATGGTGAGGAAGTGAAGAAAATACGTGTGAACGGTAAAAAATTCTTTGGTGACGACATAGAAATGACGACTAAAAACATCCCAGCTGAAATGATCGACAAAATTCAGGTTTTGGATCAGAAATCGGACATGGCTCTGCTAACAGGATTTGAAGATAATGACACCGAACGAATTATTAACCTTACTTTTAAAGCAAACAGAAAAAAAGGCACGTTTGGCAATATTACCGGTGGTGCAGGTTTAGACACCGAAGATAGAGTACGATATGATGGTAATATGTTTTTGAATATGATTGATGGCGAAGCGCAAACTACTTTAACCGGTGGTGGAAACAATGCGAACACTTCCAGAAGTAGTCGTGGTAGAAACGGCGGTGGATTTGGTGGAATAAGTAGTGGTATCAACACAACTCAAAACATTGGTATTAACAACAGTTCTATTATCAATGAAAAAATTAAAATCGGTGGCGATGCATCGCTAAACCATTCGAGCAACGAGACTGAAAACGAAAGTAATCAAACAACCTTTTTGAAAGATGCAAACAATACAAATAATTCAAAAAATATTGCACATAACGAAAACTATTCGGCCAATTTGCGACTGGAGATGGAATGGAAATTGGACAGTTTAAATACCATTATTTTTCAACCAAATTTGGGGTACAATCAGAGCTATTCTGATAGCAACAGAGCATACTCATACTTAAGCGGAACGGATAGCACCAGTAGAGGAACTTCAATAAACAATGGTAACGGAACATCGCTAAATGGCGGCATTGGAATTATTTACAATCATAAATTTGCTTCCAAAAAAGGAAGAACATTAACCGGCAACTTTCAAACCGGTATTTCACAAAGTGACAACGAAAGCTTTAATTCCTCGTACAAATACAATTTCCTTACTGCATCAGACACAACTATCAATCAACGAACTACCAACAAATCAAACAGATACAATGTAAGCTTGCGCATATCGTTTGTAGAGCCACTTTGGAACTTAAAAAACTTCCTAGAAACTGCGGTATCGTTTAGTGATAATTATAGTACTTCCGACAAAATACAATACAACGGTGATACAAACGGAAACTACAATACTATAAATAACGAATATAGTAATAATTACGACAATAGATTTAATAAAGAATCTTTAGAATTGAATTATCGCTATATTGATAAAAAATACAATTTAATGTTCGGGATGAAAGGCGAGCCTTCGCAAACGTATAGTTCACGACTTTATAACGACGGAACTTCGCTCCCTATCACAAGAAATGTATTTAATTTTTCGCCTACGGCTAGATTGCAATACAATTTTGGGAAAAAGAAATTCGCACGTATAGATTATCGCGGACAAACTAACCAGCCGGATATTAACCAAATGCAACCAGTAAAAAACAACTCAAACCTAATGAATGAAGTTGTAGGAAATCCTAATCTAAATCCTGCATTTAATCAATCGCTGAGAGTAATGTACAGCAGTTTTAATGATCAATCATTTTCTTCGTTCAATACTTTCATCAACGCTAATTTTACAAAAGACGCATTGGTAACAAATAGTATTTACGATAATACAGGTAAACAATACAGCCAAACTGTCAATGCAGATGTAATGCCTGTTAGTTTGTTTGGGAACGTAATGTTCAACACACCACTTATCAAAAAAAGACTACAATTCAATACCGCAACTTCAGCAGGATACAGCAGATCGATTGGTTATTCTTCAAAAGGCATGAGTAACGAATTAATAGATGTCAACAATTTTGTTAAGGGTGATATGAGCAATACACCATCATTCAATTTGGGTGAAAATATATCATTAACTTTTACTCAGGATTTAATCGAAATTGGTGTGAAAGGTGGTGTAAGATACGCTAAATCTGTAAATAATTTAAGTAAAATTACAACTGAAATAACAGACTGGACAGGAGCTGGTAATGTAGTAGCACACTTACCATACAGCATTAATATTGGAACAGATTTAAACTATACAATGCGTCAAGGGTATGGAAATTTTGATCAAAATCAATTAATATGGAATGCGTCAATTGACAAAACTGTTTTAAAAAGTAAAGGTGTGATTGCATTGAAAGTGTATGACATTCTCCATCAACAACTAAATATCCGACAAACTATTGGAGACAACAGCATTTCCGTCAATAGATACAATACGCTTACCTCCTACTTTATGTTGAGTTTTACGATTAAAATCAATAAATTTGCCGGATCAAAGAACAATCCAGCCGAAATGAACCCAATGGAACGATTCGGCCCAGGTGGCAATCATCCAAGAGGTGGCGATGGTGGCGGTTTTAGAGGTGGAAACGGTGGTGGTTTCGGAGGTGGACACGACTAATTAGAAGCTAATCCATTGAAAAAGGGTTTCTAAAAAAAAAGAAATATACATTTTATTTTTTAAAACCATAAGTACACAACAACTCCCCAAGCAAGATGAACTCTGAGGAACATCTTAGTTGGGGAGTTTTAGTATAAGTAATTTTCAAATTGCAATATCAATTTAAAATTTACAGTTGGGAAGAATATCTATTTGAAGAGAATCTATCGATCACTTACGACTGATAACAAAGTCACACCGTCTGTTTTTAGCTCTACCTTCAACAGTTGCATTATTGGCTACAGGTTTTTTCTCTCCAAAGCCCTGAGTAGTCATTTGATCAGCCGGCACTCCTTTCTTAACCAAATAGCCAGCACATGATTTTGCTCGTTTAACGGATAATCTTTGATTCAGATCATCACCGCCAGTACTATCGGTATTACCCTGTAAATCAACAACCGTATTAGTATTTGCTTTTAAATAGTCAACCAGAATATTCAAAGCCGGAACAAAAGTTGGTTTAAGTTCTGCTGATCCAATTTTAAAGTTCGACACGCCCTTAATTTTGGGGAATGGAGCTAATGTAGTCACTTCCTCGGGACAACCCTGATTGGCAGCAACACCAGCCACAGTAGGACATTTATCCAGATAATCAGAAATTCCATCGCCATCAGTATCTACAGGACAACCTTGTGCATCAACTTTAACACTTATCGGGGTTCCTGGACATTTGTCCAGATAATCGGCTACACCATCTTTATCCGTATCAATCGGACATCCCAGTGAATCTACTTGCACGCCTGCAGGAGTTTCGGGGCACTTATCAAGATAATCAGCAATACCATCTTTATCCGAATCGATTGAGCATCCCAATGAATCCACTTTCACACCGGCAGGAGTTTCAGGACATTTATCAAGCAAGTCGCTCACACCATCATTATCACCGTCCAACGGAACATATTCCAATGCATTAATATTTCGCACATGCTTTCTACCACCTGGAGCATTAATCTTATAGCGTACACTCAATGTGGCTAGTGCTGCATCACAGAAACCAATAGGTTGATAATTAGGATAATATCCCATATCATCTTTTGCATAGTAGCGGTATTGGAATTCACCACCGATAGCAAACGATTTGCTGATATTATATTCAAGATTCAACCCACCAAGTGCCATAAACGAGCTGGGATTTGCTGAATGTCCTGAAACATCGTACTTATAAAATGCTACTCCTGTTCCTAAATTACTGTACAAACTCAGCTTTTCCCAAAATCCTGTTCGCTTGGGGGCGATAACATTTGTCAGATTGAGAGACCCAAACAATGCAACATCTTTCGTATTAGCTGTCATATAATTGTCTCGCACGCGATCTTCGTTGAGATCATTCCAACGGCTATATCCGGTATAAGTAAAATCAAGGCCTAATCCGAATATGGGAGTAAAAGTATACTCAACAGCACCACCAACAACACTTGTAAAATCAAGTCTACTTCTCTTAAAAAAAGGAAGAGCATAATTATACTGCATACCGCCTGTTCGGAAATAACTACCACCGGCTTTTAGAGAAACAGACCAATGTGTATTGGGGATTACTTCACCTTGTTTGGGTGTATTTGAAGTCATTTCTTGAGCTGATACAAGTGTGACTGAACAAAACACAAGTATAACACTTAGTAATTTTTTTTTCATATTCTTCTAATTTTAAGTTTATATTAAATTTGCTTCCACCAACATCAAATAGCTAATATTTAGGCTTTAGATGTAAATGAG
>JBBSDM010000054.1:0-16786 GCA_038249445.1 Bacteroidales bacterium
ATTTCAAAAATATAATTCCAACAATCTTCCTCGTTTCTAAATTGAGCAAGAAATTCTTGAAAATGCTTCGGATAACGTTCATTATTATTCATGCGACAAAGTTACAACTTTTTACTTGACCGAAAGGGATAGGCAGTTAAAATTGTTTGCTGGAAGTATGCGCGTAATAAATAGAATAGATAAGGATGATGTTTGATATATGAAAAAAAAATAGATAAGTTTAATTTGACGTTAATGTGTCTATGGGTTAATTATTGACTTAGATGCAAATTCTCGTTATTCCGAACGTTTTTATATTATCAGATAAAGATAAAAACGTTAAATTATCTAATAGAATTTGTTTTTTATTTGGTTTATAAAATAAACCAGTTTGCATTTGCAGCTAAATTGATTGAAAAATTATTTATTTAAAAACAAAATCTTTTGGAAGACAAAGTTTTAAACGAGAAGGAAAGTTTGGAACTGATTTCTCAAATGATTAGAAACACTCAACAAAAATTGAAAGATGGAAATGGTAAGCCTTTCTTAATTTTTGGTTACGTTACCGTACTAATATTTATTCTTGTGTATTCTTTAATTAAAACAACGCACAATAATTTATACAATTTAGCATGGCTTGGAATTCCTTTAGTAGGTTTTTTGCTTTTGTATTTTTCAAAAAAGAAAGAAGACAAATATTATAAAACATACATTGACAGAATTATTTCAAATATTTGGTTTGTAATTGTTTCTGCCGTGTTTCTGATTTCTTTTTTAGCTTTTTTTATTCAAATACCTGTTCTTTCAATTTTGATACTTTTGCTTGGGATTGGAACTGCCTTAACAGGTTTGAGAATTAAATTTCAGCCGGTAATTATTTGTGGCATTTTGGGAATGTTTTCTTGCATTCTTCCTTTCTTGGTGAATGGCTATGAACAAGTATTAATCTTTGGATTGTGTATCTTTACTATGATGGTAATTCCAGGTTATATTCTTCATTCAAAAAGTAAAAATCAACATGTTTAAAGAACTGGATCCTTTATTACATTCTGAACTTCGATTGGGTATTATGTCCATCCTAATTTCTGTGGATGAAGCTGATTTTTTATATATTAAAGAAAAAACTTCGGCTTCTGCTGGAAATATAAGTGTTCAGATTGAGAAATTGAGTGAAGCCGGATACTTAAAAATCGAAAAAGGTTTTCTTGGAAAACGAACCCGGACAGTTTGCCGAATTACTGAAACCGCCACTAATGCTTTTGCCGATTATGTGGAGGCGATTAAAACTTATCTGGAAAAGCAAAATTAGAACAAAAAAAGGCGTGACTTTTTGAGCCACGCCTTTTTTTTTGAATTGTTTAACGACTGATTACAATAGTTCCACGTTTCGTTTTACAAACTTAGCCAATGCTTCGCCTTTTAGCATATTGTTTGCCAAAAGTGCAAGGTCGATAAGTTGACGAACTTGTTTATTGTCGGCTGCAAACGATTTTATAATTGCTTTTTTGTTATCGGTCAATTGATCGATTTGTTTTTGCAAATCTTCCAGTTCTGCTTTTTCGGCAGTTGGAATTTCTTCGTCTTTTTTGTCCTTATGACTATCTTTTAGTTGCGTGTGTTTGTTTTCCGCTTCGGCAAGTTCTGAGGTAATAGGAGCGATGCCTACACTGCAAGCATCTTCTTCGTCTATCAACAGTTTTTCTACCAATGGGTGAGCAGTGTTCACAACCAAATTGTAACTATCAGGCATCTCTCCGTAGAAATTCATCATCCCGCCACCACCTTGCAATGCTGACATTTCTTTCATGCGGCGCATAAATTCGTTTTGTGTAACGAAAACCGGGTTGGTGCTTGGTGCCAATTGTTCGAAGGTAACAATGAAGTTAGTTTTCTCGATAGCAGGAATCTGCGATTCGAAAACCGTAACCAATGCATTGCGTTGCTCGTTGCTAAAGGCAACTTGTGCAGCTTCATCTTTCTGAATAATTTTGTCAATTACGTCACTATCCACACGCACAAAACGAGTTTTCTCGAATTTTTGTTCCAGTTG
Source organism: Bacteroidales bacterium (assembly GCA_038249445.1). Taxonomy (GTDB): domain Bacteria; phylum Bacteroidota; class Bacteroidia; order Bacteroidales; family Paludibacteraceae; genus Paludibacter. The sequence goes on from JBBSDM010000054.1 coordinate 2,030, forward strand.
ACTTACCACGTGCACGTCCAGTTGTCCGTCCATCAACAATACATCATAGCCTTTTTCTTTGGCGTGTTCGATGTAGCTGAATTGCTCGTCGGTATTATTAGTGTAAAGATAAATAATGTCGCCGTTTTTGTCTTTTTGGTTTTCGCCAACCAGCGTTTTGTATTCTTCGAATGTAAAATATTTGCTGTCGACATTTTTAAGTAATGCAAATTTTTCGCCACGTTCGTAAAATTTCTCATCGCTGAGCATTCCGTATTGGATGAAAAGTTTGAGATTGTCCCATTTTTCTTCGAATGCAGTACGGTCGGCTTTAAAAATTTCATTCAATCTATCGGCAACTTTTTTTGTGATGTGACTTGAAATTTTCTTCACATTATTATCACTTTGCAAATAACTACGCGATACATTCAATGGAATGTCCGGTGAGTCGATAACTCCGTGCAACAAGGTAAGGTATTCGGGTACGATATTTTCTACGTGATCGGTAACATACACCTGATTGCAGTACAATTGAATTTTGTTGCGTTGCATGTCGATGTTATTCTTGATCTTTGGGAAATAAAGAATTCCAGTGAGGTTAAACGGATAGTCGACGTTAAGGTGAATGTGGAACAATGGATCTTCTCCCATTGGGTTCAATTCGTGGTAGAAGTTGTTATAATCTTCTTCTGTCAAATCGGCAGGCTTGCGCGTCCAAGCCGGGTTGGTGTTGTTAATAATATTGTCTTCATCTGTCTCTACATTTTTGCCATCTTTCCATTCTTTTTTCTTGCCAAAAGCAATTTCGATAGGAAGGAATTTGCAATATTTAGTCAATAGACCCTGAATTTTTGATTCTTCGAGGAAGTCTTGATTTTCATCGTCGATATGAAGTACAATATCTGTTCCGCGTTCCGCTTTGATGGTGTCTTCTAGTTCGTAAACTGGACTTCCATCGCATGCCCAATGTTGAGCGCTGGTAGCCTCTTTGTGTGATTGTGTAAAGATTTCTACTTCCTTTGATACCATAAATGATGAGTAGAAACCAAGTCCGAAGTGCCCAATAATGGCTTGAGCGTCGTTCTTGTATTTTTCCAAAAACTCCTCGGCGCCAGAGAATGCAATTTGGTTGATGTACTTTTCAATTTCTTCGGCTGTCATACCAATACCGCGGTCGGAAATGGTAAGTGTTCCTTTGTCTTTGTCGATGGATACACGTACGGTTAAGTCGCCCAGTTCGCCTTTGTATTCGCCAACAGCGGCTAATGTTTTGAGCTTTTGAGTGGCATCCGCTGCGTTCGATACTAATTCACGTAAAAAGATTTCGTGATCGCTGTACAAAAATTTCTTGATAACGGGGAAGATATTGTCACTCGTAACCCCGATGTTTCCTTTTGCCATTTTTTGTTTAAAATTTATTGGTTTATTTATACTGGAGCTCGGAATTACAATTCCGAGTTTATTTATTTATAATGTTGAAAAATCGGAATTCCGATTTCGAAAGTATTTGCAAAATTTTCTGGTTGGAATGTGTTTTTAGAGACAATCCAACTGATACGTCTTTGTGTTAGTCAAAAAAAATGCCAAGTGTGGAATGGTGACAGAATGACAGAAAAAGGTTATGTGTTGAAACTTTGGATGCAGTTTTTTGTCGGTGAAAATAGAGGCTGTATCATTTCACCTTGTCACCAATGAAAATCAACGATTGAGAATGGATTGCAAATAACCAACCCTATCAATCCCCCAAAAATCACTAATTTACTCCACATCTACACGAAATTTGAGAATAATATCGTATCTTTGCGCGCGAAAATTAGATGTTTAAAAATAAGAAAAATGTAATTTTATGAATGTAGTTACAAAAACTATCACATTGGGTGATGGACGTACCATTTCTATTGAAACAGGTAAATTGGCAAAACAAGCCGATGGTTCTGTAATGGTTCGCATGGGTAATACCATGCTTTTAGCCACCGTTTGTTCAGCTCAAGACGCTGTTCCAGGCACCGATTTTATGCCACTTTCTGTGGATTATAAAGAAAAATTCTCTGCTTTTGGTCGTTATCCGGGTGGTTTCCTTCGTCGCGAAGGACGTGCCTCTGATTACGAAATTTTAGTTTCACGCCTTGTTGACCGTGCATTGCGCCCGTTGTTTCCTGATGATTTTCACGCTGAAACTTTCGTAACTGTAACACTTTTCTCATCAGATGGCGAAGATATGCCTGATGCATTGGCCGGTTTAGCTGCTTCGGCTGCTTTGGCTGTGTCGGACGTTCCTTTCAACGGTCCTATCTCTGAATGTCGTGTTGCTCGTATCAACGGCGAATTTGTTATCAATCCTACTTTTGCTCAATTAGTTGAAGCTGATATGGAAATCATGGTGGCAGCTACTATCGATAATATCATGATGGTAGAAGGCGAAATGAAAGAAGTGAGTGAAGACGATTTGTTGAGCGCTATGAAAGTGGCTCACGAAGCTATCAAAGTTCAATGTCAAGCACAATTGGAATTGATGGAAGCAGCTGGTAAAACGGTAAAACGTGTTTATTGCCACGAAGAAAATGACGAAGATCTTAAGAAAGATGTTTGGTCTAAAACTTACGACAAAGTGTATGTAGTTGCTGCTTCTTGCAACACCGACAAACACTCACGTGTTGCTAATTTTAAATCTATTAAAGAAGAATATGTTGCTGCCTTGGAACCTGATGTAGCTGCTGCTAAAAAAGGATTGATTGGCAAATACTACCACGAAGTAGAAAAAGAAGCTATGCGTCGTTCTATTTTGGATGAAGGTAAACGTTTGGATGGTCGTAAAACAACTGAAATCCGTCCTATCTGGTCTGAAGTTGATTATCTTCCGGGTGCACACGGTTCAGCCGTATTTACACGTGGTGAAACTCAATCGTTGACAACTGTTACTTTGGGAACAAAGATGGATGAGAAATTGGTTGACGAAGCATTGTTCCGCGGAAAAGAACGTTTCTTGTTGCACTATAACTTCCCACCATTTTCTACCGGTGAAGCTCGTGCGTCACGTGGTGTTGGTCGTCGCGAAGTAGGTCATGGTAACTTGGCACTTCGTGCATTGAAAAACATGATTCCAGCGAATTATCCTTACGTTGTACGTGTGGTTTCTGATATTTTGGAATCAAACGGCTCTTCTTCAATGGCTACGGTTTGTGCCGGAACGTTGGCGTTGATGGATGCGGGTGTGCAAATTGCGAAACCGGTATCGGGTATTGCCATGGGATTGATCTCTGAGAATAAAGGTAAAAACTTTGCAGTTCTTTCGGATATCTTAGGTGATGAAGATCACTTGGGCGATATGGACTTCAAGGTAACAGGTACTAAAGACGGTATCACTGCTACGCAAATGGATATCAAGGTTGACGGACTTTCTTACGAAATTCTTGAAACAGCATTGAACCAAGCAAAAGCAGGTCGTATGCATATATTGGGCAAAATTCAAGAAACATTGGCAGCCCCTCGCGAAGATATGAAACCAAATGCCCCTCGTATTGTGGTGATGTTTATTCCTAAAGAATCTATTGGTTCAATCATCGGGCCTGGTGGAAAAATCATTCAAAATATGCAAGCTGAAACTGGTGCTACTATTACAGTAGAAGAGATCGGTGATCAAGGGCGTGTAGAGATTGCTGCTAACAACAAAGCTGCTATAGACGCTGCATTATACAAAATAAAAGGTATCGTAGCTATTCCAGAAATTGGCGAAACCTATCCTGCAAAAGTAAAATCGGTAATGCCTTATGGTGCATTTGTAGAATTTATGCCAGGTAAAGAAGGTTTATTACATATCTCAGAAATCGACTGGAAACGCATTGAAACAATGGATCAAGCCGGTATCAAAGAAGGCGATATGATTGATGTGAAATTGCTTGAAGTTGATCAAAAAACAGGTAAGTTCAAATTGTCGCGCAAAGCCTTGATGCCACGTCCTCCACGTGAAGAAAAACCTCTGGCTGAATAATAGTTGACAGTTGATAATTGACAGTTGACAATTAAACATAAAAGCTGCAATCCGTAAGGGTTGCAGCTTTTTTTTTGCGAATGTTATCAGTCTATTGCTCGGCGTAATGTTTGTCCTTTTTCATTTGGATAATGAACCTACTCCAAGCAGCGGCCCTTTTGTCTTTGTTTTGAGCACGCAAGGTAGCGTCGCCAATATTCACAGGATATCCGTCTTCGAGGTAAAATTTCCCATCCGTTTTGAAGTGTAAAACCAAATCGTTGACAATGGACGACATGGCATCTGTTGTAATTTTGGTAGTGAACAGCGAGTCTGTGCCAAGGTAGAACTTTACTTGTCTGTACGATTGAAATTTGAGAAGAGAGGGAGGGTTGACGAATTTTAACTCCTTTGTAGTGGCATTATACCACACAAAATCATTCGAGACATAGGCAGTTGAATCACCTCCACTTGCTGATGTACGTGCTACTTTTAAATAGAGTACAGCATCTCCTGATTGTATAGGATCGGAAGTGCTACACGAAAAGAATAAAGAAGTCATTGCGATTAGTGTGAGATAAATAGTCGATTTCATAATTTTCATCTATATAAGTTATAAAACTGATTGTTGCTGTAAATTCACTCTGCAAATATATAAAATTATAGTTTAGTTGGTTGTTATTTTTCTGTGAAAATGACGACTCAATGCTCTTGTTGTTTTATCATACATTCAATAAATTCTTCCATATTTTTGCCAGAATGACGCCCAATACACTTTTTCTCTTTACTTTTGTAGATAATTCTAAACGTATAATTCTGATGAAAAAACTGAAGTTTATCGTATCCTTATCGCTTGTTAGTTCCTGTCTTTTTGCTGGTAACCCAGTGAATGACTTTGTTGAAAGTACGTTGTTGAGAAATGCCAATGTTAGCCTGCTGGTGAAGGATGCTGCTACGAATCAGACCCTCTACGAATATCGTCCCAATAGTTGCACAACTCCGGCTTCCACCATGAAGTTGGTAACTACGGCTACAGCTCTGGAGTTGTTTGGAGCGGACTACCGCTTCGAAACCCGACTTTGTATTGCAGGGACGATTACTAAGGACAGTATTTTAGATGGAAATCTGATAATTCAAGGTGGTGGTGATCCAACCTTAGGTTCGGAAAAACTGGGCGAACGAAATTTTCTTCCCCAATGGGTAACTGCCATCAAAGCTGCAGGAATCAGAAAAATTAATGGCCGGATTATTGCGGATGAAAGTAATTTTGAAGATCAGGTCATAAATCCCAAATGGACATGGGAGGATATGGGGAATTATTATGCACCTGGCATTCATGGCATATCCTATCTCGATAATACGTTTCGAACTGTATTTCGTTCCGGTAAAATTGGAACTACACCCGAAATTTTACGTTACGAGCCGGAAGTTCCGGGGTTGACGCTTGAAAATCATCTTAAAAGTACCTCTATATCCTACGATGCTGCTTATTATTTTGGTGCTCCCAACTCAAATTTCAGAACTATTTATGGGCAAATTCCATCTGAAAAAGCTGAATTTGTTGTAAAAGGTGATATCCCAAAACCTGCACTTTTATTGGCTCAGCATCTCACTATTCAGCTTCGTGAGAATGGAATTGATGTGACGGAATATCCTTCTGTTGAGACCTTGGCAGGTGTTGAGGGAACTGTTTTTTATAAATATTATTCACCCAAACTTGCAGAAATTATTACTGAAACAAATGTAAAGAGTAATAACCATTTTGCCGAATATCTGTTAAAGTTGGTTGGATCGCAAAATGCGTCGGTGGCAACAACTGCCAATGCAATTTCAACGATTCGTTCATTTTGGAAAAAAAGAGAATTACCCGTTGATCAACTGTTTCAGTACGACGGCTCAGGCCTTTCGCCTTGCGATGCTGTTTCGCCTGCTTTCTATGTGGATCTGCTCACTTATATGCGTAGTAAAAGTAAATACTCCACTGATTTTTACAACAGTTTGCCTGTTAGTGGAGGTCGCGGTACGTTGTCAACAGTACTTGTAAATACTCGTTTGCAAGGCAAAGTGCATGCAAAAAGTGGAACCATTGAAAGCGTGAAATCGTATGCAGGTTATGTGGAATTGAAAAATAGAACCCTTGTTTTCGCCATTATGGTCAATAATCCAAGTGGCACTACGCACGAAGTAGTGAAGAAAATTGAAGGGTTTCTGTTGCAAATCACCAACTAAATATATGGAGAATAGTTTGTATCTAGAAACGGCGGATTCTACTAACGAAGTACTTCGTGAAATGATCCGAAAGGAAAAATTTCCCGAAGGTTTTGTTGTACATACCGATTTTCAAACGGCAGGTAAAGGTCAAATTGGGAACTCCTGGGAGTCGGAATCGGGCAAGAATATACTGTTTAGTTTGGTTCTTTTTCCTCAGAAGATCAGACCTGATCAACAATTTTTGATTTCGCAATTAGTAAGCTTGGGGATTAAAAATACCTTGGATGAGTTTACGGACGGCATAACAGTGAAATGGCCAAACGATATTTATTGGAACAATAAAAAAATTGCCGGAATACTTATCGAGAATTCATTGCAGGGCAAACAGATTAAATTTACAGTGGTAGGAGTAGGGCTAAACGTGAACCAGACTGAATTTGTGGCCAGTGCACCCAATCCTGTTTCGTTGCGTCAGATTATTGGTAAGCGGATAGAAAGAATTCCTTTATTGGAAAAGATGTGCTGGAATATCATGTACTTGTACCTCAACTTAGATGTTGAAAAACTACAGACTGAATACTCCGCCATGCTTTTCAGAAAAGATGGCTTTCATACTTTCAAAGCGGATGGGGAATTATTTGAGGCTAAGATCTTTGCCGTTTATCCGGATGGAAGATTAGAACTCGAAACTGCCGATGGCGAATACAGAAGCTTCTATTTTAAGGAAGTAAGCTTTGTTCTATAGTTTAAAGAAATTAGTTTTTTGCTATTCCACTTCCTCGTAGTCAACATACTCACCTTCTTTTTCAGTAAAGATTTTTTGTTTGGGAGCAGGTTGCTCAACACCTTCTGGCTGTTGATCTTGCGTTGGATTTTTTCGCTTGCCAAAGCTGAATATCGATCCGAAAAGTGAACGTATAAATCCCAGAACGGAAAGTATGACAACCAAACCGAGGACTAAAACGAAAATGATTATGAAGAACAGAAAACTCAACATAGGATAATAAATAACTCCCTTCCCACCATTTGACGGAAAGCATAGGATAATTTGTACTTGTAAAATAACAAGCAGAACCTTTGTATTAGAATACTGCTTTAGCGACACGCTTGACACTCTGAGTGGCCATCATGCTGTAAAAATGGATACTTGGTACGCCATAGTTTTTTAGATCATTGGCTTGTTGTGTACACCATTCAACTCCCACTTCAACTGCATCGGCATCTGTTTTACAATTTCGCAACTCAGAAGCAAATGCTTCTGGAATTTCCGATTGGAATATTTTGGGTAAAACAGTCAATTGACTTTTTAGCGTAATGGGTTTAATGCCCGGGATAATTGGTACATTAATTCCGTTTGCACGGCACTTATCTACAAAATCATAATATTTCTGATTGTCGAAAAACATTTGTGTTACTAGGTATTCCGAACCTGCATCTACCTTTTTCTTGGCGTAAAAAAGATCCGAATCCATATTGGGTGCTTCTTCATGTTTCTCAGGGTAGCAAGCCATTCCGTATGAAAAAGGAACGATCGGCGACTTCATTTTCGATTCATCTAAAAACAAGCCTTTATTGAAATTGTTCACCTGCTCCTGAAGCTCAGTAGCGTTGCGGTGACCGGTAGGAGAGAAATCACGTTCATGTTTGGCTTTATCACCTCGCAAAAGCAATAAATCAGTAATGCCCAGAAATTGAAGGTCGATAAGTGCATATTCGGTTTCTTCACGCGTAAACCCGCTACAAATAATGTGTGGAACAACGGCGATTTTATATTTGTTTTGAATGGCGGCGGCAATGGCTACTGTTCCCGGGCGGTGGCGTTCCGAAACCTGCTCAAAAAGTCCCTGTGCATTTTCTTTGAATACCAGCTCGCTACGATGTGTGGTTATGTTGATATATTTTGGATCGAACTCACGTAAAGTATCGATAGTTCTATAAACTGTTTCAATACCATTCCCTTTTAATGGTGGTAATAATTCGAACGAGAAAGCCGTTGATTTGGCACTTTTTATTTTTTCTACAACACTCATGTCTGGTTGATAATAGCAGTTGACAGTTGACCATTTTAATAGGCCGAATGAAAACAGAGTTTTTTATTTTTTAGTTGGCTGCAAAAGTACAATTTTTTTTTAAATTAGCTGCCAAATAACTATTGTAGCTAATACAAGCTGATGAATTTTGAGGTATTTTCGGCACATCCATCACCTCATTGCTCGGATGCTGGTTTGAGGTGTTATTTTTTTATTCACCAAATCTACATTCTCCCAAAGCAGTAATTGAGTGGTACGCTTCTGGCATAGCTCGCCATTTTTGTTGAGTGCAAGAGCTGGATAAAAGGTACAAGCTGCAATTATTTCAAAGATAGTGAATGAAGTAAGTTCCGGAGAGAAACCGGTCAGTAACTCATTGATTTCTTGAAGTGAATTCGTTCCGAAATCCAGTAGTAATGGTTTTGAACACGGGGTTATATTTTGTGTTGGTAGTGCTTCCGAAATATCGATATATTGAAAATCGGCAATAAGTTTTTGAGTTGGCTTGTTTGCTGACGATTGTTTTATAGACATTATTTCGGCAGACAAAATACCATCGAAAAATAATGTGTTGGCTGATTCTACGATGCCATCATCCAAACTAAATATCCGTGTGACCGTATTTTTGCTGTCTTGCTCCACTGCCATTCTACGAAGAATGCGTTCTGGTGAGCAAAAGCAAAGTTGACTTCCAACGCGTTTCATTATTTACGGATTGGAGTTACTCTAGTATTGATTTTTGGGGCTAATCGAATTGAATCTGCTCTCACATGTTTTGGTAAAGTTTTCCTCTTTGTCTCTAGTTTTTGCACTAGTTTTTGCAAACTATCCTGATGAACAGGATTGAACTTCCGAATCAATGATATGCTGTCTAATGTGGCATGTAATTTGCCCTTATATGTCTTGCTTCCAAGCAGTTCTCCCGAAATGGATTTTATTTTTATTTTTCTGGTAGCCAGTAATTTGATAGTGTAACGGCGCAATAAACTGTCGTGGTGAGCTAGTGCAAAAGCACTGTCCACTTTCCCATTTTGATACTTCAGGCGAAGGGTAATGTGTTGTTTTGTGCAAGAGTCCTCCGGGGCAATTCGTAACAGAAAACGAAGAATATATACATCACCGTAAAGCATGGTTGAATCCATGACTTCAAAATCTAATCTAGTACGGGCAGAGTCTTTGGTCAACGCGTATTTTGTCCGTTTTCTCCATATCTCGTTTTTTACTTTTGCAAGTTCGATCGAATCAATAAAATGGTATTTCCCTGATTTTACCTCTTTTTCCAGCAAACTAATATTCAGTAGTACTTTGTTGTAAATCTTACTAAATTCCTGAGGTTTTTTTGTGTACCAAACTAGCGAAGAATCAAAATCTGCTTTTGTGATATTGTATTTCGAAAAAACGAAATTGTAGTATTTTATTTTCGTGCTGTCGTTAGAGAACATTATTCCACTTTCAACCATTGCACCATCCAATTTGTGCATATCGGTTAATATGTTCGTCATGTCTTCCTGGTTTAAAACACCTTTCGGGCGATTATTGCAGGCAACAAACACAAATAAAATGCAAACAACAGCAGCAAATTGGATAACCGTTTTACTTAGTAGGTTCAACATCTTGTTCTTTTTTGGGTTCCATACTTTCGTTCAATTCTTTGCGGAAGAAAATAAGAATTAAAGCTACTGCTACGCTGATGGCAGAGTCGGCGACATTGAATATAGGGCTAAAGAAAATCGTTTGACCCATTGCATTTTTGATGATTGGGAAATAAAGCATATCCACTACCTTGCCATGAAAAAGTGATGCATACCCGCCGCCCGAAGGTAAGAACGAAGCTATTGGACCCAGATACTCGCTTGCGCTGAAAAATATTCCGTAAAGCACGGAGTCGATAATGTTACCTGCTGCTCCTGCTAAAACCAATGAAATGGTAAGGATGTATGCGGTGCGCACTTGTTTTTTTATCAGGTTGCGGATGTAAAAAACTAAGGCACCCACAGCTACAATTCTGAAAAGTGTAAGGAATAGTTTTCCTATTATTTCCATTCCGAATGCCATTCCATTATTCTCTATAAAAAGAATTTTGAACCATCCAAAAACGTCCACGCTTTCGCCCAGCGTGAAATTTAATTTGATATATATTTTCGATACTTGGTCGATAAGCAGTACGAGGAAAATCAGAAGTATGGTTTTTTTTGTGATAGACATGAGACTAATTGATAATTGATAATTTACAATTCGTAATGAATGTGTTTGTCAGCTAATTTTGTGCCTGAGTTTTGATAAAATAACAAATTCGGCAGCCGACAAAGATTGCCATGTTGCCGAATTTCGTTTATGGGATTAGATTATTTTTGTTCGTTTTTTGCCTCAATGCTCAATGTAGCATGAGGAACGGCACGCAGACGCTCTTTAGGGATCAATTTACCTGTTTCGCGACAAATACCATACGTCTTATTTTCGATACGAATTATAGCTGATTGCAAATGTTGGATAAACTTCATTTGACGTTGTGCAAGTCTGCCGGCTTCTTCTTTCGATAAAGTGGCTGCTCCCTCTTCCAATACTTTGAAGGTTGGAGAGGTGTCCATAACATCATTTCCGTCTAAATTGGAAATTGCATTGCGCAATTCTTCATATTCCTTTTGAGCCTTGTTTAGTTTTTCTTTGATAAGCCCGCGAAACTCTTCTAGCTCAGCATCAGTATATCTTGTTTTTTCGGTCATGATGTAATTTATTAAACGATTAATTGAAAATTATGTGTGTAAAGCAGAGCTTTCGCCCTATTCCGTTTGTGGGTGCGAAAATATGAAATTTGTTTCAGTTGTACAATTATTTTGGCAATTATATTTAAGTTCGTTGAAAAGTAATTGCAAGAAAACAAGCGGCTTGCAAGTCGTGTTTTCTTGACCTTGACAAACTAGGCTTTCTTTATATTGATCCTCACAACGTAACCATCAAATTCGAGTTCGGTAGCTTCAGCAAGACTAGAAACCGATACTACAGAGTTTGCCAGTGTTTGTGAAGCAATATAACCTGCGTATTCGGTCACAGCATCGGCAATTTCTTCACGATTTTCAATCTCAACAATGATCTTATCCACAATTTCGTAGCCGTTTGATTTGCGAATATTTTGAATACGATTCACCAATTCGCGGGCAATTCCTTCGCGGATCAGAGCATCGGTAATTGTTATGTCCAGTGCCACGGTAAGTTTACCTTCGTTAGCTACCAGCCAGCCCGGCATATCTTCGGTAATTATCTCTACGTCTTCAAGTTCTAACGTAACCTCTCCTGTTTGTAATGTAAGCAAATATTGGCCTTCCCGCTCAATTTCTACAATTTCGGCTTTGCCAAAAGTGGTCATTGCTTGCGCAATTTCCTTCATTTGTTTGCCGTATTTTTTGCCTAATGTTTTAAAATTAGGCTTGATTTTCTTTACCAAATTATCCATGTCGGCATCAGCCGGAATAATCTCAAGTTCTTTGATATTTACCTCGGCTTTTACCAAGTCGGCAATGTAAAGCAATTGTTTGTAAGATGTTTCATCTTGTGCTGGAACAATGGCTTTTGACAGCGGTTGACGCACTTTCTTATCAGCCTTACGACGCAAAGCCAAAATCATCGATGAGGTTTGTTGAGCCAGCTGCATACATACTTCTAAATTGCTATCAATTAATGCTTCATTATAGGTTGGAAACTTCGCTAAATGAACCGACTCACAAGAGTCTCTTTTGGTAACAGCGTTTAAATCAAGGAATAAACGATCGGCAAAGAAGGGTGCGATGGGTGACATTAAGTGAGCAACGGTTTCCAGACAAGTGTAAAGCGTTTGATAGGCTGAGATTTTGTCTTCGTTGTATTCACCACCCCAGTAACGTTTCCGGTTTAGCCGTACGTACCAGTTGCTCAAGTTCTCGCCAACAAAATCAGAAATAGCACGCCCTGCACGGGTTGGTTCATAAGTCTCGTAATATTCAGTTACGTCCTTTACCAAGGTATTCAGCAGTGAAATAATCCAACGGTCAATCTCGGGTCGTTTTTCCATGGGAACCTCTGACTCTGAATAGTTGAATTTATCAACATTAGCATAAAGTGAGAAGAACGAGTAAGTATTGTAAAGTGTTCCGAAAAATTTACGACGCACTTCGTCAATTCCTTCCACATCGAATTTTAAATTATCCCATGGCGAGGCGTTTGTCATCATGTACCAACGCAAAGGATCGGAACCAAATTTCTCGATAGTAGAAAAAGGATCAACGCCATTTCCCAGACGTTTTGACATTTTATTGCCGTTTTTATCAAGTACAAGTCCGTTAGAAATAACATTTTTGAAAGCTACCGATCCACGAACCATGGTACTGATAGCATGCAAAGTAAAGAACCAACCACGTGTTTGGTCTACACCTTCCGATATAAAATCGGCAGGAAAATTGGTATGATTGTCAATCAATTCTTTGTTTTCGAACGGATAATGTAATTGTGCGTAAGGCATTGAACCTGAATCGAACCAAACATCAATCAAATCTAACTCACGTTTCATGGGTTTGCCACTTGCCGAAACAAGCACGATACCATCCACATACGGACGGTGCAAATCTATATTTTTCACCGCATAATTTTCGGCAGTATTTACTCCAACTTTAAAGTTTTTGTATGGGTTTTCGGTCATAAATCCCGCAACGATGGATTTCTCAATTTCCGAAATCAATTCTTCTACCGAACCTATGCAAATTTCTTCAGTACCTTCTTCGTTGCGCCAGATAGGAAGCGGAGTTCCCCAGTAGCGGCTACGGCTCAGATTCCAGTCTTGAAGGTTCTCCAGCCATTTGCCAAATCGACCCGTTCCAGTTGAAACCGGTTTCCAGTTGATCGTTTCGTTCAATTCCATCATATTCTCGCGACAAGCAGTTGTTTTCACAAACCAGCTGTCTAACGGATAATACAAAACTGGCTTGTCGGTGCGCCAGCAGTGTGGGTAGCTGTGCGTATGTTTTTCTATTTTAAAAGCCAGTCCTTGTTGCTTCAACATTACACAAAGATCAACATCCACGGTGGCATCATCTTCAGTGAGACTTTCGTTGTATGCATTTTTTACATATCGTCCGGCATATTCGCCATACAAATCGACATTGACATTTGAGGCAACAAACTCAACACTTAAATCTTCTAGTTTAAAGAATTTACCTGTTCTGTCTACCATTGGTTGGCGGTTGCCATCTTTGTCAATCAATAACATCGGCGGCACACCGTTTTGTTTTGCTACACGATCATCATCCGCACCAAAAGTTGGAGCAATATGAACGATACCTGTACCATCTTCGGTAGTTACAAAATCGCCGGTGATTACCTTAAAAGCACCTTCGCCAGGATTTATCCAAGGTATTAGTTGCTGGTATTCGGTTCCGGCAAGTTCAGAGCCCTTTTTATGCGATAAAACTTCATATCCGTTTTTGCCCATAACCGTGGCAAGTAAACTTTCGGCAAGAATCAGATTGCAATCTTCCTTTGTATATGGATTTTGAGTTTTTATTTTTACATAATTGATGGACGGGCCTACACACAAAGCTGTGTTTGAAGGTAGCGTCCAAGGAGTAGTGGTCCAAGCCAAGAAATAGGTATTTTCCTCGTTTTTCAACTTAAACTGTGCCACACAAGTTGTGTCTTTTACATCGCGATAGCAACCCGGTTGGTTGAGTTCGTGAGTTGAAAGTCCGGTGCCGGCAGCAGGTGAATAAGGCTGAATAGTATAACCTTTGTATAATAAATTTTTGTTGTATAGTTGTTTAAGTAGCCACCAAAGTGTTTCGATGTAACGATTGTCGTAGGTGATGTATGGATCGTTCATATCTACCCAATAACCCATTTTTGTGGTTAAGTCTTCCCATTCTTTTGTATATTTCAATACATCATGACGGCAAGCTGCATTGTAATCGTCCACACTGATAGTTTTGCCAATGTCTTCTTTGGTAATGCCCAATGCTTTTTCTACACCAAGTTCCACAGGAAGTCCGTGCGTATCCCAACCTGCTTTGCGTTTTACCTGAAAGCCCTGCATGGTTTTATACCGGCAAAAAACATCCTTAATTGTACGTCCCATCACGTGGTGAATGCCCGGAAGTCCGTTTGCAGAAGGAGGTCCTTCATAAAAAACGAACGACGGTTTACCTTCGCGAATTGCGATACTTTTATGGAAAATGTCTTTTTCGCTCCAATGCGTCAACATATTCGTGTTGATTTCCGATAAATTCAGATTGGGATATTCTTCAAACTTTGTCATCCTTACTATCTTGATGGTCTTTTTTTTATTGAGGTGCAAAATTACAAAAAATAACCGAAAGAGAAAAGTATCTGAATGAATGTATTATTTTCATTTTGAAGTGCCTAGTTTCTTCATTAAATATGAAATATAGCTTGCTATAAAATTAAATCATGCGAATCAGTATTTAAAAAATTAGATTAATGAAAGCTATTGAGATTTTGCCAAACAAATGAATAAGTAATCCGGCAGTTGATCTAACTTTCATCGCTCTTTGAATTTTTGTTTTTTCATTTAACCAGTTAAAGAACGAC
>JBBSDM010000055.1:0-16417 GCA_038249445.1 Bacteroidales bacterium
CCTTTTCAAGCAATTGAGAAATGGTATGAGTTGAGTCCTGAAATTTTTACAATAACACCAACAGAATTTAAAAATAAAATATTAAATTTGAACCAAAATACAATCAACTTACATCAACAACCTTGTGAAACTTGACAACTATTAATCCGCAAATATCACGAAAGTCACTTGACTGACAAAGAAATAGTAATTAGTATTGCTAAAGCAATTGATTCAAGTGTAGAGCTTCGCAACAAAAAAGACCTTATTGAAAAATTCATTGATTCATTGACTCCCGATACAAATGTTGATGATGATTGGCACTCTTATGTTGATGAAAAGAAGCTGGAAGAATTGGACAGCATAATTACAGAAGAGAATTTGGACAAGGACGAAACCTACAAGTTTATAAACAACGCTTTCCGTGATGGCTTTGTACAATCAACAGGCACGTCAACAGCAAAAGTATTGCCACCTGTTTCACGCTTTACGGCCACTGGCGACCGTACAAAAAAACGGGATACAGTAATCGAAAAACTCAGTGCATTCTTTAGTAAGTTTTGGGATATTTCGGGAGGTGAATTTTTAAAAGAAAATTGATTTATGTGATGGCGAAGTAAGTAAATACTTTTAGAATGGGTAATCTCTGGAAGCAACAAGGCATTCCTCACAAAGGTTGGACAATAGAAAATGTTTACGATGTGCGGGAAGAGAGTCAATCAGAAGACGAAACCTCTTACGAAACATGAATGATGTGCAATCACGAAAAAAAAATCGAGATGTACATGTTGTTTTTCACCCCGATATGGGCGAAGAATTATTAGTGGGTTGTAATTGTTCCGAAAAACTTACAGATGATTATGAAAACCCACAGCGAAGGGAAAAAGAATTAAGAAACAAAACAAACCGACGAACCCATTTTCTTAAACGAAAGTGGAGAATTAGTGCTAAATGGAATTATAAAAACATTAAAAACAAATAATATGAGTAAACATTGGAATTCAATTTTGTATTCGGCGGCAATAGTTATAGCTGCAATAGTCTTAGGGAATGCATTTGTGCATAGAAATAAAGCGGAGAGCCAGATCTCAGTTACAGGATTGGGGGAGAAAAACTTCCAATCTGATTTGATTGTATGGGAGGGTTCGTTTTCCAGAGACAATGTCAATTTAAAGATTGCGTCAGCAGAACTGAAGAGTGATAAGTCCTTAATTGAGAATTATCTTGTCAAGAATGGCGTTGATAAAAGGAGCATTGTATTTAGTGCAATCAATATCCGTGAATTGAAAAAACAAAAATACTCTCAGTCAGGAGAGCTTGCGGGTGAGGAGTTTGCAGGATATAAACTGACTCAATCCATTGAAATGACCTCGAAAGAAATTGAGAAAATAGAGGGCATTTCACGCAAAATCACCGAGCTATTAAACGAAGGTATTCAATTTAACTCCGAGAATCCTAGATATTATTATACCAAACTCGCCGATTTAAAGATCGTACTCGTTTCTGAAGCTACCAAGGACGCTCGTGAGCGGGCTGAGAAAATTGCCGAAGAATCGGGTAGCAAGATAGACGACCTCATATCTGCTCAAATGGGAATTATACAAATTACTGGTCAGAATTCCAATGAGAATTACTCATGGGGCGGTACTTACAACACCACTTCAAAAGATAAAACCGCCTCCATTACGATGAAACTTACTTACAAAGTAAAGTGAAAAATAACGATGAAAATTTAAACGCAAATCATCCCCACTGAATATGAATTTTGAAGAAATAATAAATTACAGACGTTCTGTAAGGCACTACAGTGCTAGTCCGATTGATGCAGAAAAGGTTAAACATTGTCTGGAACTAGCTGCTTTAGCCCCCAACAGTTCTAATATGCAGCTTTGGGAGTTTTATCACATTACCAATCCAGAGGTTTTGAAAAAGCTCACCGTCGCCTGTTTAAATCAGCAAGCTGCGGCTACCGCCCAAGAAATGATAGTTTTTGTAACAAGGCGGGATTTATATCAAAAGAGAGCTGCAAAAATGATTGAGTTGGAAACACAAAACATTCAGAAAAACAGTCCGACTGAGAAACAAGAGAAAAGAATCAAGCGCTGGAAAACGTACTATGGAATAGTAATACCGTTTTTATATTCTCGTTTTTTTGGAGTTTTGGGTATTCTTCGAAAAATGTTGGTCATCATTGTTGGACTTTTCAGGCCAATCACCTATCAGGTATCTGAAAACGATGTGAGAGTAGTAGTTCATAAAACCTGTGCTTTGGCTGCACAAACCTTTATGTTGGCAATGGCTAGTGAAGGTTATGATACCTGTCCGATGGAGGGTTTCGATAGCAAAAAAGTGAAAAGTATCTTGAAATTGCCTTTAGGAGCCGAAATTAATATGGTTGTTTCCTGCGGAATCAGAGAAGAAGGAGGAATATGGGGAGATAGAATGAGAATTCCTTTCGATGAAATTTATCAACAAATTTGAAAAACAAACAAAATTTGAATTGCCACCCAATTTATGGTGTGGATACGATAAGAGAATAAAAGATCTATCGGCTCTAGCCAAAACAGGAATAAACAGAGATATTCAAAAGCATCCGTATATCAATCCATTATCATGATACTTTTAGACAAAAGCAATTATCCTAAAGCTTTAGCCGCAATGACCGAAGTGAAAATCAACAGTCTTTTTGCCCGCGCAGTGCTTGAAGAGCATGTAAACGGAAAGGTATATGTTGATAATGACGAAGAACCAACTAGCTTTTATGTGACGCATCCTTACGGAATGTCCTTGCTTTTTGGAGCTACCACCAATCAGGTTTTCAACTCCTGGCTGATGGCTCATGCTCTCAATCTTTTCCAAAATCGCCATCGATTCGAATGGCTTCAAGCCTATCCTCAAAAATGGAATGAACAGCTTGCTACTCAGTGGGCGGAATATCTTATCCGGTCGGAAGAAAATGCCGATGACAACTCTACCAAGATAGAAGTGAATACACGCGTGAATTTTAAATTTAACGACCAAAAGTATCATGACTTCAAAAACCAACTTCCTCAGAATGAGTACCCAATAGTGCGAACCGATACGCAACTGTTTAAACACATGAAAGGAAGCGTTATCCCGAGTCGATTTTGGGATAGTGCGGCCGATTTTGCCAATAGAGCGGTAGCGTTTAGTTTACTGGAGGGTAATGTGGTGGCATGCACGGCTTTCTCCGCTTTTATTATTAATCGGCAATTGGAGCTGGGGATAGAGACAGCAGAGAAATTCCGCGGAAAAGGATACGCTGTCGCCACTTGTTGCGCCTTGATTGATTACTGTCTGGAGAACGATTACGAACCGGTTTGGGGATGTAAGTTAGAGAATACACCCTCGTATTTATTGGCTCAGAAGCTGGGATTCGAACCAACGATCTATTGGCCATTTTATAGGTTGAATGACTGAAAGAAGAAATGAACAAGGAACAAGATGAACACTCTAGTTTGCTGAATTCGATGAAAATGAACCTATCACCCTTAAAATTGAATTAGAAATCACAATCCTATCCTGTTTAATTATTGTTTGACTCAACCCAATTACCGCTTGCAGTTGCGTTTTTCGCATATTACAAATAAAAATCGTACTTTTGTGTGCTGTAAAACCATGTACAGCTAAAATAATTTCACTAATAATTGATCACCGATACCTCAACGAATGGCTAAGAATAAAAAACCGCATCCAATTTTCGAAAATGTAACTATTACCGACATTGCCGCCGAGGGCAAAGCTATCGCACGCGTTAATGATATGATTGTTTTTGTACCTTTTGTGGTGCCTGGCGATGTGGTGGACTTGCAAGTTACCCGTAAGAAAAGCAGCTTTATGGAAGCGCGTCCTATTCATTTTCATAGCTATGCCGAAAAACGCTGCATAGCAGTGTGTGAACACTATGGAATTTGTGGTGGATGCAAATGGCAGATACTGCCTTATTCGGAGCAAATTCGCTTCAAACAAAAACAAGTGGTGGACAATTTGACTCGTATTGGAAAAATAGAACTACCCGAAATTACACCTATCATTGGCTCTTCAAAAACTGAATTTTATCGCAATAAGTTGGAATTTACGTTCTCAAACAAGCGCTGGAGGACCAACGAAGAAATTGCCGAAGGGAAAGTGTTTGAGACCATGAATGCAGTTGGTTTTCATATTCCCGGACAGTTTGATAAAGTGCTGGATATCAATAAATGCTGGTTGCAAACCGAAGATTCGAATGACATTCGCAACGAAGTTCGTCGTTATGCGTTGGAACAGGGTCTTACCTTCTTCGATTTGCGTAGCCAGGAAGGCTTCCTTCGCACCTTGATGATTCGTACCACTTCTACCGGCGAATTGATGGTGATAATGATTCTTTTTTATGAAGATAAAGAAGTGCAAGAAGCATTATTACAACATATTGCTGATAAGTTTCCGCAAATAACGTCTTTGCTTTATGTGATCAACTCTAAAGCTAACGATACCATTACCGATCAAGAAGTGCATGTTTTCAAAGGCAACGAATGCATTTTTGAAGAAATGGAAGGGTTGAAATTTAAGATTGGGCCAAAATCGTTTTATCAAACCAACTCGGAACAAGCTTACGTGCTGTACAAAGTAACGCGCGATTTTGCGCAACTTACCGGCGAAGAATTGGTGTACGATTTATATACAGGAACGGGAACCATTGCTAACTTTGTGGCACATCAGGCAAAACAAGTGGTTGGTATTGAATATGTTCCTGAAGCTATTGCCGATGCAAAAGTAAATTCGAAACTCAACAATATAAACAATACACTGTTTTATGCCGGCGACATGAAAGATATTCTCAATGCCGCCTTTATAGAAGAGCACGGTAAACCCGATGTGATTATTACCGATCCTCCACGCGCCGGAATGCATGATGATGTAATAAATGCCATCCTTTTTGCTGATCCAAAGCGCATAGTGTATGTGAGTTGTAATCCTGCCACTCAGGCACGCGATTTAAGTATGCTGGATGCTAACTATAAAGTGGCGGCAGTACAACCGGTGGATATGTTTCCGCATACGCATCACGTGGAGAATGTAGTTTTGTTGGTAAAAAGGAATTAACTCCTTTGGGCAGCTAGTAGCCTGACCTTTTTATTGGATTTAGCGACTTTTTATTGTAAAATACTTTAATGATTAGTTAAGTAGATTCAAATAGAAGAAAAATATCGTATTTTGCATGATATTTAAATATAAATTTAATACTTAAGAAATAGCATGTCAGTTGTAATTCGTGAAGTCACCTCAAAAAAAGAATTAAAAGAGTTTATCTGGTTCGGCATAAATCTGTATAAGGATTGTGAATTTGCTGCTCCTCCATTATTGATGGATGATTTACTTAACTTAACAAAAGGGAAAAATCCAGCTTTAGATTTTTGCGAAGCCACTTATTTTATGGCTTTTAAAGATGGCAAAATTGCCGGACGAATTGCTTGTATTCTCAATCCAGTGTCTAACGAAACCTGGAATCAAAAACATGCCCGTTTTGGATGGGTCGATTTTATCGATGACGCAGAAGTAACTAAAGCCTTGTTTGACAGAGCTACAGCCTGGGCAAAAGAAAAAGGGATGACAGCCATTCACGGGCCTCTCGGTTTTACCGATTTCGACCACGAAGGAACGCTTATCGAAGGATTTAATAAATTGGGGACATTGGCTGCCATCTATAATTATCCATATTATGGCAAGCACATCGAAGCCAATGGTTTTGAAAAGGATATGGACTGGAAAGAGTTTTTGATTACCATTCCGGATGAATTTCCAGAAAAATATTTTCGGATAGCTGATATTGTAAAGAAAAAATTTAATCTTACTGCTTTGCAATTTAAATCGCGCAAGGAGGTAGTAGATAACTATGCTGCAAAGATTTTCGATTTACTTAACCTTACTTATTCGCATTTATACGGGTTTACTAAATTGAATGAAAAACAGAAAAATTTCTATATTAGCCTGTATTTCAGTTTTTTTCGTACTGACACAATGAGTATTATTGTAGATGGGAAAGATGATGTGGTAGCATTGGGCATTGCCATGCCAAGCTTTACAAAGGCATTGCAAAAGGCAAAAGGTCGACTTTTTCCGCTAGGCTGGTATTATATGCTTAAAGCATTGAGAAAGAATGATATGGTGGACTTGTACTTAATGGCTGTTCATCCCGACTATCAAAATAAAGGTGTAAACTCTATCATGTTTGCCGAATTGATGCCACGTTTTGCAAAAAATGGATATAAATTTGCAGAAAGTAATCCTGAGTTGGAGCTGAACACGCAGATGTCGGCACAATGGGGTAGCTTTGAACATGTGAATCATAAGCGAAGAAGAGTTTATATCAAACAATTATAGTTTAATCGACCTAAAAACTTGCAAGCTTCGCCTAACAAAATAGAGTTGGCATTTGTTTTGTAAGCTACTTGTTTGACGTTTGCTGCTCGTATTATTTAGTATGTATCGTTAAATAGCTAAACTGTATCAGTTTCATTATTATGACGCGTAAATTTGATTTTTTAGTAATCGGTAGTGGTATTGCAGGCATTAGTTTTGCACTTAAAGCCGCACAGCATGGCAAAGTAGCTTTGCTCTGTAAAACTACGCTGGGCGAATCCAACACTTCGTACGCTCAGGGTGGTATTGCGTCTGTAATGTATGCCCCCGACAGTTTCGAGAAGCATATTGAAGATACACTCATTGCTGGCGATGGTCACTGTAATCTGGCAGCTGTTGAAAAGGTTGTCTACGGAGCTCCTTCGCAAATTCAGGAGTTGCTTGGATGGGGTGTTGATTTTGATAAAGATGAGAATGGTCTTTTCGACCTCCATCGTGAGGGTGGTCACTCAGAACATCGTATTCTTCATCACAAAGATAATTCGGGCTTTGAGATTCAGGAAAGTCTTATCCGACAGGTAAAAGCTCATTCCGAAATTGAAGTTTTTGAGCATTTTTTTGCCATTGAAATTCTTACTCAGCACCATTGCGGACAAATAGTTACACATCATACACCTGATATTGAATGCTATGGAGCTTATGTGTTGGATCAACGAACTAACAATATCCATACATTTTTAGGCAAAATTACTTTGTTGGCTACAGGTGGTATCGGAAGCGTTTATTCCACCACTACTAACCCCGAAATAGCTACTGGCGACGGAATAGCCATGGTACACCGAGCGCGTGGTGTGATAAAGGATATGGAATTTGTGCAGTTTCATCCAACGGCTTTGTTCCATCCCGGAGAACGACCAACTTACCTGATTACTGAAGCCATTCGGGGCTATGGTGCCGTTTTGCGTACACAGGATGGCAAGGAGTTTATGCAGAAATATGATGAGCGTGGCTCTTTGGCTCCCCGCGATATTGTGGCGCGAGCCATTGATAATGAAATGAAAATGCGTGGGCATGATTTTGTGTATTTGGATGTTACACGAATGAATGCTGAAGAAACCAAAACCCATTTTCCAAATATTTACAAAAAGTGTTTAGAATTAGGTATTGATATCACCAAAGATTTTATTCCTGTCTCACCCACCCAGCATTATTTGTGTGGTGGAATAGTAGTTGATTTGAACGGTAAATCATCTATCAATCGATTGTATGCCGCTGGCGAATGCTCTTGTACAGGTTTGCATGGAGCTAACCGATTAGCATCTAATTCGCTGATAGAGGCTATTGTGTATGCAGATGTAGCTTTGAAAGATGCATTGCCAACTTTCAATTCAATTAATTATAACGATTGTATTCCTGCCTGGAACGATGAAGGAACTTCACTTCCAGAAGAAATGGTACTTATTACTCAAAGTTTTAGAGAAGTAGAGCAAATAATGAGTACCTACGTTGGAATTGTTCGTTCTAATTTAAGATTAAAACGTGCCATGAGGCGATTGGAAATTTTATATCGCGAAACTGAACACCTGTTCGAAAAGTCAGTTGTTTCTCGCGAAATATGCGAATTGAGAAATGTTATTAGTATAGCTTATTTGATTATTAAACAAGCTATTATGCGCAAAGAAAGTCGAGGTTTACATTACACCGTCGACTATCCAGAACGAATGAAAAGTGAGCAATAAAATCTACCATTGGTGGTATTAAATTGATTTAAATCGAATTCAATGAAGAAGACAATTACTCTTTTAGTTTTGCTTATTTCAGTTGTGACGCTTTTTGCTCAAAGTGCTACGAAAGGAGATGCGCATGCTGCAACACCATTTGTTGTGGTAAGACTTGACGCGTCGCAAGGCTGGCCTAAGGGTGATAGTGAAGCAGCTACTGCTCCCAATGTAATTGTAACCGGCAATGAAAGTGTTAGCTTTAGCGCCACAGCCAGTGGTATTTATATTACGATTATCGATGGTACTAATAAAATTAAATTGTTTGCACTCACAGGTCAGTTATTGTTTAACGGTGATTTAACGCAAGGTCGCTTTTTTATTCCTACAAAACAGGGGATTTACTTCCTAAGAATAAACAATAAAAGCTTTAAAGTGATTTGTAAATAATCGGAGTGGATATAAAAAGTTACAAGTAGTTGGTTACAAGTTACAAGTCTTATTCTCTGATAACTATTCAAATATATCCTATCAGCAATATTTTTCAATTACTTAAAGTGGGGAACTAGTAAAATTTTATCAAACAAATATATAAATATGATCAAACACATTGTTTTTTTCGGATTGGCCGAAAGTGCAGAAGGTAAAACGAAGTTAGAAAATGCACAAATTATCAAGACAGAATTGGAAAATTTGAAAAATCTTATTCCGGAAATTAAAAGTATCGAAGTGGGGATTAATTCACCTAATGCCCCAAAAACTAATTTTGATATTGCTTTGTATTCAGAATTTGATAGTTTCGAAACCCTTGATATCTATCAGGAACATCCTGAACATAAACGCGTGGCAGCATACATTGGCAAGGTAAGAACCGAGCGCGCTGCCGTTGATTACATTGTGTAGTTGCTTAAATCCATAGAAAAAACCTCGCAGGCATGAGCTTTCGAGGTTTTTTATCTGTCTTTGTTGGTCTTCATTACATAAAAAGTCCGTTAAAATACATCCAAACTATGTAGCGCGCAAACTTACCCAGTAACATGGAGATAGCTACCACCCACCATCTGCAACGGAAGAAACCAGATGCCACTGCAATAATGTCGCCAATGCCCGGAAGAAACGAAAAGAAAGCAATCCAGTCGCCATGCTTGTGTATCTGAGTGCTGAATTTTTCAATTCTCTCTTTTTTAATGCGGAAGTATTTCTCTATCCATTCAATTTTGCCCAATCGACCCAGATAATAGCAGGTCATACCACCCAACCAATTGCCTATTGTGGCTACAAAAACACAACTCCAGGCATTGAACCCACCAAATACCATAGACGAAAAAACTAATTCGGAGCTGAAAGGTACCACTGTGGCTGCAAGAAATGATGCGATAAATAAGCCAAGCAGGCCTAATTCGGTTAATCCGGGCATTTAATTTATAAGGTATTTAGAAATAATGAAAACAATATTCAATGCAATAAAAATAAGAAACAGAATGCCATAGAAATTATTTTGTTTCAAGGTAAATGGGTGGGCTGCCAAAAATGAAAATGCCAGCGCAATAAATGGTAAAAAAGAAGCGGACTGTTGCTCGAAAATGATACTGAGTGCACTCATCGTAAAAAGTATCAGTACCAGAAAGCTGAGTTTACTTCTTGTGTGAATGGCATCTCTGCTGTAGCTCGAAAACATTCCTACCAAACAAATTATCATTATCGTTGCCAACAAAGCAACATAAATCAGATTCGGTAGTGCGTATGTTGTAATCTCAAACCGAGAAATGGTATTCTGTTGTACAAACTCGAAAATATGGGTTGTTGGATACAGGTAATACGCTGTGGATAAATAGAGTATCCAAGGTATGATAGTTCCAAAGATAGAGGCTAAAAATGTGCGTAAAGAGAAACTTTGCATCATCATAAACCCAATCCAACAGACAGGAACTAAGAAAATAAGTGGGTTGATAATAATACTACTCAGACTGATAAAGAAACTTCCCAAAAGCGCTTGTTCAACTGCCTTTTCGTTTCTATACATGCCGAAAATAGAGAATAGCGCAATGATAAAAAGCGATAGCGCCAGATGAGATCCATTGGCAATGTGTGCTTCGTCCCACGAACCTAACAGCAATAAGAAAATAAATATTGGTAGAAAAGTTCTGGTGCGTATAAAAGTGAACTTATTATTGAGCTGAGTAAGTAAAAATGCATTCAGAAAAGCAAAAGAAAAGCTAAGTATGTTGGATAACAGGGAGTTGGGAGTTAGTACGGACTGAAGATAACCTACAGCTATGCTTTTAACGGGCGAGATGGTTGCAAGTCGACCACCAAAATAGGCCGACATCCACAATAAGAAACACGAAATTACCATCAGTACTGCCAATGGTATACTTGGGGTAATAAGTTGCTTTAGTTTTATTTTCATAAATAGTCAGGCATTTATCAGCCGAATAACTAAGAACAAGCCTCTGCATATTGTTTTGCAGACGCTTGTTCATTGTTTGTTTTATTTACTTCAATCCTCGTTTTTTTAGTAATGCATCCGGTTTCGGATCAGCTCCCCTAAACTTCCGGTAAAGTTTCATAGGATCTTCAGAGTCTCCACGCTCCAACACATTTTTGCGCAGGGCATTGGCTAGTTTTGGGTTGTATATATCGCCCGATTGTTTAAATGCATCAAATGCATCTGCATCGAGTACCGCAGCCCAAGTGTAACTGTAATAACCCGCCGAATACCCACCACCATTAAATATATGGTTAAAGTAGGTGCTGCGATAGCGTGGCAAAATTTGTGGAATCATGCCAATGCGTTTCATAGAAGCATTCTCAAAAGCTGTTACATCAAAATCTGTTGTATCTTTAATCGTATGATAATTCATATCCAGCAATGAAGCTGCAAGCAATTCTGTGTTTATAAAGCCCTGATTGAAAGTGCCGGCCAGTTGAATCTTATCCATCAATTCCTTTGGCATTACTTCACCGGTTTTATAATGGCGTGCATACGTTTTCATAACTTGTGGTTCCCAACACCAGTTTTCCATTACTTGAGATGGAAACTCAACAAAATCGCGCGATACGTTTGTGCCCGATTGAGTAGGATAAGTGCATTGGGTCAATAGCCCGTGAAGTGCGTGCCCAAATTCATGGAAAAGGGTTTCTACTTCGTCCATATTTAGTAGCGAAGGTGAGCTGGCTGTAGGCTTGGTAAAGTTACCCACATTACAAATGATTGGGCGGTGATTGTTACCGTCTTTTTTGTATTGTTCAGTAATGTTATTCATCCATGCGCCTGCACGTTTGCCAGCACGGGGAAAGTAATCGGTGTAAAGAATGCCGATAAGTGAATTGGTGGCATCAGTCATTTCAAATACTTCAACATCCAGATTGTATACAGGCATATTGTTCAATTTCTTGAATTTTAGGCCGTACAATTTTGATGCTAAATCGAAAACTCCTTGACGAACATTTTCTAATTTGAAATAGGGTTTCAATAGTTCTTCGTCCAAATCGTATTTTTCTTTGCGCAATTTTTCAGAATAATACCACCAGTCCCATGGTTCTATTTTTTCGCCTTTTCCATCTTTATCCATCATTAGTTGTAATTCGATGGCCTCTTCTTTGGCTTTATTTACGGCTGGTTCCCAAACCGATTGCAAGAAATTGTAAACGTTTTTAGGCGTTTTGGCCATGGTATCGTCCAAAATGAAATCGGCTGAAGTGGCAAATCCAAGCAGTTGTGCCCTTTGTGTGCGTAGTTTCATTATTTTATTGATAACCGCTTTGTTGTCTTTACTGTTATCATTGTCACCACGTTTGCTGTAGGCCATCAATAGCTCTTTGCGGAGTTCTCGGTTTTTACTGTATTGAAGAACAGGTATAAAGCTTGCCTTTTGTGTGGTGAAAAGCCATTTACCATCTTGTTTGTCTGCTTTAGCGGACTCAGCAGCTGCTTGACGCACACTCTCAGGAAGTCCGGCTAAATCAGACGCTTTGTCTACTATTTTTTTGTATGAATTAGTTTCATCGAGTACATTCTGTCCGAAGGCCAGTTCCGCTAATCCAAGTTCTTTATTTATTTCGCGTAGTTTTGCTTTTTGAGTTGGATTTAAAGCAGCTCCACTCCGAACAAAATTTCGATGGTATCTTTCTATTAAACGAATTTGCTCAGCCGTAAGTCCTGATGTTGTACGGTTGTCATATATCTTTTTTACACGAGAAAATATTTTCTCGTTTAGATAGATATTATCGTTGTGTTCGGATAGTATTGGCGATACCTCGTTTGCAATAACTGCCATCTGATCATTTGTTTCGGCTGAATAAAGATTGAAAAATACCGATGATACTTTCTTAAGTAAGTCGCCGCTAAATTCTAATGCCTGAATGGTGTTGACAAAAGTTGGTGCTTTTTTATTGTTGGCAATAGCGTCTATTTCGGCCTGTTGTTGTTTGATGCCGGCTTTGAAAGCTGGCATATAATGCTCGTTTTTAATTTGGTCGAAAGGTGGAGCGCCATATTTGTTTTTGTACGCTTCAAAAAACGGGTTGTTAGCTTCTGCTGATCCCATAAGGAATAATCCAATCATAAGGGTTAATACTGTTTTCTTCATTTTTTTGCGATGGTTTTGTCACAGTTCTTTCAATGAAATGGTTGAAAAAGTTGTGAGTCGTATTTTTAATAAATGCTTTATCTAATAGTGCAAAGATACAAATATTTTGAATTAAAATACAATAAATTGCATAAAACCCCAGTCATCGTAAGGGGTTTAGCGGGCGGATAAAATCTCTTGAACAGTGACTTTGTCTTTGTTCAGTTGCATGATCAATTCGTCTAGCCCATTAAACTTTTTCTCGTTGCGGATTTTTTGAATAAATTCGACTTCAATTTCCTGATTGTAAATATCTTCATCGAAATTGAAGATGTTTACTTCCAAACTGGTTTTGAAATTGTCGCCCAAAGTGGGGCGTGTGCCAATATTCATCATTCCATTGTAATATTCATTATTCCACTGGATGCGCACTGCATAAACGCCCAAGGGTGGAACTAGCTTTTCTGCGTTATTGGGAACTAAGTTAGCTGTTGGAAAACCAATTGTTCGACCGACTTTAAATCCGGTCACTATCTTGCCTTTTACAGAATAGTTGTAACTTAACAACGAATTTGCCGAGCGAAAATTGCCTCCATGTATTTCCGTACGAATTTCCGATGAACAAATGTGCTCGAACTCAGCAGTTGAATAACGTTTGGCTTGAATCACTTCCATGCCCATGCCTTGCCCGTATTTTTTGTATTCCGGAAATCCCTCCAGCCTATCGTGTCCAAAGCGATGATCGTGTCCCACAAACAAAGTTTTGACTTTAAATCGATCTTTTAATATTGATTTTAGAAAATCCTGTGCCGATAGTCCGGCCATTTCTTCTGTAAATTCTAATACCACGCAGGTATCGATACCTGTCGTTGCAAGTTGCGCTATTTTCTCGTCGAGTGTATTGAGTAGTTCCGGTTGAAAATCTGGATTTAGAATGCTGCGGGGATGCTTGGCAAAAGTAATCACCACGCTTTGAAGATGCTGCACTTTAGCTGAGGCAATCACCTGATCTATCAAAAAACGATGACCAATGTGTACCCCATCAAAAATACCTACGGTTGCTACGCATGGCAGTAGGTTGTCGGTCTTATTTTGATAAATTACATTCATAAGAAGTTACAAGTAGTTGATTGCGAAGGGTGATATTCCGTTTTTCTCTGTGTGTTCGGTGTGCTAATTGCTTATCAAAACAGCATTGATAGTCCAATCTAAAACTATTCGTTGATATTTGTCAAAAGAAAGCTCAAATCTTCTTTCGGGTCGACTAAATAAGTTTGAAATCCCCTTTTTTTAGCTTGTTCAATGTTTTTAGCTCCATCATCCAACAGCAAACACTGGCTAGCCGGTACTTGTTCTTGTGCGAGGATAGCCTCAAAAATTTCGGCATCCGGTTTTGCCATTTTCATATCGTACGATCGGTAACATTTATCGAAATATTCAGAGATACTTCTGTTTTTATGACTAAAAAAAGTTTGTTCTGCGTATGGAAAATGAATGATATTGGTGTTGCTAAGCATGATAATACGATATTTTTGTCGCAATTTGTATACAATGTCCAGCTTTTCGGAAGGAATTCTCACTAAAAAAGAGTTCCAAGCATCATCAATTTCCGTATCGGTAATGGTTTTGGAGGTCATTTTGCGTATCTCGGTTCTAAAAGTTTCTGGATTAATCTCCCCTTTTTCCAATTGCATAAAGAGCCCAAATTGACTAAAATTACCTAGATACTTTTCTAGGTTTTCTACTCCTAATTTCTTGAAATTGAGAATTGATTGCTGCATATCGAGGTCAACAAGCACGCCTCCAAAATCAAAAATAAGAGTAGATATATTACTGAAATGTTTCATTTGAAATCAAAAAAGTGTTGGATAATTTTTGCAGTCTCGTAAATTTTATTACTTTTGCATTCGCTTTGCAAAGATACTAAAATTTTCGCAAATGTGGGGCCTATAGCTCAGTTGGTTAGTAGCACCTGACTCATAATCAGGGGGTCACTGGTTCAAGCCCAGTTGGGCCCACAAATAGAAATCAAGCAGTTACATGTACATGTAGCTGCTTTTTTTATTCCTCTTGTACACGATTTGCACACACCTTTGAAAAACGCATGAAACGAGATGGAAATTATGATGGATTCGGATACTCCATATTTCGCAGCAATTTTGAAAAGCTCATCGGAATTATACAGATAATTTTTATTTTTAAGCGACGAATAGAAGTTGTCGGTTAATTCAGAACAATAGTTCGGATAGAAGCTACTTGTTTCATGAAACAGACTTCGTCCTTCTTCTCCAAATAGATTTTTGATCACGCAGCAGATTATAAAACAGTCTCCGTATAACCCTGTAAAATCAATTTTACTTTGTACTTCTCGACTTATTAATCCCCTCACTTTAGATGTTTTACTCATTTCGAAAACGTGTACATATCCATCAGTTGTTGGGAGAAGTAAAGATACTCTTTTAGAAATTATCTCCTTTTGGATACTTGATTCAATCGAATGCTTTTTACTCCCAATTCCCTTTGAATATTTATTTGAACGAGAAGGAACATTGTTTTTTTTAAGTGTCGTTTCATTCGTTTAGACATTCTTATTTACATAAGGATTTCTATCATCCCTTAATCGACTTAGATTTTTACAACTTGAATCAATTTTTATGTCAATTATGCATATTTCAATTCCATAAGGTGCGATTAGTAGGATTTAGCAGATGTGGTGCAACCGACATACCAAGTGGATTGGGAGGGGGAAGTGCAACAAGCGGTGGAACGGGAGGTGATTATTGGGGTGGAAAGCCACCAATAGGCTGCTCAGGTGCAAGTACTAAGACAATCACACACGGAATTGGAGACACCAATTATACGATTATCGTAACTATGACCTCGAATAATACTTTTTATGTAACTGGAAAAACAGCTACTCAAATACAAGTTGTAACGGAGGGTTCATTTGATTTTGTTTTCATTAGGACACAATAAAAAAGGGTTGGAAAAGTCCAACCCTCTATAAAACTGATTTTGAAAGCCTATTGCAACCCTTGCGCTTTGAGTACTTTGTACTCTGCCCCTGTAATGGGAATAAAGGTAAACGCTTCATTAAATGTTTTCAGTATCAATGCTTTATCCTTATCTGCGTACGCTTGCTTAATGATTGCTTCGGCAGCTCGCAAAGTAGCGTTAGGTATATAAGCAAGCGTATCGCGTGGCGCACCCGCAAAGAGCAAGCTAAATTTAAGTAATATACAATCAGTAGATTCAATGAAATCATGTACATATTCGCCATCTGAATTTATTATATCAAGTCCATACATTTTTAAACATGGGATAGCAGAAATCGTGTCACGTTGGTTAGATTCAAAACCACGTTCACCTATTTGTACTTTGCCAAAAAGGAAAGAGTTAATTTGAATTGCAGTTGTTTGTTTCACAATCTCCAGTGACGATAAATGTCCGGTAGTTGCTTTCACTTTCATTGCTTGGCTTTTAAAGGCTTTTGCATCGGGCTTAATGCTAATCATAGCATTCGGGTCAATTTGGAACACTTTAAGTTCGTCTGTTTTGCAGCTTGCCAGTACGGCAGCTATTGCAAGGATAAAAATTAGTTTTTTTATGATTGTAAATTTTAATAGTTTTTTGCAAATGTATGAATAGTTATTTGTCAAGTTTCACAAGGTTGTTGATGTAAGTTGATTGTATTTTGGTTCAAATTTAATATTTTATTTTTAAATTCTGTTGGTGTTATTGTAAAAATTTCAGGACTCAACTCATACCATTTCTCAATTGCTTGAAAAG
>JBBSDM010000056.1:0-16393 GCA_038249445.1 Bacteroidales bacterium
CATACTTAGAATATTATCTCAAATTTTGCTCTAAGATAATGATTTTCAGGGAATTATGCAAATTATTTCACACTTATTTTCTTGATTATATACACTTTAAATAACAATGAATTTTGGAGTCTCTACTCCTGATTCGCATAACTAATAAATAAGTGATTGAGAAAACAATAATCTTAAGTTTGCGCATAGTCAAGCTTGGGATTATACTTATTCTAGAAATTGGATGAGTGATTTTAATTGACTACTTTTGTGGAGACAAAGAAGTTCGTAAAATAGCTTTAAAACAATATAAATATTCCGAAAACATATAACTTTATTGTAAGTAATTTATTTTCACCAACAGCGCTAAATTATATAAACATTTAAATATTAGAATTATGGGTAAAATTTCAGATGCAGTTAAACCAGGTGTGGTTACAGGAGCCGACTTGCAGTTTATTTTTCAAGTAGCCAAAGAAAACGGTTTTGCCATTCCGGCGGTTAATGTTGTAGGTTCTTCAACCGTAAACGCAATTTTGGAGGCAGCTAAAGTTGCGAATGCTCCAGTAATGATTCAGTTCTCTAATGGAGGTGCTGCTTTTAATGCAGGTAAAGGTTTAAAATTAGAAGGTCAACAAGCTGCTATTTTAGGTGCTATTGCTGGTGCAAAACACATTCATACATTGGCAGAAGCTTATGGTGTACGTGTAGTTTTACATACCGACCATGCTGCTAAAAAATTGCTTCCTTGGATTGACGGTTTATTGGATGCTAGTGAAAAAAACTTTGCTGAAACAGGCAAACCACTTTTCAGCTCACACATGCTTGATCTTTCAGAAGAACCTCTTAATGAAAACATCGAAATCTGTGAAAAATACTTAACTCGTATGAGTAAAATGGGTATGACTCTGGAAATGGAATTGGGTATTACTGGTGGTGAGGAAGATGGTGTTGACAACAGCAATGTTGACAATAGCTTGCTTTACACGCAACCAGAAGATGTGTACAAAGTATATGCTGCTTTAAGCAAAATCTCTCCAAACTTTACTATTGCTGCTTCTTTTGGAAATGTTCATGGTGTTTACAAACCGGGTAATGTTAAATTGACTCCAGTTATTTTGAAAAATTCTCAGGAATATATTAAAGCTAAAGCTGGAATTTCAGATGCACATCCTGTAAACTTCGTATTCCACGGTGGATCTGGATCTTCACACGAAGAAATTCGCGAAGCAATCAGTTATGGTGTTATCAAAATGAACATTGATACAGATACTCAATGGGCATTTTGGGATGGCGTACGTGGCTTTGAAGCTAAGAATCACGACTATCTTCAAGGTCAAATTGGAAACCCTGAAGGAGCTGAAAAACCAAACAAAAAATACTACGATCCACGTGTATGGTTGCGCAAAGGAGAAGAAACTCTTATCGCTCGTTTACAGGTAGCTTTCGAAGATTTGAATGCTATCAACAGTCTTTAAACTGAGATAGTAATATTGAACGATAAATTATCAATAATAAAAAGCCGTTTTGGAAATTTTCCAAAACGGCTTTTTTTATGTCTTAAAAATGAACCGAGTAGAAGGCTTAGAAATTATGTGTTTTTAAAGGTAGAAATATATAACTCTTCAACTTTTGTTCTTGCCCACTGTGTTTTGCGTAAAAACTTCAAACTAGAGTTAATGCTTGGATTTTCGTGTAAGCAATTGATGCGAATCAATCTATCCAACTCTTCCCAACCATAATGGTTGAGTAGTTGTTCTAAAATACATTTTAGCGTCAACCCATGTAGAGGGTCATTTAATTGGACATTCATTTTCTGATGGTAATGGACTAAATGAGGTGTAAACAAAAATTTCCCACTGAAAAGTGGGAAATTTTATAGATTAGGAGAAGTAATTAGCCTCGCGTCAATTTTTTTATTTTGGTCACTAATTAAGTAGTAATCATTTTGTAACCTTTACCATGAATGTTGATAATGATTACTTTTTGATCATCCTTAAGAAGTTTACGCAATTTGCAGATATAAACATCCATGCTTCTTGCATTGTAATGGTTGTCATCTTTCCAAATTGTTTTCAAAGCATATTTACGATCCAAGAATTCATTGATGTTAGCTGCAAATAAAATAAGCAAGCTTAATTCTTTGTTGGTAAGTTTTGCAGGCTCACCTCCAGCTAAAGTTAATTGTTTTTTTGGTACGTCGATTGAATAAGCTCCAATTGTGTAAGTTGGTTGTTTTAACAACATGCTTAGGTCATCATTTTCTTCGCCTTGAGCGACTTTGTCTTTTTCAGTTTTCATTTTTTTAATTTTTAGAGAGTTAGTATTGTGATAGTGATTTTTTATTTTTGTTGATATTTTAAATAGTATTTTATAACAAAATGGTGACGAAAATAGATTAAATCGCATATTCGTAAGATTGTTATATTTAAACACCAAAACTACAAAAAAAGTTTGATAAAATTGCAATTTAGGTTAATCTATTTTCATCTAAATTGCATTATTTTTTACTTAGTTTAATGGATTGCAATATTTTGGAGTTCAAACTCCTTTCGAAAAACTCCATTGATAAAGCAAATTCATTATTTTTATTAAATTTATTTTTATTAAATAATTATTTTACCTTCTTATAGTATTTAAGTTTTTTTAACTGTAGAATCTCGTATATCTTTAATATTGGATACTAAATCTGGTTCAATCAATAATTAAGTTAAAAAAATAAACCGCTTTACGATTTATTTTATTGAAACTAAATTTCAATTCACAAAGTAAATAGTTTTATTTGAATTAACCAAGAAAGATGTGAACTATTATTGCTTTTTTTTGAAAAAAAACACAAAAAAGTTATTTCAATAGCTTTATTAGTAATTAATACTAGTATTTAACATGTAAAATATGCTACAAAAACCAGCAGCGAATGAAAAACGAGAAAAATGACAATAGATTATATAAACATAGAAAAAAAGACTGTTCAAAATTTGAACAGTCTTTTTTTAGAAATTTATAGAGGATATCAATTAGAATTGACGTTCGGCCATACGTTTGTAACCATCATAACGCCATTTTGCATTTGTTTGGGCAGCAGTGAATAACTCTTGTGCTTCAGTTGGGAATTGTTTCAACAATGAAGTGTAACGCACTTCACCTTTCAAGAAGTCTTGGAATTTATCCCATTGTGGTTCTTTCGAATCTAAAATCATTGGGTTCTTTCCTTCAGCTTCTAAATCAGGATTAAAACGATACAAGTGCCAGTATCCACATTCAACAGCACGTTGTTGCTCGTCTTGAGCTTTACCCATTCCGGCAAGTAATCCGTGACTGATACATGGAGAGTAAGCAATGATAACCGATGGACCATCAAATGCTTCGGCTTCACGAATAGCTTTTAATGTTTGTGCTTGGTTTGCACCCATTGCAATTTGAGCAACGTAAACATAACCGTAAGTAGCAGCAATCATACCCAAGTCTTTTTTGCGAACACGTTTACCTGAGGCAGCAAATTTAGCTACAGCACCAACCGGAGTTGATTTTGATGCCTGACCACCAGTGTTTGAATAAATTTCGGTATCCAATACAAGGATATTTACATTTTTGCCCGAAGCAATAACATGATCTAATCCACCGAAACCAATATCATAAGCCCAACCGTCACCACCAATAATCCATTGAGATTTTTTAATAAGGTATTGGGTTAAGTCAGCAATTTGCTTGCAATGTGAGCAATCAGCAACTTTTACTAATGGAGTGATTATAGCTTCTAATTCTACTGTTTTATCAGCATTTTCACGGCTTTCTATCCATTCAGCAAATAATCCTTTCAATTCGTCTGAACAACAATCAGCAGCAATAGCTTCAGTCATGATACGAACTAAACGGTCGCGCATGTTATCGTTTGCGAATACCATACCCAAGCCGAACTCTGCATTGTCTTCAAACAAAGAGTTAGCAAAAGCAGGCCCACGACCTTTTTCATTTACAGTATACGGAGTAGAAGGAGCAGAGGCAGAATAAATAGAGCTACAACCAGTTGCGTTAGCAATTAATTGACGGCTACCGAAAAGTTGAGAAACCAATTTCACATACGGAGTTTCACCACAACCAGCACAAGCACCTGAGAACTCGAACAATGGCGTGGCCAATTGAGAGTTTTTTACATTGCCTTTAATGTCAACTAAGTGTTGTTTAGATTTCACTGAAGTTGCGCAATAATCCCAATTGTCTTGATTTGGATATTGAGTTTCGATTGGAACTAATTCCAGAGCTTTGTTACCTTTGTTACCTGGACAAACATCCACACAGTTGTTACAACCCATACAGTCAAGTACATCAACCTGAATACGGAATGCCGTATCGGCAAATTGTTTACCGTTAGTTTTAAGCATTTCGGTAAATGGTGCTTTTGATTGCTCATTCTGGTCTAAAATAAATGGACGGATAGCAGCGTGAGGACAAACATAAGCACATTGGTTACATTGGATACAGTTCGAAGAATTCCAAACCGGTACATGTGAAGCAACACCACGTTTTTCGTGTTTGCTCGTGCTATTATCCCAAGTACCATCTTCGCGACCTTTAAATGCAGAAACAGGAAGGCTATCACCATCTTGTGCATTGATTGGACGAACGATATCACCAATAAATGCAGGAACAATATCAGTGATGGCTTCAGAACCGTCAACTAAGCTAGCCCATTCAGCAGGGATTTCTACTTTTGTATATTCACCACCACGGTCAACAGCTGCATAGTTTTTATTTACAATGCTTTCACCTTTTTTACCATATGATTTATTGATAGCATATTTCATTTTTTCCACTGCCAATTCGTAAGGAACTACATTGGTAATTTTGAAGAATGCCGATTGAAGAATAGTGTTGGTACGATTTCCTAAACCAATTTGCTCTGCAATGTTTGTTGCATCGATAATATAAAGGCTGATATTGTTAGCAGCTAAATATTTTTTTACTTTGGTAGGTAGGTTTTTCTTTACTTCTTCTGAGTTCCATATTGTATTCAACAAGAATGTACCATTCTTTTTCAAACCTTTGGTTACATCATACAATTTCAAATACGCTTGCACGTGACAAGCAACGAAGTTTGGAGTGGTAACTAAATAGGTTGAACGGATTGGAGTTTCGCCAAAACGAAGGTGAGAACAAGTAAAACCACCTGATTTTTTAGAGTCATATGCAAAATATGCCTGACAGTATTTATCGGTATTGTCACCAATAATTTTAATCGAGTTTTTATTAGCACCTACAGTACCATCAGCACCTAAACCGTAGAATTTAGCTTCGATAGTTCCGGCTCCACCTAATGCAATTTCTTCTTTCAACGGAAGTGAAGTGAATGTAACATCATCAACAATACCTACTGTAAAGTGATTTCTTGGTTCTGGTAATGCAAGGTTTTCGTAAACTGAAAGTACCTGAGCAGGAGTAAAGTCTTTTGATGATAAACCGTAACGACCACCAACAATTATTGGTTGATCTGGAGTGCCATACATAACGTCCTTTACATCAAGATACAATGGTTCGCCACCAGCACCCGGTTCTTTAGTACGATCCAAAACACAAATACGTTTTGCAGTTTTAGGTAATACAGAAAGGAAATGTTTAGCTGAGAATGGACGATATAAATGCACAGATA
This sequence comes from Bacteroidales bacterium, assembly GCA_038249445.1. Lineage (GTDB taxonomy): Bacteria > Bacteroidota > Bacteroidia > Bacteroidales > Paludibacteraceae > Paludibacter. The sequence goes on from JBBSDM010000056.1 coordinate 5,627, forward strand.
CTAAACCTACTTTTTCGCCATTTTCGATCAGGTGATCGATACCTTCGCGGATAGCTTCTGTAGAAGAACCCATAGCAATAATTACACGATCAGCATCTTCGACTCCATAATAATCAAATAAACCGTATTTACGTCCGGTTAACTTGGTCATTTCGTTCATGTAATTTTCAACTACTTCAGGAATTGCATCGTAGAATGGATTACATGCTTCGCGAGCTTGGAAATAAATATCTGGATTTTGAGCAGTACCACGAACAACAGGATGTTCATTGTTCAAAGCACGTTCACGGAATGCTTTAAGGGCTTCTTGGTCAACAAGTGGAGCCAAGTCTTCCTGATCGAGTTGCTCTATTTTCTGAATTTCATGTGAAGTACGGAAACCGTCGAAAAAGTGTACAAATGGTACGCGGGTTTTAATAGAAGCTAAGTGAGCTACAGCCGCCAAATCCATTACTTCCTGAACTGAACCAGTTGCTAACATTGCACATCCAACCTGACGAACCGCCATTACATCTTGGTGGTCACCAAAAATAGAAAGCGCATGTGAAGCCAAAGCACGAGCCGAAACGTGATAAACACCTGGAAGTAATTCTCCAGCTACTTTGTACATATTCGGGATCATGAGCAACAAACCTTGAGAAGCAGTGAAAGTGGTAGTTAAAGCTCCAGCTTGCAATGCTCCGTGCATAGCGGCAGCAGCACCTGCTTCCGATTGCATTTCTTGTACTTGTACTTTTTCGCCGAAAATGTTTTTACGACCTGTTGATGCCCATTCATCTACATATTCAGCCATTGTAGTGGATGGTGTGATAGGATAAATAGCAGAAACTTCGGTGAACATATATGCGATATGTGCCGCAGCTTGATTTCCATCACAGGTTAAAAATTTTTTAGATTTAGCCATTTTGTTAGAAATTTATTAATAATTAATTTGAGTTATTTTTTTGTTTTTAAAGAATCTCAAACCTTTGAGAGCAATTGAGATTAGTTTTGTATTGAATTTGTATTCGTATTTTCGTTTAATATAAAAATCCAAAAAGCCACAATGGAATTACACTTTTATTCCCCACTTCAATATCATCCACTGCGTATAAAGCTTTCGAGTATAATTTACCACCTTCGGGTTTGTTCTCACATCTGAAATGATATTTTAGATCTATACAAAAATCCAAATGATACTTGCAGATATTTACCTTATGACAGGCATGTAATGCGTTGTAAAAAAAGGTTTTGCGTTCAGCTACCTTATCAACGCTAGAAGGACTAACTACGTACATCAAATTGGTGTTATGAACGTAAACCTGATTTGGTTTTTTGGGATATTCATCTCCTTCGGCGTATAGCATGTTCAGTAGGCGTGCGTCCTTGAGATACTTTAAGTAATTCATAACGGTAGCGCGCGAAACTCCAATATCTTTGCTCAATTGACTTACGTTAGGAGCTGAAGGTGCACTTTTCATTATCAAATACAGTAATTTTCTTATTTTTGATAAATACTTCAACTCTATCTGTTTAATCAGCAAAATATCTACTTCCAACATCATATTCATGGTTTTTAGCAGGTTTTCCGAAAAGTTACGCTCTTCCAAAAAGAATGGATAGTATCCATGATGTAAATAAGTCTGAAAGAATTCGAGAGGTTGAACTTGCTTGCAAATTTCCTGTGCTATTTGCACGTGATTTTGCATAATTTCGCTCAAAGTATATGAAGTAAACGATGTTCCTGATTGTAGGTTTAAAAATTCGCGGAACGAGAAACCCCGCAAGTTGTAGGAAGCCACTATATCTTGAAGATTTTCATTGCCCTCAATTAATCGCATGACCGATGAACCTGAAAAAACAATATGCAACTGCGGAAAACGGTCATAGCACTCTCGCAATTCTTTCGACCAGTTCTCGTATTTAAACGTTTGGTCAATCAACAGCGTTTTTCCACCTTGCTTGCAAAACTCTTCGGCAAATTCAACCAAACGATTTTCCGAAAAGTAGAAATGATTGAAACTTATATACAAACAACTTCTGTCTGTTCCAAAATTTTCCTTTGCATATTGTAACAAGAATGAGGTTTTGCCCACACCACGACTGCCCTTGATGCCAATTAGGCGATGAGTCCAGTCGATTTCGTCCATCAATAAACGCCTTACCGGCAACTCTATATGATCAACCAAATAGTTGTGAGTTTTGTAAAACGCCTCCATTTGCATTTATTTTGATACAAAAGTAAGGAAATAATTCTATTTTGCAATGCAGAGATGGCAGAATTAGTATTTTTTACACTGAATGCTATTGAAAAACCCAAGTTATTAGGACTATAGAACAGAAAAATGAATAATTATTTGATTTATAATCAGATTTTTAAAACTATACAATTATTTTATCATTATTTTTATAAATATTTGATTATCAATGTAAAATGTATTGATTGAAAATTCATTTTTTAGTCATGTATACCTTATATTAAAAAAAAATATCTATTTAATATCATTTATAGCTTTAAAAATAACAGCTTCATATTTTGCCAAAGTATTGCATTTTTTTATGTTCTTGAGTATTTTTCGACCATCTTCAAATGCTTCGGCATGATAGGACCAAAGTTCTACAAATCGTCTGAGAAGATGTAAATCGCCGGAGTATTTTTGCTTACAATACTCAATTACAGATAAATGGAAGTTACGGATCATTTTTACTTTCTGATCGTGTGTAAGTTCTTGTCCACGTAGTTGAGCCAATAAAAAGGGCTGTTGAAGCAACCCACGCCCAATCATAAACCGATCGATAGCAGGGGTGAGAGCCTGTATTTTCTCTATGTCAGCAATGCTGCTAATATCACCATTGTAACACACTGAATGCTTCAGTAGGGGAGCATAACGGGCAAATTCATCGTAGTAAATCTCTCCTTTGTACATTTGTTTACCAAGCCGTGGATGAATGATTACTTCTTCGAACGGATAATTATTGAATATAGGGATAAGTTTTTCGAATTCAGAGGTTTCAGCTTGTCCCAATCTGCATTTTATTGACACCTTCAGTTTAGTGATAGCGAAGATTTCTTCCAACATTTCGGCAATGCGCTCCGGTTGAGATAACAATCCGGCTCCCATACTTTTGTTTATTACTCTAGAAAAAGGGCAACCTAAATTTATATTTACTTCGGTGTATTGATGCAGGTGGCAAAGTGCTTCAAATCGTTGGAATGAAGGGGTATTATTGCCAAGAAACTGCGGAACAGGGACTTGAAAAGTATTGCGAGCAGGGATAATATCATTACACTGGCTTGGACGATAGAAATCTCCATTTTGCGCTCTGATAAACGGCGAAAAAGTTTTATCGAACTTTCCGATATGTTCGGTATAAGCTTCTCTGAAAATCCAATCAGTAAGTCCTTGTAAAGGAGCTAAATATAGTTGCATGTTTTCTGTTTATGAAAAAGGAATGCAAATATACGGATTTTTGAGAGTAGAGTAGGAGTCTGTGACTTTAAGTTGATATAAATTCCAGTTATTTAGCTTTTTTCGGAACGAATAGCTTTTATTTTTATTATGCTCGCGTCCCTGCATAATTTTTCATACTCTTCAGTTTCCATCTCCCCAAAAGCCACCTTGCCAAGCGAGTAAAAGCGATAGTTTTCAATATATCAATCGACATAATAGCATGTTATCTAAATTGTTATGTCAAATATATAAACACATACTTCATTTTTTTAAATGTTTTACTTGACAATGCATCATCAATAGTAACCAAGCCATTATCCAAACCACACCTCCAAACGGAGTAATAATACCTAAAACTTTAACACCTGTAATAGCTAACGCATAAAGTGAACCTGAGAATAATATGATTCCCATTAAAAAAAATATTCCAGCCCATTTCAGAGCTTTCGAAGTATTGAAATGCATGAGAATGCCGACTGCTAAGAGTGCAAAAGTGTGGTAGAACTGATATTGAACACCTGTTTTAAATACCTCAAGCATTTCGGGGCTAATCATTGTTTTTAGTACATGTGCACCAAATGCGCCAAGCACTACAGCCAGAAGTCCACTTATAGCTGCTATGGTTAGTATTGATTTCATATAGTCTCGTTTTTTTTAGCTTTCACGTTTTCCACTCATCAACAAATAAACAGCTTCACTCATAGAGCCGGCTTTGATAACTGATCCTGAGTTGACAAAGAAAATTTCGTCCGCATTTTCTATCGTATTCAGGCGATGAGCAATGATAATACGAATGGTGCTTTTGGGAAGCTTTTTTAGAATATCATCGAGCAGTTGTTCTGTAATGGTATCGATATTGGCAGTAGCTTCATCGAGAATAAGCAGTTCTGGTTTTCGCAATACTGCACGAATAAAGGCAATCAATTGTTTTTGACCCAGACTAATACCGTCGCCTGAGGACTTTATTTCGGCACTTAAGCCGCCATCAAATCGTTCGAGCAATCCATCCAAACCCGCTTCGGAAATAACATTTGACAAAGATTTGTTGCTAATATCCTTGTATTGCACATTTCCGTACAGAACATTGTCGCGCAAAGTGCCTGTAAAAAGGAATGGTTCCTGTAGGATAAATCCAATTTTAGAGGTGCGCGTATCCATATCCATCGAACGAATATCAACTCCATTGAGCACAATTTTTCCGTCGGTAGGGTCGTATAATCTTGCCATTAATGAGGCTGTAGTGGTTTTTCCACCTCCTGTTGGCCCAACAAAAGCATAGGTTTTCCCTTGCTCCAGACTAAAGTTTACATTCTTCAGAATCTCGTTACCAAGTATGTACGAAAAAGATACATTGCGGAATGCCAACACACAGCAGGCATTTTCTTTTTCTGGATCCTCAATAATTTCCAGATTATTTTCCATTACCAGTATTTGCGAAATACGATCCCAACCGGCTAATGCTACTTGAAAATTGGCCCATAAAGCCGCTATCTGACGTAAAGGATTGTAAAAAAGAGTAATATAAGCCAAAAAACTAATGAGTAGCCCTACCGAAAACTGCCCTACACTAATTAAATAGATACCAAAAGCCAATACTACCATTTGCCCAATGCTCGACGAAAACCCATAGACAGGAGTAAACATATTGTTGGCAATGCCTGCTTTTACAGCTGTTTGATAATTTTCTGTATTTACATCGTCGAATTTTTTTCTGAAATAATCGCGACGATTAAAAGCCACTATTACCTTGAAGTTATTTATGCTTTCCTGAATCTCAGCACTTAAACTCCCGGTACTTTTAAGATTCTGGGCATTGGTGCTTTTTACCCATGGTGAAATGCCTCGCGTAAAAAATAATAATAGCACAGCCGGAGCCAAAGCAGCAAGACCTAATTTCAGATTGATGGAAAGAAGGAAAATTCCGGCACCTGTCATTGAAAAAATACTGCCCATAAACTGCACCAGTGACTGCGAAAAGAACTGATTGATCTTATCTGTATCATTATTAATGCGTGAAATCAAATCTCCAGCTTTGTTTTGGTTGAAAAAATCAATCGGTAGGTCTTGCAGTTTATTGAAAACCGTATTTCGTAGATTAAACAACATGCGCTGACCCACGCGTCCCATCAATTGCATTTGTGTATAACCACTTACCAGCGCCACAGCAAAAATACAAAACAATATGATAGCGTATTTTATCACTCCATCATATTGTTTCGTTACCACAAAGGTATCCACCGCATGTCCCATCAAATACGGTCCGATAAGGTTCAGACCAGAGTTGATAAAAATAAAAACCATGGCTATATAAAGGTTTTTCCGTTCCTGACCGATGAGTGTCATTAACCGCTTTAATGTAGTAGCTGTGCTAACGTTCTCACTTGTAGGTGAACCTTTTTTTAAGTTGAGATTATAGTTCATAATAATTGGTACTGCGTTGTGAATTAAAAATTTGAACGTATTCGGAGCTCGTTTCCATCAGCATTTCATGCGTCCCACTGGCCAGTATTTCGCCTTCTTCCAACAGAATAATTTGTCTATAATGCTTCACCGAAGCAATTTTTTGAGTGACTGAAAGTAAGGTTATTCCCCGATAATTTTTCTCAACATTATCCAGAATTTTTTGCTCGGTTTGGCTGTCCACACGTGCAGTAAAATCGTCGAGCATGAGTATTTTAGGATTTAATGCGAGTGCTCTGGCCAACATAATTCTTTGTTTCTGACCGCCGGAAAGGCTTGTACCACGTTCACTTACTATTGTTTCCAATCCATCGGGCAAAGAGGCAATAAAATCGCCTAATTCAGCCGTTTCGATAGCCTTTTTCATCAAATCATCGGTAACTCTCTCGTTGAAAGCAATGTTTTCTCGCAGGCTCATATTGAACATTACACTGTCTTGAAACACAAACCCTATTTGATGTTGGAACGTTTCTTTATTGTAGTCATTAATATTTACTCCATCGAAAAAGATGGCACCTTCTTTCGGTAGTATCAATCCGGTAAGAAGGTACAATAACTGTGTTTTACCGGCTGCTGTAGGTCCAATCACCGCTGTTCGGGTGCCTGGTTCAATGATGAATGAAACTTTTTTCAAAGCAGGTTTATCACCGTATGTTACAGTGATGTTTTGCATTTCAATTTTCCCAAGCAATGGAGTGTTTACAGTTCCAAGATCTTCGGTTTCCACCGCATTTAAAACGGTACATATTCTGCCATACGAAACCGAAGCTTGAGCTACGAAGTTGCTAATGAACCCGATAACCATAATAGGAAAAATAAGTATGACCAAATAGGAATTGAAAGCCGCAAAGTCACCTAAACTCATGGCTCCGGTAATCACATAATGTCCGCCTAATGCCAAAATGATTAAGGAAGCCATATTACTCACAAACACCACGATAGGAATCAAAGTAGCAAAAAAGCGGAGAATGGACATTCCTAAGTCTCTGGCTTGCGAATTTGCATCCAAAAATTTGTTGTATTCGAGGGTTTGAGAATTCAGCACACGCACCAGAGCAGCTCCCATAATGCTCTCATTGATAACCTTATTAAGCCAATCAATAACTTCACGGCTCTTCTTAAACAATGAACCCAACCTGCGAAACACAAACAAAAATGCCCCAATAATGATGGGGATAATTGTCAATACAGATAAAGCCAATTCCCAGTTGATAGAAATCAGCAAAATACTAGCACCGATAATAATAAATAAAGAAGAAGCCAACGATACCACCGCCATGGATACAAATAACTTGATGGAATCAATGTCGGAAGTGAGGTTGGTCAGTAATTTCGAAGGATTAGCTTCCTGAATAAAGGCGTAACTCTGACGAGAGATTTTATCGGCAAGTTTAGTGCGTAAATCACGTGCAACTCGTTCGGAAGCATAGGTTTGCAGGATACCTTGTAAAAAAGTAAATACAAAAATAATAAGTGCAGCTATTAGAAATTCGATGATTAATAGTTGATAGGAGAAATTACCTTTCGAAAAATCATCTATGCCCCGCGAAATCAGTTTTGGAATCACTAAATTCACCGCATTACTTAATAATGCGAAGCCAATAAGGCTAAAAATCATTAATTTGTACGGTTTGAGTACTGCAAAAATATTGGGTATAGCCGGTTTTCCTTCCGGTAGGTGTTTGTTTTTTTTGTTTGCCATTAATCCGATATAAAAATCCTTGATTAAAAAATGTAGGGTTGTTGCTTTTTGTAGTTTGCGTTCGCAAAGTTACTCAAAACAACTCTTCACATATTGCTGATATGTTGCAAAAATACATGATTTCATGTGAAAGGTTGTAAATAAAACAGCTTGCAGGGTAAGCAAGCTGTTCTAAAGTGTTGTAGAGTTGGAAATTTTAATACTTATTGTCCGGTACAATTAAACATCCATTGCACTCCGAATTTATCAGTGCAGGTGCCGTAATATGCACCCCAAAACATCATTTGAAGTTCTGTGCTAACCGTTCCATCTACCGATAATCTTCTCTGGGTGGAAAATCCTCATGGGTGCCATACCACCTCCGCTAAATTCACCACCAAATATCGATTTGTAGAAATCAAAAACCTCCTCAGTATTTCTTTGAAAGTTTAAATAGGTGCTTGTTCGTGCCATAATTATTCGATTTTAAATAATTATAATAACAAAGACCCGCTGGTATTGTTTAGCATCGGAATTCAAGTTTCACAGAAGTTTAATATATTTCAACTAAACTGTTTCGTTTTCGTAAAACACGGTCGTATTATTAGCAGTACATTCATTTTGGTGCTTTAAAATAACTACATAAAAAACAAGCTGGCACCACCAATACTAACGGCAGCACCAATCACTTGCTGAGCAGTAATTTTTTCTTTAAACATAATGGCCGAAGGTAAAATAATAAATACAGGAACCAATGCCATTAGGGTAGAAGCAATGCCCGTTTTAGTTTGCTGAATGGCAAAAAGCGATAAAGCAACACCTATGAAAGGTCCAAAGATGGAGCCAACGGTCAGAAATTTCATGCTACTGGTATGCGTAAACGAATTTCCAACTTTTTTCCAGCGACGCAACACGGTAATCAAAATGGCAAAGCTAAGAATGCCGAACAGAGCACGTATTTGCGTGGCAGCAATAGGATCGTAATTTCCCATTCCTTTTTTACTCAGTATCAACCCGACGGCTTGTCCGGATGCACCACCAAAAGCCAATAAAAAGCCCTTGAATGGTATATTAAGCTTCATTTTATGGTTTGAGATAGCTATGATAATACCCGTTATACTCACCAAAATACCGGCTATGTTCATGCCCGATAATTTTTCGCTCAGAAAAAACCAACCGATAATGGCCGTAAGCATTGGTGCAAAACTCATTATTAAAGCTGCTGTACGTGAACCTATTACCATATAGGATTTGAACAAAAACATATCGCCCAAAAAGAAACCTACGAATCCCGATAGTCCCAGCCAAAACCATTGATAGGGTGTGGCATCGATAGGAAAGAAAAAGCCGCGTGTAAAATAGGTGGTTATTCCTATAAATACGATAGCCATTAGCAACCGAATGAAGTTTACGGATAAGGATCCTATTTTGTGTCCTGCTTTTTCGAAGGTGAGGGCGCTTATAGTCCAGCAAATAGAGACGCCTAAACCGGCTATTTCGCCAATATGAGATTGAAACATAAGGTATAATGGGGTTATATAATTGATGATTTTAGGACTAATTATTCCATTTTCTAAAAAATGAATGCAAAGATACGGTAAGAAATTCATACATTATAAATTTTTATACATAAATACTCAGATTGTTGATTAACAGATATTTGTACAAATACTTTAGGGATAGAGTGAAGAAATGCAATAATTTAGCTACCTTTGTCAACCGTAATAAACCGAAAATTATTACGTTCAACTATCAAATTTACAATTGATTATCCAATAAAATGACTGAAAGCTGTGCCCAAAGAAGATTATTTATTGAAGTATCTTGAGAAACTTAGCAGAGCGATAGCAGCAATGTTAGGACTTCGCGAAACTGGTTTCCCGGAAGATGCTTTGCGTTTAGCGGATGAAACGTACAAAGAAATGTTGGGTTATAATGTGGAAGAGTTGACTGATATGCCTGTAGAAAAGTTTGTAGAACTAGTACGCAAACATGGGTATACTTCCAGCCATTTGGAAATTATGGCACGATTGGCTCACGAGACTGCTAAAGCACAAAGTACAAGGCTTAATCCAGTTGATGCCACTAGTTTTTACGCTAAAACCTTGCAATTGTACTATTTGTTGAATGAAAAAGATAAAACATTTTCTTTTGAGCGTGAGATGATAATCGAAGAACTGAAGCAGCTGACTGCTCAAAGCGAGTAAGATTGAATAAACTTCCAAAAGCACTTAAAATCAAACAACTAAAAATAGAAGCGCGTCTATCGCATAGAAAATAACAATAGAACCATGATAAATTATAACCACAAACAGCGTCCGGAAAAGGACATGATTTTTGGCATACGTGCCGTAATTGAAGCCATTCAAGCTGGAAAAGAAATAGATAAGATATTGATGCGTCGTGACATGACCAGTGAGTTGGCTCGCGAACTATTTGCAGCATTTAATGGATTGGAAATTCCGGTTCAAAAAGTGCCTATCGAAAAATTAAATAAGATTACTACCAAAAACCATCAAGGCGTGGTAGCATTTATCTCGGCTGTAACTTATCAACGTATTGAGGATATTATTCCAACAATCTATGAAGAAGGACGCATGCCATTTATCGTGGTTTTAGATGGTGTGACCGATGTGCGCAACTTTGGTGCAATTGCCAGAACATGTGAATGTGCCGGTGTTGATGCCATTGTTATCCCGACAAAAGGAGGGGCAGCTATTAATGCAGATGCTGTGAAAACATCAGCAGGAGCTTTGCTTTCTATACCGGTTTGTCGCGAGGCGAGCCTTACCAATGTTTTGAAATTCCTTGCTTCTTCGGGGATTAAAATTGTAGCTGCTACCGAAAAAGCCTCTATGAATTATACCGAAAGTACTATGACTGAGCCTCTGGCTATCGTGATGGGATCGGAAGATGAAGGTGTGGCACCGGAGCATTTACGTATTTGCGACAATATGATACGCATTCCGTTGTTGGGAAGCATCGATTCATTGAATGTATCTGTTGCAGCGGGCGTTTTGATTTACGAAGCTGTACGTCAACGCCAAATGAATGCATAATTGTCAAGTTTCACAAGGTTGTTGATGTAAGTTGATTGTATTTTGGTTCAAATTTAATATTTTATTTTTAAATTCTGTTGGTGTTATTGTAAAAATTTCAGGACTCAACTCATACCATTTCTCAATTGCTTGAAAA
>JBBSDM010000057.1:0-16334 GCA_038249445.1 Bacteroidales bacterium
ACCTTTCGATTGTTTTTCGTTCAACGTCAAAAATCATCGTTAAATCCTTAATTGTGCGTTTTTGATGGGACAAAAGAAGGCATAAACTACGTTTTCTTATAGTATTATTGGGACTAGTTTTAACAAGCAACTCTAGGAGCTAAATATCCTCTGTTTTTAGTTTTATATATCTCATATTGAGACAAATATACGAATATTAATCCATACCACCAAAGAAATGGTGTATTATATTATTCTAACTACTTAATAGGATATTTGCATAGAAAATGGGAATCAAATCTTTTTATAAATCAACAATATTTATCACAAGTACTCCCCCACTAAAAAAATAGTTATTCGAATTTTCTTTTTCAACTTAAAGATGTAAAGATTCAAAGCCGCTATTGCAACATACCGAGAATTGGCAGAAAAACTATTAAGTGTTCTCTTTACATTCTTTGCTGAAATATTTGATTGTTTGGCAATTGGAAAATTCAATTGTTTTGTCATCTTGCATTAATTCTATATTTTAAAAGAATAATTTTCATAATGAAAATTTGAAATTAAAATTTTGTCTATTAAATAACTGAATGAATTTATAACAAACCATTGAACTAGTAAAGCGAATGATAATATCACAGCGACTAAAACCGTAAATATTGTAGTGAAATAATTCTAAATTTTTAAATACATAGCTATCCTCATTTAATTTTGAAGACAGCAATTTTTATAAGTGCATGTGTTGATAAATAAATAATAATTAGTATTTTTACAATCGTTTGTGTTTAAGTGTCAATTGGATTGTTTTAGAATACAAGGCAAACCAAATTTTCCTTAAAACAATAAAAATCACAGTTATAAATATAATCTTAGATCTTATGATTATCAAAACAAAAAGTAGTGTTAGATTATTGGCATTAGTTGCTTTAACAATAATCAATTCGATGATTTGCATGGCGCAACTGTCACCAGAAAAAATGAAAAGCGAAAGCGAGTGTTTGGCAAAAGCCCGCCAGAATATTGAAAAGTATCGCAAAGGCGTTGTCTCATTAACGGTAAATGATGCATCTGGGAAAAAACTGAAAGATATTGATGTTGAAGTAAATCAAGTTACGCAGGATTTTTTATTTGGAAATCTTTGCGAAGAATCTTTCAAGCTCTCAACCGAAGATGCTGTCAAATTTAGAGAAAAATTTACAGAGCTTTTCAATTATACTGAACTGACTGTAAAATGGGGCCCTTATGAACCTCAGCAAGGGAAGCCGGAATGGCAGAAATTACAACAAAAACTAGATTGGTGCAAGCAAAATAATATAACGCCCAAAGGGCATACGCTGGGTTGGACAAATATGGCGGGGACGCCACGCTGGTTATTGAAACTGCCTCACGATGTGGCTACCGAATTGCTAAAAGCCCGCATTATGAATATTATTGGTGGTTTTAAAAGCCAGATAAAAATGTGGGATGTAGTGAACGAACCAATAACCACCATTCCATGGGAAAAAGCGTTGGAGGATTCTGTTTCCGGAACTGGTTTAATTGATGAGGGATTTCGTTACAATGTGGATGGAATTACACTGGAGCAAACAGCACCATGGGTTGAAAATGCCTACAAATGGGCAGAAAAAGCAGACCCGAAAGGAGATTTTCATTTGAATGAATTCTATATCATAGCCAAACCAGATATTCGAGAAAAATTTCACAAATTTATTAAAGATTTACAAAGCCGTAACACCCCCATCACCGGAATTGGAATTCAGGCACATGAACCCCGCGAAATGTGGTTCTCACCCACCGAAATTGTAGCTACTTACGATAAGTTCCAAGAACTCGGATTACCACTTCATATTACGGAATTCACCCCTCAATCGTCGGGAAAAGCTATTACTGGTGGATGGCGACAAGGTTCCTGGACAGAAGAAGCACAGGCTGAATTTGCGGAACAATTCTATATTTTATCATTTGGGCATCCGGCCATGGCTTCTATTCATTGGTGGGGTTTGTCCGATCGAATGATTTGGCTTAAAGGTGGTGGTTTGTTGGATAAAGATTTTAATCCAAAACCGGTTTATACCCGACTTAAAAAATTGATTAAAGAAGATTGGATGACAAAAAACCTTGTCATTAAAACAGGCAAAAAAGGTACGGCTAGTTTTAGAGGTTTTCATGGTGATTACGAGGTGGTGATAACTAAACCTGATGGGTCAAAAATTACCACTCGCAAACATTTGCAAGAAAAGGGAAAAAACCAATGGACTATTACATTAAATTAATCTTAACTGGCTGCAAACGATGACTAGGCGGTATGATATTATGTCGTATCGTCAGGATTTACATGGTTTTGGAGAGCCGAATGAAGGTAGCTGGGATGGTTTTCAGCGCATAAATACCGATACAAAAACAGGAGGTATTATTGGCGTATTCACTCATGGAGCTATCGAAAAAGAACGTATCGTAACGGTAAATTATCTCGACCCTGCTAAGATGTATAAAGTAAAAACAATGACTGGAAAAGTAATCGCTACTTTAACCAGAGCGCAACTTAAAACAAAAGGATTTGAAGTGGATCTCAAAGAATTATATTCTGGCAAACTTTACGAAGTAAGCTTGTCAAAATAATCATGTATCATAACAACTTTCAACAATTTAATATTTCATGAAAAAAATAACTATCTATTTATTAGCTATTTTAATGCTGCCTATATTCGTATTGGCGCAATCGGGAAAAGTGTTTGATAACCTTTCGATGAAGAGTAAAATACTCAGTATGGATCGTAAGTATTCGGTTTATTTACCTGCCGATTACGAAACATCAAATCGCAGTTATCCAGTGCTTTATTTGCTGCACGGCTCTGGCGATAATCAAACCGGTTGGGTTCAGTTTGGTGAAGTGAACCAAATTGCAGACAAGGCCATTGCCGAAGGAAAATCGACATCGATGATTATTGTAATGCCTGATGCTAACACGCAGAAAATGGGGTATTTCAATGCTATGGATGGCAGTTTCAACTACGAGGATTTTTTCTTTCAGGAATTTATCCCTTTTATCGAAAAAACCTACCGCACGCGTACCGAAAAAAAGTATCGTGCAGTTGCAGGTTTGTCGATGGGTGGTGGTGGAACACTCATTTACGCACTACATCATCCTGAGTTGTTTGCTGCGGCTTGCCCACTAAGTGCGGCTGTAAAAATGTGGTCGAAAAAGCCCGCTGATAATGCCAGCAATCCGATTCCCCAAGAGCAAATTGATGCTTACAATAATAAGTATGATGCAATCTACTTAGTCAATAATATGCCTGATAGTCAGAAAACGCAAGTTCGATGGTATATCGATTGTGGAGATGATGATTTTTTGTACGAAGGCAATTCGTTGTTGCATATTGCTTTACGCAAAAAAGAAATTCCTCACGAATATCGGGTGCGCGATGGCGGTCACACTTGGTCATATTGGCGAACAGCTCTTCCTGAGGTTTTGAGCTTTGTTTCTCAAAGCTTCCATCAATTCTAGCCATTGAAATAAATGGAATATCTTTTAAATAAATATCAAAATGCACTTTATCATTTTAAAATTTTAAATAGATTATCATGACTCAGTTAATTAAAAAAATAATGTTTTTGACCCTGCTTGGGGTTAGTTTTGCTATTAATGCTTTGTCGGCCGATCTGCCTGTGAAGATATCCGTTACAGCCAATCATGCAGATTGGGTGTATAAATTGAATGAAAAAGTAAAGTTCAATGTAATAGTTACAAAAGAAGGTAAACCGCTCGACAATGTGGAGGTAAGTTACGAAGTTGCTCAGGAAAAAATGACTCCAATGATTAAAAAAACCGAGAAACTGAAAAATGGACAACTTGAAATTGAAGGTGGTACATTAACTACACCCGGCTTTTTGAGATGCATTGTTACAACCAATATAGAATCGGTAAAATACAGAGGATTGGCAACAGCAGGCTTTGAACCTGAAAACATTAAACCGACAACTACGGTTCCCGAAGATTTTGTTCAATTTTGGGACAAAGCAAAAGCTGATAATGCAAAAATTCCGATGGATGCCAAACTGACTTTATTGCCCGAAAAATGTACCGAAAAGGTAAATGTTTATCATCTTAGTTTACAAAACTATAAAGTTGGTGGACGAGCTTACGGAATTCTTTGCGTTCCTAAGGCTCCAGGAAAATACCCTGCAATTTTGCAAGTTCCGGGTGCAGGTGTAAGACCCTATAACGGAGATATTAGAACTGCCGAAAACGGCATTATTACTTTACAAATAGGTATTCATGGCATTCCTGTGAATCTTGATCCGGTTGTATATTCTAATTTGAGCAATGCTGCTTTGGATGGTTATCCAACTTTTAATTTAGATAATAAAGATACATATTATTACAAACATGTTTATTTGGGATGTGTGCGTGCCATCGATTACATTTTTACAATGCCCGAATTTGACGGAAGTTCAATGGCTGTTCAAGGAGGAAGCCAAGGCGGTGCGTTATCGATTATAACTACAGCTTTAGATAGCCGTGTGAAATATCTTTCTTGCTTTTACCCTGCTTTGTCTGATTTGACTGGCTACTTGTATGGAAGAGCTGGAGGATGGCCACACATGTTTAGTAATAAGGATAATGCAACTACTGCAAAAGTAGAAACATCAAGGTATTACGATGTGGTGAACTTCGCTAAATTAATTAAAGTTCCGGGGTTTTATACTTTTGGATTTAACGATGAGACATGTCCACCAACCTCGATGTTTTCTGCTTATAACAGCATTAATGCCCCAAAGGATTTGTTTATTGTAAAAGAAACCGGACATAATACAGTGGCAGAACAAAACGTAAAATCAGGGGAGTTTATATTTAAACAACTGAATATTAAGTTATATTTATCAACTCACAACTATTAGTGGATAAAAGTAATCTTTTCTAATGTTGTAAATTGCCACACTGTGGACGCAAATACAAGCTATCCGGGGTATTGTCTCGAATAGCTTGTTTTTTTATATAAACAATTCGTGTGTGTTGAGTGTGTCGAGTTAATCATTATTGTAAAATATGCTTATTCGATAAGCTGCTTTAGAACATGTTTTATAGTACTCATATTTTATTAAATATATCTAAATTCGCAGTTTAAAAGTAGAATCTGAAATTTATGGACTTAAATAACTCTTATTAATAACATATAAATAAATTTACATTACAATGAAAACGCACAATCAAAAAAAAATCGTTAATTTAAGTATTGTTAAAAACAATCTATTACCTGTGTGGAGCAGTTTTCTTAAATATATAGGTTTGATGATGTTTGGAATTACCGTACTGATTTCAAATGCTTTTGCACAATCAACTGCAAATACCCCAATTCCAGTCAATGCAATCCCCACTGTAACCGGTTGGATTTTGCCATCGCAAATGGGTAAAACGAGTATGCACGAACATATTACTCTTCAATCTGAACCTGAGCAACGAGCAAAAAGCATCGCTTTTTCGATAGTCGAACTCAAAAAAGCGAAAGCACTGGGTTTGAATACAATTATTGAAGTAAGTCCCACACGCGATGTTGCTGGTTTGCGTGAGGTTTCGCTTGCCAGTGGTGTAAATGTGGTTTGTTGCACGGGCTATTACGTCCTCACGAAGGATCAACAATCGTTGACTGTGCAGGAATGCGAAAATCATATGATTAAAGAAATTGAAGATGGAATTCAAGGGACTGATATTCGTCCAGGAGTAATTAAAATTGCGGCTAAAGGATTGCCAATGACTCAAGCAGAGAAGAATGTATTTATTGCAGCTGCACATGTTCAAAAACGTTATAATTTACCTATTTGTACTCATGCCGTGAGCGGTTGTGCCGAACAGCAACAAATACTTGAGGAGGCGGGTGCTGACCTTAAACATTGCTATTTCTCGCATGTAGAAGCAGCTTTTGGTTGGAGCGGACGCACAGTGATGCAAGAAATTGATTATCTCGAAAAAGTAGTGAATAAAGGGAGTACGTTAAGTTTTAATAATTTCGGTAATTGGAATCACACTAAAGCTGCTGACTTAGCATTTATAATCAAAGAATTGACAAAACGAGGATATGATAACAACATGGTAGCAACCATGGATTTGACTTGGTCGTTTGAAAAAGGCGATCTGAAAATTTTATGGAGCGACACAAATGCAGATGGAAAAGACAGAACATATTCTTATTTGCTTCGCAAGGTTATTCCATGGATGAAAGAAAATGGAATATCAGAAAAGTCAATCAATAAGTTTATTATAGATAATCCAAAGCGCATTTTTAGCAAGTAACTGAGATTCTGTTAGGCATCGACAAGAAAAATTCCTGTAATAAAATAATCCATTAATGTCGATTTAAATTCCATTGTACAGATTGGTTCTGATTGCTATCTTTGCAATTCATCTATTTGACGATTAATTTTTAAGCAGAATTAAAGAGCTTGGTATGACAAACAAAATTATTGTTCTTGCAATAGTTTTCCCAATTATGCTTTTTGCACAAAAATCTGAAGAAAAGGATTTCCGAACGGCAAATTAAATTGTAAATATTATTATCAAAAATGTTGTTTCGGAACCTTATTCTCAAACCGTAGATGTATTCAAAGAAGGAGACACAAGAACTAAAGTAAGCGGTATTGACACATGTATGTTTCCTCCCATGGATGTGCTGAGACAGGCAATAAAAAAGAACTGCAACCTGATAATTTGCCACGAGCCACTTTATTTTAACGGGTCAGATGATACCAGGAAATTACAAAATGATTCGGTGTATCTTGAAAAACATAAATTCATTGCAGATCATAAACTGGTAATCTGGCGTTTTTACGATTACATTCACAGTCTTCACCCCGATGGCATTACCACGGGTATGGTAAACAAACTGGGGTGGAAAGAGTTTGTAGTCAATGAGCGGTTAAATCAGTTTGTTTTTCCTCCCACCACACTTGCTGGATTATTGGGAAAACTGAAGAAAACATTTCCTCAAAACTCATTTCAGGTGGTAGGTGATCCCCAATTAACCGTATCCAAAGTCATTCTCTCGCCTGGATATTCCAGCGAAGCAAGATACATTCCCGCCGATGTGCTTATCATTGGCGAAGCGTAGCAATGGGAAATGTACGAATATATGCGAGATACGGTGGCACAGGGTCAGAAAAAAGCACTCATTGTGCTTGGGCATGTTACTTCGGAAGAAGCCGGAATGGAGTACTGCGCCGATTGGCTGGGCGGATTTATCAAAAACATACCCATCACTTTTATCCCTTGTGGTTCATCGTATTGGATGTATTGAGAATTAATAAAATAATTTTATCACATAATATTAAAATTAATAATTTATGAAGTCAAGTTGTAACAAGTTTTTTCTTCTATGTTTTGTATTTGTGTTTGCGTCTTTAGGGATTCATGCACAGAAAAGCAAATCTATTTCGCTTACTGAGAAAGGCAAGTATGTAGTTGGATGTAATTATTGGGCGTCGCACGCAGGCACCAATATGTGGAAAAATTGGCGACCCGATGTGGTGGATGCCGATTTTCAACAAATTGAAGATGCAGGCATGCAAGTTATCCGTGTATTCCCTATTTGGCCTGATTTCCAGCCTATTTATCAATTTTACAGTGGCGAAGGTTCTTTAAAAGAAGTTCGCTTTAAAGATGGCCCTCTGTCTGGTACAGGTCCTGGCAAAAACGGTGTTAGCGTAGAGGCATTGGCACATTTTCGCGAATTCGCCGACTTGGCAAAAAAACACAATATTAAACTGATTGTAGGTCTGGTAACAGGCTGGATGAGTGGTCAGCTATTTATTCCACCAGCTTTGGAAGGTAGAAAAATCCTTTCTGACCCCATTTCCATTATGTGGCAAGTGAAGTTTGTAACCACCATGGTTCAAGAATTTAAAGACCACCCCGCTATTATGGCTTGGGATTTGGGCAACGAGTGTAACTGCATGGAAGCAGTTGAAAACCCCCAAGCTGCCTATGTTTGGACGGCATCCATCACCAATGCAATCAGAGGTCAGGATCAAAGTCGCCCGATTGTTTCGGGAATGCACAGCCTAACTTCGGACAGCAAAGCCAAGTGGCGTATGCAGGACCAAGGCGAACTTTGCGATTTGCTGACAACACATCCTTATCCATTTTGGACTCCTCACACCAACCAAGATCCGGCCAACTCCATTCGTACCATCATGCACTCTTCGGCCGAAACGCGTTTCTATGGCGACATTAGCGGAAAACCTTGTTTGGTAGAAGAAACCGGCATTATGGGGCCTATGGAAGCCAACGAAAAATCGAAAGTCGGTTTTCTTCGCTCTATTTTGTTTAATAACTGGGCGAATGACTGCCACGGCTTGCTTTGGTGGTGTGCCTATGACCAAAATATGCTTGATTTTCCTCCTTACGAATGGACATCGGTTGAGCGCGATTTAGGGCTTTTTCGTAGCGACCGTTCGCCAAAACCTGTAGTGGCTGAATTGACCAAATTCCGAAAATTTATAGACGGATTGCCATTTGAAGCTCTTCCTCCTCAGAAAAAGGAAGCGGTTTGTATCCTTACCGATGGACAGGACCAATGGGCAGTTGCCTATTCTTCGTATATTTTGGCCAAGCAAGCGGGATTTGATATTGAGTTCCAACATGGTAACCAACCTCTTAAGGAATCATCGTTGTATATACTTCCATCTATCAAAGGCATGGAGTTGATAAATAGAAAGGACTGGCTTGGATTGTTGGATAAAGTAAAAAATGGTGCAACACTTTATGTTTCTTACGATTGGGGATTCCTATCGCATTTTCTTGACCCTGCTGGTTTTGAGGTTGTTACAAGCCAAAACAGAAACTCGTCTGTTGATTTTATTTCTAATAACGGAAGTATCAAACAGTTTTCAATGGCTTCAGGTCGCAGATTGAACATTAATCCAACTACAGCAAAAGTTCTTGCACACGAAAAAGACGGAAATCCTGTATTTACTGTTAGCAATTATGGAAAAGGGAAAATCTATTTCTTAACATTGCCTTTGGAAATGAACCTTACCAAAACGCCGGGTGGATTTACCGAAAATCCGGCTGAATGCTGGAAAATTTATCAAACAATTGCTGCTGACATGATTAAGCAAAACAGAACAGTAACAAAGGCAGACCCTTTTGTAGGGATTACTGAACATGATTTGTCTAAAAATGAAAAGGTAATCGTTTTGGTAA
Organism: Bacteroidales bacterium; assembly: GCA_038249445.1. Lineage (GTDB taxonomy): Bacteria > Bacteroidota > Bacteroidia > Bacteroidales > Paludibacteraceae > Paludibacter. Next base: position 9,179 of record JBBSDM010000057.1, read on the forward strand.
ATTTCACTCCAGAAGATAAAGATGTTGCTCTAACCATTAAAGATGGTTGGAAAGTGGATAAAGCACTTTATGGTAATCTTCCTGCAAATTCATCAGTAAAACTAAATGCAAACGATGCTTGCGTTTTGCAGTTGAAGAAATAAATACGGATTAAAAAGAATCATTCATCATGTAATCAATTCTATAGTTTACATGATGAATGATTTTTTTATATATCTCATTGAATACATAAAATTGATTGTTGTTTGAGTTGATTTAAAAGTTGTTATGTGTATGTATTTTACTAACTTTGCGTAGCAAAAATAAAAATCACAATAAACCGATAAAATCAAAACCTAATGATTAAAAATCAAAACCGATCATTTGCTTTTATTTGCATACTTTTTCTGCTTGTTACAGCAAATTTATTTGCTGCGGAAAGTAAAAGCGAAAATGCTAAATTGCAAATTTCAAGTACCCTGAGCATTCCGCTCAATCAGCAATTAAGCCCATATACAGGTTATACCCGCGAACACTGGTTGCAAATTACCGAAAAAATAATTGCTGGATTCATGCCATATTTCAACCATGAAACAAGCATGCTTGTATATCCAGCTGCCACTGGTGATGATGCATTTGAAAAGCTTAATAGGAAAGCCCCAGAAGAAGGGCCTAAAAGAATTCTTGAACGTAGCCTTATGGCAGTAATTTGTTATGTTAAGGCAACAGGGAAAGACAAAGTGCCGGGCTATAAAGGTTCAATTACAGTTCCTTTTATAAAAGGGATGGTGAAAGGCACTGATCCTAAGGACAAAGCATACTGGGGAGAGCCTACCCCAAACGATCAGGTAGGTGCAGTTATGGCTATGGCAATGTATATCTTACCTGATATTTTTTGGAATCCGCTAACTCAGGAACAAAAAAATAACATGTTGGGCTATTTTTCGAAAATGGCTCTACTGAACACATACGACAACAACCATTACTATTTTCACATGGTTCCGGTTCAATTACTGGATGCAAATGGATTTGACTCAAATCGAGCGCAACTGACAGAAAAGTACAATAGGTTGATGGGTTGGTATCATGGCGATGGATGGTTTATGGATGGTTCAAATAACCGCGGTTTCGATTATTACAACTTATGGGGATTCCAACTTTTCAATCAGGTTTTGTATAAATACGATCCTACTTGGCGCAAGCAATTTGGCGAACAAATTAAAACAGTTACATCTCAATTTTTAGAAACATATCCATATATGTATGGTCGCGATGGTGGACCAATCCCGTGGGGACGTTCGTTGAGTTATCGTTTTGCGAGCAATTGTGGCATTGCATGGGCGGTTATCAATGGCATGAGCACTTTGCCTCCAGGAGAAGCCCGCCGCATAGCCTCTGGAGCGTTGAAGTATTTCTGGAATCATGGCTGTATGGGTGACAACAACTTGCTAAACATTGGATATTGGGGTGCCAATGCGGCAGTGGCTGAGGCCTATTTGGTTGCTGGCGACCCATATTGGGCTAATCAGGGACTAGCTTGTTTGCTTATTTCAGAAACTGACCCTTTTTGGACTTCGGTTGAAAAACCAATGCCTGCCGATAGTGTTGGAGGTAAAGTGGCGGTTCCTGGAGCGCAATTTTCCATTCGTGTAAGTTCTATTGATGGTGATGCCCGTCTATTCCCTGTTGGTCAGTCTTGGGGGCAAGACCGCATTAAATGGCAGACAACAGCCAAATATGACCAACATGCGTATTCCAATTTTTTGGGATTTTGCGTTTCGGGTGAGGATGGACCAAATATTGGAGCCGGGCGCACCGGACATTCGTACGATGGCGTCAAGTGGTTTTATCGCGAGCGTGCAAAAGCCATTCAGGTTTCGCCTGATTATTTGATAAGCAAATATTCGCTTCAACCCGAAAATTCAAAGGATTCTACGCCCGATTACAACCTGGAACAAATGATTACACATACGCTCGTAGGTAACGATGGCGAAGTTCATGTTTTCTGGCACAATAACCCTGAACCGCTTTACATGTACCTTGGAGGGTATGGCATAAGTGTCCCCAAAGGACAAAAATCGGAAGAAACAACGTTGAATAACTCAATTTCAATTCATGGTGGCGATTATTATTCGGTCATTAAATCGTTGAATACACAAGATGGTAAATTTGAATCTACCCAACTGACTTCACGGTCAGGATGGAATGCGACTCACTTGTTTGGAGGCGAAGGTGCATTTCCTTTCTGGCATAGCTTGCAAGCTATTAGACCTAATGTTCCAATGATTTTTTATGTGAATGGAACCCGCACGAGAAAACCTGTTGTGCCGACTATTGAAATCAATCAAAATGGCAGTGAATTGAAAATTGAGTTTGAAAATAAATGGTATTCAATACATGTTCCATATTGAACCATTGATCAGAAAATTGATTATTTTGCAAATTAATACAAAAAGAATTAAAATCCCATAAAACGAGCAAGTCATATTTTCACCAAAGTTGATGACATGCGAGTTCCATAGAACCTTTTAAAAATATAATTTTCATGAAAAAAAATGTATTTTCCATTACGGGCTATTTACTCAAAATAGCTCTTAGCTTACTTTTTTTTAGTTTTTTTATTTTGGTTTCAGCCAAAGAAGCTAAACCGATAAAAATTCTTTTTATCGGTAACAGCTACACGTATGCTGGTGGTACCGAAACCGACCCAGGAGTGCCCCGTTGTCTTAAAGAATTTGGGGCATTTTATGGAAAAGATATTCAGTATGATTTCATTGTGAAAGGCGGGGCATTGCTCGAACGCCAGTACAAAGAAACCAAAGCTGTGGAGATGATTCAGAACAATCATTACGATTATGTGGTGCTGCAGGATCAAAGTTCCATCACACTTCGCCGTGTGGATTTGTTTCGGGAGTACTGCGCAAAATTTAACGATGTTATTAAGAAAAGCGGCGCAAAAACCATTATGTACATGACATGGGGATATGCCAACCGTCCGCAAATGGGCGACACGGTTGCATATGAATATAATCGGATAGCCAAAGACCTAAATGCAATGATTGCCCCCTGTGGAGTTGCCTGGAAATATTATTTTGAAAAGAACCCGGGTAGTGAACTGCATATCAGCGACAAATCGCATCCCAATGGCGCAGGTGTTTATCTTAACGCTTGCGTTTTTTACCACTTATTGTTTGACAAAATACCTTCAAATAAAGTGTTCGTTAGCAAAAATATGGGTGGTGAAAAAGGGCTGAGAACATCTAAAAAGCTGATGGTGGCAGCCAATGCAGCCTTTCCGCGTAACCTCGATTATGGCAAAGACCAACGCCTAAACCACAATCCTTACTTCCAAAGTCCCACTGCTGACATTAACCAAATTATTATGTATGGTCAAAGCCTGTCCACAGGGCAGCAAACAGCACCATCCATTTCGGTAAAGAACTATGCTGGAAACCTGATGCTAGGAGAACAAGCATGGTCGAACATGGGTAACTCATTGGACACTGTAGGACTAACATTCAAACCCTTGTATTCTCGTCCCGATGTAAATTCGCGCAAAACCAATGCCGATGTGATAGCGGACGTTAAAATAGATGCTAACAATCAGATTAATTGCGAATCGCCTGTGATTGGGTTTGTTAATGCAGTGAAACACGATTTCGACCAATATTTTCCTGGACACAAAGAACTCAAATTTGCCGCCACTAGTTCGGGCGAAGGCGGTAGAACCATTGAGGTATTGTCCAAAAATTGTCCAAACAAAGGAGGAAAATTGTACAAGCATTTTTTGACCATGCTAACCAAATCCAAAGAAGCTGCTGACAGAATGAAGAAAACGATCAACTGCTCGGCATTGCTGTGGATGCAAGGTGAATATAATTACGGCCAATCTAAGCAAGGTTGGGAACCCCAATCCGTTGCCACCAAGGACAAAGCCGAGTACAAGAAGTATTTGTCACAATTGATAACTGATATGACTGCCGACGTAGAAAAAACCTACCAACAAACGCAAGCACCCATTTTTATTACTTACCAAGTAGGAGCACAATTTACCCGCGATTTTGATGTACCCGTAGGTATGGCACAGCTCGAAACCGGCAACACTGACCCACGCGTGGTATTGGCTGCACCGATTTACCCCGTGTGCGACCGCGGCGGACATCTTTGCCCCAATGGTAGCCGCTGGTTTGGCGAAATGATGGCCAAGGTTTATTTCAAAACGGTGATAAAAGGCGAAAAATGGAAACCGCTTCAACCAAAGGGAATTACCAAAGGAGGTGATTATCTAGACATCGATTTTATTGTTCCTCAAGCACCTTTAAGGCTTGATACCATGACTCTGGCAAAAGCCAAAAACTACGGTTTTGAGGTAAAGGACAGCGGTGAAGTGAAACCGATACGTTCGGTACAACTGATTTCGGGTACAAAAGTGCGTCTATCATTCAATTCGAAACTTAAAGCTGGCAATGTGGAGGTTAATTATGCCGGACCAAGTACTATTGGTAACGGTAATTTGTGTGATAGCGATGATTTTCAATCTTTTACAACCTATCAAGATTTAATTGCAGAGGGAACCACCGATGCTGAGAAAACACGCTTCAGACCTAAATATGAACCCCGTGATGCAAAAGGGAATATTATTTACGGGCAGCATTACCCAATGCAGAATTTTAGTTGTGCATTCTATTATCAACTTCCTGCTAACCAAAACAGCTTGAATATTTTTCCCGAAAAAATGGTTAGACCACGTGTTGTTAAGGTTGCACAATAGGCGGCATTTAAAAAATATCACAGTAAGTACTTCATATTAAATAATTTAAATAACAAATGAAAAAAGCAATAGTAATTACTTTATTATTCAGTGCAGGGCTTTTGTCAGCACAAAAAACCGAATGGACTTCCACAACAAAAGCAAATCCATGGGTAAGAGAGAAGATTATTACCATCAAAAATGCACCTGTTGTAGGAAGACGCTTGATAGAAATTTTCCCCGATCGGAATCAGCAACGCATGACCGGTTTTGGCGGTTGCTTCAACGAATTTGGATGGCAAGCTCTAAAATCAATTCCTGCCGACAAACAAGAAAAGATATTCGAAGAGCTCTTTTCATCTACCGGAGCTAACTTTATTTTCAACCGTTTACCTATTGGCGCGAGTGATTATTCTTTGGATTTTTATTCTTACAACGAAACGAAGAATGATTTTGGGATGAAGAATTTCTCTATTGAAAGAGATAAAAACTGTCTGATTCCATACATAAAAAGAGCTCAAAAATACTCGCCAGAGATGCGTTTTTTTGCATCGCCCTGGTGTCCGCCTTCGTGGATGAAAGTAAATGAAAACTATGCAAGTAGACCAAATCCGAAGTATAATGACCTGTCTCCCGAAATGGAAACAGAGACCGGAACCACAGGTTTTAAAATGCAGAAAGGTCATTTGGCGGCCTATGCACTGTATTTTTCAAAATACCTTGATGCCTACAAAAATGAAGGCATAACAATTGGCGATTTGCATGTGCAGAATGAAGTAGAAGCCAAACAGATTTTTCCGAGTTGCTTGTGGCAACCGCAAGACCTCGCTTTGTTTATCAGCGATTACCTCGGTCCACGTTTTGAAAGTGAAAGCCGTAATGTAAATATATGGCTTGGAACGCTCAATGTAGCCGATTTCAGATACGTTCAAACAGCCATGAATAACATCAAAGCAGCAAAGTACATCAAAGGTTTCGGCTTTCAGTGGGCAGGAAAAGAGATGATTGCCGATGCGCATCAGGCATATCCGCAAAAACACATGATGCAAACAGAAAATGAATGTGGCAGTGGAGAGAATAACTGGCAGTCAGCCGAATATACATGGTCGCTTATCAAGCATTACCTCAACAGGGGAGCCGAAGCTTATATCTACTGGAATTTTATCCTTCAAACACCAGGTGTGAGCCATTGGGGTTGGGAGCAAAATTCGATGGTTACCATCAATAAAGCTAATGGAGAAGTGGTTTATACTCCTGAGTTTTATGTAATGAAGCACCTGAGCCATTACGTGAAGCCAGGAGCATCGTTGCTCAGCGTATCCGATGATCAGGATTTATTAGCATTTAAAAATCCGGATGGAAAGATTATCATTGTTATTGCCAATACTACTGCCACAGATAAAACGCAAACATTGAAGGTAGAAGACAAATATCTAGATGTAGTATTGAAAGCTAACTCTTTCAATACTATTGCATTGTAGAAGTTTATTTATTCAAATGTATTTGGTAGGTTCGACTCAAAATAAATATATTGGTATAGGCGTTTAGAGCGCACTCTGAACGCCCAGTTGTTATTGACTATTTAGAATTTTGTAACTTTGTTTTGGGGGTCATATACATTATTGTCTCATTTATTACGCCACGAAGTGGCTATATATTCTAACCCAAGGCCAAGCCTTGGGTTGATTTATGAGTTTAGATATTTCGGACTGAAAGGGCAATGTAAATTTATATTGTCCTTTCAGCACGCCCTTTTCATTCAACAATGCAAATACCCAGGGCTTCGCCTTGGGGTAGGTCATTGTTGGTTTTCATACCAAAGACATATTCTTGTAAATTCCTGCATTCTAAACGCCTATACCAATATATTTATTTTGGGTACGTCTCTGGCCAATTACACGAATATATTTAAATAGCCTGTTGAAATAGGGAAAGATATCAATCCTTGTTTCAACAGGCTATTTCTTCAATGGGACTATTTGGTGGTAATCAAAAGTAATTGAGTTGATCCGTTTGCGGGATACTCTAGTAACTCCTGACTAACTTTTTGAACGAAGATTTTGAATGCAAAAAAAGCAAATCAGAAATCTTCGATTACATTAATAGTTAGATTTGATTTCTCTAAATAGACAAACTTGCCCTACGCTACCAATTTGGCTAGCCATTCAACTACTCCTTGTGGATCTGGAGTGTATGCATCGGCACCAATTTTTTTGCAGTATTCACTATTTACAGGCGCACCACCAATAAATATAAAAGTATCAGGCAATACAGCTTTGATATCGTCAACAATTTCTCCCATGTTAACCATAGTGGTTGTCAATAAAGCTGATAGAGCAACCACTGCACCAGGATTAGCTTTTATAGCCTCAATGTATTTTTCTGAAGGAACATCAACACCTAAGTCGATTACAGACCAACCAGATC
>JBBSDM010000058.1:0-16289 GCA_038249445.1 Bacteroidales bacterium
CAATAACTCCAATTTTGGTGTCAATGTACTGCACTAGGTTTGTTTGACCAAAGCAACTTAGCGTTGCAATCAAGATTACACTTATAATAATTGTTTTTTTCATTTTATTGATTTAAAAATTGATTTATTTCTTAGAATATATCTACTATAGTTCCACCGTTAAATTATTAATAATCCATGAACCAGCGGTCAGCTAAGTTAATTGACCGAATTTATACTAATGCTGAATAATTATGAAATACTACATTTTCTAGTTTCAATTACTTATATTTTTTAGAGTCCAATTAGTTTATATGTAATTGTCAGAACATAATGTCGTAAAATTATGGCTTTATTGTTGATTATTAGCTTTATATTCAACTGTGAATTATGCATTATGCATTGTGAATTACCAAATTAATGAGTTTTGATTACATTTTCATCCGTTTCATAAAGCGGACCTGAAGGTTTGGAACCGATAAAGGCATAATGCATCACAAACAAGTAACCAATAACTGGTATAATCATTGCGAGTGCCAGACTGCCTGTTTTATCGGAAATTAAGCCCATGATAGGAGTCCAAACTGCTCCACCGATAATTGCCATTACAATCATGGAAGCACCCAGTTTGGTATTTGGTCCCAATCCTTTGACACCAAAAGCAAAAATTGTTGGAAACATCAGTGACATAAAAAAACTGGAAGCGACAAGCGCATATCCACCGATTATTCCAGGTAGTAAAACACCAGTTAAAGCTAAACAGACATTGATAATACTGTAAATACCCATCAAACGGTTCGGTTTAACAAAGCGCATGAAAAATGTTGAAACAAAACGCCCTACACCAAAAACCAGTAATGAAATGAGCAAGAAATAACCTGCTTCTTTTTCAGGTTTTTGAAGATAATCTTTAAAATAAGCAATCAGATAACTCCAGGTTCCCACTTGTGCTCCAATATAAAAGAACTGAGCTATAACTCCTTTTATAAAGTGAGGATAGTTTAATAAATTGGAAATATGACCGTGATTATTACTGTTGGTGGTATCCAGTTTATTGTGAGTGCCGGTTTCTGTTTCGGCAGGGAATTTTACTTTCCAGATTAAAAATGCCCAAACAAGAATGATCGACCCAATAGCCACATAGGTTGGTATTACTCTTAAAATCTCACTTTGCAGATAACTTTGATAAGTACCTGCTGTTTTTAGCACTTCAATTTGCGTTGCAGAATGTTCAACACCCGAAAAGATAAAAGTATTACCAATTAGTACGCTACTCATAGCTCCCAAAGGATAAAATGATTGTGAAAAGTTGAGACGTTGAGCAGAAGTTGCCGGGTCACCAAGCACCGAAATAAAGGAATTTGCTCCTGTTTCCAGAAAAGCCAGTCCACTGGCAATTACAAACAGTGCAAACAAAAATAATTCATACCTGCTAACAATCGCAGCCGGCCAGAATAGAAAACTTCCGGTTGCAAAAAGCAAAAGCCCAATGACCATACCGGTTTTGTAATTGAACCTGTCCATAATATAAGCAGCAGGCATGGCGAAAAAGAAATATCCAAGGTAAAAGGCAGATTGAATCAGACCTGCTTGCAGACGATTCAATTCAAATGATTTCATAAACTGCGGAATGAGAATGTCATTCAGGTTGCTGGGTAATGCCCACAAGAAAAATAAGGCGGTTACCAAAATAAAGGGTAATAGGTTTTCTTTACTAACGATTTTGTGTTGTGACATGATTTTTTCTGAAGATTAATATTTATATAACGGTAAGTTCATAGTTTGCTCTTCCAACGATTCGTGGATCCTATTTCCCCTGCCTTCAAGTAGAGAGCATATTGCAACTTTTGGCATCCGGCCGATTAATGTGTTTGTCATATATTTTTATCTGAAAAGCAAGTAATTTTATTTTAATTATAGGGCTTATCTTTTTAAAGATTATTCCATGCAATGGTGGTCATGTCAGATTTGCCGTCGTTATCGGTTACAGTTAAAAATACACGGTAAATCCCTGCTTTCGCATAGGAGTGTTTGACAGTTTTACCAAACTTACTTTCTCCATCACCGAAATTCCACTCATAAGATTTAATAGTTCCTCTGTCAGTATCGTGTGAATTCTCACCACTGAAGGTGACTGTACCCTTTCCTGTAGTTTTGATTATTGCAGTTGGTTCACCGTTGCGGCTATTGGTATAAAATCTGACATTATCCTGTTTGGAAACCTCTAATTTGGCATCAGTAGGTGATGCAGCAATGCGATTTTCAAATCGCATTTTTTCAATGATAACACTGTCTATGCTGCCCAAACCATTTGAGGTGAGAAATCCGCCTGGAGATTGAGGGTTAATGATCCATATTTTTTTGAAAGTAAAATTAGTAAGTTTAGCCGAACCAGTAATATTCATTATTGTCTTCATGTATTCACACCTGATATTATCGAAAACCAAGTTGTCAACAGTTCCTCCCGCTTTTCCAGAATTAATTTCAACAAGCCCGTTGTCAAGATTTACAACATCACAATTCCTTATAATAAAATCTTTCACATTTGCAGTCCATGCACCCTTCCAAATAATCATTGCAATGTTTGCACCCCTTGTCCAGCAATAACTATTTGTCACAGTAAAATCATTTCCCCAAAAGCCAAACACATTGTCACCGCATCGGAGAAAACAATCGTTCACTTTTGTGCCAGTGCCACGTGAGTCAATTCCATCTACACAATAATCATTATCCATACCTTCCTGCATTCCTATAACTTTTACATTATTAAAAGATACGTTTGAGGTTCCATTATTTAGTACCACCATCCACCGGATAGCCCTGCATATCATTATGACTCCGTCCACTTCCAGATTTTCAGCTCCAGAAGTAGTCAGAGGGCGAGTATTCCTGTCGGGGTTTCCTTCAACAGTCATACACTTGTTGATCGAAGGATCACTGTAAAAAATCACTCCTCTTCCTTTGATTTTTGTATTCTTTGCATCAAACACATTTACAGAACCCTTTAAAAAGGCATTCCCATCTAGATAAAGAGTCTGGTTGTCATGGAGATCTATGTTCTTGGTATGAATTCCAGGACCAAGGTATATCACATTTTTATCAGATGAGTTGGGTCGATTAACTTCGGGTGGATTAGCTAACAAGCAAAGCATTGTATCCAGACCTCCGCCATTCCATCTGTAATTACGGTTACCAGGTCGCTCAATAGTGAGCTTTGTAGGACCATTAAGTGTAAATTTTATGGTTCCACCACTAACTTTAGGATAGATTTTTTGAATTATTGGTGATACAAGCACTCCTTGGTCCCAGAATCTTGGGTTACTGGATGTCACAGATACTTCAACAGGGCCATTAATATCAAAATTTGTATAAAATATCATGTTAACCGCCTTTCCAACCGGAACAGTCTTACCATTGATTGTAACTGTAAACTTGTCGGTCTGAAGCTCAGTTGGTACCGAATAGGCAGTAACCTTAGAATTTTTAGAGTGATCAGCAATATTTGATTGCCCCTTTAAGTTGTGAGTGAAAACTATTAAAACCAATAATACTTTCGATGAGAATTTTAGTTTAGACATAAAGAATAGTTTTTTTTCGAGATTTTCAAAAAAGCTCTCCGATTAATTAGTTATTTAATTGTTTTGCTATTTAATATTCCAATACTATGCCTGTATGCATAGTAAATGTTGGCACTTTGATTTTCAACATATCACCTCTTTTTGAGAATTCTAGTTTTGTTTTGCCCGGTATTTGATAAATGGCTTTCACTTTTTCTGGCACATTTACTTCAATTTCTACTCCTGAAATAGGAACTAAATCTTCAATAACCTGCACTTCGCCCCGCAGCAAAGCAGGTGCATAAAGCAAATGAGCTACATAGCGTTTTTCATTTTCCTGTTTCAAAAGACTAACCCTGCCACAACTAGGCAAATTATTTATTTTTAAAAAAGGTGAATCATTCAGTATATTAATGGCATTATTCACCAATTCTCTGTGCAAACGCACTCCATGTGTGTAATATAATTGGTCGAGTTGGTGGGCAAAGAAAATCACATTACCATTGCGTATGACTGCCGGATATTGTGAATCTTCCATTTTGTAAGGTGTTTCGCGGTGACCTGAATATTGTGCGTAGGTTCTATTGAAATAAGGTTCGCGGATAGCTGCTAACGCAGTTGCGGTAGTTGGTTTCACTAATAATCCCGCTTCGTAATTTAGGAAGGGCGACGTGACTATATTTTTTACTATCTCTGGTTTCACAACCGTATAATCAAATTGAAAATCAGATTTTTTCAGGAAGTCAGCACCCACATTTAGCACAAACTTTTTACCATCTTTATCCAATGCACCTTTGCCAAATACGATTAGCTTTCCTCCATTTTTCACCCAACCATTTATTTTGTTGGCTTGTTCGTCGGTTAAGCAGTTGCGGCTTGGGATTATCAGCAGTTCCAACTTATCCAGATTTTTTTCATCGGCTACAATAAAATCATTGTGCTGCTCCAACAATATATTCACTACGCCGTGGTCGGCAGCATTATCCAGTGTGAGCCACAAGCCAAGTTTAGAGACGGGCACACCACCTAAACCGTATTCTTCAATTTTCTCAACATATTTATAAGCTTCACCAATGTTGCGGTAGGTTTCCAAGTCCATCTCGCCTGACGGATGGAGTTGATCGCCAAAGTTACACGATGTTCCAAATGAAATCATGGCAGCAGCTTCGTATTTAAGTGCATCGGGGTGTTTAAAACCACCAAATTCGCCCCATGCTTTGTGGAATTTACCACTCATGGCCACAACCGGAGTTCCTTGCTGTAAATGGTATTTGGCTTCGAGTGGCAGTTTATCGTACCCGCCCCAGGTGGTCGGAAGGTCTTCCAACTCGGCGTGTGTATTCATTTCGAAAAGTCGTTCATTAAAAATAGCTTTATTCTCTAAATGGGTTGCTGTATTAAAAAAAACAGTGCCTTTGGGATGATATTTAGCAACTAATTCACGCAACTCTTTCATATGTGCTTTGAGTGCCAACGCATGACTTTTTTCAACAGCTTTTTTATCGTTGACATCTACACCTTCTTTTTTCATGCGGTCGAGTGCATTCTGATTGTAATTCTGTGCTGCAATATGATAAATATCAAACCAGAAACCATCAATATCTTTATATTTTTTACAGATTTCTTCTACTTGATTTTTTATATATTCATGATAGGGTGAACCAACACTAGCATCTAAACACCGCCAGGAATAAAATGGACGTACATCGGCTGGTTTGGCATATTCATCAAAATTCAAAGACGCAATAGATCCATCTTTTTTCCTAATACACCATTCCGGATGCTCCTCTGCGTCACGGGCACTCCAACCAACCGTAAAATAAATGGGGCATTTGACACCAATCTCGTGGCAGGCTTCCAGTTGTGCACCCAGCAAATCGAATTTCAAATTTGGATGTATTTTCCCTACTTTAGTTGGATAATAGCTCCAACTATGATGATCTTTAGCAAAGATGTTAATTTGATTCACATGCCCCAGCTTCAAGGCTTTCTGAAACTGCTTTTTGTTGAATTTCTCGCCAATGCCCGGGATAAACTCCGAGGTATGGAAATCAAGATGAACCTGACGGGAGGGAAGAGGTTCAGAAATAGTTCGTTGCGTTTGTGCTATTGAAGACACAAATAAAGCGACAAGAAAAGAAAGTAAAGTTAACTTTTTATTTTTCATTTTTAAATAATATAGAATTGTGAAATAATATCTTGCAAATATCTATGAATAAGTAAAATAGCCCGCTAAATAAGCATAAATAAAATAGTGCTTAATCGAATAAGCAAAGTAATTAAAAATTGTTGGAAACAACAAGAGCCATAAGTATGTTTTACAACACATTTACGACTCTTGTTAAAAGTAAATAGTTATTTAATGTGAGACTCTATTTTTCCGGAATAAGTGAAACATCAAAAAACGTCTTGCTGTTTTCATGCAGTTGCGCTTCGAAACCTACCAGATATTTTCCGGGATTAGGAGCATCATATTCATTTGGCGAATTTACAGACCAAGTTTTCAACGTTACTTTAACCGATGATTTTACTTTAAATAATAGCTTTTTACCATCCTTTGTTAGCAAAATAGTATTATTGCGTTGGTTTAAAACAGGCTCGCCTTCTGTCAATAATGTCCAACGTAATTTTGTTGAATAGCCAAGGGTTTCAATAACGTCTTTGATTGTAACGTACGACTTATTTACTATTGATGCTGATCTTACGGCACTTTTAACCTGCCCAGTGTATACCGAAGAAATGTCTGAGGTAGCAGACATTAGGTTCTTTTTGTTGGTATAACTATCAATCTTAGATGCACCCTCCACCCGTTGCAATGAGTCATTGAAAGTAAGTGTGTTGTGAGTAAAATTATTATATCTAAATACATTCCAACGGTCAGAATTCTGTTTTATGCTCCATAAATTCACTCCTTTTGATTCGAGTGTATTATAGTCTTGCATTCCAAAATCGGCAGCCCAACGTACACCATTTGCATCCATTACAAAACTTCCTACATCCAGATGAGCATGACCAGCCATAGGCGAACCGGCTTTAAAGCCGAGAAATATGGCGTTTTTATCAGTCCATGAAGTACGCATCAAACAAACAGGTGTTTTGCCTTGACCCAACCAAAAATTCGATTTAGGTTGAGCGGCAGATGCATCAACCTTCAAACCCGCACCCCAAAGAATGGCTGCCGGCAGAAAACGATCGGCTTTTCTGGAGAGATTATCGTGAGTAATGTATTTTTTTTCATTCCAAAGTAATCCCAAATCATTTGTTTTTTTTGCAAACCAGAAAATGGCAGGATTAAAACCTGCACTTTCACGAGAATCGGAGTAATTGAAACTTTTTCCCGTGGGACCTACAATATTCAAAATATAGGAAGCCGAACGAATAAAGCCCTGCATTTTGGCAACCGGGAACAATTCTTTTCCGGTAAATTTTTCGGCAGCACTTATCAGAAAAACATTCATTGTGGTTCCATAACCCCAATACATGAACCCTTCGGGATAAGTTCCTTCAGGCTCGTACTCAATCATAGGAATTAAAACTGATTTGACCGACCTGTCGATAATTGTCTTTGCCAACTCGGGGTCACGGTCGCGAATGGCAATTGCACCATACATGATTCCCACATTGCAAACCTGATTCCAATTGCTGCTGGAATTTAACCATCCATTGTATTTAGTATCCATCGATGGTTTGATGCCATGATTAATAATTGCATCACCAATTTTATTTTTAGAATCATCTGACAAATAATTGTACAACCAATCATATCCAATGGCAACTCCGAATGTCATTTCTGCTACATCCAAAAAATGCGTTGGATTCCAGTCCTTAAACTCACTTACAGCTAGCATCTCTGCTTCGGCGCATTTGGCATATTTCTCATTGCCCGTAAACCGATAAGCATATGATAAAAAGAATACACGACGGAAACATTCACGCGAAACATCAAGCAATCTCCAGCCAATTTTTTCGTATTTCAGACAAGGCATTGAAAGCATTCTGTTCGACTCGCCAATAATAATTTCGTGAATAATTTTTAAGGATGGTGATTCGTTGACGGAGCGCTTGATTAAAAGATCATCGTCTTGATTGATTAGAATAGATGGATGCGAATTTGACGATTGAACTGTATTCGTAGTGGCTGAAAAAACTAACACGATATTGTTCAATGCAATCAAAATGATAATTAGAGATTTTGTCATAAAATAGTTACTAACATTTCGGAGATGAAAATTTGCTAATAATGAGCACAATAGCAAATTGCTTAAAATATATTAAATGATTGTTTGTCAGCGGATTAAACTATTAAAAAAGTTGCATATTTCGACATAAATCACTATCTTTGAGGTGATTAAACAATAAAGTTGTAAAATATGGGAAATATGTAACCGAACAAAAGTACAAATATTATTTCAGAGATAAAACAGTTCGCTTACGATTCCGAACAATTGACCAATTCTTTTGCAGGGGTGGTGAGTAAATTTAAACTTAAAACTCAGTTATCATTATTCGATGTTTTAAAAAGCAAAGGTTTGGCATCTCTTACATTTTTAGTATTTTGGTATTACTTCCCGTTCCCCCGTTCCTCGTAGCTTATAAAACTTATGCCGTCAGATGTTTGGTGAAGCGTCCAGCTTCGTCAGTGCTAAAAGGTTTTAATCTGACCGCTGGCGGGAAAGCTCACCCACGAATAGTTGGCATGTAACACCTGTTTTTCATATTTTATTACAATATGGAAGTCTGGAAACTTCCTTTTAGCACTGACGAAGCTGGACGCTATGCCGAACAGCTGTATGCTAGACTTCAGGCTACGAAGAACAAGGCATCTTCGATCCCCTAAATCCGCGTTCCATTTCTTTGTTTTAAAATTTAAAACAATAAATAACAGATACTTAAAACTTATATAATGCCTAATATTAATTCTAATTTACCAAAATAAAAGATGAACCACAAAACTTGTCCGTCAACTGACGGAAGTGTTCACAAAAGAAGAGAAGAAACAGTTTTCAAAAGCAATTTATTTTCTAAAAGTACTGACATGTCACCTATGACTTTAGTATCCGACGAAAAAAGCGACTCTTGCACTTTATAGTCATCGGACACAAAACGGGTTGTTTCATAATTTCAATATATTGATATTTAGCTCATTGGATTCGTGGGTCGGAGTTGCAAGAACTTCTTGAAATGCCTTATTTCTTGCTCACTTCATTGATGAAATAAATAGCCGAATTTTCACCTTTTGCAAGGCTCAGTTCAAATTCGTTTCCCTGCACTTCAATTTTTTGGTTTGTGTCAGCGTTTACAAATTCGTACTGCTTTTGGGGCGAGAGTCTGGTTTTTGCTTTGAATTTTACAAGTTTGTCATTGCCTGACAGACTGAAAAACAGAATGGCGGCTTTGGTATAATCCTCATTGTAGAAGGTAATTGGAAGCAAGTTGACGTATTCAGTCGGGTATTTGTAGTCTATCAAATTATCTTTCTTTATCTCATTCAGTTTCCGATAATTTTGTACTTCGTGGAGAATGATTTCTCGTTGTGTATCGCTCACTTTGTAAAGGTCGGCCGATATTCCCCAGCTGCCTATCATGCAACTTCTGCAATATAATTTGAGCAAATCGGGGGTTTCCATTTTTGTTTCGTCAATTCGGTTGGTCCAACGCTGCACTTTTTGAGGTTGCAAAAAATCTAATGCCCCCAACGCTTCGTGTATATTGCTAATTGCGTGTACATATCCTGTTTTATGACCATCTCTTATCCAATGGATTTGTGAGATGCGGTCGGTAAATTCGTTAATTATTTTCCCACCGCCCATGCAAGCTTCAAAAACCATTTCGGGATGACTTTTTCGGGCTGCTGCAAAGCCGTTTTGAAACCCAATGACACTTTTCATTTTTCCAGAAGGGGGATTTTCGGAAAAGAAATCTTGGTCAAATTTCCACCAGTTTGCGCCCAGAAGTTGAAGTGTGTCGAGATGATGAGTGAGGAATCCATTGAAATCAAACGCATTATAGTCAACCAAACGTCCCAACATGGCACTGGGATAACGTTTTGGCTGATCCTCAGCAATGAATTTTGGGAGCGAATGCCGCTTGTCAAACAGTTGCGGACACGACCATAACCCAACTCTAACGCCTTTTGCCCGAACACCACCTAGTGCATTTTCAAATTCTGTTGGTTTGAATTTTACGTCAGAAGGTGTCCATGCTCCAACGCGTTTATACCAACCATCGTCAATCATAAACACATCAAAACCATACGAATCAAACCATTTTAGCTGATCTTTGACAAACTGCGATGTTAAGGCTGCACCCACAGAATACCAATGGTTGTATATAAGCGGAATTCCAATGTTGGGTGTTGGGTAGAGCTTTGAAGCTAGGTTTTGTCTCACATTTAACCAGTTTTTGCGAGCCAACATACGGTCAGTGGTGGGCGAACAATAAATACTTAATTCAGGCCCTTTTATCACTTCGTTTGGGTTTAGGCTCAATTGGGTTTCGTCTTCCTGCAAATACACGTCGGTGGTCAAAGCACCCATTTTACCATTGAGCGAAGCTCGCCAACCTCCGCACCAAGCTAGCGAAAACCCTATGAAACTGCCAGGGGTTTCAATAGTCCAGTAAGGCACATTGCCCATTACGGTGTTGGTAATGTCGGCACTGTGAATGCGGGAGTGTAACCATAAGTGAGTGTCGGTGGTTATTGTCTCTTTTTGAGGAATATAATCGTAGGCAATCCACCAATTGACAGACTGTGTTTTGCCACTCAATGCAAGTTCAGAAACCAAAATAGGAAATTCCTTGATTTTTACTTTCTGCGTTGATGAAACGGTGTTGTAAATGCTCAAAATGGGTTGATTTTTCATTAATTCCACATGCATGGTAAATTTACAATTGTTGACTATTACCGAGGCTTGTGCTTTGTAAAATAACTGATCTTCAGCTATTTTCCACCCAGAGAGTGGTTTGATTGCCGCATGCGAATAGAGAAAATTTTGTGTAAGTCTGTTTTTCAAAACCATTCCCCGAGAGGCATCTGAGAAATAAATCACAGAGCCGTTGGAGTCTGAAACGTTGGCAATGTATGGAGTTCCGTCGGGGTTTATTGCCAAATTCACTTTTAGTTGGCTGTTTGCTAATGTTCTATCAGCGTCTTTTTGTTTGAAGCTCGAAAAAAGAAGCAAAACTGCCATTAAAAGTAAGCTATTGCTGAAGCATCTTTGTGTCATAGAAATAGATTTGAGTAGTTTGTCGTTTTTAGTTATTATTAAATCTGTTCGCAAATATAGATTATTTTTGAGAATAGCTCCATGTACAGAATGATTATTTACATGGATTATAATATTGTAAAATTTGAGCGTTTTTTCAGGGGTTCTTTTTTTAGTTTGTAATATGTATGATCTTAATTTGGGATTTGCTTATAATCTTCTTTTTCGATTGTTCCTTGTAGCCTGTACTAGCAATGTTTGGAGAATGTCTCCAGACTATGTCAAAGCAAAAAAAAGGCTTCGCTTTTAATAATATGTTGCTTTTTAAAAAGGAAGTCTGGAGTTCATAGCCGTCTTGCTAATATGCTTTATGTAAATAGCAATCAATTAAATAAACTCATAAGATGCAGTACATTTACACTTTTTTTTAACCCCGATTATTTTGTAATCGGGGTTAATGAATTTATTCTTTATGATTTCAAAGAGATTCAGTTAATTTAAAATCAGAGGTGCTTATTTCTTAACCCTATATATTTATATTGTATATGTACTAATAATCTATTGATTTACAAAACAATCACTCATAATATTCATCTAAAGAGACTCTTTTTTTTATTCGTTTTTCCAACCAATGGTTTACTGTAAAAATTTCATACATTTTTTCTATTTCTTTACCTAGTTTGGACTTTGTTAGCCACAGAATTCTTTGGGTGTCTCGAATTCGATCCATCAAAGTGCTAACGCATTTAAATGTACTTATTAGTCGTAGCTGTATTTCATATAGACAACCACGAAAATGGACAATTAATCTCCAATGCACTAATACCCACAACATATTCTTGTATAGGGTTGTACTAAAACGCTCGTGCTTCATTTTTTGTAAACAGTTGATTTTCATCAGCGATTTCCAAACTTTGAATACTAACTCAATTTGCCACCGAATGTCAATTCTGAGTATTCCTTTTTTTGTTGCCGTTATACGTTACTTAGATAGTCTCGAAGTCTATTTTATCCTTTTCTTTTTCTGATTTATAAACATTTGATGATGGAAATAACCTACTGATAAAGTATGCGTTTCTATTGCAAATCGACATCAACACTTCACTGTTGTAATAACATGTTTGCAATACAAAACAAAATTCAATAAACTGAGCAGATACAACAGTATAAATGATGTCGATATATGGAAAGAAGATTACTCGTCCTACTTCTGGAGATCTTACATACGTACCTCAAAGTATGTCTAACAATTGCTGTGAGAAGTCAGCAGAGGTCATAGTATTTGGAAATAATGAGTCGACAAATGTGAATAAGATAGTTGGAGGTCTCACAATTCAAAGAAGGGCTGAATCTTGCAGTAGGAAAGTAAATGAATGTTGCCTAACGAGATTAATGATAGTCAGATGCTCGATATGAGGCTTCTAACAAAAGAATAGTACGGAATCCGAAGAATAAGTTAGAGTGACTTTACTCAGTAGGATAACTTAAAACAACATCCGTACATTGAAAGATGTAAAGAAAACCGCCGTATACCGACCGGTACGTACGGTGGTGTGAGAGGACAGTGAGCGAATTAATTAATCGCTCCTTCCTACTCGTATGAAGCAAAAGGCACTTCGCCCAACATCTGTATGCCAAATATGCTACAAATAATTGAGTGAAGTGCTCATTGATTTTGAAAATTCTATTATTATTGGCTAACTTTATATTGTTTCCCTCCAGTTTTTATCGTTAATGATTTCCATTGTTTTGGCAATGTTGATTTTTCTTGAGTTAAACCATTTTCAGTAATCCTTAAACCTGCAAAACCGTATAAAACTGTTTGAAGCATACCTCCATAACCTGTACAGAAAGTCATATTTGTACTTGTTGCACTCGATGTTTCTGAAATGAAGAAAAACGGTGATTTATAATTATTTGTATACGATTTTTGAAATAAGTCATAGGCTTTGTCGGTATTACCTAATCTTGAATAAATTGTAGCTAAAACACAATGTGCCATAGCAGGGCAATTTTTACTTATTTTACCTTCATAATAGTTTAGATCTTTTGTTATTTGATCGCCGGTAACGAGGTTTAATGGATAGGAAAGCAGGTTAACATCCGCTTGTTTTATTGTTTCACCTTTATATCCTTTGTATTGCAAGGTATGTCCCTCGTCCGATTTTAAAATAACCAATTTATCGGCTACCTCTTGCCACTTTTTATCTGGTAATTCATTTAAAATGGTGGCAGCTTTAGTAGCGTTTAGCAAACAGGTAATTGCAGCCCCATTGGTAAAGGCATTATCATCAATATTTTCATGAAATTCATCGGGTCCTATTACATTTAATATATGATATTTGCCATCTTTGTCGATGGTGGCACGGCTTGCCCAAAAATCGGCAATTTCTTTCATCATGGGGTAGCCTTTTTGTTGTAACCATTTTTTATCTTGTGTAACTAGGTAGTAGTTCCAAAATGCAATTCCAACATCGGCGGTAACATGGTGTTCATTCATGTCTAATTTATAGGATGTTGGGGTGCATTCGTTTCCAATCATATCCGATTCCCAAGGGAACATAACTCCGTTGTAACCGGATAGGACGGCTCTTTTTTTACATTGGTTAATTGTGTTTGAACGGAACTCCAGCATTGATTTTGCAAACCCGGGTTTCATAATTAATAATGCCGGGTACATCCAAAGTTCGGCATCCCAGAAAATATGTCCACCCCATCCATTTTTTGATAACCCACATGGGGGTATGCTTAAATTTGAGCCCTCCTTAATTGATGAATACAATGTATATAAGCCAATTCTTACATCGCGTTGTGCTATTTCATCTCCCTCAATTTCTATGTCGTTTTCCCAAAGTTCCGCCCACTTTTGTTCATGTTGTTCAATAATTGTTTCAAATCCACGTGGGTAGTCGCGCCCACAACTACGCAGAGCATCGTTGAGTGGGTCGGTCGTAAAATTAGAGTGCGTGATAGAACTCACTATGGTAAATGTATATTTTTTGCCTTTCTTTAAAGTAATATTGAAAGCTATTTTTTGGTTGTTCGGGTTTTCTTTCAGGTATTGTAATTCAGGCATTTTACCACTAAAATAGTAGGTGTTTGCACCTGCGATATAACCTTGCCCCGACAAAGTAGGCATGAAAGAATACATTACTGGTATGCCTTGATATTTTTTATAACCAGTTTGATTGTTGTTTCCTTTCAGATGTGCCCTGTCGGGAATAAAAACGTTGTTCTCAATCGTTAATTCAACATCCTCGAGTGCTTCTAATTCGAGGCTATTCATTGCACACATGGGATTGTTACGTAGTGCCATTAAGCGGCTGGATATGGCAATTTTTTTTCCATATTGATAGCTGGTATGTAATATGGCTGTTTTCAGGTTTATACTTTGTTTCCAGTTGGCAACTGATTTATCGAACTGTACATTGCCAAGACCTTTTATATTAATATCGATGTTCAATGGCTTGTAAAACGAAATTAGCGATGGGTAACCACCAGGCACGCAGTCATACAATCCATTTACATACACCTCGTCGGTTTTTATTCCTGCTCTATTAGAACAAATACCAATTATCCCATTTCCAACAAAGCAGGAATGATAATCGGTAGTATCGGTTGCCGTAACAACCCAACTATTTTGAGAATAACTGTTTGAATAACAGTAAGTAATTAATAGCACAAGTAATAGTTTTTTTTTCATTTTTCGTATTATAGTGAATAAAGTTAATATTTTAGACGGAGTATATTTCATTGTAAAAAATCAAAATGTTTGTTTTATGACAAAGAATTAGTATGCCGATTTACCCTTTAATTATCAGCCAAAGTATTTTCAAAGTTTACCAGAGAAACAACGTTGGCATTTTTGGCAATGGCACAAGTATTATATATGTTTCAATTGTCTTTTTCTTGGTAGCCTGTGCTACACTTATGTTCAGCGTGTATCCCGGTTCAAATATCTTGCAAATGTATTGATTTTAATTCAAAAATAAAAATCAACTTCGGTTTATACAGTCGTAATTTGATATTTTTTAAAATGAAATTGAAGCTCAACATTTAAGTATTACATACACAACGACTCAAATGATACATTTTCTGTCTTCATATAAATCATAAAACCGATGCGGTTCATTATTTAACGAGCATTGATTTATGTCATTTTTTCATTGTATTTTTTCATGCTGGAAATAAAAGAATAGATATAAGCACCTTAAATAAGATTTTTAAACCTCAGTCGGTATTCTGAAGGTTGAATTCCAGCAACCCTCTTGAATTGTTTATTAAAATGACTGATATTATTGAAACCGCTGTCCATTGCCACATCGGTTATGCTAAGATTTTTGTCCATTAAAAGTTTGCATGCAAAGTCAATTTTGAGTTTGTTTAGGTATTCAAAAATGGTCATTTTCATTTGAATTTTAAAAAACCTGCAAAGTGAACCTTCAGCCATGCTTACTAATTCCGCAATTTTCCCCAAGTCAATTTCTTCGCGGTAGTTGTTCATTAAATACAGGTGAATGGTTTCGATACGTTTATTTTTTGTCGTAAATCGTTTGCTAATATAATCTTTGCTGGCTAAATGAACCAGATTTTCGCTTCTCCCAATAAGGTTCATTAGTTCCAAAAATACAATCATTCGGTCGAAACTACCTAAATACGGAAGTTGAAGCATAAGGTCACTAACCTCATTTAGTGTTTGGCCTTTTATTCGTATACCGCGTTCCGATAAAACTAATGCTTTGGCTACAAACTCAAATTCAGGAAGCGATAATAAACCCGCACTCAAAACATCGTCCGAAAATTGTAGGTAAACCATTTCAAGTTTCCGTTGGGTAAGAGAATCGTAATCTTTGTCGGCAATCCACACATGTGGGATATTTTTCCCAATAAACACCAAATCGCCCGGTTGAAATTCTTCTATTGAATCGGCAACAATCCGTTTTCCGCTGCCCTCAGTTATAAAACTAATCTCATAATTATCATGATAATGCCAAGTGCATTCTTCAAAATTATCCTGAAAAATTCCGATTGAGAAAGATGCATTTTCTTTTTGTTTAATTTTCTCGAGTGATGCAGACATAGCAAATAATTATTAGTGGCCGATTAATAGTTTTAGTGGCTGAAATATAAATAGATAGAATGGTTTCGCCGACCTAGAATAGTGATTTAATTGCAAAAATACAATAAAATGTCAATATAGCATTGATACTGGTGAAAATTGTTGTAGGTTTAATACTAAAAAGCTAGTATTTTTGTAAGGTAAAATAATCGAAAAATCATTTATTAACACCGTATTATGGCAGAATTATTAGAAAAATTACTCGAAGTAGTAGAATTAGGAAAAGCAGATAAAAATTCACCTTTTCCTCCACAACTTAAAGGACAGGATGGTGCCTCTGAAATAACCATTCAGGCATTGGAAGCTGGAATTAGCCCGCAAGCAATTCTTGAAAACGCTTTAGTTCCGGCAATGGATCACGTAGGTAAAAAATTCTCTGAAAATAAAATTTTTGTTCCTCAAATGCTAATGTCGGCGCGTGCTATGGGA
>JBBSDM010000059.1:0-16065 GCA_038249445.1 Bacteroidales bacterium
CCCTGTTTTGTTGGGGGTGGCCATGTTCGATAAAACCGAAGCCAAGGCATTATTAAAAGCATTTACATTCGATAAAAGTGGTGCCAAATATCCAAACTACTGGATGGGGCAATGGACGGCTGCAGACGACATCAACTCAACGCTTAATAATCATGAAGGCTTGTACTGTTTTTGGGATGGCGGCGGAATGAAAAGTAATTTTCACGGCTATTGTTCGCAC
This sequence comes from Bacteroidales bacterium, assembly GCA_038249445.1. Lineage (GTDB taxonomy): Bacteria > Bacteroidota > Bacteroidia > Bacteroidales > Paludibacteraceae > Paludibacter. Next base: position 221 of record JBBSDM010000059.1, read on the forward strand.
CCGCATACCTGGCCGTTGTTTTGCTATTTCAAATTAAAAGAATAAAAAGCTGATTCTAAGGTTTATATAATGATGAAAAAAATAAGCAGTTATATATTGTTACTTTTTTTATTTACATGTCAGTTAATTTCTGCCAAAGAATTTCATGTTTCCAAAAAAGGAAATAATGCTGGCGATGGTTCGTTTACTAAGCCGTTTATCACCATTTACGATGCGGTACAACAAGTTTTTCCTGGCGATACAATTACTGTTCATGCCGGAACGTACCGCGAACGTATTAACCCCATACGTGGTGGAGAAAGTAATTCTAAACGAATTGTATATCGTGCAGCCAAAAGCGAAAAAGTAGAAATAAAAGGGTCGGAAGTTATTAAAGGATGGAAAAAAGAACAAAACAGCATATGGAAAGTGACTATTCCTAATACGTTTTTTGGCAATTATAATCCCTATCAGGATTCTATTTCTGGCGATTGGTTTAACCGACAGGGACGGATACATCATACCGGCGAAGTGTTTCTGAATGGTAAATCGCTTTGGGAAAAGGAAGTGCTGGCTAAGGTAATAAACCCCATTGCCGACAAACAAACAAAAGACAGCATTGGGTCTACATACACCTGGTATTGTGAAAGTAACACTGAAAATACGACTATTTGGGCCAATTTTCATACCATCAACCCTAACAAGGAGCTAATTGAAATCAGTACCCGCCCTACCATTTTTTATCCCGAAAAACAGGGCATCAATTATATTACTATCAGCGGATTTTATTTTAGTCAGGCTGCAACTCAATGGGGTGCTCCAACGGCCGAACAAGTAGGAATGATAGCCACACATTGGAACAAAGGCTGGATTATTGAAAATAACGTCATCAGTGATTCAAAATGTTCGGGCATAACGCTGGGCAAGGAACGGAGTTCGGGGCACAATGTATGGTCGGCCGACAAAGACAATGTCAATCGCGATGGCAATATACATTACATAGAGGTAACATTCAACGTACTTCGCAACGGTTGGAACAAAGAGACAATCGGTTCGCATATTGTAAGGAATAATACCATTTTCAATTGCGAGCAAACCGGAATCTGCGGTACCATGGGTAGTGCATTCTGTACTATCGAGAATAACCACATTTACAATATCTGGACTAAAAGACAGTTTAGCGGTGCAGAAATAGGTGGGATTAAATTCCATGCTGCCATCGACACCTATATTGGCAGAAACCGTATTCATAACTGTGGCAGAGGTATATGGCTCGATTGGATGACGCAAGGTACGCGGGTTTCTAGTAATCTGATTTACAACAACAGCCTTGAGGACATATTCCTGGAAGTGAATCATGGACCTTTCATAGTTGATAATAATATCCTTTTGTCGCCTCTTGGCATCCGCACCCAATCAGAAGGTGGTGCGTATATCAATAACCTGTTTGCTGGTTCGGTGTATATGTGGCCGGATCCGTTGCGGTTTACGCCCTACTTTTTGCCTCATTCCACAGACATGAAAGCCATGACAACGATAATGGCGGGCGATGATCGGTTTTACAATAATATATTTGTAGGACTTGATGAAAAAGTGCTTAAAGGCAAAGTGTATAAAAACGGATTGGAATGTTACAATACCGCCAAACTCCCTGTTTGGATTAGCAATAATTATTATTACAACGGAGCTAAACCATCGGAGAAGGACATAAATGCAATTAATTCTTCGACTTTTAATCCGGGGATAAAGATGATTGAAAAAAACAATGAAGTCTTTTTGCAGTTTACTTTCGACAAAGCCTATTCCAACAGTAAAGGGATAATTGTATCTACAGAAACATTGGGTAAAGCCAAAGTTCCTAAAACAATTTTTGACAATCCGGATGGAACTGCATTGAAAATTGACAAAGATTATTTTGGAAATCAACGCACCGAAGCTATAAATGCAGTTGGACCATTTGCAAATAGTAGCAAAGATAGCTCAGGGTTGAAGATTTGGTAATCTTACAAATTTAATCCTAATTCAACTAATCCTTCTGGAAAATTATTCCATCGACACGCAGTTCATTTACAAAGTTGTGTTAATTGTAAAGCAAAATAGAGTTGATTCCAATTTTGGTATAGACTTTTTTTGCAATAAAATGTGTGTGCGCTATCCAAAGCTGTATCTAAAAATTAATAATGTCGCCCATGCTACTGTTTCTGAGTTTCATAAACGAAATTAGCTTGAAACGTGCCGCTCAACTTATACTACAAAAATCCGCAACAATTTCGGAAGTGTTATATCAAGTAGGTTTCGGCAACCTTAAATACCTCATTAAATGCTTCAAATAGCACTTTGGAGTCTCCTCAAGGCAATATTTAGGCTCTTTTGAATGATTAGTACCCCCCCCTTTTTTTTTTTTGATAGAATAGCACATTATTGACTATTTTATATAGCATATTTTTGTGAGTCTATATGAATAGTTATGAATTGGGTACTGTATAGTTGTTGAATTTATTAAATATTATGTTCAGAAATGAATATAATGTATTATTTCTCTGCTATTCTACAATCAGTTACTGACAGTAATCTTAGATTTGTCCAGTATAATTAATTAAAATAAATTAATTTATTTTAATTTTTAAAATATTCGAATAGAACTTTAAAACTTGCCTGTAAAATAGCGGATTCGGATTCTGTGGGTTATTCCATTTTCTCACTTTGCATCTGGTTATTGGCTTTGCCGATTTTTAATTTACCTTTAACTACTATCGTGAACATTAGATGCTGTCACAGCAAACGCTAAGTAATTAAATAAATAATCCAATTATGCTTTAGTGTTTTTTAGTAGTATTTGTCCATTATCGACCCTTTTTAGCTCTAAATTGATTATTTTTTAGATAAAAAAATGAAAATGTGCTGATAGTTGGGTAATAAAAGTTAATGTTTTGTTTTGGTTGCTGCGGGAATGATAAACAAAAATTGTATACTTATTGTATTATTTATTAATAATGCTCCGTGTAAATTTAATCGGCAATTGTTTCATAATAAGCGTATTTATTGAAGCTGTGGAGGAAATACATATTGTATTGCACAACATACAATTGTTCCTTATTCTATGTTTTACATAATTCAAAATACTGTAATTGTGTTTTATAACATAGAAATTTGAAAAGGATGTTTTAAAAAAGAACCTATTTTTGTAATGGAATACATCAGGAATGTAAACGTGTACCGCACCAAGCGGCAAAGTTGTATAAGTATTAAAAATGATAGTTAACTCGGTATTGTTTATTTTGACGAAGTTGTGCTTTTGGGCAATATCACTCATTTAGTTTGTGTTGGCAATTGTAAATTGTAAAACTCTGTATATTCCGGACAAGTATGTAATTGTAAATCATGCATCATGAGTACAAATGAATACTATCCGAAAGATTTTCGTGAATGTCTGATGCTATTCAAGAGCAATGAAGAACGTTGGAACATTATGATAAATCTTAATTACTACTATAATATTCACCTTTAAAAAACAAAAATTGAAACTTATGAATTGAAGAAAAACTTGAACAGTACTTTTGGCTACTTGATAGCCAAATATTTTTTAAAAGTCAGTTTGACTACTAATTAAATTAATAATTATTCAATAACAATTTGTTAACTAAAATCATGAAATAATATGGATTTATTTTCAATTGGAAAAATGCTTAAAAAGCATAAGTCGTACAGAAATGCTCTGCTCATAACTAAAATATCCTTCGTGATGTTATTTTTATGTTCAACAGAGGTATTCGCGTACTCTGTCGATTCTCAGAATGCAGCTGCTGCCGTTATCGTAAAAGGTACAGTTAGAGACAATACTGGTCCGCTTCCCGGGATAAGTGTGAAAGTGAAGGGAACTTCTAAAGTAGCAATTACCGATATAAACGGTAAATTTTCTATTAGTGCAGAACCTACAGAAACATTGGTGTTTACTAGTGTGGGTTATGAGAGTAAAGAAGTCCTTATAAAAAACAATACTTCTTTAAGTGTACTTCTTGCTGAAGTTTCTCAAAAAATAGACGAAGTAGTAGTAGTAGGTTATGCTCGACAAAAGAAAGAGAGTGTAGTAGGTGCAATTTCGCAAGTTAAAGGTGCAGACCTTGTAAAAGCGGGTGTGCCTTCTATTTCAAACGCATTAACGGGACGTGTTCCGGGTATGGTAACCATTCAACAGAGCGGTATGCCGGGCGGTGAAGATGCTAAAATTTACATTCGTGGTCTGTCTTCTTTTAATGGTGACAACCAGCCTTTGGTTTTGGTGGATGGTATTGAACGTTCTATGTCGGATATTGACCCTTCGGAAGTGGAAAGTATTTCTGTGTTGAAAGATGCTTCCGCAACCTCAGTTTATGGTGTTAAGGGTGGTAATGGTGTAATCCTTATCACTACAAAACGCGGTCAAGAAGGTCGTATGTCTATCTCGGCAAGTTACGAGCACACACTGAAAGCAGTTACGGCAAAAAACATTCAGGAAAATTCGTATAACACCCTTATGGCACGAAATGAAATGTACCGTAATCAAAATACGTATTCCAATGTGTACTCCGAAACGGTAATGAACCACTACAGAGATCAGGATCTACCTTATTTGTATCCTGATAATAATACATTCGATTTGATGGTAGCTGATTATACCACCGATTACAAAGCTTCAGTATCGGCAAGTGGAGGTACAAAAACTGCGAAATATTTTATTTCGATGGGTATATTGCATGAAGGTGATATGTTGAAAAATGAACAAACATTATACGATCCCTCTTATAAATATGATAGGGTAAACTTCCGTATGAATTTTGACTTTAATCTTTCTAAATCAACTCTTTTATCCATTTCGAGCAGTGGATATGTAGGAAGCCAAAGTTTTGGTGGACGTGGAGATCAGGGAGACCAAGGTGGAGTTATCAACAGCGTTTTTACTACTCCTCCTTACCGTTCTCCAGCATTTTACCCTGCTTCTATATTGGAGCCAAAATATTTGGCTGATGGTGTTACACTGGCTCCTAATTCATATCCTGATCCATTTACTTCAGTTATGGAAGATCGTTATAACGCTAATGTATATTGGACTCATAATGCAAAAGGTACTGTAAACAATATTAGAGACCGATTGGCTACCGACCTAGTGCTGAGTCAAAACTTGGATGCTATTACAAAAGGACTTTCTTTTAAAGCTGCGTTTTCGTACAATAGTAATTCATCATGGGAAGGCGGAGGTTATACCTATTCGGGTAAAACTTACGAACTGCTCCCTGTGGGCGAAACCGGATACCAATGGGCGTACGATTATTATGGCTCAGTTACACCACCATACCAAAGTGCGATAACCCGTAGTGGTAACCCGAGCTATAATTATGTATACAGCGGACAGTTCAATTATGGACGTTCTTTTGGAAAGCATAACGTTACAGGCTTGGCATTGGCAGAGCGCAGAATAAGCCAAAACGGTGCTAGTTTCCCTCACTATGAAGAAAAGTGGAGCGGACGTGCTACTTATGATTATGGTGGAAAATACTTGTTCGAAGCTACCGTAGGTGTTTCAGGCTCTGAGCAATTTGCTGCTGCAAACCGTTTCGGGTATTTTCCTGCATTGGCTGCCGGTTGGAATATTGCCAAAGAAAAATTTATGAAAGATTTAGTTCCAAGCATGAATAACTTTAAAGTACGTTATTCTTATGGCGAATCGGGTAGTGACCAAACAGGCAGTAGCTGGATTTATCTGAAGGATTATACTAATAATGGTGGTAAAACTTTAACTACAGGTATTGCAGGATCTTTAGCCTCAAATATCAAAACCTACAAGGAAGGTGCAGTTCCGAATATTAATGCTCAGTGGTCACGTGCCCAAAAGCATAACTTGGGTATTGATTTAGGCTTCTTCAACTTGGTTACATTTAGTGCTGAATTATACAGCGAAAATTATACAAACATCTTGATGAATCGTAATGCTATACCTAGCTGGTTTGGTCAATCACTTCAACGCCAGAATATTGGATCTACTAAAAGGCATGGGTATGAGTTGGAAGCTGGATACAGTACCACTGTAAGCGGACTTCATTATTGGGTGAAAGCAAACTATAATTACAATGAAAACCGCATAGTAAGCAATGATGAGCCGGTGAATAAACCTGCTTACCAAAAAGCTGAAGGAATGCCAATCGGAGTGTCAACACAAAATCTTAATATAGGTTACTATACCAACATGGATGAAATGACAAATTACTCGTTAAAAAATTCAAATTTGAAAACGATTGGTACAGATATGTTGTTGGATTTCAGTGCTAATGCTGATGTTGATAACGATCGTGTTCCTTTTGGCAACACTAATCGTCCAAATGTAACTTTCAGTTTATCGGGTGGTTTAGATTATAAGAATTTCGATTTCAGCTTCCTGCTTCAAGGAGCAAGCATGGTCGACCGCAATTACGGAGCTGCTTCAAACCCTTTATGGACTAATAATCCTGGTGCTACATTTATTAAATTTAGAGGTAGGGACGATTTATGGACTCCTAACAACCTGGATGCAGCTTATGCAACATGGGGTGCATGGAATTCGGGTAATAAAGGTACTATTAATGCTAGTTACGTGAGATTGAAATCGATTGAAGTGGGTTATACTCTTGAAGGCAGTTTACTTAAAGCAATCGGATTGTCATCTGCAAGGGTATCATTGAATGCATCTAACTTATTTACATATGCTCCTGGTTTTAATGTTATTGGTGACCCTGAAAACGAGGTGAATTATGAAAATGGTAACGACTATGCTTTTCAGGCCTATCCGATACCAAAAAGAGTAACTGCAGCTTTGAAAATTAATTTCTAACAATTAAATGAAATTACAATGAAAAATAAAGTAATTATATCAATTTATTTACTGGCTGTCATTGGGTTAAGTTCATGTGTTGATTTCTTGAACAGAACACCGGATTCAGTAAATTTTACAGAAGATCAGATTTTTACCGACTATGCCTATAGTCAGGGCTTCATTGATCAGCTGCTTGTCCCATTTTATTATTTCGAAGATAATGACTGGGGTGGTGCTGTTAATTCATACGGAGGCCTTGGAGGAAAATCCTTCATGGGATTGCGTGAACGTATATCCGATAACTGTTTAAATACCAAGATACGATGGGTTTCAGGTTTGAATTGGAGGGATGGAACTGCAAATGGAAATGATGGTATGTATATGAGCGATGGATCTGAGCAAAAATTTCAAACTCAATGGAAAGCAATACGTATATGCAACATGTCTATAGCCAATGTAGATCGCATAGTGGGTGTAACTCCCGAACAGAAAGCAAAAATATTAGGACAAGCGTATTTTTTACGTGGACATTTTTACTTCATGTTGCTGCAAGGTTGGGGTGGAATGCCTTACGTTACCGACCCGCTTCTGGATCCTAACCAAGAGATGGACTTTGCACGTTTGTCATATCGCGAAACAGCACAAAAAATTGCTGAGGATTTTGACCTAGCTGCACAGAATTTGCCTGTGGCTGTTGCTACTACTGATATAGGCAGACCTACTCAGATAGCTGCACTTGCTTATAAGGCAAAAGCACTCACTTGGGGTGCGAGTCCATATTCAAATCCCGAAAGTAACCAAACTCTTTGGGCGAATGCTGCCGTGGCATGTGCCCAAGCTATTAAAGCTGCCGAAGACAATGGTTATGCTCTTGTAACTTTGTCGGAGTTTAAAAACTTATTTGTAAATACAACAACTGAGTCTTTGAAAGAAATAATTTTTGGACGCTTCTTCCCTACTGCGAACACAAATGGAGCACCTTACTATTGCGGGATTAAGTCGCAAGCTTTTGGAAATTCATGGCAAGGAGGTGCCGAATCGCCTACCGAAAACTTAGCTCAAACGTATCAGTGGGCCAATGGTGATCCAATCGATCAAACCACTACTGAATATCAAAACAATCCGTTTTACGGTGACCCGACAGGTGCTCATAAAGCTGGTAGAGATCCGCGGTTTTACGAAACGTTAATATTTAACGATGCTATTACCGCTGAAACAACAAAATTGACTAGAAGGGTACGTATGTGGAATAAATCAACTTGGGTAGGTCCGGAAACAACTCTGATCTTAGATGGAGCTTCAGTGAAGTATCCGGCAAACACAGATACAAAAGCTCCCGAAGAGTTGCTATCAGCTGCCAACGGAACACCTCAATCAAATTATACGATCACAGGTTACAATATTTACAAGCTTTATGCTCCAGTTTGGGGTGTTAATCAAACTAATAAGGCGAATTTATGTACTAACATAATTCGTTTGGCCGATTTGTATTTGTATTATGCCGAATGTGCTAACCGTGCATGGGGTTACAATGCTGCTCCTGTAGGAACTCCAGCTGGTTTTAGTTATACTGCGTTGCAATCATTAAATAATGTAAGGAATCGTAAATTTGGTGCTAATGTTAGTCCTGGAGTTTTGACCGGAAAAAATGCTGTTTCAAGTGTTGGACACACAGCCACAGATCCTATTATGCCTGCGTATAATGACGCAAGTGCAAATGTGAATTTGAAAGTTGAATCTGCTGATAGGTTTGACCTGTTGGTACGGAATGAAACTCGGGTGGAAAACGCGTTCGAAGAGAAACATTTCTATGATTTGCGCAGATGGAGAATGTGTACAGATCCTAATGTACTTACCATGAAAGGTTTGAATATTGAACGTATAGGCGTAAACAAGTTTAAGTATACGGTTGTGGTATTGCCAGATGGTCCTAAAGTACATCTGAAGTGGCAAAATCGTCACCATTTATTCAAGTTACCGATAAATGATACTTACATAGGAACTAATTTCAAACAAAATCCTGGTTGGTAAAAGAACTCATAGCGCTTTAATCATTTTACAAATTTAAAGTATAAAACAATATGAAATATAAAATAAAATATATACTCCTTGTTTTGCTTGTTTCCATTGGTCTGGGCTCATTAAAGGCTCAGAAATCTGTCAAAACAGATTCAATCAAAGCAAAAACGCAGGAGAAAGTAAATGTTCTTTACGGTTCGCAAAAATACGACCGCTTTGTAGGTAATATGAATGTAGTTACTGGCGAGAAATTAAAAAATTACCCTGCTTTAATGATTAACGAAGCACTTGCAGGTCAATTACCGGGTGTGTTTTTAAGGCAGAATTCGGGCAAGCCGGGTGATGATAATTTTTCACTGAATATTCGTGGTACAGTGGGCGAAAGCAATATCATTCTGGTGGATGGTGTTGAACGCGAATTGAGTCCTTATGATCTGGATCAGATTGAAGACATTAAAGTGTTGAAAGATCCAATTTCAAAAGCACTTTATGGCGGACGTAAATCCAACGGTATTATCGTTGTCACTACCAAACGTGGTAAAAATGTGAAGAGTGAATTTCATATAAATGTTCAGAAAGGTATCAAGATGCCTACAGTTCTTCCTAGCTACCTGAATTCATATGATTTTGCCAATGCTTATAATCAAGCATATAAAAATGATAAAGGCGTAGATAATCCTGATCTTCTGGTTCCCAACAGCAAATTTAGCAATGCAGCTATGGGTGCTTATTTGGCCGATTCAGCCAGATTGCAATATCCAAATGTTGATTATTATGGTCAGTTTCTTAATAAATCAATGGATATTACCAGAGTGAGTGCGGAGTATTATGGTGGAAATCAAATTACCAAATATTACGTTCACGGAGGATTTCAGAAAGAAGGTGGTTTAGAGGCTTATGCTCCTAAAACCCGTCAAAATCAGTCATTCAATCTTCAAGGAAACTTAGAAACCAAATTTTCGGAGGACATTAAGTTGTTTGCTAACTTTACCGGATATATGGCTAATAAAGAATATCCTACAAGTTTTAACTTTAGTACTTTGTCAAATCGTTATCCTAATGAATATCCTATTATAGTAAGTGGTGATTCAGCTGGTGGTACTTCAACGTATAAAGATAATCCGTATGCTGCGCTAAAGCAAGGTGGTTATACGCGTGAAAATCATATTAGAATGCAGTCCGATCTTGGTTTTGAGTTTAAATTAGGAAAAATACTGAAAGGACTGACTTTGAAACCTGAGTTGTCATTTGATATTTATCACAAACAAAACTTATCTAAAAACAACACAGTTGGAATTTATTCCATTGCAAGTTATGATTTGGCTGGGAATCCTTTTGGATTTAATCAAATTCAGGCTCCTGTTATTGCAATTGGTCAGTCATTGGGTGATAATGATTACGGTCAACGTTGGGGTGCCACTACCACTCTTGCTTATGAGCGAGTGTTTGGTAAACATGCTATTAATGTCGATGTTGTTTACTTTTTGTCGAAAAACATTTATGCTGGCGATTTGCAGGATTATAAACGACAAAACCTTGGTTTAAGAACAAACTATACGTATGCAGGTAAATATACCTTGGAAGGTGTATTGAATTACACTGGTTCTACCAGTTATGAACCAAACAAACGCTTTAAGTATTTTCCTGCAGTTGGTGCAGGTTGGCTTATATCCAATGAGAATTTCCTGAAGGATGTTTCAGCAGTAAATTTCTTGAAATTGAATGCATCATGGGGCGTAATGGGTAATGGAGATATTGCTATTAATCAATGGCGCGGAGCTTGGGGTGGAGGTGCTGGTTATTTGTTTAGCGGCACAACCTATACCGGAACTACGCTTGTTAACTCTGTTTATAGTTCTGTTTTGGACTGGCCACAGCAAACCGAAATAGATATTAATCTTGAAGCTAAAGTATTCAATGGTTTGTCCTTCAAAGTTTCTTACTTCGACTATTTGGAAGAAGGTTATTTAGCTAAAGGTACTTCGGTTATTCCATTGATTATTGGTTCGCAGAATTATATGCCTCAAATTAATTACGGAAAAACGGGTATGACAGGTTTTGAAGCAGAAGCTCGATATACTGGAAAAGTTGGCAATTTCAAGTTTGATGTTGGGGGTCACATAACAAGCAGTAAGAGTAAGAAAGTAAAAATCGATGAAATCATAGATCCTAACTATTCTACTACAGGTACTCCTTGGGACGCTATCTGGGGTTATCAATCCGTAGGTAAATACACACCAGATGAGATTAGTCAATTGAAATCAGAAATTGATGCAATTTCGGCTGGAACCAGAACAGAAAGAACTACTTTGCCTTTAGTGTCGTACATGGACCCAAAAGCATTACTTGCTGGAAATCTTAAGTATGCCGACGTAAACAGTGATGGTGTTATTGATAAATACGATACAAAAATTATAGGTAATAATGCTCCAAGAATGATGTACGGAGGTGATGTTAATTTGAGTTACAAAGGATTCAATCTATATGCTATGGTGCTTGGTTACGGTAAATACAATAATTTATTCAACTCATCATACTATCAAGTTTATTCAACGCGTAAATACTCAACCGTAGTTAGAGATGGGTTGCCTAATGGTAATGCATATCCGATGACGACACTTACCTCAGGAACAAATGATTTTCAAACATCTGATTATTGGATTGCCGATCAAAGTTACTTGAAGTTACAAAATGTTGCTTTTTCTTATACTTTACCTACCAAATGGGTAAAATCAATTAAGTTGAGCGAAGTAAAATTGACTCTTTATGGAACGGATGTTATGACATTCTCTAAAATAAAGAAGTCTGATCCTGAATCATTGAATGCTGGTGTGAACGACTATCCTTTATTCACAACTTACGCAGCGGGAATTTCAATATCTTTATAAACTGTAAAAACATGAATAATATGAAAATTATAAAATTTTTAACGGTCGTATCCTTGGTTTTTCTGACAACATCTTGTGAGGATTTCATGAAACCCCAGCTGGATCAATTTAAGACTGAGGAATACGTATTGAAAAGAAGGGACGATTATGCTGGAATACTTTATAACGCATATTTGGGTATTCCCGGTCGTGCTGACTTAAAATACGAGGCTGCTACAGATAATGCTGTAACAAATACCGATGGCACTGCTTCTTCTAGGGCAGCTCGTGGTTCACTGAATAAATTGAGCAATACGTTTGGAGATGTTTGGGCTAATGATTATATGTATATTAATCGTCTGAACTTTTTTATGACTACGTTGGTATTGGACTATACTAAAACATATCCTACGCCGGCTTTGTTTGACACAGATGCATCCATTAACTTGCAGAAGTTCTTTTCACTTAAAGGTGAAGCATTCTTTTTGAGAGCTTGGTATCAATTTGACTTGTTACAGAAATATGGTGGTATGGGTGTAGATGGAATAGCTTATGGTTTCCCCATTTCAACTAAATATTTGACTGTAAATGATAATTTAGATTTGCCGCGTAATACGTATGAAGAATGTGCATTGCAAATTGCGCTTGATTGCGACAGTGCTGCAAAATACCTACCGTTAATTTTATCGAAAACAGCAGGAGCTATTTCAGATGGACTTGTTGCGTCTTCTGGTCATGCTTCGGCTATGGCAGCTTTAGCGTTAAAGGCAAGAGCATACTTGTATGCTGCAAGCCCTGCGTATAATCCTACTCCAAGTCAAGCCAAATGGCAACGTGCAGCTGTTGCAGCTGCCGAAGCTATTGCATTGAGTAATGGAGGAGGAGCTGCAGTTGGTTTTGATGATTTATTAACTTTTGCTAATTATATCAATAAAACAAAGCTGAATAATAATGATTATACCAATAAGGATTCTTTCTTCCGAGGTGTGATTAATAATGCAGTAAAAACGTGGGAACAGGAAAATTTTCCTCCGAGAGCTAACGGTAACGGTAACGGTTTATACAATCCTACACAAAATCTGGTGGATGCTTTCCCTATGAATGATGGATATCCACGTGGCACTTCTCCTCTTAATGCGTATGATCCTTTAGCTGTACAAACAAACAGGGATCCAAGAATGGATTTGTTTATTGTGCGTAACGGTGAAACATGGGCTAAACTGGTGCCTATTGCTACTTTAGCAGGAGGTGAAGATGCATTTGGATCAAGTGTTAAAGCTACCCGTACGGGTTATTATTTACAAAAGTTCTTAGACCAAGCAGTAGTTCTTAATTCTACAGGATCGGTAACAACAAACTTTGCAGCTATTTTATTAGGCAAACCCGAATTGTATTTGAATTTTGCTGAGGCAGCTTTCAATGCTACAGGAAGTCTTGATTTACCTATAGCCGGAACAACAACAATAGTTACTCCACAAACTATTACTGCTGGTGTGGCTTATAGTTATACAGCTAGGGCAGTACTTGCAAAAATTAGAAACAGAGCTCTTGGATCGACTACAGCCGATAAATATTTAAGCACGGTAACTTCAGCCAATTTCTTAAATCTTGTCAAAAACGAACGTCGTTGCGAGTTGTGCTTTGAAGACTTCCGCTTTTGGGATTTACGTCGTTGGGCTACAGGAGCAACTGATTTAACTGCATTGAATGTGCCTGTTTATGGAATATACTCAACTACTGTACCTGTCGAAATCAGATCATACAAAACGCCTTACATGCCAATACCTTATACAGAAATTTTGAAGACAAAAAATCTTCAAAATAATGCAGGGTGGTAGTATTATTAACTATTAAAGAAAAACGATATGAAAGATATGAAAAAAATAATATTAACATTTGCACTCTTAGGAGTAGCGTTCGGTTTTGCCGGCTGTAAGTATGATGAAAGCTATTTAAACTCTGCACTGCCTAAACCTGTTTGCTACTTTGCCTCTTTTCAGGAGTACGATCGTATTGTAATTGTGGGAGAAGGAATGAGTTTCAAAATTGGTGCAGCTATAGGTGGTATAACAGCTAATACGATGGATAGAACGGTAGAATTCAATATATTTAATTATCTAAAGAAATCTCCGGGTGATATACGTGTGCTTATGCCTACCAGTATGTATAAAATCAATAACGCAGCTTATACGCTTAACAGTAAGATTACTGCCACTATACCTGCTGGTTCATTCTTGGGATATTTTACCGTAAACCTCGATTCTGCGGCATTTTTGGCTAATCCTAATGCAATGGGTATTCGTTCTACTCCAATTTCGTTTGTAAACAATAGTGTATTGACTATTCCGGTGCGAATTACCGGAACATCTATCGACTCTATTGGTAGGGGTAATGACTCAGTATTTGTTAGTGTTAAGTATCAGGCTTCGGTTGATGGATATTACTTATTTCAAAATACCCTTAAAAAAGAATTTCCTGTAGGTACTTTTATTGATACTAAGACTGAAAAATATACTAGTGAAATTGACAACAATACCTGGCGTTTTTTCACCGTAGGACCATACAAAGTTGAAGTTACATCACCTCTCAATTCTTTGATAAAGTCAACGGGAACATCACAATTAAAATTCAATCTTACAGTTGATGCTAATAAGCTGGTAACGTATGAATCGATTGTAGGTATGCCGGTGATAACTCCTGAGTTGACAAACGTGTACGATTCAAAAACAAGAGATTTCGACTTGAATTTTACTTACAAGAAAACCGGGACTCCTGTTAATGATACCATTTATCACGTAAATGCGAAGATGATTTTCAGAAACAGGACAATTGATAATGGAAATGGTCAGGTAGTAAATCAAACACGTGATTACTTAAGTTATTTTAATAAGTAGTTTCTTTGTTCTTAAATTTTAATGCCTCGGTTGAAAGACCGAGGCATTTGTTTATTATAGCATTAACACAAATAATAATTAATGGATTAGTTTATATGATTATCCGCATAGTATGTAGTCTTAGTTTTTAACTTTTTGTGATTCTCCGCAAAGTGTATTAATAGTTGTATAACTGTTCTTATACCACCGACCTTGTCCGGTGAACCGAAAAACAAGTGAGTAAAGCGTAGAAATACTCCTGTTTGACGATCCGCCAGCTGGCGGAGAGGAGTTTGGAGGATTTCAGCTTTTTGAGCGTAATTTTTCGAGTGAAGCGTTCGTCAGCTGACGGATTGATTTTTTTTTCTTACTTTTTTTTATCAAGAAAAAAAAGTAAGTGGGTTTGGGCAAAGCCCATTTTATTTAAATTCATTGTACATTATGCGGATAATCATATAATGTATTATTTCTCTGCTATTCTGCAATCAGTAACTGACAGTAATCTTAGAATTGTCCAGTATAATTTTTAAAATATTCGAATAGAACTTTAAAACTTGCCAGTAAAACAGCGGATTCGGATTCTGTGGGTTATTCCATTTTCTCACTTTGTATCTGGTTAGTGGCTTTGCCGATTTTCGATGTACATTTAACTACTATCGTGAATATTAGATGCTGTCACAGCAAACGCTAAGTAATTGTATAAATAGTTCAGGTCTATTTTAGTATTTTTTAGTAGTATTTTTCTGCTGTCGACCCTTTTTAACTCTAAATTGATTGTTTTTTAGATAAAAAAAATGGATATGTGATGATAATTGGGCAGAAATGGTTAATGTTTTGTTTGGTTGCTGCGGGAATGATGAACTAAAACTTGATACTTATTGTATTATTTATTGTAAGAACTCAGTATAAAAAGGATCGGCAATTGTTTCATAATTAGCGTATTTATGGAAAAATGGGAGTAAACTCATATTGTATTGCACAATATAATTTTGTTTCTTATTGTATGTTTTACATAATTCAATATGCTGTAAATGTGTTTTATAACATAGAAATAGGGAAGAAATGTTTTGATTAAAAAACCTATTTTTGTAATCTGGCATATCAAGAATAAATAAGGAGTACCGTACTAGTGTTGTAGAAGTATAAAAATTGAAAGTTAATGCGCCGTTATTCGTTTTGCCGATATCGCTTTCGGGCGATATTACTTACTTAGTTCACTATATTTTTCGCATAAGTAAGAAATATTAACTTTGCATTGTGAGTACAAATAAATGCTATCTTAAA
>JBBSDM010000060.1:0-14803 GCA_038249445.1 Bacteroidales bacterium
TTCCGAGAATTCTCCTTTGTCGCAGTTTAATAAAATATAAGAAGCCCTAAAGGATTGTGAAGTATGGCTTCCTTTATTGATTATCTTTTTTAAATCGTCAACTTCTAGTTGACTTAGCTTAATTGTGTATAGTATCATAATGCAGTTTTTGCTGCAAAGATACTAATTATATACGTCATATCAATACTAACATAACACTAGGTGTTTGTTATTTTGTTTTTTTCAAAAATAACTTGTTACTCCACTGTATAAAGTAAAAACCACTCTGTTTGGAGTGGTTTTTACAAATAAACATGCCTCAAAAATTAGAATGGAAGATCGTCCTCAACATGAGGTGGTGCCTGAATTTCATCAGATGAGCTACTTGCAGGTGCTGAAACTACACTGCTCAACGCTTCTGTATGCTCAGGTTTTTTTCCTAATAAATTGATGGTTTCTGCATAAATCTCAGTTGTGTAACGCTTTATTCCATCTTTTTCCCATGTGCGAGTCTGTAGTTTTCCCTCTACATACAATTGGGTTCCTTTACGGATGTACTTTTCAGCTATCTCAGCTAACCCTCTCCATGCAACAATGTTGTGCCACTCTGTGCGTTCTGGAATTTGTGTTCCGTTTTGTAGTGTTCTACCTCTTTCTGTTGTTGCAAGTGTGAAATTTGCTACCGCAACATCTTTATCAAGATACCGCACTTCAGGATCCTTACCTACATGACCTACTAAAATAACTTTGTTTACAGACATAATTCAAACAATTTAAAGTTAATGATACACTGTGTTAATTGGGTGTAAATATATAATAATTTTTGCAATGTGACTAAATTTTACCTATAAATTAAGCTAAATTTAGATTTATTTGCAATTTTTAGAATTTAATTTCATCCACTTTAAGAGCAATATTTCCTTTTATATTGGCATGAATACGCATAGCACCTTGTATTAAACTTAAACTGGTTACGTTCATACTATTTAGTTTTCCTTGTAGCGTAACTCCGTCCATAATACTGTAATTGCACATTGTTTTGTTGACGTCAGTTTTCATCTTGTCTAAATCGGTTTTTACGGGATAGCTCAAATAGGGTGTAATTTGTTTTAAAATCATGCCATGTAATAGCCAGCTGGCAGATTTGACTAAAGCATTCGATGTTTTTACATCAAACTCAGGTTCAGTAATTTCGACTGCTACTTTAGTTGGATTGTATGTCATATTGCCCGTAAAGTAGATGCGTCCTTTAAATGCACCGATAACATCAGCCACAAACACAGCCTTGCCCTGACTCCCAAATATCGATAAATCAGTAATGGTAATGCTTCTTTTTCCTTCGGTAAATGTTTTATTGATAAGTTGCTTTTTTGAAATATCCAATATTCTTTCAAATGTGACATCTGCACCCACGTTTACGTTGAACTGTTGAGCTGGACGATTGATGTATTTAAATGGAGGTAGGGCAACAAGATTGTTTGCAGACGGCTTTACACCCATAAATGACTCAATTTGTGTATAAAGTGCTACTGCCAGATTTAGTTTGTTGCCCGTTGTTGTAAACGGTGATACATAAATGTCTTTAGGAGTAATTCGTACCCAAACGTTATTTTCGGTACTTACTTCGACTGGCTTTTGAACTTCAGTCCACACTTGTGTCACATATTTTTTCAAATCGGCTGTTTCGGCTAGTGATTTATCTATTTGTGTTGATATTAGCTGATCGCAGCGTGAGAGTGCCAAATTGGCTATGGGAGTGACGGGAACGGTAACACCAATCACATTTAATTTTGGCGTTTCTATCCATTCATATCCCGATGAAGTAGTTTTTGAAACTAATTTCCAGTTTTTGTCAATGCTGATGCTTGTTTTGTAAGTCAGGGCAATGCTGCCTGTTGCCTCGTAGAAGTCGCCAATGCTCATTCCGAATTTTTTCACATTCCATGCAAATCGCGTCCAAACTTTAAGTGGTACTCTATACTCAATAACATTGTTACTTATCGAAAATGTAAAATTCTGCGCTTTCGACACTTTAACGGATAAGTCTTTACCAGATAGATTTGAACCTTCGAAGATAACTCCATTCATTTTTTTATTGACTGACGATTCCAGTTTCTTTACATCAATTTCTACTTGCAATGGCAATTCCGATAGGGCAGGAGCAATGTTTGATGGTAAATAAGACTCACTTGGTTTCTCTATCTGCATGGTTTTACATGATAATAAGAGTAATGAAATACAGGCAATTGAGAAAATAAAAGTTTGTTTCATATCATATTGTTATTTAGATATTATTTTTTCAGCAAAGCAAAGTCAATCACTTCCATGATGTCATTCACATAATTAAATTTTAGTCCTTTGAGATATATTGGTTTTATTTCGTCAATATCCTTCTGATTGTCAGAACAAAGAATGATATCTGTGATGCCAGCACGTTTTGCAGCCAGAATTTTTTCTTTAATTCCACCTACCGGAAGCACTTTGCCGCGTAGCGTAATTTCGCCTGTCATAGCAAGGTGTTTACGAACTTTACGGTTAGTAAAAGCCGATACCAAAGCTGTGGTCATGGTGATACCAGCTGAAGGTCCATCTTTTGGTATGGCGCCTTCGGGTACGTGAATGTGTACATTCCATTCCTCAAACATTTGGCTGTCAATTCCAAATTTGTCGGCATGAGATTTTATGTATTCCAATGCTAGCATGGCCGATTCTTTCATAACTTCTCCCAGATTTCCGGTCAATGTCAATCGGGGTGATTTACTTTTGCTTAGGCTCGATTCTATGAATAGAATTTCACCGCCAACCTGTGTCCATGCTAAACCAGTAACCACTCCGGGGTATTCATTGCCTTCGTATTTATCTCTGCTGTAGCGAGCCGCACCAAGGTAGGTTTTTATGTCTTCTTCGGTCAATTCAACATTGTATGGTTCGTTAGTGGCCACTTTCTTAGCTACTTTTCGCATCAAACCCGCAATTTGTCTGTTTAAATCACGAACGCCCGATTCGCGGGTGTACGATTCAATTAGTTTATTGATGATCGGTTTGCTTATCGAAAAATCAGTAGTTTTTAATCCATGATTTTCAAGCTCTTTAGTTACCAAATGGCGTTTTGCAATTTCATTTTTTTCTTCTTGTGTATAACCGCTTACTTCGATCAACTCCATACGATCTAGTAATGGACGGGGAATTGAACTCAAATTATTGGCAGTAGCTATAAAAAGTACTTTTGATAAGTCGAAATCCACATCTAAGTAATTGTCATGGAAAGCTGTGTTTTGTTCAGGGTCGAGAACCTCGAGTAAGGCCGACGATGGGTCACCTTTATAGTCGGTGGTGATTTTATCAATTTCGTCGAGTACAAAGACTGGATTTGACGATTCTGCTTTTTGAATATTTTGCATGATTCGTCCGGGCATAGCTCCAATGTATGTTCTGCGATGTCCCCGAATTTCTGCTTCGTCGTGTAGTCCACCCAGCGAAATTCGCACATATTTCCTCTTCAAAGCAGAGGCGATGGACTTTCCTAGTGATGTTTTTCCAACTCCCGGAGGGCCGTACAGACAGATAATGGGTGATTTCATATCGCCTTTCAACTTCAAAACAGCTAAATGTTCCAAAATTCGATCTTTTACAGTGTCCATCCCAAAATGGTCTTTTTCAAGTACTTTTTTTGCATTTTTCAGATTGAAGTTGTCTTCCGTGTATTCGTTCCAAGGCAGCTCAAGCATAGTTTCAATATAGTTGAGTTGTGTGGAATAATCGGGCGAATGTTGGCTCATTCGCTCCATTTTTTTCAATTCTTTTTCAAAAATTTTAGCAGTAGCTTCATTCCACTTTTTATTTTTAATACGCTCTTTAAAATCAGCAACATCCATCTCGGGCGAGTTACCACCCAGTTCGTTTTGAATAGTTTTCATTTGTTGTTGCAGAAAATATTCACGTTGTTGCTGATCAATGCCTTCTTTAGCTTTGTTTTGGATAGACATTTTTATTTCCAGTAACTGCGATTCTTTGTTTAGAAGTTCGAGAAGTTGGTATCCTCGTTCCATAATTTCATCAATTTCCAGTAAGCGCTGTTTCTCTTTCACATTTAAACCAAAGTTTACACAGACATAATTGATTAGAAATATAGGATTTTCAATGTTACGGATAGCGAATGCCATTTCGGGTGACATTGCTCCAGAATCATTTATAATATTGATAGCTAAATCTTTGATAGATGAAACTAGAGCGACGAATATTCCATC
Organism: Bacteroidales bacterium; assembly: GCA_038249445.1. GTDB lineage: Bacteria > Bacteroidota > Bacteroidia > Bacteroidales > Paludibacteraceae > Paludibacter. Next base: position 4,227 of record JBBSDM010000060.1, read on the forward strand.
GTTCGGATCTGGTATTATATCTTCGATCAAGTTTACTTTTGCCTTAATGTATGGTTTGTCTGTTTCCAATTCGCCAAGGTGAAATCTGCGTTTGCCTTCCAAAATAACGGTTGTAGTATTGTCGGGCATTTCCAGAATACGTACTACCTGCGCCACGGTTCCTGTTTGGTAAAGCTGTTCAATGGTTGGATCGTCGAGCTTTTTGTCTATTTGTGAGCAAACGCCTATAAGCATGTCGTTTTCATTCGATTCGCGTACCAGTTTTAATGACTTTGAGCGTGCCACAGAAACAGGTAATAACACTCCAGGGTAAAGTACCATGTTTCGCAACGAAAGGATAGGCAATACATCGCCTGAATTGATATTCAGTTCCGATGGACGTTCGTCGAGCGAGATAATTGGAAATATATCAGATGAACCTAGCATGTCTTCAGAAAATAGATGGTCGTAATGGTTATTCATTATAAGTTTTTCGTTTATTTTGCTGCCAATATGGCATGGTGACATTGGATGTATCTTTTTTGCCAATTTGTATGCAATGATAAAGTGCTAATAATTATATGATTAGCGATATATGGTATTAATTATAACAGTGTAGTTTCAATTGCTGTGCCAAAAGAAGATTCAGAAATTTAGTCATGATTTCAGTGTGAGAAAAAAGTTTCTTTGTAACGTATTGCTGCGGTTTTAAATGAAACAAGTAGCACAAATATAGCCCGCAGTGTTATTTGAAATTCTGCCCAAATGCTTTAGCAGTTATCTCGTCAACGGTGACCCGCCATACTTTTACATTACTTAATGCTGGAGATGAATATTTAAATGTTCGAGCCGAAAATTTCTTCATCATTGAGTTTAACGCCTCGGCTTTTTCGTGCAGATCTTCTATAAACGTTACGGTGCCTTTGCAAACTACACTTTTTGAAAGCATGCTATAGCTGCAAGCTACGTCTGGATGTTGGTAAACGAGCTTTCTGTCTGGGCAAAAGGTGACGCAAATCCTGTTGTTATGCTCCAATAGGTTTAAATGTTTACCTTCCGGAGCAGAATGCAATATGATTTCATTATTCAAATAGCCAAAATTCATAGGAATTACATAAGGGGTTCCATCGGCCTCAATGATGCCGATGAAACATATATCGCATTGATTTATAATGCTTTCTATTTCGTTTTTGTCGGTTATAAAACTGGTTCTCATGTTTGGACTTTTTTTTACAAAAGTATAAAATTCGATTGACATATATACTTCCAAATATATTATTTTAGTACTTCCTTTTTTCAATGTTATGTTTCTTGCACATTTTTATGGATATTGAGCTAAAAATAAATATCTTTGTTCGAAATTAATGGAAGCTCACTAATTTTTATAGAAAATAATTTTACAATAAACTTAATTTTACTAGTAATGAAGAAAGTTCTTTTTACGCTTGTAATAATGTTGTCGTTTAGCTTTTCAAGCTTTGCGCAGGTAAATAAAATTATTGGAAAATGGAAAACCATTGATGATATGGACGGAAGTACAAAATCGATAGTTTTTGTTTTTAAAGCTACTAACGGAAAGTATTATGGAAAAATTGAAAAACTTTTTAAAGATCCAGAGAAATTATGTGCTGTATGTGATGGTGTAAATAAAAATAAGCCTATTGCAGGAATGATGATGATTAACGATTTAATAGAAAAAGACAACAAGTTGACTGGGGGTACGATTCTTGACCCTAAAACAGGTAAAGTATATAAATGCAATATCAGCATTAATGCCGAAACCGATAATCTTGTCGTACGCGGCTCACTCGATAAGGGTGGATTTATTGGACGTTCACAAACCTGGATTAGATTTAAGTAATTGTAAATAAGATGTTTGGATTACATGTATGATTTGGAACATCTTTAATTCAAACTAATTTAACGTTAAATGTAGTTAAATAGGAAAAAAAACATCGAAAATATGTTGTACAACATAAAAATAGCTTTACATTTGCACTGTGTTTTTCATGGTATTAGATTTAAGGTTAATTTTAAAGATTGGGTTGTCGTGAGACAACCTTTCTTGTTTTAATGACATTACGCACCATGAATAAAATAACCAACCGATTATACACAAGCTCAGTTCAAGCCCTCCCCAAGGCGGGACGCACCTCCTGGTGGCTTCTGAAAATCATTATCCCTATTAGTTTAATAGTGAGTTTCCTTCAATATTGGGGTGTTATTGCTCAGTTTGCAGCGGTAGTTGCACCTGCTTTTTCGCTTGTCGGTTTACCCGGTGAGTCTGCTATCGTTTGCATTTCTAGCTTTTTTCTTCCTCTTTATGCGCCAATTGCTATTCTGGCTACTTTGACATTAAGCTTGCGGGAAATTACCATTTTAGCATTAATGTGTTTGATTTCTCACAATATGATTGTTGAAACAGCTATTCAGAAAAAGACAGGTTCTTCAGCATTTATCATGTTTACTCTCCGCATCTGTTTCTCTTTTATTGCAGCTATACTTTTAAACTGGCTTTTGCCGAATCAAATGGGTTCTGGTAGTATAGCCCATGAATTATCGGTGTTTGCGTCAGTAGGCGAAATGCTTAGCTCTTGGTTAGTAAGTGCTAGCTGGTTGGTGCTTAAAATTACACTTATTGTTACCGGATTAATGATGTTTCAAGGTGTAATGAAAGAATTTAAAATACTTGATTTTCTTGCTAAGCTATTATCGCCACTTATGCGAATAATGGGTTTGTCGGCTAACAGTTCATTTCTTTGGTTTGTGTCTCAAACACTGGGTCTGACTTATGGCGCGGCCATTGTGCTCGAAGCTGTTGAAAAGCATGAGATGGAAAAAGAAAATGCAAATTTGCTGAACTATCATATTGCATTGAATCATTCGCTTTTGGAGGATACTTTACTTTTTGTAGCCATCGGAGTTCCTGCTGGCTGGCTCGTTATACCTCGTTTTACATTTGCAATCTTAGTTGTGTGGTCTGTGAGGTTGATTTTGAAGTTCAGATTTGCTGAAAAATAACTGATAAGCTTGTATCTCACTGTTATTGCACATAATTTGGGTTTATGTGCGGTCATTTTTTCGAAATTTAATAAACAATTCTGTATCTTTGCAATATAAAGAAATTAAAATGCCGTTTAGATGTCGAATACAAAAAAGATGCTTATAGAAGTTGCCCGTGGACTTTTTGCTGAAAAAGGCAAAAAAGAGGTCACTATGAATGACATTGCCGAAGCTTCCAAAAAAGGGCGACGCACATTGTATACCTATTTTAATAATAAAGAGGATATTTATAAAGCGGTTATTGATAAAGAGTTAGAACAGGTGTTGGAAAGACTGAAGGTGGTTTCGACAGAGATCGTTGAGCCCGATGTGATGCTTACCAATCATATTCTGACACATCTAGATGCAATTAAAGATGTAGTTACTCGTAATGGATCGTTGCGTGCTGATTTTTTTCATGATATTTATGAGGTTGAGCGTACGCGCAGAAAGATTGATGCTCAGGAAATTTCACTAATACGTTCTATATTGGGTAATGGAATTGAAAAGGGCATTTTTAAACGTATGGATTTGGAGCTATCTTCTATCATTATTTTTTATTCGATAAAAGGAATGGAAGTGCCTTATATTCGGCAGAATATAAGTTCGGAATTTGAACGGAACAAAAATAGCATTGTGGAATTTGTATTTCAAGGTATAAAAAGGAAATAGTAAAGTTTTTTTTGAAAGTCTAGTGACGATTTTTTATTGAAATCCATTGATACATTAAAGATTACAAGATGGAGCCACTATGTTATTGCAATTTGGAAGTAAACCTTTAAGTGATTTGATAATCTATGTTTTTTTCAGAAGTGAGTATTTCCCTTTAAGTAGGAAATTGACTAACTTTGTACCCTGAACTGAGAACATAAAATAGAAAATAATGGCGTTTGTAAATAATACAATGATTGTGCGCAGAGACTTGATGTCCAGGCTCATAAAATTGCACAAAGAAGGAAATCTGGTTGCTGAAATAGATCGGTTGCCGATATTGATGTCGCCTAAAAACGCATTGGCTCGTGGTCGGTGCTGTATTCATAAAGAAAGAGCGGTATTGAAATATAAAATACTTCCTATTTTAGGTTATAGTGTTGCAGAAGAGGAGGATGAGTTGATGTTACTATCGGTTTATGCTCAAAATGCACTTAATCGAACGAAGACGAAAAAATCGATATTGACTGTAGTTGATGAGGCTTGTACGGCTTGTGTGAAGACAAATTATGTGGTGACAAATTTATGTAAAGGTTGTGTAGGACGTCCTTGTTTTATGAATTGCCCCAAGGATGCCATAACCTTTATGGAAAATGGGCAGGCACATATTAATCATAATAAATGTATTAACTGTGGTATTTGCAAAGAGGCTTGTCCTTACCATTCAATAGTTTATATCCCCATTCCTTGCGAAGAAGCATGCCCCGTAAAGGCTATCCAAAAAGACGAAAACGGGATTGAACATATCGACGAATCTAAATGTATTTACTGTGGTAAATGTATTAATGCTTGTCCGTTTGGTTCAGTTTTCGAAGTCTCGCAAGTATTTGATATTCTGCCGGCCATGGATCGCGGTGATAAATTCGTGGCATTGATGGCACCTTCTATCCAGTCGCAATTTAGTAATCCGATTGCTGAAATTGCGGATGCTGTTTGTCGGATTGGTTTTGTTGACGCTATTGAGGTAGCTTATGGTGCTATGGAAACTACCCGAAGAGAGGGTGCAGAGTTGAATGAAAAGCTTGAAGGTGGTCAGCAATTTATGACAACCTCGTGCTGCCCATCCTATGTGGAATTGGTGAATAAACATTTGACGGATATGAAACCTTTTGTGTCGCACACCAAATCACCTATGTACTACACTGCCGAAATGGCAAAAGCCAAATATCCAGATGCAAAGCTTGTGTTTATTGGGCCTTGTGTTGGTAAACGGAAAGAAATTGCAGATAGCGAATTAGTTGACTATATGTTGACATTTGAAGAAGTGGATACTTTGTTCACTGGACTTTCGATTGAAATCAAGACGCTCGACAATTCTGGCGAATGTGCTCCAATGTCCGGTCGTGGTTTTGCTCGTGCCGGAGGGGTTATAGCTGCCGTAGCTCAGATGTATCCTCAGTTAGATGTTAAGGCGGTGCAGGTTTCTAATTTAAATAAAAAGAACATTGGCCTGCTGAGAGCCTATGCTAAAGGAAAAGCACCCGGTAATTTTATAGAAGTTATGGCCTGCGAAGGAGGCTGTATTTCTGGTCCTTGCGGAAAAATCGACTATGGACAGGCTCAGAAAATATTTAAAAAAGCGATGGGCGAAGATTAAAATCGTGTTGCCTCAACTCCCGAAATCTATTGTTGTTATAAATGCCCTGCAAAATAAAATTTTACAGGGCATTTCTTTGTTCAGGTCAGAATAATTTGGCCCGATTTGTAAACATAGCAGATGAAACCTTGAACTTATTATTTACTTTCAGAATCGGCTGAAACAGTATTTTGAAAGTAATTTTGGCCACTTAATACTGTTGCGATGGCGAGTTCGAGTTCTTCAATGTCAGTAGTTTTTGATATAAAACCTTTTGCTCTAAGCTCCCTTATTTTATCGTTGTATTCTTTGTTCCCAAACATTGTAAAAGCCATTATTTTAAGATCCGGCATTAATGTCAGTGCTCTTCGGGTGGCTTCTAATCCGTTCATTAAGGGCATGTCAATATCCATTAACACTAAATCAGGTCGTTGGTTTGGAAGCAGATTGAGAAATTCTACACCGTTTGAAGCTTCACTAGTTACGGATGCAATATTTTCTATTGTAATCATATCTTTTAATCCTTGTCTGAAAATTAGATGATCATCAACAAGAATCAGATTTGGCTTGAGATTTTGTTGCGCTAACATATTGTTTCTATTTTTACACTAGGTTTATACGACAATGCTCTCAACTTAAACGGGTAGATAAAGTAAGCTAACTTAGGAGTGATGAGCAAGAGGACAAAGGTGTATATATCGGGACAAAAGTTGTATTTGAACTAGGTCTAAAGTCGTAGCCTGCTTCCATTAAAAAGGTATAGTTTACAGCTAACTGTTTGACTATAACAAAGAATACCAGAGAAACTATGTTCTGCGAATTTATTTAGATGAAAATTTATAGCTGAGCTAGATAAACAGATGATTTTGATGATTTATTTGCTTTGGATTTGTTCTACGAATGGAAATTACAGCAACTTATATTTCTACAATCTTATTTTTTATGGCAAAAAGAATTAAAGCCGGTGTATTTTTGGAAATAGTTTTCCCCATTAAATTCGATTTGTGTGTTTTTACAGTTTTGGGGCTGATGTATCGTTTTTTTGCAATTTCATCGGTGGATAGGCCGAGGCAGATTTGTTGAAGTACTTCCATTTCTCTTTGGCTAAGCATCTTTTTCCTTGCATGCTCATCATTGTTTTTGCTTCCAATATCGCTTATTATTTTTCGTAACAGTTCGTTAGAAAAATAGCTTTCGCCCATCATTACGTCATAGATTGCTTTCTCAAGTTCATTAATGCCACTTGTTTTCAAGATAAAGCCTTTAACGCCGCGCTCAATCATTTTGTGATAATGATTTTCGTCGCTAAACATGCTAAAAACAATAATTTTCAAATCGGGTACAAGTTTTATTGCTTTTTCTGTGGCCTCCAATCCATTCATGTGGGGCATATCTATGTCCATAAGCACTAAATCGGGTTTTTGCTTCGAAAGTAGTTCCATAAACTCAATGCCGTTTGACGCTTCGCCAATCACAGTTGCAATGTTTTCGGACGTGATGATGGACGTTAATCCCTGTCGAAAAATGAGATGATCATTCACAATGATGATTTTTGGTTTTAGTGAATTACTTGAGTTCATTGTTGCGTTGTTTAGTTGTCGCTTAATTCACTGATTATTAGCTGTGCTGTATGATAAACTGATAGTCGACTCCTTCGTTTTTTTACTTTGGAACGTTAATTTCCCACCTGCGGTTTGAATGCGGTTTTGCAAGTTGAAAATTCCCAGTCCCTTATGACGGGAAATGGTTTTTTCTATGCAAATCCAATTCCGTCGTCACTGTATTGAAGTACGAGCTGTGTTTCGGAATTGAAAATTCTTATATGTATGTTTTTTGCTCTGGCATGTTTTAATGAATTATTAATGCACTCAATGACGGCTCTATAAAGAGCAGCCTCAATTTCCATTTTCAATCTGTCGTCGAAATTGCTTTCGAAATGTATATCGACCGTTGAAGTCTCATTGAGTTTGTCTACAAAGCTTTTGATGGCTGAACTTAATCCGTAATAGGTCAGTAAATGTGGGCTCAACTTGTTTGATACTTCTTTTACTGAAGCTATTGCCTCCTCCAGAATATCTAGCGCTTTATGTATTATTGCTTCCCGCTGAATATTATTATTTGGTCTTTCCGACCATTGAAGGTACAATTTAATGGTAGACAATAGTGGGCCTAAACCATCGTGCAGTTCTTTCTAAAAATTGGTTTTTTCTTTTTCTTCAGTTTGTATAATCGCATTGAGTATTTTTTTCTGAATTTCTTTCTTTTCGGTAATGTTGTGTAATACACCGTAAATTGCTTTTTCTGATGCAATATAATTCCACAAAATCTCAACAGTGATGATAGACTTGTCTTTTTTGTAACATTCAACTTCAATGTTGCTACTCTGATTATATTGACTCAAGTTGTTGAGAATTGTTTCCACCTTTAAATGATATTCAGGTAAAATTAAATGTGTTATTTTTAAACCATTGAGTTCTTTTTTTCATATCCCAGAATATCCGATACAGCTTTGTTGACATGCTCAAATTCATTATTTCTATAAATAAAAATCCGTCGCTGATGTTTTCGGATAGGAGTTTATATTTCTGATTGCTCATTCTAAGCAGTTGTTCCGTTTTTTTTCTGCGTGTTATGTCTTTGTTACTTCCTCTGTTACCTATAAATTCGCCGGTAACATTATATATTGGACAACATTCGTGGCTAATCCATCTTGTGTCACCATTTTTTGTGATAATGCGATACTGGATGCCATGATTGACTTCTTTAGCTTTAGCCTCCATGTATTTCTGCCGAATAAAAATCTTCAAATCTTCCGGATAGATAATATTTAAAAGTAGCATCGGGTTATTGATAAATTCTTCTGATTTATAGCCTGTTATTCTTTCGCAAGATGGCGAGCAATATACCATTTTATCGTTTGTGTCAATCCAAAATTCCCAACCGAACGTAAAATCGGCCACGGTTCTGTATTTTTCTTCGGCAAGCTGAAGTGCTTTGTTTGATGCTTACAACTCCATTGTGCGCAGAGCTACTTTGTTTTCAAGGTCGAGATTTAAATTGATTAACGCCAGTTCGGCAACTTTCCGTTGCGTAATGTCCTGAATGGTACCTATCAGTTTAACGCGTCGATTATTTTTATCAAACTCGAAAATACCCGTACCCTGAACCCAACGTTCTTGCTTATCGTTGTAATGAATTATTTTATATTGATGATGGTAAATCTTTTTTTTTCAATGTTTTTGTAAAATAAGTCGTCGATTAGTTTTTTTCTGAAATCGGGATGCACACTTTCAATCCAATTATCAAGTGTGTTTGGGTACGTCTCGTCCACACCAAAAATGTTTAATAATTCGGGGGTTGCTTTCCAACTTTTTTTAATCAAATTGCATGAATAGCTACCAATATGTGCTGCTTTCTGTGATTCGCGCAACAATGATTCATTTTCAACGATTCGTTCTTTTGCTTGTTTTCTATCTGTAATGCCGTGTACAATCGAATAGAGTAAGGATGTGTCAGCAAACTCAATAATTGCCGAATAGATTTCGACATCTCTTATTGCTCCGTTAGCAAGTTGAGGCTTAAAAAAGAAATGTGTCAACTTTTCAGTATTTGTCTTTTCTATAGCGGCTGTTATTGCTGGTTTAGGGTGTGTATTTATATCTGATATGTTTTTTGTACATAATTCGGTGTGGCTCCATCCGTAATATTCGCAGGCAGCCCTGTTTGCGTCTTTAATCTCTCCAGTATTTGGATCTCGAAGTAACATGACTGACAAACTGCTGTGGAATAAATATTTATAGCGTTCTTCGCTTGAGAGGAGATGTTTCTCAATCTCTTTGTACTTGGTTCTGTCGTGGATAAATGCCAATAAATAACCACCTTCAATGCTGCTGTATTGAATATTTATTTCCACATGTAGCAGACTCCCATCTTTTCGTTGGTGGCGCGATTCGAACCTCAATTCGCCCTTTTTCTTGATTTTCTTGAACAATTCGGCAATTTCTTCAGCATTTTTTGAATCCTCCATATCGGCTATTCCCAACGATAAGAGTTCAGATTCCGTGTACCCACTCATTCGACAATAGGCTTCGTTTATTTCAAGAATTTTGCCGTCTAAATCCAACAACCAGAATCCATCCATGGCTGACATCATTATGGCATGCTGCTTTTCTTTACTTTCTTTGAGCGTTTCCTCTACTTCTTTCATTTCTGTGATGTCTCTGGCAATCAGAATAGTATTTTTTACTTCAAGATTTTCAACTACGGGCGATAAAGTGATGAGAAACCAATGCAATTTATTGTTGGTGTCATGGTCCTTGGTTTTTAAAGTTACAGTAAGTCCTTCTTCAAAAACCCGGTTTAACGCACTTGTCATTTGGGATAATCATCAGCTGTGCTCCACTCCATAAAGTTGGCGTCAATTGCATTTTCCATTTTATAACCAAATGGTACGCGATTGATATATAAAATTGTACCCTCTCTGTTGAGCTTTACAATTATATCGGGGGCATTCTCCGTTATTTTTTTCAATAACTCTTCACTTTTCGTAATGCAGCTTCAGCTATTACCCGCTTAGAAATGTCGGTAGCTATTAATGTTATTTCGTTGATATTGGTCGTTGATCCGCTAATGCTCACGTGTTTCTGTGGAAAGTTGTTTGTGTGCAGGGTTAGCTCACAAGTTAGTGCTGAATGGTGGTTTAATGCTAGTTCTTGCAAAAATGAGTTGAAAGCAAGTTGATGATTGTCTGCAATAAATGAGCCGAATTTATGTCCAGCAAGCTGCGTCTGGTTACTCTCAAGCAGTTCATACCCATAGGAATTTAGTGAGATGATACTTCCATCTGGTGATAAGATAAAATGCTCAGCGTGGGTAGGAGTAATTTTTTCGGCATGAGTGTCCTTGTCAAGTTGACATTGCTGAATGGTGATGGTTTTGAACTCATTATTCTTCATATTCAAATCAATTTATTGAGTTTAAAATATAGGAATAATACGTGATAAGGCCCTTTCAGAAGAATAATAGAATCAAATTATAATTTTTGTTTTATAATCTGAGAAAAAGAGGGAGGTGGCAAACAGATAGGTTTGAGAGGTTTGGTTGCAAATATACTTTAGTACATGAAAAGAATTATATAGCGATATAATTCTTTGATATTCAGCAAAATAACTGTTATTTTATTTGGTATAGACCTTGAAATTTTATATCTTTATAGCTAACTACCAATCAGTTATAATGAAAACAAAAGATTCCAAGGTCTCACACAAAA
>JBBSDM010000061.1:0-14679 GCA_038249445.1 Bacteroidales bacterium
AGGTCAGACCCAAGAAATTAAACAAAGAGATAAAGCCTTTAATGACTTGTTCTCAACTGCCGTTTCTAAAGTTAGACAACCTATTGAGTCGTTCTTTAACTGGTTAAATGAAAAAACAAAAATTCAAAGAGCGATGAAAGTCAGATCAACTGCCGGATTACTTATTCATTTGTTTGGCAAAATCTCAATAGCTTTCATTAATCTAATTTTTTAAATACTGATTCGCATTAGTTGTATATATTCTCTTAAAATAGACAATGAATAGTCGCTGGCATGCTGGTTCACAAAACCAATGGCGGAGATATGAGCCTCTTCGTCGGCCGAATCGGAAATGACACGCACAACTACTAATGGCACCCCATAGTCATCGCAAACTTGTGCCACAGCGGCCCCTTCCATCTCAGCACATACAACCGATGGCAAATTCTTAATCAAAGCATTTTTCATTTCTTTGCTAGAGATAAATAAATCTCCACTTGCAATGTCTCCTATCAACATCTTAGGATTCGTAATCTCGTGTTCAGCAAGTATTTTACGAAAATTTTTATCATTTTTCAAAAAATTATGTACTGCATGCGACATGGTATCCACATTCTGCTGAGGGGTTTCGTAGGAAGTTCTGCCAGTAAGCGGAATTTCGAACCGACGCATCAGCGGACGGGCATCCATATCGTGTTGAAACAAACGCTGCCCAATAACCACATCACCTACGTTTAGTTCGGGCGTAATGGCACCAGCCACACCTGTAAAAACAATACGATCCACATTGAATTTCAGAATCATATTGGTGGCAGTGGTGGCAGCTGCTACTTTCCCCCAACGGGAAAATACTGCAACAACCTCCTGCCCATACAATTTTCCTTTATAATAAATGCGACTGCCACTTTCAAGAATCTCCTTGTCGGTAATCGTTGCAATAATTTTGTCCATTTCTTCGGGCATCGCACCCATAATTCCTAGTAACATATCGATTCGTTTGTTATTTCCTCAAATGTCTTGCTAATCTCTAGTCAGTAAATTTAATGTATCAACCTGGTAATTCTTTGATAAATAGTTGGATGTGAATAATGAAAAAATACATACAACGGATGTGGCATCAAGTTGCTCAATGAAGTGGCTGATATTTTTTTTAACCCAGATTTCAATTGCTCTGCAAAACCATAGTTAGCCGCAAAAGCATCGGCCTGATACTCAAACTTGCGCGACAGAACATTGGTTGCAATGTCAAGAACAAGCGATATTGGCGAGTACAAAATACTAAAAGCCAATGCATTGAGGTGAAAAGAGGCATACTGTCCACCTAAAGCTTGTGCCATATCATCACTCTTTAAGATTAATCCAAAAACAAAAAAGAGAAGCAAAGTTGATGGCATCGAAATTAAAAGATTTATCAAGGTATGTTTGTGCTTAGAATGTCCAACTTCGTGCGCCAGAACGGCCACTATCTCTTGTGTTGTCATCGAATCCATCAAAGTGTCGTACAATACAATACGTTTCTTGCTCCCCAATCCGCTAAAATAGGCGTTTGCTTTGGTGGAACGTTTTGAACCATCAATAACAAATATATTTGTAAGATTAAAACCCGATTTAATCGCAAATTTTTCAATTTCTGTACGCAACTCTCCCGCTTCCAAAGGCATTTGTTTGTTGAATAGTGGAACAATAAATTCAGAGTAAAACATAGTCATAAAAAGACTGAACACAGTTATAACTGCCCACGCTAAAAACCAAAAAAACTCAGGAGTAATGGTATAAATCCAAACTATAGCCAATAGAATTCCACCACCAAGAACAATGGTCATTCCGTAGCCTTTCAACTTATCCATCATATAAAGTTTCGGAGTAACTTTATTGAACTCAAATTTTTGCTCAATAACGAATGTATCGTATAATTCAAACGGAATGCCAATAATATCATTGGCAAAATAAAGAACGGCAAAGAATAATATGGGAGTTAATATTGGACTTTGGGTATAAACTTGAATCAAATTATCAACCCATGCAAACCCACCTAAACCATACATTAACAGCGTAATAACAAAACTAAATGTACTAGTAAGCATTCCAAATCCAGAGTTCGTGCGAAAATAATCTTGCTGTTTCTCGTACTTTTCGGGGTTGTAAATATCGCTGAGAATAGCTGGTAAAGGCAGTTTCGAATGTTGAATATTTACATAGGCCAGATATCGTTCCAGTGCAAAATCGGCAACAAGGATAATAATTATGGTGAAAAATAAAAATTGAGCCATGATAAAGTGTGTTATGTTTAAATTAATATGGCAGCAAAGTTAGTAATTTCTGCTTCCAAATATTGAACTGCCCACACGCACAAGGGTACTTCCTTCTTCAATAGCTATTAGATAATCGTCAGACATGCCTATCGAAAGTTCAGTAAAATAGCTATTTGTGTCGAAATACTCATTCCTTGCTTTATTAAAAAGTGCTTTCAGTACTTTAAATTCCGAACGAATCTGATCCCGGTTATTGGTAAAAGTTGCCATCCCCATTAAGCCACAAATTTGAACGTTTTTGAGCAATTGCCAATCACCCAAAGCCATCATAGCCAACAATTCATCTGGCGAAAAGCCAAATTTAGTTTCTTCCTTTGCAATATGAACCTGAAGTAAACAGTTAACTATTTTCCCTTGTTTTTCAGCCTGCTTGTCAATTTCAATAAGTAGTTTGTATGAATCAACTCCATGAATCAACGAAACAAAAGGAACAATAGACTTAATTTTATTGCTTTGAAGATGACCAATAAAGTGCCAAGATATATCTTTTGGGAGCGTTTCATATTTGCTACATAACTCCTGCACTTTACTTTCGCCAAAAATGCGCTCACCACTTGCGTAAGCTTCTTCAATTGCTTCATTTGGATTAAATTTGGATACACATACTAAGCGCACATTTGCAGGAATATGTGTACGTATAGATAAAATATTGGTTGCGATAGACATAATAATGAGCAAAAAATATAAAATAAGAAACCGAAATCCACAGCAAGTATTTTACTCCTTGTGTTTTACGTTCTATTCTTTTGCAGCAAAAGCAAACACATCCAAAATAGTTGTTTCAGAAATTGACGCAACTTCATAATCGGCCATTGTACTTTTCATCCCTTCTTGCAGACCATCCCACGCCTCTTTCACGTTGTTTGCTTGTATCATCATGGTGCTAGCAGTACGTTTTTCAATTCCTTTTTCCTCGTCAAGCGAAATAAAATACACTTTACTTCTGTACCATTTATCACCATTTTCATTGACAAAAAGCTCATTAATACGTGCTCTGCGAATGTTCGAAACTATAAATTCACCACTTATAAATGGTTTCATTTCTTCATTTATTCTCGCTTCTGCTTCGGTAAACGATAAGGCATCGACCAAATAAGCTTCGTTTACTTTTACTATTTTTCCTTCTTCAACTGTTTTTTCATATTTGATTTTGCACTCGAACCAATTTAACATAAGTATATTCTTTTAATAATGAGTAATTTAATCTTCAGTTCGTATTTTGAACCAACGATTACAAAGATAGTCAAATCTTATTAAAAATTGAACGGGTTGGAAAATTTGTGTAACTAATATTGACTATGCATTATTTCAATTTTCTATGATAAATAATGATTTTACAGAACAAACTGATTTTTGTACCTTTGTAGCCTATAAATATTCAACTATGGGACGAATTTTAGCCATTGATTACGGACAAAAACGTGTGGGACTTGCAGTTACCGACATGCTACACATCACATCCAATGGTTTAGATACCGTGTTAGTTCACGAAGTGTTGGATTATCTGGAGAAATATATTGCCAAAGAGCCAGTTGAGAAATTTTTAATAGGATTACCAAAGCAAATGAACGGTCAGTTCTCCGATTCCATGCAATATATTCGTCCATTTGTGGTTGGGCTGCAAAGAAAATTTCCCGACATTGAACTTGTTTATGTAGATGAACGTTTTACATCCGTATTAGCTCACAAAGCTATGTTAGAGGGTGGTTTAAAAAAGAAAGACAGACAAAATAAAGAGTTGGTGGATAAAATTTCAGCAACTATAATTTTACAAAGCTATATGGAATCCGTTCAAAAATACTAATTCGCAATTAATAATTAAAATAATATCAAATATCAAGCTGCTCATTTAAGTATTCCATTTGAGTAGTTGTGTGCTGATAACTAATAACAAACAATGATTTTACCAATTTACACCTATGGCAACGCAGTGTTGCGAAAACAAACAGAGACTATCGCAGCAAGTTATCCAGAGTTAAACACGCTGATTACTAACATGTACGAAACAATGTACAAAGCTGAGGGCGTGGGTTTAGCCGCACCTCAGATTGGATTACCTATCAGACTGCTAGTAATTGATTTATTAGCATATATAGAAGATAATCCTGAATTGGGTGGTTTTAAAGTAACAATGATAAATCCAACTATTTTGGAGCGCAGCGAAGAAGAAGTATCTGCCGAAGAGGGCTGTTTGAGCATTCCAGGTATACACGAAAATGTTTTGCGTGCCGAACATATCAAAATAAAATACCAGGATGCAGATTTCAAAGAGTATATAGAAGAATTTGAAGGTTTTAAGGCTCGAGTTATTCAGCATGAATACGATCACCTCGAAGGTCACCTTTTCACAGACCGGGTATCGCCTATTCGCCGCCAGTTGCTTAAATCGCGTTTAACAAATATTGTAAAGGGAAAAACAAGTTGCGATTATAAAGTAAAAAAAGCCTGACTTCAAAGTTACCATAAAAAAAAGAGAGGTACATTGCCTCTCTTTTTTTATTAGCATAACTGTAGAATTTAGTGTGTGTGTTATACCAAGTGAATTAGCATTTAATGAGCTTGTCTAAGTTGACGGACTAGTTTTGCGGTCAAAAACACTTTTACATCTCGATTGAAAATTCTTATTTGCGAAAAATTTTGTTTTTTGCGTAATTTGCGTGCTTTTAAACAGCCTTTTTGTAGCTACTACTACTACTACTACTACTACTACTACTACTACTACTACTACTACTACTACTACTGTAGAATTTTGTGTTTCACTATTCCATCAAATCGGTAAAAACAAAGTTTTTACCATCAAATAAGCCTACATCACCCAATTTCAATTCGGGAATTACCAACAATGACATAAAAGCCACTGTCATAAAAGGTGCCCGAAGGGTTGATCCTAACTCTTTGGCCATTGCATCAACCTCTTCATACCGCTGAGCAATAGCTGCCCCTTCCATTTCAGACATCAATCCTCCAACCGGCAAAGATAACAAACACGTCCTATCGCCCTCACTCGCTAAAATACCGCCTTTACAGTCAATAATTTTATTAATGGCCAATGTAATTTCAGCATCGGAAGTGCCAACCGAAACAATGTTATGACTATCGTGCGATACCGTTGAAGCCAATGCACCTTGCTTTAAACCAATATTTTTGATAAACGCTACCGATGGTGTTGAGGGTTGATAACGGTTATAAACTACCAGCTTTAAGACATCTTTCTCAATGTCGGATACAACATTATCATTTTCAATTTTGGGCTGACAAAGCATGGATTGTGTTAATAATTGACCATCATCCACTATTATCACTTTCAAATATTCACCTGTAGGATGAACAATTAATTGATCTTCAGTAATTTTACGTGCATTAAAATGATTGATTAATTCCGTTGGTTCATAGCGGGGATAACACGGTAAACCGTTCTCTGCTACTTTCTCACCCCGAATATAAGTTGCTTTTATTTCAAAATCAGTTAGGTTGTCTACAACTACAAAATCGGCAAAATCACCAACTTGTAGCAGTCCAATATCCAATTTATAATGTTCAATAGGGTTTAATGAGCAAACTCTCAAGATATCAATAGGATCATATCCTGCGGCTACTGCCCTACGCACCAAAGCATCAATATGCCCATTTTTTATTAAATCATCCGGGTGTTTATCATCCGAACAAAACATAATATCCTTTGTATGATCGGTCATCAATGGCAATAATTCGTCAAAGTTTTTAGCAGCACTTCCTTCGCGAATCAATACTTTCATTCCCAACGCCATTTTTTCCATTGACTCGGCCATTGTCATACACTCATGATCAGTTGTGATTCCGCCAGCAACATATGCTTTTAAATCGTCTCCCATGAGTCCTGGAGCATGACCATCAACGGGCTTACCAATAAGATGCGCTGCATGAAGTTTTGAATGAACCTCTTTATTTTTATAAATCACACCAGGATAATTCATCATCTCGGCCAGAAAATAAATGTTATCTCTCATCAACAGTTTTTCGACGGCTGGAGCATCCAAAATAGCTCCTGCAGTCTCAAAAGCCGTTGATGGAACACAGGATGGAGCACCAAAATAAAACTTCATGGGTGAATGTTCTGCATTGTTAATCATGTAATCAATACCACCAATACCCAAAACATTAGCTATCTCATGCGGATCGCACACACAAGCCACCGTTCCATGAATGGTACTATAACGTGCAAATTCAGAAGGTAACATCATCGAACTCTCTATATGAATATGAGCATCTATCAAACCAGGTAGGATGAACTGATTTTCAACCTCATCCGTTGGAATAATACGAATGATTTTATTACCATCAATTTGGATAATGCCTTTTATGATTGTTTTGTTTATTACATCTATAATTTGTCCTGAAACGGTTTTCATAGTATATTCTTTTTTATTTACGCTTATCAAATTTTATATCTAAGAACAAAAGTACTTAAATTTTTCGGCTCAATTCGTTGATATCGCATAAAAATACAGATTAAAGTCAAAGATGATGCCCTTATCAGCAATGTAAATTTCACTGAAATTATTCAAAATTCAAGTACGGCCTCAATCTATTTAAATCATCTTGAGAGAATTCCTGCAAAAGCTTTAAGTCGTTTATTTCTTTAAGTTTACCTTTTTTTCTTCTCAATTCGAACAAAGCTTTGGCTTGATAAAAATTGATATAAGGATGAGCATTTAGTCGTTCAACATTTGCTATATTTGTTTTAATGCGTTGAATTAAACTTGTATTCACCGTGCAAAAGGGTCTAATTTTATCAAAATTCTCTTGCCGCATACCATATATTTCATGGAGTTGATCTACCGACGCAAATCCACCGGTTTCTTTTCTGAATCTCACAATTCCCTTGGCATAACCACGCCCTATCCCTTTTATCTGCATCAATAAAGTCGTATCGGCTGAGTTTAAATCGACAATGATATCTTGTTTCAGAGTTTTTTGGGGTTTTGATACAGATACAGTGTCCGTATTGGTCTTTTGAATTTCTTTAATTGAGATATAGGGCTCTAATTCCTTAAATTTATCAGGAGCAATACCATACACTTTACTGAAATCAGAAGATGTTTTGAATTTGCCTCCTTTATGTCTGTATTTTAATATATTAGATGCAATATATGACTTTAGCCCAAGCCGCATAAAACCGATAGAATCGAGGGTATTCGGATCAAAAGCAAAAAGAGAGTAAGGTATAACTTGTTTTGTTTGGGTATAATTCTGATATTTTTCATATCTGCTCTCGTACGTATGCTGCCACATGGCCTGGCGAGTACTATCACGCGATTCAAGTGTCTTTTTAAATGCTTTTACCTCCTTTAGAAAGGTGTTTTTGCCCATTTCCATTGGAGGAAAAAACAACGGTAAAGCAAAATTAATTATCAAAACGATTAAAATCAGTAATAATAGCACTATTATCCCTACCCTTTGCCCTTTTGAAAAATAGAAAAAATTTTTCCACATATCAAGTCTAAATTTAATTTATGAAGTTAAGAACCAACGTACAAAAATAAAAATATATTTTTGATTTAACAAGCAAATTGCAAAATAAAAATATAATCCTAGTCCATCAACACAAAACCCTTTATATTTCTAATTAAAACAACTAACTTTGCATTAAAATAATATCTTTATGGAACTAATTTTAAAGTATTTCCCGAATCTAAGTAAGACACAAATAGCTCAATTTGAAGCTCTTTATGCACTTTATATCGAATGGAATGAAAAAATAAATGTCATCTCTCGCAAAGACATTGAAAACCTTTACGAACATCATGTGTTACATTCACTAGCCATTGCAGAAATAATTAAATTTCAACCAAATACTTCTATTTTGGATGTTGGTACCGGAGGTGGCTTTCCGGGTATTCCACTTGCTATTCTTTTTCCTGAATCAACTTTCGTTTTAATCGATTCCATCGGTAAAAAAATTAAAGTAGGAACAGAGGTTTCCACTGCTATCGGATTAAAGAACATGAGTTTAAAACATCTTCGGGTACAGGATGAAAAGGCAAAATTTGACTTTATCGTAAGCCGCGCTGTTATGCCATTGGACGATTTAGTTAAGTTAGTACAAAAGAACATTAGCAAGAAACATAAAAATGCACTTCCCAACGGGCTTATTTGCCTAAAAGGTGGTGAATTGCACCATGAAATACTGCCATACAAGAATATTGCTGAACTATATGAAGTGAGCGATTACTTCGAAGAGCAATTTTTCAAAACAAAAAAAGCGGTTTATGTACCGCTATAAATTAAGAGTATAGATTTAATTTACAGATAATTATCTATATGACCAATAACTACAATAATTAATTAGCTGATATATGACAATTAAGACATTCACATTCAATCCTTTTCAAGAAAATACATACTTAGTCTTTGACGAAACAAACGAAGCAGTAATCATCGATGCCGGCTGTTTACAAACAGCTGAAAAACAGGCTATTGTGAGCTTTCTTGAAGATAACAAGCTAACACTCAAACGAGTTTTAAATACGCACCTGCATCTTGATCATCAATTTGGCAATAAATTTCTGTTCGATACCTACGGAATTGCTCCCGAAGCCTGTGTAGAGGATGAATTTTTGTTGGATAATGTTGTACAACAGGCTCGTTCATACGGTTTTCCAGTTAATGAAGAAGCTCAGCCTTTAGGTAAATATATAACTGAAAATCAGGAAATAAACTTTGGAAACTCTAGTTTAAAAGCGATACACGCTCCTGGTCATTCGCCAGGAAGCATGGTTTTATATTCTGAAAAAGATGGGCTGATGTTTGCAGGAGATGTGCTCTTTCAAGGTTCAATTGGTAGAACCGACTTATCTAAAGGAGATTATACCAGTTTAATTTTAGCTATTACAAAGAAATTACTGGTTCTTCCCGACTCTACAGTTGTTTATTGCGGCCATGGTCCCAGTACTACCATTGGGTACGAGAAAAAGAACAACCCTTACTTATAAATTATTGATAGAAATCGTTCTCAACAATAAATTGATATACTGAAGGATGTAACCATTGGCTTGCATCCATTTTTTGTGCGATGAAATTGCGAATCTGTGTAGATGAAATATCGTAAACAGGACTATTCAGTAGTTTCATTTCGGGATATTTGTCTGACATAAGCTCAAAATTTAAACCAGTACGCGGATAAACCAATACTGGATATTTTTCGAGCAGTAGCGAGTAGTCTTTCCAATGATCAAAAATAAGTGCATTATCACTTCCAATAATCAAACTAAACTGACAATCAGTAAATTGTGACGATAAAAGCTCAAGCGTATCAATACTATAAGATGGAATTGGCATACAAAACTCTACATCCGATACCTTAAAATTTGAATGGTTAGAGATAGCTAAAATAGTCATCTCCAGACGAATATACTCATTAAGCAATTCCGATTGTTTTTTTAGTGGATTACAAGGAGAAACTACAAACCAGACTTCATCAACTAACTTATTATCAACAACATATTCTGCAAGTTTTGTATGACCAAGATGAATAGGGTTAAACGAACCAGAGTAGAGTCCTATTCGTTTTTTTTTAACATCTGTATTTTCGGATGATTTCATCGGATGATATCAAATTATTTACTCAAAAAATCACGAATAATCTTTTCAGCTTCCTTTTTAGCCACCTCTAAATCATTATTTACAACCACTTTATCAAACTGTGGGGCAAAAGTCATTTCTAAATCAGCCTTTCCAATACGCTTGACAATCATTTCAGATGAATCAGTCCCCCTATCTTTTAAGCGTTTATGCAATATGTCAATGCTTGGGGGAGCAATAAAAAGTGACAAAGCACGATCACCAAATTCTTTTTTGATATTGAGTCCACCCAATACATCTACATCGAAAACGATATTGTTCCCTTTATTAGTGATGCGTTCAACTTCATTGCGAAGCGTTCCATAAAAGCATCCTGGATAAACTTCTTCGCACTCAAGAAAATCGCCTCTTTCAATTCTATTTTTAAACTCTTCGACTGTAAGGTAATAATAATCAACACCATTCTGTTCAGTTCCTCGTGGGGAACGACTAGTCGCCGAAATAGAAAACTCCATATTAAATCCACAGCCTAGTAAGTGCTGTACCAGGGTACTTTTACCTGCCCCGGACGGAGCTGAAAATATAATTAATCTGCCGGACATCTTTTTTTATTGATATTTTTAAGTTGAAAAGGACAGAGAAACCTCAATTCTCTATCACTAAATTTTGACACGCTTGGCTTTTATCTTTTATATTTTTTGACACTTAATTAAAGTACATTCAGCACTTGCTCTTTAATTTGCTCTAAATCATCTTTCATTAAAACAACTATTTTTTGCATTTCACTATTATTCGATTTAGAACCGAGTGTATTTACTTCACGTCCAATCTCTTGCGCAATAAAACCAAGTTTCTTGCCCGGTGATTTCTCATGATTCATTGTTTCGATAAAGTATTCTAAATGATTACGTAAACGGACTTTTTCTTCGTTTACATCGAGCTTTTCTATATAAAAAATCAGTTCTTGCTCTAGACGATTTTTATCATAGTCGATTTTATCAGATAAAGCCTGCAAATTTTCCACTAAACGAGCTTTTATCTTTTCTACCCGTTCTGCTTCAAAAGGCGCCACTTCATCAAGTAATTGACAGATATGAGCAATTTTATTTACAAATACTGCTTCTAACGATTTACCCTCCTGAGTTCTGAAAGCATTAAACTGTTCGATAGCAACAGCAATAGTTTTACGAATCTCAATCCACTCGTTTTCATCCAGTTCTACCGTCTCTGTTTTCATGGTATCGGGCAGGCGCAACAACACTTCAAACCAATTGAAAGGAACATCTATGCCTATTTTATCGGATAATGCCTTTATTTGTTGATAATAAGCCTCTACAACCGATTGATTGATCTGTGACACAGATTCTTTTCCTGAATTATCAACATAAAGCGAGAAATCAATTTTCCCACGTTCCAATTTTTGAGAAAGCTCGTTACGTATTTCAATATCCTTTTCGCGATACAATCCAGAAATACGGGTCGACACATCTAATTGTTTGCTATTTAATGATTTAATTTCAACTACTATCTTTTTGTTGCCGTATTCGCAAGTGGCTTTACCAAAGCCGGTCATCGATTGTATCATTTTTATTGATTTGTATATATAATTCTACTTTTATTGCAAAAATACAATTTTTATTTTAAAGTATCGATTTTATCCTTACTGCTATACGTTTTATTGTAAATTGCTCCATTTAATTCCAAAATATCATAAATAACCACTCAGATATTTCAATTTTACAAAAATGTGTTTATCTTTGCCTACCTTAATAAAATAAAAAATAATGCACATTATTTCCGTTAATCAAATATTGGTATTGGCAAAACTATTATTTTAATCAATAAGGTTTTGTTACCGTAAAACTAAGTGTAATACCATAACAGCCTGTTGTTTAACGAAACAATAGGCTTGTTATTTTTAAAAAAATAAATAAATATTTACCGATAATTTTATTACATCATGGAAAAGACGAAAAAGTTTCTGTTAGCTGAAAAAGAATTACCAACTAAATGGTACAATATTGTGGCTGACATGGAAAACAAACCAATGCCGATGCTGCATCCCGGCACAAAACAAGCACTGAAAGAAGAAGATTTGTATCCTTTATTTGCAAAAGAACTGGCTCACCAAGAACTAAATCAAACCGATCCATGGATTGATATTCCAGAAGAAGTTCGCGAAAAATTAAAAATATATCGTCCTACTCCACTTGTTAGAGCCTATAACCTCGAAAAAGCGTTAGATACTCCGGCTCATATTTATTTTAAAAATGAGAGTGTTAGCCCCGTCGGATCTCATAAACTGAACTCAGCTTTAGCACAAGCATACTATTGCAAACAAGAAGGAGTAACTAATATTACAACCGAAACAGGTGCCGGTCAGTGGGGAACAGCATTATCGTTTGCCGCCAAGACATTTGGATTAGAATTGGCTGTTTATATGGTGAAAATCAGCTACGAGCAGAAACCATATCGTCGCTCATTAATGCAAACCTGGGGTGCGCAAGTTATCCCATCACCAAGTATGTCTACCAAAGCAGGACGTGATATTCTGACAAAACACCCAAATTATCAGGGTAGTTTGGGTACAGCTATTTCAGAAGCTATTGAATTAGCCATGCAAACTCCAAACTGTAAATATACATTGGGTAGCGTGCTCAACCATGTATCATTGCACCAAACTATTATTGGTCTTGAGGCCGAAAAACAAATGGAAATGACTGGCGAATATCCTGATATGGTGATTGGCTGTTTTGGTGGTGGCTCTAATTTCTCGGGTATTTCGTTTCCTTTTATGCGCCATACTATCAAAGAAGGTAAAAAAACTCGCTTTATTGCTGCAGAACCATCGTCGTGTCCAAAATTGACCCGTGGAAAATTTGAATATGATTTTGGCGATGAAGCAGGTTACACACCGCTATTGCCTATGTTTACACTGGGTCATAGTTTTGCACCTGCACATATTCATGCGGGAGGACTTCGCTACCACGGTGCAGGAACTATTGTTAGCCAGCTGATGAAAGATGGTTTAATGGAAGCAGTTGACATTGAACAACTGGACTCTTTTAATGCCGGTGTATTGTTTGCTCAAACCGAGGGAATTGTACCAGCACCGGAATCTGCTCATGCTATTGCAGCCACTATTAATGAAGCACTTAAATGCAAAGAAGAAGGAACAACAAGAACCATCCTGTTCAACCTTTCCGGACACGGACTGGTAGATATGACGGCATATGATCAATACCTGGCCGGTGATTTAACGAACTATTCTCTATCGGATGAAGATATTGAAAAGAATATAAGTCAACTGGAACATCTGGTGTAGTTCTAAACAGTTTTAGAACAAAAAAAAGGAAGACTCACATCTTCCTTTTTTTGTTCTTTTTATGAGCCTTTCTTTTTCTTATCCGAAATGAGAATAAGTCGTAACGAAGTGTCTTTAGTAATATAACTCCAAGCCCAATTAAAAAAAACGATTAGCTTATTGCGAACGCTGAGAATAAGCATTAAGTGCAAAAACATCCAAATATACCAGGCTATTACACCATTGAATCTTAGAAATGGTAGATCTACAACTGCTTTGTGCTTACCAATGGTAGCCATTAATCCCAAATCGCGATATTCATATTCTTCGAGCAACTTCCCATTTAACGTATTTATAATATTATTCCCTAGATTTTTTGCCTGATTAATAGCCACGTTAGCTACCTGAGGATGTCCGGTTTTGTATTTTGGAGTTTCCATGTACGCAATATCTCCTAGAGCATAAATGTCCGGATAGTTTTTTAGCCGATTATACCGATCCACAATGTACCTATTTCGGACAATATCTTCCGGTTCTAGTCCGGAAATTATATTCCCAGTCACACCAGCGGCCCAGATAAGATTTCTTGTTGGAATTTGTTCACCCGTACTCAAGGTTGCAATATTTCCATCGTAAGTACTTATTATTGTTTCAGTTTTGATTTTTACACCAAGCTCTTCCAAAAATTTCCGTGAAGCTTTTTTTGCTTCATCGCTCATATTGTTGAGCGTATTCTTACTGCCTTCAACCAAAATTATATTTAATCTTGAGAAATCTAAGCTTGGATAATCTTTGGGTAAAATATTGTTTTTAAGTTCAGCAAATGCTCCCGAAAGTTCTACACCGGTAGGTCCAGCACCAACTATAACAATGTTGTTTATGGCTGTTTTTTCTTCCTCAGAAGCAAAAATTTCTTGCTCAAAACTAATCAGAATTTTATTCCTTATCTTGATAGCTTCTTGGGTTGTCTTCATCGAAAGTGCATGCTGGCTCATTTGCACATTTCCGAAAAAATTAGTTTTACAACCAGTTGCGATTACTAAATGATCATACGTAATTTGACCAGATGATGTCAATATC
Source organism: Bacteroidales bacterium (assembly GCA_038249445.1). GTDB lineage: Bacteria > Bacteroidota > Bacteroidia > Bacteroidales > Paludibacteraceae > Paludibacter. The sequence goes on from JBBSDM010000061.1 coordinate 14,236, forward strand.
TTTTTCGAAGTTGGCAGAATTTTTAAAACATCGGCCATTCTAAAATCAATATTGTTATATTTTTGGAAAATTTTTCTAAATGGAAAGGAAATACTAGCTGGCTCAAGTCTGGCACTTGCTATTTGATACAGCAAAGGTTGAAATTGATGATGATTTTGTTTATCAACTAATAAAATATTTAAATCTTTGTTGTGCAATAATTTAGCCAATTGAAGACCGGCAAAACCTCCTCCGATAATAACCAATTTATCTCCTTTCTTTAAACTCAAACCATTCATCATATTTATACTTTTTAATCCTTATGTGTATAGTTTCATAACGTTATTGATAGCATTATTCCTCTTCCGAGTGTAGTAAGGACGTAGTCCGAACGGAACTCGGAAGAGGAAATGATAAAAAAGTTGATTATTTTTGTTCTACCAAAATAAAAATATATGCAACAAA
>JBBSDM010000062.1:0-14013 GCA_038249445.1 Bacteroidales bacterium
GTACGAACAGATGACCAGAGAGGATTATTTCAAAAAATATGCGATGTAGCTGTAGATTTTGGACAATTCACCATGGCATGGGTTGGCATGGTTGATAAAACCACTAACAGAGTACTACCTCTGTGTTATTCGGGAAATGAAGAAGGCTATTTAGACAAAATAATTATTACAACAACTGAAGGTGTAACTGCCGAAGGTATAATTGGAAGATCCATACAAGATGATGAAATAAAAATCAGCTACGATATTGCAAATGATCCATGCATGATTCCGTGGAGAGAAGAGGCACTTAAAAGAGGCTATCGATCATCAATAGCAGTTCCATTTAAATGTAACGACGAGGTAATAGGTTCACTAAATTTTTATTCCACAGAAGTTGGGCTCTTTCGCGAAGATGAGCAATTGTTACTTCAAGAAATTAGTGAAGACATATCCTTTGCTTTGGATGCACGAGATGCCGAAAGTAAAAGAATTATTGCACAAAAAGCATTGATAGAAAGTGAAACAAAATACCGCGAATTTGTAGAAAATTCGCCCGAAGCAATTTCTATTTATGCCGATGGCAAAATAGTATATGTTAATAATGAATGCATAAGACTAATGCGTGCAAAATCGAAAGAGGAATTAATTGGTATATCAGTCTTAGAATATATTCATCCCGATAATAGGGAAACTGTTCTTGAGCGGATGAAATCAGTTGCCAAAAGCGATATAGATGGTTCGTTACCGCTCGTTGAAGAAAAATACATCAGAATGGATGGCACTGCCATGTTCGTAGAAATAAAGGCAATGCCAATTATGCTCGACGGCAAAATGGCAGTACAATTAACAGCCCGCGACATTAGCGACCGCAAGAAAGCTGAAGCCGCTTTAGAAAGTAGCCGCAAAGAACTTAAAGCAATTTATGATTACGCTCCGGTAATGATGTGTGTAGTTGATGAGACTGGAAATCTTATATTTGCCAATAATGCTTTTACAACATTCACTGGCACCACTCGCTTAAAATTAAAAGGCAATGGTCCAGGCGACGTATTTGGATGTATCAACTCGTTCGATAATCCAAGGGGTTGCGGGCATGGCAAAGCATGTTCAAAATGCGTTTTGAAAAATGCCATAAATAGTACGTTTAGAACCGGCAAAGGGCTTAAGAATATTGAATACGAAAGTATTTTTATTGTTAATAATAATAATAATAATAACCAGCGATTGGTATCATTGCTTTGTTCTACAGCACTTATAAATAACGATGGACAAAAAAACCTGTTGTTATGCTTGCATGATATCACCTACCGAAAAATGGCTGAAGAGAATCTATTAAATAGCGAAGCCAGACTCGAGAGTATGTTTCAGCACTCTCCTATCTCTATTTGGGAAGAAGATTTATCCTTATTAAAAGCTGAACTTACCAGATTAAGAATTGAAGGTGTAACTGACTTCAGGAAATTTCTGATTGATAAACCAAAAAAAATTAAAGAATTAATATCATTAATAAAAGTAGTGGGTATTAACGAAACAAGTAACCAAATATTTGGAACTGAAAGCAAAGCCGAAGTTTTGGAAAATTTAGATCATTTCTTCGATGTAAATGATACTACGATAAAAGTATATAGCGAAGAAATTATTGCTCTGGCCGAAGGAAAAACGCAATTTGAAGGAGAGACGCAAATAATTACGTTAGATGGAAAAAAGAAAAATCTTCTTATGACATTAACCATAATGCCAGGGTTTGAAAATACACTCTCAAAGGCACTTATATCCTTTATTGATATTACGCTACGCAAGGAAGCAGAAGAAGCCTTACAAAAGAGTGAAATGTTTTTGAGAACGTTTATCGAAAATACTCCTTTCGAAATCTGGGCTAGAGATATTAATGGTATCGGAATTTTGGAAAATAAAGAATTAATAGATCATTTTGGTTCTATCTTAGGACAGAAACCGGAATACACTACTCTCGATGCCCCAGAAACATTGAAGCTTTGGGAGATGAACAATTCAAGAGCATACACTGGCGAGTTGATTGATGAAATAGTACATTACAACTTTAAGAATGAGTCAGCCGTATATCAACAAATTATTTTCCCTATTCAGGATGAGAAACAAATCATTGGCATTGCTGGGTTTAATATTAATATTACCGAACGTATTCGGGCAGAAGAAGAGCTCAAAAGGAGCGAAAATGCTTTGAACCGACAGAATGAGCTATTTACCCTATTGCTTAAAAACTTACCAGTGGGCGTGTTTATGGTAGAAGCACCATCTGGCAAACCCATTATGGCGAACGATGCTGCCATGCGATTATTAGGTCGTGAAATTGCACCAGACAGTATTCATCATAATCTTACTGCAATGTTTAATGCGCACAAAGTTGGCACCACCGAATATTATCCTGAAGAAGAAACACCGATATTTCTGGGCATGAAAGGAATTTCGGCGCATATAGATGATATGGTAGTAACACACTTGGATGGTACTGAAACATTGTTGGAAATTTTTGGATCACCAGTTATTGATAATCAAGGGAATATATGGGCAAGTTTGGTTAGTTTTACAGACATAACGGAGCGAAAAAACGCAGAAGTAACACTAAAAAATTCGCAAGAGCAATTAAAACAATTTGCAGCTCACCTTCAAAACGTCCGCGAAGATGAACGCGCTGGGCTGGCACGCGAGATTCACGATGACCTAGGTCAGATACTTGTTGCACTCAAGATAGATATGGGTCTATTGAAAAACAAAGTAGTAAAGGAATTTGATGGTAAAATGAATCCAGATATTATGGTCAAATTCGAAAATTTGGTTGGTTTAGTGGATAATACCATCAAAACTACCCGAAGAATTATGACTGGACTACGCCCTGAAGCATTAGAGATGCTCGGATTTATTGAGTCTGCAAAACTGTATGCCAAAGATTTTGAAGAAAGGCATAAAATCAAGTGTGTTTTTGAGAGTTCAATTACCACACTTGATAAAGCTCCACAACAATCGGTAGCGCTTTTCAGGATTCTTCAGGAAGCACTTACCAATGTGGTTCGCCATGCAAAAGCAACTCAAGTTACCGTACAACTACTGATAGAAAACAATAGATTGATTATGGAAATTGTAGACAATGGCATCGGATTCCCTAAAAACCACAAAGTCAGAAATGACTCATACGGACTCATTGGCATGAACGAAAGAGTACTCTTGCTTGAAGGGGAATTAATTATTGAAGGAAAACCCGGCGAAGGAACCATTATAAGGATTGAAATGCCCTACATCGTTTCTATCTGAAAGAATTCTATAAGCATAGAATGCCGATGGCATTAAGATTTTTATTTTGTTATACTAGAATCAATGCCGTTTAGATAAGGAATTAGCACACCGAATACACAGACGAAACAGAATATCACCATTCGTAAACAACTGTGTGAACGCGATCTTTATCATCAATAAACAGTGATTATCCGTACACTCCGTATATTCCGTATATTCCGTGTGCTAACTAAACAACATTGATAGTAGATTTAGAATTTCATAAAAATAGAATAAGAACTCAATAACTTTTCATTTCAAAAAACAATAATTCTTAACCAGATCAATTTCATTGGAAAAACGGATAAAATGACTTCAAAGAACAGCTATTCAAAATTGTCAGTAAAAAAAGAAACCGACTTACTGTATACCGATTTTTTTAAACTTGAAGACTTACAAACCATTCAGGATTTGTTTGCCGATGCAACCGGTGTTGCTTCAATCATCACTCATTTAGATGGAACACCTATCACTCAGCCTTCTAATTTTTGCCGGTTGTGCAAGAGCATCGTTCGTCAAACAGAAAAAGGATGCCGTAACTGTATGAAATCAGGAGCTGTGCTAGCTGCTCAAAGCAATTCGCTACCATCGGTACAAACCTGCACAAGCGCAGGATTAATGGAGTCCAGCACCCAAATCATTATTGATGGAGTACCCGTTGCCAATTGGATGATTGGTCAGGTTCGAACACCGGAAATTGACAAGGTGCGTATGGAACAATATGCAAAAGAAATTGGCACTAACGTGACCGATTTTATGAAAGCACTGGAAGAAGTGCCCATCATGACCAAAGAACAACTGCTTAATGTTTCCAAAATGCTTGTTTTCAGCGCAAAGCAACTTGCAGAAAAAGCAAAAGCCGTTGATCACTTGCAACGCAAAATGGATGAACTCGAAAATTCAAATAAGCTGTTACACAAACATGAGGAACTATTGTCTATTACCTTGCAGTCCATTGGCGATGGAGTCATCTCCACCGATATGAATGGTCTGGTAGCCAACATGAATCCAATGGCCGAACAACTTTGTGGAGTAAAGTTGAAAAACGTTCTGGGGAAACCATTAAACAAAGTATTTAAAATCATAAACGCCCAAACCAGAGTAGCGGTTGACAATCCTATAAAAAAGGTACTCCAAACCGGACAAATTGCAGGGTTGGCAAATCACACCATATTACTTTCGGACAGTGGAAGAGAATATCAAATTTCGGACAGTGCTGCTCCTATCATCGATAAAAAAGGAAACCTTACCGGGGTGGTACTTGTTTTTTCGGATGTAACGGATAAGTACCAAGCAGAGGCAAAATTGCGCGAAAGCGAACGGAGTAAATCGGTACTCCTTTCCAATCTTCCGGGTATGGCCTATAGATCGCGCTATGATCATAATTGGACGAAAGAATTTGTATCCGAAGGCTGTTTCGCACTTACCGGTTATCAAATTTCCGATTTAATTGATAATAAGACCATCTCTTTCAACGACATCATACTCCCCGAATTTAGAGATGGATTAAGAAAAACATGGCAACATGCAGTAGATACAAAAACAGTAGTGTTCGTTGAGTATAAAATTCTAACGGCAGACAACAAAGAAAAATGGGTTTGGGAACAAGGTCATCCCATTTATAACAAAAATGGTGAAGTGGAAGCACTTGAGGGTCTTATTTTGGATATTTCGGATAGAAAACGAGCCGAAGAGCAACTAAAAAGTGAGCGCACTATGCTCCGAACCCTTATCGACAATATCCCCGAAAAAATCTTTACAAAAGATCTGGCTTGTCGTAAAACTCTAGCAAACAAAGCGGAATATACCTCACAAGGGTGCAACTCCGAAAGCGAACTTCTAGGAAAAGATGATTTTGAATTTTTTCCGGCAGAATTTGCAGCCAAATATCAAGAAGATGATAAACAAATAATAAAAACCGGCACTCCAAAACTAAACTATGAAGAGTTGCTAGTAGATTGCAATGGAATTATTCACTGGATGCTTAGTTCAAAAATTCCGCTGTTGGATACCCTACAAAATATCATCGGGCTAATAGGTATCAGCCGTGATATTACGTTGCAAAAAGAATACGAAGAGACCATATCCAATGAACGATTGTTGCTCAGAACTATTATTGACAATATTCCTGCTTGCATTTACACAAAAAATGCGTTGTTTCAAAAAACGTTGGCCAACAAAACAGAGGTTAAATTCTTGGGGGTAAACTCCGAAGAAGATGTACTAGGAAGAGATGATTATAGTTTTTTTTCAAAAGAACTGGCCGATATTTTTACTGCCGACGACAAAGCACTCATGGAAACAGGCAAAGCAATGCTTTTTAAGGAAGAATTATTGTTTGACAAAACAGGTAAAAAACAATGGATACAGTCGTCAAAAATTCCACTTTGCGACAAAAACAACATGATTATAGGGATTGTAGGTATCAGCCACGATATAACTGAGAATAAACAGTATGAAGAGCTTATTCAGAACGAACGGAAACTGCTTCGAATGGTCATAGACAATATCCCCGATTCGGTTTATATCAAAGATCTGAGTGGTAAAAAAACACTGGCCAACAAAGCCGAAGTTATATTAACTGGAGCATCCTCCGAAGCGGACCTTATTGGGAAAACTGATTATGATTTATTTCCAGCCGATATTGCCAAATTATACACCGAAGATGACAGACTAGTAATGAAAGAGGGCATGTCTCTGATAAATACAGAAGGAAAATTTGTTGATAAAAAAGGGAACACACGCTGGTTGGTTGCATCTAAACTGCCACTGTATGATAATAACAATAATATTATTGGCCTATTAGGTGTGGGCAGAGACATTACCCACCGAAAACATGCAGAAGAAGCCCTGCTCGAAAGCGAAAGTTTTCTGAGACAAACCCAAGCTATAGCAAAACTAGGCTCCTATACCTATAATATTTCGGAGGGTGAATGGGTGTGCTCCGACGTGCTGGATACAATTTTTGGAATTGAGGCTGACTATGAAAAAAACGTAAAATCGTGGACAGCGATTATCCATCCCGAATGTAGAAATGAAATGTCGGAATATTTATCAAATTATGTACTGGCAGGCAAAAATAAATTCGACAAAAAATATAGAATAATACGCCAACATGATCAGGAAGAACGGTGGGTGCATGGAATTGGCGAATTGATTTTGGACGAAGCCGGCCAGCCCGTTAAATTAATTGGAACCATACAAGATATCACGGAGGGAAAACTACTCACTGAGAAATTGCGTAAAAGCGAAACGCTTTATCGCTCTACCCTCACTGCATCTCCCGATATAATTGCGGCGGTAGATAAAAATGGCTGTATCACTATGATTTCGCCAAATGCTTTACTATTCTATGGTTGCGAAAAGGAAGAAGATTTAGTTGGACACAGATTTACAGATTTCATTGCACCAAAGGATATAAAAAGAGCAGAAACTGACTTTTTATCAGCCTTTGTAGCACAACTAGGTGCCATCGAATATACCATTCTCAAGGCAGATGGAAGTCAATTGCAAGCAGAAATAAAAGCAGACATTATTCGCGATAATAATGGCAAAGCTAACGGTTTAGTTATCATTATACGCGATATTACCGACCGTAAAAAATGGGAAGCAGATTTGAGCAAAGCGCAGGAACAAATGAAGAAATTTGCGGCTCACCTGCAAAATGTGCGTGAAGAAGAAAGGCTAGAAATTGCCCGCGAACTGCACGATGAACTCGGACAAATTCTCATTGCCCTGAAAATTGACATGGGCATGTTGAAACAAAGCATCTTAAAGTCTTCAGATAGTACAACCGCAGAAGGTATTACTGAAAAATTCGATCAGCTATTTGTTTTAGTAGACAGCACTATCAATACCACCCGAAAAATAATGACTGATTTACGCCCCGAAGTGCTTTATCTGCTCGGGTTTATGGAAGCTGCAAAACTTCTGGTGAATAAGTTCCGGGAGCGGTACAACATTATATGCGTATTTGAAACCGAAATCACCAACCTGGAATTAAACACACAACAATCGGTTGCGCTCTATCGCATTGTGCAGGAAGCTCTTACAAACGTTGCCAAACATGCCAATGCCACACAGGTAAGGGTTCAAATGTATATAAATGGTGATAATCTCATTTTAAAAATTAACGATAATGGTGTCGGTATAAAAGAAAATTTCAAACCGAAAGCCGATTCATTCGGACTAATAGGAATGCAGGAAAGAGCCTTTCTGTTGGATGGCGAGTTCTCAATAGCAAGTCACTTTGAAATCGGAACAGTGGTAAAAGTGGTAATTCCATATTCGGAAAATAAAAATATGAACAAACAACTTGAATTTGAATATTGATAATCGAATTTGAATTAGTATATTTGCATATAATTTACAACACATTAGCACAAAACTATAAAGGTTAAAGTAAATCACCTAAAAAACAAAGTTATGATTAAAGTATTTATTGTAGATGACCACGAAATAATTCGTGAAGGACTAAAAAAAATTCTGAAAGAAGAGTCTGATTTTATGGTAGTTGCCGAAGCACAAGACGGAGTACAAGCGCTTGAAAAAATTCAACACACCGACTGCGACATTATGCTTCTGGATATGAATATGCCGGGGCGAAGTGGCATTGACCTTTTAAGTGATTTAAAAACAGTAAAACCACAGCTTCACATTCTGGTTTTGAGCATCCATCCCGAAGATAAATTCGCATTGCGCACACTTAAAGCCGGCGCATCGGGCTATCTATGTAAAGATACTGCCTTGGACGAACTAGTGATAGCCATTCGTAAAATTCATAGCAAAGGACGTTACTTAAGCGCTACGCTGGCCGAACAGCTGGCTTTTGACGTGGTGCCCGACAAAGATCAGTTACCGCACGAAAGCCTATCCAACCGCGAACTGGAAATTATGTTCCTGCTAGCCGAAGGAAAAAAAGTAAAAGCCATTGCCAAAGAACTGACCTTAAGTGTGAGCACTGTATTTACGTACCGCGTCCGCATTTTCGAAAAACTAAAACTAAAAAACGACGTAGAACTGACTCACTATGCCATCAACAATAAATTGATTGAATAGTATTTAAATAGTTACGAGTGTTTAGTTACAAGTTACGAGTCTTATTATCTGAAAGTTGTTGCAAAATAGCTTATCAATAATTAGTAGTTATTACTTAGTACTAGTTACCCGCATGTTCCGATTTAGTTATAACGACGGCTTCACTCATCCAACCAGAAAAGGTGCGAAGAGTGAAGCCGTCACAGTTTCGGGTAATTAGATGTTTAAAACTTCAACTAAGAACTTAAAACCACGAATGACGCGAAACTTGTCCGTCAACTGACGGAGGACACAAATAAGAAAACGACTATCGGGTAAGTTCGACAAAAGTACCTTCTAGTTTTACATTAAAGTGAATCTCTGCTTTTAATGCTTTAAAAACCTTGATAATCGTGTCGATTGTTGCACTGCTAGCACTACTTTCAAGCTTAGAGATTTGAGCTTTTTGAACTCCAATTAACTGTCTTAATTCTTCTTGAGTCAAATGACGCTCTTGTCTTGCTGATTTAATCATTTCACCCAAAACATCCATTCTAAGCTCGTATTCGTACTCTTCTCTTTCTTTCGTTCCAACTTTTCCAATATATTTTTCTTTCATTTCAGAAAGAGACTGTGTTTTTATATCTTTTGTTGTCATTTTGTTTTCTTTTTAGTTTGTTGTTGAAATACTTGCCTCTAATTTGCTCAGCTCGTTCAATTTCGTTAATCGGGACTTTATCCACTATCTTTACGAAACCATGAGTTGCAATAACCAATGTTTCTTTATTATCTGACTTGTCCCAAAATGCAGGTAGTCTGATTTGAAGTCCTGCATATTTTGAACGAAATTCCCAAATGTCATTTTTAAGTTTTCTGAAAAATTTTGGGTCATTCGTTTGTTCTGAAAGATCGATGTTGTAAACGATTTTTCTAACTGTTTTCTGGTCCAGTTTGGAAATAGATTCGTCCGCTTCGTCTAAAAATAGGTCTCAAAATATCTCATTGATTCATACTTATTGTATAACGCTCAAAGATAATGGAAGTTTCTATATATGGAAACTACTTAATTCTTTTTTTCAGCAGCTAACTAACCATTGTCGCAACATTGTTAGCATCCTCAACGCAAAACTATAAGAACCGTAGTATTTATTGTATTTTATAACAAACAAGTTACTACAAGCAATTATAAAATTTACTGGTAGTTAACGCCAAATAAGTTCTAAGCTTCCTCCTGAAACCATATTCTAGACACATCCGTAACAAGAACAAGACATAAGCAACCAACCCACTTTCAGTTGATTAGATGGGTAAATTTTTAATAGCGAAACGCCCACCTTTACAGGCCTAAAAGCGCAGTAAATGCATCTTATTATTGAAATATAAGCTATTAGCTCAAATTATTTACTAAAATTGCATCGTTATTCACAAAATAGTTGTATTTTTGTAGACTAAAATGCAGCAGACTATTAAATCTAGCAAATATTTAGTTAGTTATAATTTAAATCTGCACACAATTTAGTTGTATATTTAAGTCTGATGTATAAAAAAAACAAACTATATTTGGAAACATCTCACTACGTTGGTGAGATAATACTAGCTTAAAATAGATGATCAACTGTATTAATTACTACAGATGTAAATTGGCACATAATTAAAACCAACTGCAAATTAACTAATATACAGCACACTTAACAAAACCAGCACACTTAACCGTAACAAGCTGAGCAAACCCAATTTTTATCATTTCGATTTGTTTAACGATAGAACAGCTTTTAAAAATATATGCATATGAAAAATAACTACAGGTCTCAACTACACTTCATATCGAAACATTTTGTTGCCATTCTGGTTTTACTTCTTCTTGCTTTTGAAGTAGGGTCTGTGAGTGCTGCAACTTATTTTTCAAAAGGCTCACTTCCACCTAATTTAAAAGCAAGTTGGTCACTTACGGCTGATGGCTCTGGTGCACAACCTCCTAATTTTACAACTGCTGGTAATATATTCGTAATCCAATCTGGACACACAATGACCACAACTGAAAACTGGACAGTTTCAGGAACAGGTTCTACAATTCAAATTAATAGTGGAGGGACACTTGTTGCCTCAAATACTGTCACTTCAACTGCCATGACAGTTGCTAACGGAGCAACCTATCAACACAAAATAAATGATGGAACAATACCTAATGCAACATGGGCTGCAGGATCAAATTGTACTATAACAGGTGCTACAACAGCTATTCCGGGAGGATTAAACCAAATATTCGGTAACTTCACATATAATTGTATTGCGCAAAATGATAATCTAACTATAGTGACAGCCGAAATAACTGGGAATTTACAGATTTTAAATACTGGAAACTCTCAGCTAAGAATGTCTAAGAGTTTATCTGTAGCTGGTGATTTCACAATAACTGGCGGAACGTTAGTGGTTGATAATAATGCGAGTAGAATACTTACTGTAGCTGGTAACATTACTATAGCTGGCGGAACAGTTAATTTAAACAGAAGCGGTGGTAATTCTGGAGGGATTGTTGTAAAGGGCAACTTTTCAATTGAAGCAGGATCTCTAACTGAAACAGGTGCTGGATTTGGGAATGTATGGTTTAACAAAACAGGTATTCAAACCTACTCAAAAACTGTAGGAACAATTTCAAATGTTATAAATTTCACAGTAAATAGTGGAGCCACTTTAGATGTAGGCACCTCAGTTATTGATGGCAGCGCAGGAACATTCACTTTAAACTCTGGCGCGAGTATTGTTACTGCTCATACACAAGGGTTTTCTACTTCAGGCACAACTGGGTCTATACAAGTTGGTGGCACTAGAACATATTCCACTGGAGCTAATTACACCTATAATGGAAATGGAAATCAAATAACAGGAAATGGGCTCCCTACCACTCTTACAGGGAATTTAACTACAAATAACACTGGTACAACTCTCAATAACATTGTTACTCTAAGTGCTCCAACCTCTATTTCCGGTACATTCCTCCTTATAAACGGAATTTTAACAACCACCACCGCGAATTTATTATCAATAACTAATACTACCAACTCAGCCGTGCTCGGGGGAAGTTCTACCTCATTTGTGAACGGTCCGATGAAATGGTCTTTACCATCAGGCTTAGCTTCTGGAAGCACCTATAACTTCCCAGTGGGTAAGGGATCAACATACCTTCCATTTTCATTAGTCAATCCAGTTACAAGCGGCAATTCATCAGCTCAGGTAGAAGCATTTGATACTAATTCTGGAGGTTCTAAAAACCCTACGCTAACATCTATAAGCACCAGTGAACATTGGCAACTAAAACCTGAAGGTAATTTCACGAGTAGTTCAGTAAGTATTGGTAAAAGCTCAGCCATCAACCCATACAATGCGATTGGGGGAAGTACTACTGCTAATGGCACATATAACCCTTTAGGAGGTACTGCAAATTATTCGAGCGTAAATCAATCGACTCCTATTAATACAAATAGATTCTTTGTGTTAGCCAATGTATCTACACCCACCATTACAACTTCATCAACAACCTTTGGGAGTTTTGGTTATATTTTTAATTTTGGACCTTCATCAGAACAATCATTTGTTGTAAATGGAACATCCTTAACTGCCGATATCGCCATTACAGCCCCAACTGATTTTGAGATTTCAAAAACATCAGGTACGGGGTTTCAGACTTCACTTACTCTGAATCGTTCAGGAAACAATGTTCCAAATACCACCATCTACATCCGTTTAAAATCTGGATTAGCAGTTGGCAATTATTTTTCAGAAAATCTTACGATAGCATCTGGTGTTTTAACCAAAAACATTCAATGTAACGGGATTGTATATTCAACTACTCCTTCCATCACAACTAGTGGAGGTAGAGAATGTCCACCTATTGACCAAATAAATCTTTATAGCTCAAGTGATAATATTACGATATTATATTGGACGGGCCCCGACGGATTCTATTCAGCCAATCAAAATCCGGTAATTACTCCTACCACAGCCGCCATGAATGGCACCTATACTGTAACTGGAAGTATTCCCGTTGGAGCAAATATCATTATCAATGGAAATTTTGATAATGGAAACCTGGGCTTTTCAAGCAGCTACACATCAGCAACAAATCTTGTGCCTGAGGGAACCTATGCTGTAACTCCAAATCCTCAGACTTATCATAGTGGATTTAGTCCATTTTCGGACCACACAACAGGTGGAACAACACCAGTAGGAAATCAAATGGTTATTAATGGAGCTATTATTGCTAACGTATCAATTTGGTCGGAAACCTTGTCGGTAATCCCAAATTCAACCTATCAATTTTCGTATTGGCTGCAAAATGTTGTTAATTACAATCCATCAATATTACAAACATTTGCAAACGGACAACCATTAGGTTCAACTTTTCAAGCAAGTATACCAGACCCATTCGTAAGAAATTGGACAAAATATTATTACAATTGGAATTCTGGCTCAAGCACGTCTGTAGTAATAGATATTAGAAATCAAAATACGGTTGCCGGAGGTAATGACTTTTCACTAGATGATATCGATTTTAGAATAGTACAGCAAGTCACTTCTTCTGTAAATGTTACGGCATCAACAGTAGCAGCAGTAACTATTTCCACGCCTACCACTTCGGTAATTGAAGGCACTAATACGGTATTTACAGCCACACCAACCAACGGAGGTAACGCCCCAACATATCAATGGATAGTGAACGGTAGCAACGTTGGACCAAGCACTAGCAGTTCAACATTTAATTACGTCCCGTCTAGTAATGATGTTATCACCTGCGTAATGACTTCAAATAACAGCTGCACAAACCCGAAAACAGCAACCTCAAACGCCATAACCATGACCGTTACAGGAACTAAAAACTTCTGGATAGGTGCGATTGGCATCAACGGTACAGTTTGGAGCGTCCCTACCAACTGGACTGCAACGAAAGTCCCGGCATCGGGTGATAACGTAGAGTTTGCAACTACTGTTAACTACAAAGAAGCTGCTTTAAATGACTTATACGTAGACTTCAATAGAATTGTGGGAAGCATTATAAACAATGCATCGGGAAAGAATTTAATTATCCCAGCCGACAAAGAGGTATTGGTGAACAATAAAATTACACTAACACCAGTAGTAGGATTAACCTACGACCAGATTCAAATTAAATGCGATCCTAATCCTCTTGATAATGCAAGACTACCGAATGGTTCATTAATATTTCCGAATGCAACTAACGTGAATGCCACTGTGGAAATGTATTCCAAATCGTCGATAGTTGCAGGAGCAGCCAATGAGAATGATCGGTACTTCTGGCAATATTTTGGTGTACCGGTAACATCCGTCATTGCAGAACCAACCTTGTACGGAGCCTATGTAAGGCGAGCTTACGAGCCAGGGACTGATGGTGACCCCTACTATTGGACAGAGCTAACGAATAGCGATCCATTAGAAGCATTTATAGGTCACGAGATTTGCCAAACAAACCCTACGGTCTATACTTTTAAAGGCACATTAGTAAACACCGATTTCGATACCAGACTTCTCCCTATTGGATTATTACCCATGACCTCTACAGCCAAATATCCGGGTCAGCATCTCTTTGCAAATCCATACACTGCCGCCATCGATATTAAAAAAATTGAGTTAGGTACAGATATGGAACAGTCTATATTCTTATATAATACAGGCTCTTATGGAGACTGGACA
>JBBSDM010000063.1:0-13999 GCA_038249445.1 Bacteroidales bacterium
GGAATACAGTCCGCAAAACACCAACGGTGGAGGCGAGAATTATAGCAAAACCACTGGTGCAAATCAGGCCTCAACACAATACGGAGGCATTATTGGTTCCGGTAGATCGTTAGGAGCAAATGCACAAGGCACAGCCACGCAGAGCAATGATGTAAGCTCGCTGAGCAGCGACTTAACCCTAACCAGCAGTGCCGGTGTCGATCGACAAGCTGCCCCGCCAAACAAACCAAATGGAGGAAGAGACCCGGGTGGAAAGAATCCTAAAAATCCAATACCTGTAGGAGATGGAACATGTTTTTTGTTGATAATGATAGGCGCTTATGCTTTTTGGCGAAAGCGTTGAGCATTGACTGATAAATCTAAAGATACCGAAAATAACTAACCTATGGATTAACCTATCAATCCATCCTCCTCTACAAGTATCTCATATAAAAAAAAAGCTCATTGGTCTGAAAATAGGACCAATGGGCGTTTTCATCTTTGGGCAAAGCTAACGGTTTTACATCCAACATTATGTAAATTCTGAAAATAAAATCCTATATATTGAAGAATATATCCTAATTAATATTAATATGTGTTATATATTTAGGCTGTAAATTGAAATAAAATGACAAAAATAGCTCTTCTCGGCAAATACAGACAGTATTGACTAGCACATACTTGTAGCAAAAAATACCGAAAGATACCGACAATTTATCTCCTATGAGTCAATTAATTACTAAAATCACAGCTCCGGACGATACAAAACTTCAATTTCGATATCGACTTATCCCCAAAATACCACTTAACTTGATTAGCCATAAAAGAAATAGCGCAAGCTCACTTTTCTTTAAACACGCACGCACTAAAATAAATGCTACAAATGTCAGTCATGATACTACATTAAGCTATATATCAACACAATACAAATAATTTTGTATGTTTGTGTTGTAGTTAGTCTACACAATTATAAAGACGAATAGACTAATTCAACAGACTCTGAATTATGAGACTAACATGACGGTAAAAAAAAATATAAACAGATGAAAACTTCGGTTACATATACGCTAAATGTATTATTCACCTTGTTCATTTTTACACCATTTGTATACAATCAAACTTCAAGCAAGATGGAGTGTAAAAATGCTACTGAGAAAACAATGACCACAAAAACATCATCCGACACATTTACCGAATACGTATACTAACAAAAATGCACTCGTTTATTGCCGAACCAACGAGGCACTACTTATAGCAATACCGACATTAAAATAGCAGTTTTTTTAGGCTTGATTGTGTTTTTAAAATAGATTGATTTAATGGATTCTCCTTTGAAAAAGTGATTTTTTTGAAGTGAGATAAAGGATTAGTTGATTGGCTTTATTAGACCGCGGTTTGTGAAATGATACCGACTGCGGTTTAATAAATTCCAATTTAATCAGAAACACCGAAAAGCAAATATTATAAAAAAGAGGAATGAATGTATAACCGCACAGCAAGATGGACAAGTCTAATACAAGCATATTGTTTTCCTTATTGTTGGGAGTGGCACTATTTCTCTACATAGCATACAGCTTAGTTAGAACAGTAGACTCCAGTCAGCCCGACAATTACTTTGCCATCACTCAAGGTGTAGACTTTCATGAAGGAATTATAAATGCGCCCACTTCAACCAGTTATGCACAATACGAACAAGCCGACATATCCATCCCCGACTATTCTCCAGAAAACAGCTCGTACATAGCCGCAAACTCAGAAACATCAAACGAACTACACAGTTCGAAATATGCAAACAATTCGGGCAATACAGCTTCTGCAAACAAAAACAATGAATCATCTGGATCGAATTCGGGCTTAGTCGCCTTATCCTCAAATTCTAACAATCAAAAAAACACCAGCCAAGATGCTTCAGTACAAGCAACTAGTTCAAGCTCTTTGACAACAGATGGAACTTTAAGTTCGGGGGCTGTGCGTCAGGCAGCTAACGGAACAAGCACAAATGGAGGAAGAGACCCAGGCGGTAAAAACCCACATAGTTCGATACCGGTGGGCAATGGATTGCTGTTTTTACTCTTTCTTACCGGCATTTACTCCTTATGGAAGTCAGCGGCACGCGTCAAAAAGTTTTGTGCAACAACGTATTTAAATCTCCTCTCCCTAAAAAATAAAAACTTTAGGATATAACACTAAGTAATTGATAATTAATAATTACACATAATCATCATTCCATGGTATTTCCATAAATTCAAATAAGACATAATATTGTTACAATTACTTAAACAGTGTTTGCCCGAAAGTTTTTTTGATAAAACGATTGTCAATCTATCCCAGATCTGCAACTACTCTTTATCTTTCAGATATTTCTCCAAAAATCGGTCTTGCTCCCAAAGCAAATGCAGGATGTTCTCACGAGCTACATAGCCGTGCGCTTCTTTTGGCAAAATAACCATCCGTGCAGGAGCACCTAACCCTTTCAAAGCCTGAAAATAGCGTTCGGTTTGCAGCGTAAATGTTCCAGGGTTATTATCGGCTTCGCCATGAACTAATAACAGAGGAGTTTTCATCTTGTTGGCATTCATAAACGGAGACATATCATTGTACACTTTCGGAGCATCCCAATAGTTGCGTTGCTCGCGTTGAAAACCGAATGGTGTTAGCGTACGATTATAAGCACCGCTACGAGCAATTCCACAGGCAAACAAATTGCAATGAGTAAGCAAATTAGCTGTCATAAAAGCACCATATGAATGTCCTCCGATAGCCACTTTTTTTCTATTAATATATCCTAATGAATCGACAGCATCGATGGCTGCTCTTGCATTGGCAACGAGTTGTTCCAAAAAGCTGTCATTCGGTTCCGTCTTTCCCTCGCCAACAATTGGGAAAGCGGCATCATCCAACACCGCATAGCCCCGCGTAACCCAATACACAAACGACCCATAATTTGGATACGTAAACTCATTGGGATTGCTGGTGCTTTGACCTGCACTATTTTTGTCTTTATATTCTGCAGGATACGCCCAAATTAAAAGTGGCATTTTTTCCTTCTTCGCCCGGTCATAACCTACTGGCAAGTATAAAGTTCCTGTAAGTTCAACGCCATCAGCACGTTTGTACTTAATCAATTCTTTATATACATCTTTAATGCTTTCGAATGGACTGGGGAAATGGGTCAGCTGCGTTAATTCGTTTGTCTTATTGATATTGCGAAAAAAATAGTTGGGGTATTCGTTAGGCGATTGTATGCGCACCAGCACTTCCCCTTTTTTGAAGTCTTCTATCGAATAAATTTCCTCAATCTTATCAGTATATCTCGACTGATAAAGCCGTTTTGATTTGAGTGTTTTCAAACTCAGTTCATCAATAAACGGAAATTGACCTTTGGGCGTAAAACCATCACCAATTCGGTACAAACTATTATTCTCAACGGCTAAAACATATTTTCCAAATTCATTTTTTTTCAATTCAAAATGCCCGGGATCGGAATACACATCCTGATAATTCCGATCAGTAATAACCTTTGGATCTTCATCAACATCCGGATGAATCAGATAGGTTTTCTCGTTACGGGTATCGTACCATTCATCCTGCATAATGGCCACTCCGGCATTTCCCCAGTAGATATGCGAAAACCTCGAAATCGTTTTGGTAAACAGTACGGCAGGCTTGGTAAACGGAGCTGTCCATTGAAATAGAGCATCGCGATGTTCCGCTATTACTTCCGGGTCACCACCATCAAGAGCTTCGGCATAATACAGACTAGAAGGCACATCCGAACGCCAACTCATATCTCGCTTGCCTTTTCGCACAGCCATAAAACCCTTGGGCAAAACTTCCGAAAGCGGAACTTCATTTACCGTTTTCACTTTCGTTCCATCCATACTATAGACAATACTCAATTGTGGAAATCTATTCAGAGGTACCGCATACGAAAAAGGTTTATGTAAGGTAGTAATAAGAACATACTTGCCATCGGGCGAAATATTCTCGCCGGCATACATATTCTCACCCATAAATAGTTCTGCATCACCATTCAATGACACCTTATATAATTCAGATGTGGTAAGGGTAACAAAATTAGCCTCATCGGTTGAGTTTTTCAATAAGTCAGGGTATGTTCTGTTTTGAGCTTTAGAGCCATCACTTTCCAACACAGTCGGACCAGCAGGCAAGTCTTTTTTAGCATCGTGCAGCTGAGGTCTGTTCTTCGGCAACATTCTTACAAGCAGCTGTCTACTATCGCGACACCAATTTAGCGGGCTACCTAAATTTGCATTTAAAATGGGTTCGGTAATCCGTGTGGCCTGTGCAGAGGCAATATAGATGATCCAAAGTTCTACACCTTGCGCCGATGTATGTGTAAACGCAATCTTTGTTTCATCCGGCGACCAACTTACATTGGCAATACGCGGAGACACTGGTAAGTTTCTAACTTGAGTGGCCTCAACATCATTCAACTTCCGCACTTTAAAATTAGTAATATAAGATGTATTACTACCAATATTAGTTAGCGGGTTAATACGCAACCCTCCAATGCTAATTTCCTGTTGATTCAGGTCGTCGAGAGTTTTATATACACTTCGGTAGCTCAGCAACATATACTCTTTTTTGGTATCCATTGCCACTGCCGGCGAAGGTTCGTAATCTGCCAACTGCATAATGCTTGGCGGTGGTGTTTGATAGCCTAAATTGTCTTGAGCCATAATGTTTAATCCTGCAAGGATAAATATAAGGATTGGGGTAAATGTTTTCATTTCCATCTAAACAAAAAAAGTAAATAGTTGAAAATATGCAATAAAATAAATGATTATTGATGTGTTGTTTAGCAATAAATTTCAGAGAATAGGACTTATAACTCCAAACAAAATGCTTGTAACTGATTACTTATTTAACATAATTAATCAGCATCTCTTTCGTTCCAATAAGATCATCATTAGGCTGAGAAGTATTCGTTCCTCCTCCCCTTTATCGGAGTTATTGAATTTTTCCACTTTAAATTTCCGTCCCCAAAAAAACGGTTCTTTAATGAGACGCGCCACCAAAGTACCATCAGGCCGTGCCACGCTATACGATGGATGAAAAAGATAACCGGACAGAAGACTTAAAAAAGGGATTTCACCCAACATGGAATCAAACACTTTTGCCATTGGATTTTCCTCCCTTACGAGCAAATCTTTTTGTTGCAACTCATCAAAAATTTCATAATTTGCCTTCCATAGCGACGCCTAACCTTTGCGGGCTACACCTCCTTTTTTCAGACCATTATAATCTGTAAATCTATAGGATGCCGAAAAATCCAACCATTGATTGGCTTTCATAGTATATTGAAGCTGCGAACGGGCTTCATCTTTAAAAACCTGAACTTAATCAATGAGTTTCAACATTTTTTGTCGAACGGAGGCAATTGTATTTCCATTGGAATCCTTAGCTACAAAATCGTTGCCAAAAGTACCAATATTAAAAGTCAGCTGAATGGGGAATTGTATTAAATTCATTTCAAAAAAGTTTAGTGCAACAATAAAAGTAAAAAAATATATCGCTGTAAAATTACTATAATTTTAGCTATTTGACTTTGAGAAGTTCTATATTGTTTGCAAATAATTACATTAGGGTAATGCTTAGCTTCTTATACCAACTTATCACAGAAAACATTTGTAACCCAATTTTAATGCGTTAAGTCCTGTAAATTAACTGCAAAACACTTTCGTGCAACGTTTTTTTTTACTACTTTTGCAAAAAATATAATTATGGCGTTCAATATTGTAATTGTGGGATATTTAGCGGGCTTCTGTACCGCTATAGCTCAGTTTCCACAAGCTTACAAGGTTATTAGAACTGGTGAAACAAGCGGCATTTCTCTCGGGATGTACATAATTATGACATTGGGGATTCTCTTTTGGTTTATATATGGCGCACTTATTCCCGATTTTCCAATGATTTTAGCCAATTTTATTTGTTTAATCCCATCGGTATATATTCTATTTATTACCATTCGAAATTTGAACAGATCAAAAAAACAAATTCAATGAAACGTATTCAGATTATCAACGGACCGAACCTCAACTTGCTGGGCAAACGAGAGCCAACAGTGTATGGTAATCAAACTTTTGAGGCCTACTTGCAAAAATTGAAGAGCTTGTTTCCCGATGTGCAATTGGATTATTTCCAATCGAATATTGAGGGTGAACTCATCAACAAACTCCACGAAGTAGGTTTTTCGTACGACGGCATTGTACTCAACGCCGGAGCTTACACACACACTTCCATTGCCATAGCCGATGCCATTAGGTCTATCACAGTACCGGTATTGGAAGTTCACATCTCTAATGTATTTAAACGCGAGGTATATCGCCATCACTCCTATTTATCCGATGCTTGCAAGGGATGCATAGTAGGCTTTGGGATGGATTCATATCGTTTGGGCATTGATGCCATTTTACATTTTGATTAAAAAAAATATTTAATAGTTGTTTTATAAACCATTCTTATTCCAATATGTTTTAGTTGGAGTTGAATAATAACAAAAAAAAAAAGATTGTATGTCTAAGTCAACAAAAATTGTCGCAACCATTAGCGACCTTCGCTGCGAAGTGGATTTCATCCGTGAGTTGTATAACGAGGGTATCAACGTGGTTCGTATGAACTCTGCTCACTTGCAACGCGAAGGATTTGAAAGAATTGTCAACAATACTCGTGCGGTAAGCAAAAACATTGCTATTTTAATGGACACGAAAGGTCCTGAAATTCGTACTACAAAAGTTGAAAACGATTCTATCGACATGGAAACTGGCGATATTATTAGAGTAACCGGAAATCCTGATTTGATTTCTACTAAAGAATGTATCGCTGTAAACTATCCTTATTTTGTTCGTGACCTGAATGTTGGCGACAGTATTCTTTTCGACGATGGAGAAATTGACCTTCTAGTTGATTCTAAAGAAGCTGATTATTTAGTTTGTACCGTGCAAAACAGTGGTAACTTGGGAAGTCGCAAAAGCGTTAACGTACCGGGCGTACGTATTAACCTTCCTTCGCTAACTGAAAAAGACCGTGGAAACATTTTGTTGGCAATTGAATTGAAACTTGACTTCATTGCTCACTCATTTGTGCGCAACAAAGAAGACCTTTTGGAAATTCAGGGAATTTTGGATGAACACAAAAGTGAAATCAAAATTATTTCAAAAATTGAAAATCAAGAAGGCGTTGATAACATCGACGAAATTCTGCAATACACTTACGGTGTAATGATTGCCCGTGGTGACTTGGGTATTGAAGTAGCTCAGGAAAAAATTCCTGGAATTCAACGTCGTTTGATCCGAAAATGTGTACAAGCAAAAAAACCGGTGATTGTAGCTACACAAATGCTTCACACCATGATCAAAAACCCACGCCCTACACGTGCTGAGGTTACCGATATTGCCAACGCAATTTACTATCGTACAGACGCTTTAATGCTTAGCGGCGAAACAGCTTATGGAAAATATCCAGTAGAAGCAGTTCGCACCATGGCTACTATTGCCAAGGAAGCTGAAAAAACCAAAATGTCCGAAAACGATATTCCAATCGAAATAGACACCAACGATTTAACTTCATTCCTTTCTAATGCTGCTGTTGAAACCAGCACAAAACTAGGAATAAAAGCTATTATTACAGATACTTACACTGGGCGTACCACCCGCTATTTAGCTGCTTATCGTGGTTTTGCTCCAATACTTTCAATTTGTTACCACGAGCCTATGGTACGCCAATTGGCTCTTTCGTACGGCGTTTTCCCAATCTATCAACAAGAGACTGAAAATACACAACAGTATTTCCTTACTGCCTTGAAAGATTTGATACAAAAAGGATGGATAAACGAAGATGACTCTGTGTGCTACCTAAGCGGAAGCTACGGAATGGGACTTGGAACTACATTCCTCGAAGTTAATAAAGTAAGCAATATTTTCAAATCACGTGGAAAATACCTGCTTCCAAACTTCTAATCAAGTTTCAATCATTTAGTTGCTATTCATTGTCAGAAAGTTATTGCAAATGATATATTGATAATTCGTTCTAATTGGGAATTATTATTGATACGTTATTGTGAAGTAACTTTCAGAGAATAACACTTGTAACTCGTAAATAAATACTTGTAAATACATAATTATACCAAAAAAGGCGTTCATAAACTTGAACGCTTTTTTTGCATTAATACATCAAGCACTAGTAAACCTCTGCAGAGTTTACAAGTCAAACCGACATTGCAATAGAATCAAAAAAAAAAATCAAATAGTAAAAGTCAATATCTCTTCATGAAAAAAAATCTTTATTTCGTTCTTTTCCTTGCATTCTCCTTTCCAGAATTGGCAGCAGTCAGCGTAAAAGGAAAAGCCTCATCACCCACTCTTATTGCACAAGGAAAAGAAAGTGCACAATACAAAATCGACTTGGGATTACGTAAAACATTTTTTGATAGAAAGCTAAGCGTCAATGTGATGGCAATAGACATATTCAATTTCAACAAAGAAAAAACAACTACGCACGGAACAGGGTTTTATCAAATAGCAGAATCTTACTTTCATAGACGCATGATTGGACTCACAGTAAGTCATAATTTTGGCAACATGAAACCAAAACAAACTGACCTGAAGAAAAAAACCGGAACCGGAGAAATGAATATTGACATGGGCGAGTAAAACCTTGTGAAACTTGACACATATTCACATACTTTTACAGAAAAAGACACAAGCGATGTCTTTTCCTGTTTTTTTGCAAATTCCATATCGACAAAAAGTTGAATATAACAGCTCAAATCTGTATTAAAACAGTTCGTAAAGCAAACAAAACAACCTGTTACGCACAAATAAATCAAACCTGCAATTGTTAACTTACAATCAACTTTCAAAGTCGTATTCTCATGTATCATTTTGTTACGAACTAAAACAAGAAAGTTTGAATTTATTGTTTTTATTATTAAAAAGTCCAGATATGAAACAAGAAAAATATAATATCAAATATGCAATAACATCCAAGTTCAATTGATCATTTATTTGTATTTTTGCATCTGAAATTCTGATATATACCAAAAACATACATTTTAAAAATGTATGTTTTTGCATAATATGCGTATATTAATTATAAAAAGAAAGAATATTCCAATTTATATGAATAATTATAGCTAAACATATTGACTTATACAATATTTGTATTACTTTTGCCCAAAATCTAAATAATTATACATTTATGAAGAATAAGCGAAATCGTTTACAGATAATTTCAGAAATACTTAGATCGAGCGTAGTGGGCAGTCAGGAAGAATTACTCAAAATTCTTTTGGATAAGCAATGCGAAGTAACACAAGCTACTTTATCCCGCGATTTAAAATTACTGAAAGTAGCGAAAACGCCATTGTCTAATGGAGCGTATAAGTATATATTACCTCCGGTAAACAAACCGGTGCCTATTGAGGGAACTTTCAATACGCTACAGTCTCACGGGGCGGTTCGCAGTATAGAATTTTCGGGACAATTGGCAGTTGTCAAAACAAAACCTGGTTACGCGAGTGCAATTGCCTGGGATATTGACAATAAAGCAAACGACGAGGTGCTTGGCACCATTGCAGGCGACGATACAATATTAGTAATCCCGCGTGAAGGCGTATCACGAGAGGATATTCTAGAAATGCTCAATATCACATTTTCAGAAAAAGAGTAACAGTTAGAATTGTAGAAATACTATTTTAGGCAGAGAAAAGCCATCGTAAAATGGCTTAGAGAATTTATTAAAGCAATTGAATACTTTGAAATTTGCACTTTTCAAAGTATAAACAGAATTCATTAATTGAATATGGACACAAATATTACCGTTGACGAGATCACGGTACAAGTAGCTGATGAGCGTTATTTAGAATATGTTGATACGATTTTGACCACCATAGCTGACGCGGCCAAAGTTCGCGGAACAGGAATTGCCAGACGTTCGCCAGAATATATCATGCAAAAAATGAAAGAAGGCAAGGCAATAATTGCCTTGGCGGGAACAGAATTTGCTGGGTTTTGCTACATCGAATCTTGGGGAAACAAAAAATTTGTTGCCAACTCAGGTCTTATCGTTGTAGATAAATTCCGTGGCCATGGTCTAGCCAAACGCATTAAACGCAAAGCATTCGAACTATCACGACAGCGTTACCCCGATGCTAAAATCTTTGGGCTAACCACCGGTTTGGCGGTTATGAAAATTAATTCCGAATTGGGATACAAACCTGTCACATTTTCTGAACTTACCGACGACGAATCGTTCTGGAAAGGCTGTCAAAGCTGTGTAAACTACGATATTCTGCAACGTACTGGTCGCAAACATTGTTTGTGCACAGGAATGCTTTTCGACCCAGCAAAGGACATTGAGAGATAAAACAAAAAATAACGATCGATGATGAAGTCAGTTGATTGTAGACATAAATATCATGAAAGAAAAAGTATTATTAGCATTTAGTGGAGGACTAGACACCTCGTTCTGTGCCATGTATTTAGCTCAGGAAAAAGGGTACGAAGTACATACTGCCGTAGCTAACACAGGTGGATTTAACGAAGAAGAACTAAAAGTAATTGAAGACAAAGCCTATCGATTAGGCGCAGCTAGCCATGCAACCTTGGACGTTACGCAAGAGTATTACGATAAAAGTATCAAATATATGGTTTTTGGCAATGTGCTTCGTAATGGCACGTATCCAATCTCAGTTAGCTCCGAACGAATTTTCCAAGCCATTGCCATTATCAATTATGCCAAAGAAATTGGAGCTCAATATGTTGCTCATGGCAGTACAGGTGCCGGAAATGATCAGGTTCGCTTTGATCTAACTTTCGATGTAATCGCTCCGGAAATCAAAATCCTCACTCCTACTCGCGATATGGTATTAACACGCGAATATGAAATCAATTACTTGAGAGATCATGGCTTCAAAGCTGATTTCAATAAAATGGAATACTCTATCAACAAAGGTTTATGGGGAACTAGCATTGGCGGTAAAGAAACGCTAAAATCGGAACAAACTTTACCAGAAGAGGCCTATCCAAGTCAGGTTGAGAAACAAGGCGAAGAAACAGTTATTCTCGGCTTTGAAAATGGCGAAATATGTTCGGTAAACGGAAGCACAAATGAAAACAAAGTGTTGCTGATTAATCAACTTGAAGAAATAGCCAACAAATACGGTATCGGTAGAGATATGCACATTGGCGACACCATTATTGGCATCAAAGGGCGAGTTGGATTCGAAGCTGCTGCTCCATTGCTAATTATCAATGCACACAAAATGCTTGAAAAACATACACTTACCAAATGGCAACAATATTGGAAAGACCAATTGGGCAACTGGTATGGCATGTTTTTACACGAAGCTCAATACCTTGAGCCAGTTATGCGCGACATTGAACAGTTTTTACAAAGTTCACAGCAAAACGTTACAGGAACGGTTATCGTAAAACTTCGTCCGTATAATTACACATTGGTAGGAGTTGAAAGCACTTTCGACTTAATGAAAACAGACTTTGGCGAATATGGCGAAGTGAACCGCGCCTGGAGTGCAGATGATGTGAAAGGATTTACAAAAATATTGGGTAACCAGATGAAGATTTATTACAACGTACAAAAACGTAACGATAAATAACAACAACAAAACAATAGTACTAAAAAAGCCGATAAAAGCCACTGTCCATAACACAGTGGCTTTTATTCTAAACACCTGATTCACTGTACATTTTGGCATTCAAAATAAAAATTGTACTTTTGTAATCGAAAAGACAATAATTGATATAGAGACACGGAGATGCTTGTATTTCAATTATAAATTATGCATTATTAATTATAAATAAATATATGGCTACTACAGCAGATATTAAAAACGGAATGTGTTTGGACATTGATGGCCAATACTATTTCATCACTGAATTTCTTCACGTTAAACCCGGAAAAGGTCCTGCCTTTGTTCGTACCAAACTTAAAAACGTAGTTACAGGTCGTACACTCGACAGAACTTTCAATGCAGGGATTCGCATAGAAGAGGTACGCATTGAACGTCGCGATTACCAATATCTTTATCAAGATGAGGCTGGCTACAATTTCATGAATAACGAAGATTTCGAACAAGTTTCGATAAACAAAGACATTATCAACGGAGTTGATTTCTTGAAGGAAGGTATGATTTGCGAAGTAGTAACACATGCGCAATCAGAAACAATACTTTATGCAGATCTACCCGTTCAGGTAGCCCTGAAAATTACTTACACAGAACCAGGATTGAAAGGTGACACTGCCACCAACGCTACTAAACCGGCTACTGTCGAAACTGGCGCTACAGTTCGTGTTCCATTGTTTATCAACGATGGCGAAACAATTAAAGTAGACACTCGTAACGGTTCATATATTGAGCGTGTAAAGGTTTCATAGAAAGCTCAAACAAACACCAAAATATTAAAATCCGACCAACAAAAAGTTTGTCGGATTTTTTTTTACAAAACAAACCGGAATTCGAAAGATTTATGCTTAATTTGTAATCTAATTTAAACTTAAATGGGGATATTGAAAAAAAGAATAAAAAGCTTTGGGTATGCCGTACGTGGAATTCGGATTGTCTTTGGTACTGAAACCAATATGAAAATTCATCTCAGCATTGCCATATTAGTTCTGATAGCAGGATTTACATTCGATATAAGCGTAACCGAATGGATATTTTGTTTGCTTTGCATTGGTTTAGTTTTTTCAATGGAAATGGTAAATACAGCCATAGAAAATCTGGTAGACTTAGTTTCACCAAATCATCACCCATTGGCCGGAAAAACAAAAGATATTGCTGCTGGTGCCGTACTGATTTGTGCCATTAGTTCGGTAATAGTGGGGTTATTAGTATTTGCCCCTAAAATTTGGAATGTAATACTACATATGAGTTAATTTACAGATCATGAAATCAGCACTCACAGATTTTTTAAACCTTTTGTTTCCAACTTTGTGCATAGTTTGCGGCGAGAATCTGCAGAAACATGAAAATCAGCTCTGTATAAATTGCCTACATACCATCCCAAAAACCAATTATCACTTAACGAGTAATAATCCAATTGAAAAGCGATTTTGGGGAAAAGTTCCAATAAATAGAGGAACAGCCTTTTTCTATTTTCAGAAAGGATCACCCTTTCAGAAAATTTTGCACAACTTAAAGTACAGAAACAACCAAGAAGTGGGTGAATTACTAGGAAAATATGCAGCCGTAGAATTATTAGATTCCGAAGATTTTGCAACTATTGATATCATCATACCTGTACCACTCCATCCAAATAAACTTAAAAGCAGGGGATACAACCAAAGTGAATGTATTGGGAAAGGGCTTTCCTGCATCCTTGAAAAACCCATGAATACTACAAGTTTATTTCGAATTCGTGAAAATACTACACAAACTAAAAAAAATGTGTTTGAACGGTACGAAAACACCGACGGAATATTCTTACTTCACAATATGAATATTTTAACTGGCAAGCACGTTTTATTAGTTGACGATGTGCTGACTACAGGCTCAACACTAGAGGCTTGTGTTCGCGCATTACTGGAAGCAGAAGGAGTAAAAGTGAGCATTTTTACATTGGCAATAGCTTAATAACAACGGATTTTAGTAAATATAAAGATAATTCAAATCGACTTAAAAAAATGAAAGCAATTCCTCCCGAATTTTAACTCTAAATCAACATTATAATATAGATATAATCGATTTAGATTGAAATTTAATTTGTAGTTTTGTATTTAAATACATGCGGAAAACCCCATTAACACTACAATACTCGGCCATGCAGTTCAAATATCGCATATTTATTACATACATCATCCTTCTTCTTGTAGGTTGCTCTTTCCAACCCAACCAACTGAAAACTGCGGAGCAATTAATGGAAACTTCACCCGACTCTGCACTGCACCTTCTGCAACAAATAAAACCCAACCAAGCCTTATCCGATGCCGACAGAGCTTTATACGGTCTTCTACTCTTCGAAGCATTAGATAAAAA
>JBBSDM010000064.1:0-13761 GCA_038249445.1 Bacteroidales bacterium
ATATTCTCCTGAATTGAATTTAATCGAGATATTATGGCGAAGAATCAAGTATAATTGGATACCGCTTGATGTTTATCTCTGTTTTCAGAATCTCAAAGAACGCTTGTCGTTTGTGTTGAATAACTTCGGCACAAAATACGACATTATATTTTGACCATTACTTAAAACAATGGCTAGAACTATTTTTAAATCCAGATTGCAACTCTAATCGTTGCTCTGGTAATAATTTTGGGGTATTAACTCGTCCCATAGTGGCACAAAGTTAAGGAAAGATAATAATATAAACTAATTTATGACATATACTTAGTATGATTGCTTTTCTATTATTTTCCACTCATTCTCAAAACCGGCTAATTCAGGACAAATTTAAACCATAAAGTCAACGCTAACTCTGTAGCTACTCCTGCTGTATATGAATTAGTTAGCTGCTTATGTATCTTAATGCTTCTTCTACACAATCCTTAACCGCTTTCTGAGTCAGTTTCTGTCGGTACATCAAAATGTCCGTCACTTCGGAAACATTATCAAAAGTTACTTTGAGGGCTATTGTTTTGAGGATTAATTGTTCGGTGGGCGAAAGTTTCAGATAAAAGTTGAGTTGGTATTGTTCCATAATATCATTTTTAATAGGACCAAATTAATCATTAGTAATCATTTGTACAAGCAAAATTTGTCTATAACCAAAACGAGCTGCCCGGTTTTCCCGAACAGCTCATTCTATATTATTAAGTCTAAAATCTTGGTTCTTGACTCTTTTGTCTTCTTACAATTGTGGTCCAGCTGGAATCAAATCTTTCGCTTCGCAATTATCGCAGTATTGTTCGAAGTTCTTGATGTATTTAGCAGCAAGTGATTTTGCTTTGGTTTCCCATTCAGCAACATCAGCATAGGTATCACGTGGATCCAAAATTCCGCTGTCAACATTGTTCAATGCTGTAGGAGCAACCAAGTTCAAAATAGGAACATGTACAGTTGGTGCATTTTCAATAGAACCATCGATGATAGCATCGATGATAGCACGGGTGTTTTTCAACGAAATACGTTTTCCTGTACCGTTCCAACCTGTGTTTACCAAATACACTTTTGCGTTGTGTTCTTTTGCTTTGCCAATCAATGTTTTTGCATACATAGTTGGGTGCAACGTAAGGAATGCTTCACCAAATGCCGGAGAGAAAGAAGGAACCGGTTCAGTGATACCGCGTTCTGTTCCGGCTAATTTTGAAGTAAAGCCCGAAAGGAAATGGTATTGAGCTGATTTCTCGTCCAAAATAGATACCGGAGGCAATACACCAAAAGCATCAGCCGACAAGTAAATAATTTTTTTAGCGTGTCCTGCACGTGAAGGAGAAACAATTTTATTGATGAAATAGATAGGGTAAGAAACACGAGTGTTTTCTGTTTTTGAAGCAGCTGCAGAGTAATCAGCA
Source organism: Bacteroidales bacterium (assembly GCA_038249445.1). Lineage (GTDB taxonomy): Bacteria > Bacteroidota > Bacteroidia > Bacteroidales > Paludibacteraceae > Paludibacter. The sequence goes on from JBBSDM010000064.1 coordinate 1,428, forward strand.
ACACCATCGGCACCTACAGTTACGTTTTCTAGCAAAGCATCACGACGGATAGCTCTCCAGATATCTGGCTCTTTGTCCATTTCCAAATCGATAACTTTTGCATAACAACCACCTTCGTAGTTGAATACACCATTATCATCCCAGCCGTGCTCATCATCACCAATTAAGTAACGTTTTGGGTCAGCAGACAAAGTAGTTTTACCTGTTCCTGAAAGTCCGAAGAAGATAGCTACATCACCATCTTTACCAACATTGGCAGAACAGTGCATAGAAGCAATACCACGCAATGGCAAGTAATAGTTTTGGAGTGCAAAAATACCTTTTTTCATTTCACCACCGTACCATGTTCCACCAATAACCTGCATTTTGGTAGTTAGGTTGAACAATGTAAATACTTCAGAGTTCAAACCTTGTTCTTTCCAGTTAGGATTAGAAGTTTTAGAACCATTCAATGTTACGAAATCAGGCTCTCCATAATTAGCCAAATCATAATGAGACGGACGGATAAACATGTTAGTTACGAAATGGGCTTGCCATGCAACTTCCATAATAAAACGTACTTTCATACGCGTATCTTCGTTTGTTCCACAAAATGTATCAACAACGTACAATTTCTTCGCAGAAGAAAGTTGTTTTGTTACTAAGTTCTTGCAATGATCGAATACTTCGGGAGAAGTTGGACGGTTGATGGTTCCATCCCACCAAAGGTGCTCATCAGTAACTGCGTCTTTTACAAAAAATTTATCCTTAGGAGAACGTCCGGTGAATTTACCTGTATCAACAGATATTGCACCAGATGTGGTCAACACACCTTTTTCGAAACCTTCATTTGCAGGGTCAATTTCTGCCTGAAATAATTCCTCGTAAGTTGGGTTGTGTGAAATTTCGAAATTACCCGAGATCCCGTACTTGCTTAAATCCAAATTTGCCATTTTTTCTAAGATTAATGATTCTATGTTTATTTATAATGTCTCACATTGGTTTTATATCTGAAAATCACTTCTCCGACCCCACAAATATACTAATTTTTTTTATAGCACAAAGTGGGTTAAAGAAATTTTTCTTTATTCATGTATAATTTCCAAATAGTTATAATAAATATGTAATTTTTTTATTATTTCTACATTTAATTGGCAATAATTTGAAGATTCATCTAATTTATATTGTCGATAAAGCCTTTATTTTGTCTTAGAATGTCATAATAAAAAATATGCATGGAAAATGAATAATTATAGATAAGCAATGCCCATAAAAAAGCCAACTGAAAAGCTTTACGCTTTACAATTGGCTTATAAATATTTAGTACATGACCAAAAATGGAACGCAAAATACGAAAATAAACTCTACTTGAACATATCCACTTGCGGCATACATAAAAACCTCATTTTAGAGCCTGTTATTGAACTATACGCATCGAAAGTAGACTCAGCAGTATGTATATTAACGAAGTTGCAATAATCTTATATTCAAATAGTAATGTCTGATTTGCGATTATTTGCGTAATTAGCGTTCAAGATCTTATTTAACTGCATTCTGTGTTTTTGTCATGTACTTAGTTATAAATATTACAATTAGCTGTATTAACGGATCATAGCCAGATGTATCTGAACTCCCTGATGATTCAAATCCATTCTTAATGCTTCAGTCAATAATGACTTAGCTTTATAGGTATCACCCATGCCTAAATGTCCCAGTCCAAGCATGTACGTACAATGATTCTTGTTTCGGAAAGTCAAATCATCATCCCAGATAAGCAAATCGGGCAATGAAACTGCAAAATAATCCAGCTTAATTGTTTCATTTAAATGCTTCTCACCGTAAGCAATCAGGGCATCAAAGCGGTTGTGAGCCTCATCGGCCCTGCCAAGTTTGAGCAATGCAAGTCCTTGGTAAAAAATCTTATCGGGTTTTTGGTCGTTGTAGAAAATGGCTGCTGCTGGTTCCCGATTACCATCTTTGGCCAATTCCCAATACTTATGGGCTTTCTCCATTTCGTCCAATCCTTCGTAAGCACAACCCAAAAAGTAATGAAAATCATTTTCCTGAGCGCCGTGGAGTTTTCCTTCACCTAAATTGTGTGGATATTCCAGGCATTGTTCTAACAATTTGATGGTTGTATTAAACTCTTTTTTTGCAACAAACTGTTTTGCTAACTCAACCCGTGCCAATTGAAATTGTGCAGGCACTTTACCTTCGCCGCCTTCCCACGGATGGAAATGGTGAGTGTCAATCAACTCTTTGGCTTTGTTGTAATTACCCGTTTGATTGTAAAGTGTGGCACGTTCCAGATAAACGTCATCACGTTGGTTAACCAAATCAAGATGTTTTTCGAGGAATGCCAGCCTTTCGATGTGCGGACGGCAAATACGTTTGTACAATTGATCTAATTCCATCAAAATGCGGGCATCGGTTGTATCAAGTGCAAAGGCTTTTTCTAGCATTTCAACGGCTTTTTCTTCTTCGTTGAGTTTATTGAAATAGGCCAAAGCTAAATTGCGGATAACTGTTGGGAAAGTATTATCAATTGCAGCCGATTTTTCCCAACAAGCAATTGCATCTGCATATTTGCGTTTGTCATACCACAAATTTCCCAAATAGTAGGGTGCTTTTGAATCATCGGGGTTCAACAGTAGAGCGCATTCCAATGCCAAAATGGCTTCCACGCGGTTAGGGAAACAGAATTCGGGCGAATGAGCAGCCGCTTTGCCAAATGCTTTGGTGTTATCCTTTCCATCCAGACTCAAACTCCAGCCCATGTAATAGTAGGTCATTGGTGTAGTAGGGCATACATTGGCCCCTTTTTCCAGCAATTCCACCGCTTCGGCATAACATCCAGCTGCAATATAATCGAGGGCAATCACTTCGTAGTTATGAATTTCTCCACGCATAAGTTGATGCATTTCAGCCAGAACCGCTGCGTCTTTAGAAATCAAATACTGTTCAAAACGGCAACCGAAGTTGAATAAATCTATTTTCAATGAATCTTCAATCAATGCCAAAGCTTCTTCCTTTCGTCCCAATTTTCGAAGAATGGAAGTCTTTAATGCACGGGCTCTGTGGTTGTGCCAGTTGCGGATTAGCGACTTGTCGATTTCGTACAATGCGTCAACCAGATTATGATTGATACTTGAAATCTGTGCACAAGAAAAATATCCGGCATCTTGCATGGCAGCATTCCAGCACGATTTGTAGAACGCATCGTAAGCAGCCTTATTTTTGCCCTGAAACTTGAGCGATAGGCCCAAATTATATAATGGTTCGCCATCATACGGGTTTGGATTCCGTTGTAGTTGTGTATCAATGGCAGTTTGTAGAAAAGTCTCAGCTTCTACAAACTTTCCTCGCCGCAGCAACCACAATCCCATGGCATTGTTGTTCCGTACATCCGATGCATCACGTTTCAATGCTTCGAGGTAGTAATCGGTGGCGTTGTAAGTGGCATGGCGGTATTGTTCCAAATGCAAGCCAGTAAGGTATAATTGCTCGCAAGTAGGAGTTTCTTGGGGCGAATAAGCCGGCTTGGCAGCTTGGGGCGTTGGTTTAACGTCTTTCGTTTCGGACTTGATACTCAGAAGTTCACATCCGGAGTCGGCAAACACAATGAGTTTCAATTCGCAAAAGGGGGTGGTTCCGACCGACACTTCTTTTTCGTAAACATTTTCAGGGCTCAAATCGCAAGTTTCATCCAAGTAACCCTCCAACACTATCCGCGCATTTTTCTGCAATGAAGTGGCAAATATTTTTACAACAGCCTTGCCATCTACTTTATCAAGATTCATCAAAATATCTTTAGATGCATTTTTTATCACACCTAATTCGCGGTATGGCAAAAAGTATTGCGTAAACGTTTTTTCCTCGTACGGTTGCATCCATGAGAAATCAGGTTGGTTATCGGTAAAGACACCAGCCATCAATTCAATATACGGGCCATCCTCATCAGTGAGATTCCTATCCCACGCTTTGCCAAAATCACCGTTTCCCCAAGTCCATTGTTTTTTGCCAGGCGACACATGGTGATTGGCCAAATGAAGAACTCCGGCTTGAGTATCATTCTCATAACCTCCCACAAAGTTATACTCCGAATTGATGGCCATATACGATGTTGGAACAGGAATGTTTTTGTAATTTGAAATATCCACACCTGCCGAATAATCAATTTTGTAATACGTTCCGGTAGCAATCGGAAATGTAGAAACATCGCGTTTGCCGTGATCAAAAACAGCGTTTACATCGGGTGGGAATACCGATTGATAGAAATCGTTTACTGCTACAGCCGGATTGGCCCACCACAGAAATGTTTGTGGAAACGGTGTGCGGTTGTATAATTTCCCAGATATTTCGAGCACCGCTTTTCCAGGACGGAGCGTGAATCCAGCCATTCCCTTTTGATGGAACATTTTCTCCATTTCACTTACCCAGACCGTTGCGCTGCCATCTTCATTTTGCTCAATGCTGTAGTCAACAGGCAGGAACGTACTTGGACGGTGATGTTGAGGCCAGTTGAACTCAATCCCACCCGAAATCCACGGGCCGGTAAGTCCAACCAAAGCTGGTTTTACCACCTGATTATAATAGATGAAATGGCGTTTTTTTATTTTATCGTAAGCCATCTGCACCCTTCCACCCAGCTCGGGAAGAATCATTACTTTTATATATTCATTTTCAATATAAATGGCATGGTACACTTTATCTGTCTTTTCATCAGCTATTTTTTCAATAACAGGATAGGGATAAACCGCTCCGCTACTACCTTGATAAACTCGTTTTTCAAGGAAAATGGGATTCTTTTCGGGATTTCCAATTTCATACGTTGGGATAATAACATCCTCTTGCCAAACTTTTACGTTCATTTCTTTTAATTTTTTATTTAATACCCTTTACCAAAGGTATTAAAACTTGTAACTCGTAACTATTTCGTTATCATTTCCTCGATTTCTTCCAAACTTTTGCCTTTTGTTTCGGGTAATTTTTTTAGAATAAATATAAACCCGATGATACAAATGCCTGCATATATCCAGAATGTTCCGGATGCACCGAGTGATTTATTCAACAGCGGGAACGTGTAGGTAAGAATAAAACAGGCTATCCACAAAGAGAAAGTGGCCAATGCCATAGCTGCCCCGCGAATTTTGTTTGGGAAAATTTCCGATAGAATTACCCACACAACTGGTGCCAGGGACATGCCATAAATTGCAATTGCTACGATAATCAGTGAAAGTACTGCAATCCCTTTTATTCCTAAAAACAGAGCACCACCCAGTAATACATAACTTATGGCCAAACCAATGAACCCGAAGAGCATTAATTTCTTGCGTCCTATTTTATCAACTGTAAACATGGCTATTAGAGTGAAAACTAAATTTACACTCCCTGTAATCACAATATTAAACAAAGTGTCGCTTACTCCATAACCTGCGGCTGCAAAAATTTCTTCGGCATAATTAAATACCGTATTTATTCCGCACCATTGTTGCAGGGCAGCCAGCACTATTCCGATAACCAAAATGGGACGGTATTTTTTATCAAACAGGGCTTTGTAATCCATTTTGTCGGTTACATCATTCAGGGTATTTTGGATATTAGCCATTTCTTGTCGGGCATATTCCTCACCGCCAATTTTATTCAACGTAGGGAAAGCTTTATCGGCTTTGCCGGCTTTCATGAGCCAACGGGGGCTTTCGGGCAGAAAAAAGGTAAGCACAAAGAAAGCACCTGCAGGAATTGCGCAAGCATAAAACATCCAACGCCAACCCATCTGCCCGTTCCATGAAGCTTGAATGAATGAGTCGCTGGCACCAACAGGAACCTTTTGCGCAATCAACAAATTGACAACTTGGGCCATTAGTATTCCCACCACAATAGTCATTTGGTTGAGCGAAACAAGTCGTCCGCGCAAATGCGAAGGCGAAATTTCGGCAATATACATGGGCGAAAGGGCAGAAGCCAATCCGATACCAATACCGCCAATTAATCGAAAAAGAACGAACCCGAGATAAGTGGATGCCATTCCGGTTCCTAAAGAGGCAACAGTGAATAAAAATGCGGAGAACAATAGCGGCCATTTGCGTCCGAATTTATCACTCACTACACCCGAAACAACTGCTCCTACAACACAACCGATGAGCGCGCAACTCATAGCCCATGCTTGTAGGTTTGGAGAATTAGTTAATTCAAAAAAGCGTTCGTAGAATGGTTTTGCACCACCAATTACCACCCAGTCGTAGCCGAAAAGCAATCCGCCCATAGCAGAAATCATTGAAATGCCGAAAATGTAGGCACCATTGAATTTTTTCATGATTTTTTATTTTAGTTTTAAAAGTTCTTGCAATATTATTAGTAATTGAATTTATTAATGTTGTACTTTTCAAAGAGACAGTTTTCAAACAATTGTAATTTCAAGTCCGTCAGTTGATGAAGATGTAAGATGCCATCGTTTTTGAAAAAACAAAAATGAGTCATCATGTCAGTTTTACTACATTTGAAGATTATTTTACTTTCTCCAACTCAATTATTTTACTTTTAAATGATCCTTTTAACGTCCAATTAATCCCTATTGACATCAAGAAACTGCCGGTATATGTTTCGGTAGAACCTTTAATTTGATAAGTAAATTCCGGATTCAATCCTTTCAATACTGTGCCCGAAGATTGGCGGGTATCATTGGTAGTTCCGGTCATGTAATCGGCCAGGTTATAGCAAAAAAGTACTGCTCGGCTTTGATCGGGCGAAACATATTCTACTGCCATGCGGTTGGATGTATACGGCGATTTCAACCGGTAAGTTGTACCGTTTTGCACTTCTTGGCGAACCTCTTTGTATTTGGCTATTTTTTGTTTCGCAATGTCCATATCTGCTTGCGAGAATTTATTCAGATTATTGCCAACTCCAAGTACGCCGAGCATCGACACATCAAACTTGAAGTCGAGAGGAAGCATTTGTTTGTTGTGCATATCTTCATCGGTTGTCCAGCAAACCATTGTATTGGTAGGAAAGGCATTTAAATATCCATATTGGATAAAAAGGCGGTCGACCGGGTCGGTATTATCACTGATCCATATCTGATCCATGCGTTCCAACATTCCTAGATCGGTACGACCACCGCCGCCCGCACACGATTCGAAAAGTACGTTGGGGAAACGGGTGCGAAGTTCATCTACTAATTTGTATAAATTGGCAATATACCTGATTCGCACTTCACGCTGCATATCCACCGATGCCGATGGCCAACCCATTTCAGACATGGCGCGGTTGCGATCCCATTTTACGAAGGTTATATTGTTATTTTTCAACAAATCCGATAAAGTATTGAGTAAATACTTGTATACATCTTCACGCGCCAGATTTAGCACTAATTGGTTGCGTTCTTCGTTGCGGTTCCGATTGGGGAAATATAAAATCCAGTCGGGATGTTGGCGGTACAAATCACTGTTTTTACTGATCATTTCGGGTTCTACCCACAAACCAAAATCAAGACCCATATCATTGATTTTTTTTATCATAGGGCTTAATCCTTGCGGGAATTTATCCGAATCCACCGTCCAATCTCCCAGTCCGGCTTTATCGTTTACGCGACCTTTAAACCAGCCATCGTCAATAACAAATGTTTCCACACCAATCTCTTTGGCTTTTTGCGCCAGTTTCAATTGCTCCTCTTCTTTTACATTGAATTCGGTAGCGTACCAACTGTTATAGATAATCGGTCGGATTTTACATCTTCGTGCCACCGGCAAAATATCTTTGCGAACGTAGGATGCCATTAATTCCGAAGCTTTTTCTATACCTTGCGCAGTAAAACCTACAGTCATTTTAGGTGTTTGGAATGATTCGCCGGGTTTCAGTTGCCAGTGCGAATCCCAGAAATTAATGCCCCCCGATATTTGTAAACCGCCCAATGGCGATTTGTTGAAGTCCATACGCCAATTGCCACTGTAGCTCAATTGTCCGAACCAAACATCCCCGTTATTTTCAATGTCGCTGTTCGTTGTTGGATACACTGCAAACCACGATGGATTGTTGAATGAGCGCATATCGCGTGTTTCCATCGTTTTTATTCCGGGAGTCAGTTTGGTGTCGTATTGGTTGTATTCCAATGCCCAACTTCCTGACATATGGCGGAGCATGTATTCGTTGGTAGGCAAGGCAATGGATGCCGACTGAAGGTTATCGAGAAGAATATTCCCCTTTTTACCGGTGTTTTTTACTTCAATCCATTTCTCCAACAAATCATATTCAGGAAAGACTTTGATAAATGATGTTACTTCCAAGTGATAAAACGAATCTTTCTGGGTGATTTTCAACACTGGACGATCATTCAACTCAGTTATTTCAGCTGACGAAAAAACAAAATCGCAATCGCGCACATTATCTGCAAAAACAGCCTCAACTAGCGGAATTCGTTGCATTTTATTCAAATCGGAACCACCGCCGCGATACGTTACTTCCAACAGCTTTTCGGTGTTCCACTGCGCATTTGGTTTTTGGTGCTCGAACTGCTCTTTTACGCCATAATACACCGGGATAACTTCTCCTTGCTTGCTTACGGTTAGTTGGTAAACCGATCTGTTGGTGCTTATAATCCAACCTTTTGGATTGGTGGTTTGCTGAATGCAGTTTGTTTGCGTAAAAAGATTTATTAGAGGCAAGATGGCGAATAAAATTGATACTGTTGTGGCCTTTTTCATGGATTAGTTGCTGAAAATGTTGCAATGTAATTAGTTGTTTACAAAGAAACAGCATTACCGCGATTCAAAAAATAGAATAAATTACTTTTATAATGGATTATATTACAGTTTAGGCTTACAGTTAAGTTGTTTATAAGTATCTTTGAAGTTTAAATAAAAAAACAAAATGGCAAAGATCAAAAGCGGATTTATAGGCGAAAGAGGTATCGTGATACCTTCTTCTATCATCGAAGGACTTAAAAATGATGAGTTTGGAAGCTTGCTTCATATTACTGATATTGGTTACTATCCCAAAGCGAGTTTTCATTTTATTTCCAGAACAAAAGAAGAAGCCTGCGAATATATTCTGATTTATTGTGTGGAAGGTTCGGGTTGGTTTGAGCTAGATGGAAGCCGCCATAAGGTAGAGCCTAACCACTTTTTTATTCTTCCCAAAGGAAAATCTCATGCCTACGGTAGCAATCCAACTAATCCATGGACAATCTACTGGATGCATTTTGATGGAGATAAGGCCGGATTCTTTTCCGAAGGGCTTGATAAATCATCATGCGTGAACCCCGAAAAAAATTCGCGTATCGAAGAACGGCTTCATCTTTTCGAAGAGATATTCTCAACCCTTAAAAACGGTTATAGCAAAACAAATTTAGATTACAGCATCTCCAGTTTATTTCATTTTCTTGGTTCATTGAAGTTTATGGGTGCTTATCGCGAAAGTCTTACCTCCAAAAATAACCAACGAGACGTTGTAGATGAGGCCATCCATTTTATGCGCGAAAATATACACAAGCGACTTATATTAAAAGAAATATCAACTTACGTTGGATTTTCGAATTCTCATTTTTCAACTATATTTCAACAAAAGACTGGATATTCACCCTTGAATTATCTCTCTCACCTCAAAATTCAGCATGCTTGCCATTATCTCGATTTCTCGGATATGAAGATTAATCAAATATCGATGATGATTGGTTTCGACGATCCTTTTTATTTTAGCCGAATTTTCTCCAAAATTATGGGCGTTTCGCCTTCGGGCTATCGTACACAGAAGAAAGGGTAAAAAAATGAGAGTCAATGCAAAGCATAGGATAACGATGATTCCGTATATCAGTTGAAAAATGATGTACAGCTTGCACTTCCAATGAAAAAAACGTTGTTAGGAAAAGTTTAATTCCTAATAACGTTTCTTTGTTTATTGGCTTTTACTAGTCTGGGTTTTCGTTGTGGAAGTTTGCCTGACAAGTTTATCTTTTACATTACATAGCACGTTATCTACCCTTCAATCGTCAATTTTTTTAGGCGAAGTTGTCTGTCAACCAATGCGTTACGAATTGACAAGCCATCAGTATTATGCTAAACAAGAATATACCTACCCCGCCATCCTGGTTTAATTAAATTTAATGTAGCATTTCTTATGTTATAAAACATATTATTTTTCTTAATATGCTGATTGTTAGTAGTTAATGGTTAACGTTAATATGGGGGGGGTAATTTGGGTTCTAAATTTCAATTCTTAATGTTATCTTTGCTACTATTAACTCAATAACAAGCCGTAAATCATCTTATTTATTTCAGTACATTAAACCTTTATGAAAACCATCAACTATCTGTTTTATTTCACGCTAAGTATTCAATAAAAAGACAAAGCAAAATACAGCTTTCTTGATGACCTTTGCCCCTCGTCCTACAGGGAATAAAGACTAGCACTGGTTGGTGGGATCCCAGTGGCGGTGCGTAATTTTCAGCATTTAAAGAAGTAAGTATATATCCGAAGGGACGGGGATGCTTATTATTTCGAAAAAATATTCAATTACTCAGTTTAGAGGATAAAAAAAGGGGCAGCAATTATCTACCATGATTGCACACGATGCAGATAATAGCCAGCCCCTCTACCTCACTAACCCGTAAATAAAGAAAGGAGGAAACGCAAATGTAAGAAATTAATGCATAAATATAGTTTATCGCAAACAAAGTTTGGGATAAATTACGATATTAATGCCTGCAAAAGAGGTGTAAAGCAATCAATTTAAACACATTTCAAACAAATAAAAAAAAATGAAAATATTTAAAACAAAAAAATGATTTTGGCAGTGATGGTTGCTGTGGTAATGGTATCTTCTTTGCCTTTTTTGCAATCTTGTGGGAATAATGAATTAGAGCTAAATGCGAAAAAAGATATACCATTAACAAGTAAGAAAAGCTTTTCTGAAATAACTCCAGAAAATAAAGAATTTAAATCCTTGCTGTTAGATACTAAAAATATCGTGAAATTAAAAAGAAACGTAAACTCAGGTGACAGAAAAAATGCTCCTTCAAAAGCAACTGAAGCAGCTCTTAATCAACAAATGCAAGAACTTACGATTGCGAGCATGAAAATGCTTAAATCATATGGGATAGAATACAAAGATATTGCTCAATATGTTGATAATGCGAATGACCCTAGAATTGCGTCTATGGGTATGATTTTCGTTGCATTGCAAAAAACTGGAAAAACTACTAGTCTGGTTACTAATGTAACAGGTTTGCAAAAGAATAAAAGATTTAAAGTAGATTTGCCTGAAGGTGATTCCGTTTTTCCATATGGTAAGGTTGTCGATTGTGCATCGAGAACTATTATAGGTGTTTCTGCTTCTGACTTTTTAACAGGACAGGCACTAGGATATTTTACACTCGAAACAGCTTTAGGAATTGCTGGACGATGTGCATCAAGGACATTCGGAGTCTTTGGTGCTGCAATAGCTATTGCCGATTTTGGTGATTGTATGGGCTGGTATGATTTATGGTAAGAAATATTGTTCCTAAACTTAAGAATTGTTGGCATATGAAGATTAAAATAAATTACAAGGGATTGTTAATATCGATATTGCTTATCGTACTAGCTTATTATCAATTCAAGGATATAAATTACGTTAAAAACTTATCAGGGTACAACCTTTTCTTAAATGTAAGTTTTGTAATTGGAAGTATATTTAATGTTTTGTCTTTCTTTTCAAACAAAGAATATTCAGTGAGACCAAATACAATTAATAAATTTATTAGACACTTTGAGTTTGTTTCTGCTTTAGTATTCTTATTATCTGAGGCTTATAATATTTTATTAACTTAATCACCTGCTGAGTGTAGGTTGGTATTTTTTGTTCAGCTAAGTCTCTGTCTTACCGGATATGTTCATTAAATGAATAATGAATACATGAAAGGATAGAAAACAATTTGATTATTCTGAGGTATAAAAAAAGGGGCGGCAATTATCTTCCATGATTGTAGTCGATGTGAATAATAGCCAGCCCCTCTGCCTCACTAACACGTAAATAAAGAAAGGAGGAGACACAAATGTACGAAATTAATGCATAAATATAGTTTATCGCAAACAAAGTTTGGGATAAATTACGATAATAATGCCTGCGAAAAGGGTATAAAAATCAATTAATATAAACAACAAAGTCTCAAAATATTTAAAATGAAATCAATTAAACTAAGAAACTGTTTAAAAAATAATGTCAAAATCTATTTAACATAAGTTTAATCATTGCTAATCGAATCATATTTTCGCTTGTGTCTGTTAGAAACTCGAAATCTTTAGATAATCTTCGATAACTTTCGAACCAAGCAAAAGTTCTTTCAACAACCCATCTTTGGGGTATGACTTGAAATTTTGG
>JBBSDM010000065.1:0-13729 GCA_038249445.1 Bacteroidales bacterium
CCACTTATCAAACCACCTTTCGATTGTTTTTCGTTCAACGTCAAAAATCATCGTTAAATCCTTAATTGTGCGTTTTTGATGGGACAAAAGAAGGCATAAACTACGTTTTCTTATAGTATTATTGGGACTAGTTTTAACAAGTAACTCTAGGAGCTCAATATCCTCTGTTTTTAGTTTTATATATCTCATATTGAGACAAATATACAAATATTAATCCATACCACCAAAGAAATGGTGTATTATATTATTCTAACTACTTAGTATTTTCTCAAAAAATATATTTGTTAGTTTTGTATTGCAATAACCCGTTGGACAATCGATATATATAGACCGGCCAATCAGTGCGAAATGATCTACGTCGTAGGTTTTTGATTTTAGTTTCTCAACATTTATTTTATCGGGTATTGAAGATAAAAAAGTAATGTAGTAAGTAGCAGTATTACTTGTGGTGATGTGAAGAAAAGGGTTGTTTTGAAAGATATGCATCATCTCTTCAAATTTTATCACTAACACAGGAATTTCAAAACCAATGGTTTTTAATAGCTGTTTTGCAATTCTTATCTCCATGTCGGGTGTATTGATATCTTGAGTCTGGAAAATTACGTTTCCACTTTGAATATATGTTTGAACGTTTTTATAGCCCAAGCCGATATATAATTGTTTGATTATATCCATTTTGAATTTCTAGTGGCCTCCAGCGTTAATGCCTTGCAGCATGGAAATGTATGTTGTTATTCTTTTTAACAGATAGTTAAAGTGTTTCAGTTTTTTTATAAAATAACACCCTATTTGGTGAAGTATGTACAATATTTAATATAATTTGCATGCTCATAAATTTTTAAAATATATAAAAGTGACATTACTCCGCTGCACAAATGTATAAATTCTTTTTGTGAGTAAACTTAATTATTTAGATTATTTCATTATAGCTAGAATCTATATTTTATAAAAGTAATTAGAATGGCAACTTTTTTGTTTATTCAAACGTTTGTATGAAATACGAGAAAAATTTTACAAATATTGTTTGTAACTATCTACTTATACACTGAAACAGTTATGATTGTGAGATTCTATTTGATAATTATAAATTGGATTGTTTTTTTTTGGAAATAAACATGCTTTAAGTCTAAAAATGTGCTGTTTATTCAAGAATTTTTACGACCTTTGCACCCCAAATACAAATAAAAAAAAGTTTGAATGAAAACAAATAATGAAAAATGGCAAGGAAGTTCGAGACCAAAATCGAATGCTGGTGCCAGCCGTGATGGTAAACCATTTGAGTCACGCGATGTGAAATCGATTTTAAAAGGCTCAAGAGGTGCAGCAAAATTTGGTTCTGATCGACCAGCTCGTGATGACAATCGTGCATCGGTAAGTGCTGACTACAAAAAAAGAGACGATAGCCGTCCGGCTTATGGCGATAAAAAACCATGGGAGAACCGTGATAGCAAACCGGCCTTTGGTGACAAAAAGCCATGGGAAAACAGAGATAGTAAACCATCTTTTGGGGATAAAAAACCTTACGGTGGTGGCGATAATAAAACTCCTTATGGCGATCGTAAGCCTTGGGAAAACAGAGATAGTAAGCCTAGTTTTGACAGAAAGCCAGCTAGTTCAGAAAGATATGTAGGTGGTGAAGGTAAACCAACCTACGCCGAGCGTAAAGCAGCAGAAATGAAAGATAATCGTCCTTCTTTCGGCGAAAAAAAATCATTCCAAAGCAGTGAAGGTCGCTCGTCTTACGGTGAACGTAAACCTTACGAAAACCGTGGTGAACGTCCTGCTTATGGCGAAAAGAAACCATGGGAAAATCGCGACAGCAAACCTGCATATGGTGAAAAGAAACCCTGGGAAAACAGAGAAAGCAAGCCTGCATATGGTGATAGAAAACCAGCGTATGGTGACCGTAAACCTTACGGTGATCGTCCTGCGTTCGGAGGTGCAAAGAAACCTTGGGAGAATCGCGACAGCCGTCCATTAAATACGGATGCTAATGGAGAAAAAGTATATGGTAGATTTCGTGAGTCGGGTGATGATGAAATACGCGAAGGCAAGTTGAGCTTCTCAAAATTACCTGAAGGAAAAAGATCGGAATTCACCGAAACACGTTTTGATAATAAGAAAGATGGAGTAACATTCCGCAAGCGTAGCGATGACGGTTATGATCCGAACTCTAAATACAGCAACAAAAAACAATTAGAATATCGCAAGACGATAGTTGATTTGACTAAGCCTGTGCGTTTAAATAAATTCTTAGCCAACGCAGGTATTTGTTCACGTCGTGAGGCGGATGAATATATTCAGGCAGGTGTTATTTCGGTAAATGGACAAATAGTAACCGAAATGGGAGTAAAAGTATTACTTACCGACAAAGTTACTTTCCACGAACAAACTGTTCAATCGGAGAAAAAAGTATATTTATTATTGAATAAACCAAAAGATTGCGTTACAACTTCTGAAGATACGCACGATCGTTTGACAGTGCTTGATTTGGTAAAAAATGCTTGTAGCGAGCGTATTTATCCGGTTGGCCGTTTGGATAGAAATACCACTGGTGTTTTGCTTCTAACCAATGATGGAGATCTGGCTTCGAAACTTACGCATCCAAAATATGATAAGAAGAAAATCTATCACGTTGCTTTGGATAAAACACTAGAGAGAGCTGATTTTGAATCTATTTTGACAGGTGTTAACTTGGATGATGAGGAAGTTGTTAAAGCGGATGCTCTTGAATTTGTAAAACCAGGCGATTTGAAACAAGTAGGCATTGAAATCCACTCAGGACAAAACCGTGTTGTTCGTCGTATTTTCGAAAAATTGGGATACAAGGTAATTCGTTTGGATCGTGTTTATTTTGCTGGTCTGACTAAAAAGAGTTTACCTCGTGGAAAATACCGTTTCTTAAGCGAACGCGAAGTGCAAATGCTTAAAATGGGTGCACACGAATAGGATTATTGTTTTTATTGGAAATCAAATAATGAAAAATGAGAAACTCCTTTGCAAATTACTGCAAAGGAGTTTTTTTTGTTGCACTATATTGTTGTTTGTGGGATATATTTTGTAATTTGCGCTTTAGTACATGACAAAAAATGGAACGCAAAATACGCAAATAAACGCAACTTGAAGATTGTCCTCTTGCGGCATACATATAATCATTCTAGAGCCAGTTATTCAACTATACGCACCGAAAGTTGACTCATAAACAGTATGTATATTAACGAAGTTGTAATAATCTTATATTCAAATAGTAATGTCTGATTTGCGATTATTTGCGTAATTAGCGTTCAAGATCTTAATTTTAATTGCATTCTGTGTTTTTGATATGTATTTGTAATTTGCGCTTATTATATTAATTTAAACGTCAACGATGAAGAAAATTGTAATTGCAGGTGGTACAGGGTTTATAGGAAGTTATCTAGATATGCGTTTTCGCGAGCGCGGATATAAAGTCGTTCTAGTTTCGCGCGATAAAGCACATATCCCTTGGGAAGCCGCTGCCCTCATCAAAGCGTTGAATGATGCTGATTTGTTGATAAATTTAGCAGGGAGGTCAATCAATTGCAGGCATAATGTGGTGAATCGTAAAAGCATTCTGGAATCAAGAATTAGTACGACTCAAATGCTTGGCCAGGCAGTACTAACTTGTACTAATCCTCCAAAATTATGGATAAATGCAAGTGCAACCGGTATTTATAAATCGTCAATGGCGCACCCAATGTCGGAAGGTGAAACAGAACTTGGAACTAATTTTTTAGCTGAAGTGGTTACGGAATGGGAAAAAGCATTCTTTGGATTCGAATTACCTACCACACGACAAATTGCTTTAAGAACCTCGGTAGTGTTGGGGAAAGATGGCGGTGCTCTTAGTCCTTTGGTACGGCTAACCCGTTTGGGTTTAGGTGGTAAACAGGCCGAAGGAACACAAATGTTTAGTTGGATTCATTTGGAAGATTATTTCCGCACTGTCTTTTTTCTGTTGCAACAGGAATCAATACGAGGAGTGTTCAATTGTACATCCCCACAACCGGTTTCCAACCATACTTTTATGCATTCACTCCGCCACACTTTGCGCACGCCTTTTGGTATTCCGGCACCAAAATTTGCTATTAATTGGGGTTCAGTATTGATAGGAATTGAACCGGAATTAGTGTTGGGGAGTGTTTACGTCATTCCGGAAAAGTTGATTGAAGCAGGTTTTAAATTTTCATTTCCGGAAATAAATAAAGCCTTGTCAGATTTATTGAGTAGAAAATAATCGTTGAAATGTTTTATTTCCCATCAATGTATTGGTTTGTACTTGTCACAGTGGAGTAATAATAATTCAATGAAGCCACAAAGCTGTTGTGAACGTTTTTGGCACTCACTATTTCTCCATTTATTGCAAGGTCTTTTGTTGCGTACGCATCAGCAATCAGTACACAATTAAACCCAAGACCCTTTGCGGCTCTGGTTGTGGCGTAGACACACATATATGTCATCATGCCCCAAATTACCAGTTCTGTGATATTTAAATATTTAAGATGGTTCAGTAAATCAGTGTCCCTAAAACTGTTCGGGTAATGTTTGACAAATACTTTTTCGTTGTTCAGAGGTTTTATGTTGGTATGAATTTCGGCACCAGCAGTATTGGGAATGAAGAATGTAGCGTCAGGACTTGCCGCAATATGCTGAATATATAGTACCGTTTGATGGTCTGTTCTGAATTTATTCAACAATAATCTGATGTTTTCGCTTGCTTCCTTAGCGCCAACCAAGGCATTGCTCCACCCTCGAAATAGTCATTTTGAACATCTATAATCAATAATGCAGTATTCATATCTTTGATTTTATCAAGTATTTTTTCTTCAAATTACCATTTTATTTCTTCAAGTCCTTTTTCTCTCATGTACTTATTTGCCAAAGAGAAATGATTGTTACCAATGAACCCGCGGTAGGCAGATAGGGGAGAAGGGTGTACGGATTTTAATACAAGGTGTTTGTCGGTGTCGATAAAATTGCCCTTTTTCTGAGCGTAAGCCCCCCAGAGCATAAATACCAATCCTTCTTTTTCAGAAGCAAGATGTTGAATGGCAGCATCGGTAAAAGTTTCCCAGCCGCATCCCTGATGGGAGCCGGCAGCATGAGCCTGAACGGTTAGCGTGGCATTGAGTAATAAAACTCCCTGTTGTGCCCACCGAATGAGATTTCCACTTTTGGGTTGACTGATTCCAAGGTTACGCTCTATTTCTTTAAATATATTGAGCAATGAAGGAGGAAAAGCCACACCATTAGCCACCGAGAAGCACAATCCGTGTGCTTGTCCGTGGCCATGATACGGATCCTGACCAATAATCACCACTTTTACCTTGTCCAACGGACATTGATCGAATGCATTGAAAATAAGTGATGAAGGTGGAAACGTTAGCTTAGTTTTATATTCATTGCGTACGAAATCCATCAATCTGACAAAATACTCTTTGTTGAATTCCGATTGCAAGGCTTCTTTCCAAGAGGGCTCTATTTTTACGTCCATGTTTTTTCAGTAATCAGTAAACAGTTATCAGTGTTTATTGGATTATAAAGCATTTACTGCCCACAGCAATTGGTTCATTGCTTGTTCCAGTACGCTACGTGGGCAAGCTGCGTTCAAGCGCAGATGACATTCGCCACCTGGTCCAAAGACTGTTCCTTTGTTTAGCCCTAATCCGGCTTTGTCTACGAAAAAGCGGAATAAATCATCAGTTTCCATGCCTAATTCTTTGCCATCCAGCCATATAAGGTAAGTAGCTTCGGGTATCATGGGTTTAATTTGAGGAATGTTTGTTTTCAAAAAATCAACAACAAAGTCAATATTTGCCTCCACATATTCGAGCATTTGTTTTCTCCATTCAGTACCTTCTTCGTAAGCAGCTTGTGTGGCTACATAGGCGAATATATTACCACCTGCTTGCTCTATTTTTTCGAGATAATCGGCATATTGCTTGCGCAAGGCTGGATTTGGAATAATATACGACGAACTTACCAATCCCGGCATATTGAAGGTTTTGGTTGGTGCCATAAACGTCAAGCTGATGTTGGTTGCTGCTTCCGAAACAGATGCAAAAGCTGTATGTGCTTGTTGGTGTAAAACAAGGTCGGAATGAATTTCGTCTGAGATAACGATAATATTATGTTTAGCACAAATTTTGGCCAAGCGTTCCAATGTTTTGGCATCCCATGCGCGTCCTCCCGGATTGTGAGGATTACAAAGAATAAACATGCGGGTATTGACCGTGATTTTTTGTTCTAAGTCTTCGAAGTCCATTTCGAATTTGCCATTCACTTCTTTCAGCTGATTGTACACCAAATTGCGTTTTGCTTTTTGAACAACCTGAATAAATGGATAATAAACTGGTGGCTGAATAATAATTTCGTCGCTTGCATGGGTGTAAACATCTACTGCAAAGGCAATTCCCGAAACAATTCCCGGAAGAAAGCCTACCCACTCTGGTTTCACAGCCCAGCCGTGAAGTTGTTGTATCCAAGCTGTCAATGCCGGAACGAATCCCTTTGGAAGTTTTGAATAACCAAAAATAGGATGCTCGCAACGTTGTTTTACTGCATTGACAATAAAATCGGGCGTGCGAAAGTCCATATCGGCAACCCACAAAGGCAGTACATTTTCAGTTCCGAAGAGTGCCTTGCAGCGTTCTATTTTTATCGCATCGGTTTGATGACGATCAATTATTTCATCAAAATTATAGTTCATGCGTTTGTTTTTAATTTTTAGTTAGTTGTGGCATGGAACTCGCAATGAACATGTTCTTTTGTTTAATGCTTGTTTCATAACTATCATTTGAAAAGGTGCCATTCTGAAAATGATGCACGTTATTATTTAGATAGTACTTCTTCAATCGGTTTGCCAATGCAAGCGTTTGGCATCGAAATATTCAATATTCGCGACAGAGTAGGAGCAATGTCGGTGGTGCTGTATGAGCTGACAATCTTCTTTGTCGGAATTTGGCAACCATAAAAATACAATGGTGTATACGAAACGATGGCGTTCGACTCGCCAATTGGATTATTCTTGTCATCAACTTCTATCCATCCTGGCAAAAGCGTAAGAATGATATCGCCGGTACTTTTGCGGGTAGTAGAATTTTGAATTCGTTCAATCACGTTGTTTCCGTTTCGCCCCATGCTCAGGAGTTGTATTGACGTGTAAGCTGATTGTATGCCTTCAAATTCGAGCATAAACTCAGCAATGTTTTGTTGCATGTCGCTGAACTTAATTTTTTTCTCTTCTATCTTCTTTCTGTTCAGATAGATATTTTTTGCATAATACCCCTCAATCCATTTTTCTTGTCCGTACACGGCCATTAAGTAGGTGCTAAGTAATGCTAACGAGCGGTTGGCATTGAAATAACCGGCTGGTATTTTATTTTCACCAAGTTCAGCCGGCGAGTGCACACTCGTTTGATTTCCGAACATAAAAACCACTGTTTTATCCAATCCTACCGAGCTGTCGATCTTTTGCATGATTCGTTGAATGTCTTTGTCCAACCGGAGGTACATATCTTCTTTTTCGGCGGTTTGCAGGGCTGTGGTTTTCTCGTTGGGAGTGCGTACCGTGAACTGGAGCATGAGCATATCGGGATATTTGTCCGCTCCAAGTCCTTGCCCATTGATCAGTTTACAAGCCAAATCAGCCACTAGTGAATTTGCCGAAGGCGTATTTTTTAAAATGCTTACATTCGATTTCTGATTTTTTTTACTACTTGGATTGTACATGAATCCTGATCTTCTATCCTCTTTTGCAGGACGAAAATTGTAAGTGCTAATGCCAAATAGTGGATTCCATACCCGGTCTGCCTGAATTTTAAATTCACCATTGGTATTCATGTCTTCGGCCCAATGCGTAAGCCCATCCAAGTAATAGCCTGTTCCTACCCATTTCATTTGCGTATCATCTATCCATACCACACTTTTAGCTGTATGTCCGCCCATCATGATGGCATCTTCGGCATTTATAGCAATCGAATAGGTTTTCGAATAATTTGGATTGGCCAGCATAAGTTCATCCATGATGGTACTAGATAGCAAGTTGTGAGCCGAAACAGTCAGTTTGGTTCCAATGCCAGTTTCATTTTCATCGTCGAGAATGGATTGTACTTCCTTCGTTGCCCTATTGTAGTAGTTATTGCCCGCAATACCGTTGTAGTACGGGATAGTACCCGTCATTACGGTGGCAATATCCGATGCATTTCCTGCCGAAACGATATCGTAGTGTACGTTTTCGCAGTTTGCACCTTGACCGATAATTTTTCTCAATCCATTGCTGTCGAAATAATTGTACATTAAATCAATGTGCTTTTGTTGTAAGCCATCAACCATAATTCCCACTACCAGATGAGGTCTCAATGCAGTGCCGGGCTGTGCACAGATCAATGAAAACTGAAATGCAAGAATCAAAAATAGAGAATATTTAGGGAGAGTAAATCGCATTCTATAATTATAAATGATTAATTGTGAATAGTCTATGTCTTTTGTTACTGACAACTGTTCACTGATAATTGCTTACTGTTTAAAGTATTCCTTTGGTACTGGGTAGTTCGTACTGATAGATATCCCGTTTTACGGCCATTTTTATTGATTTGGCCAAGGCTTTGAAGATACCCTCGATTTTGTGATGTTCGTTATCCCCTTCGGCTTTGATGTTCAGGTTTATTTTGGCTGCATCGCTGAATGATTTGAAGAAATGAAGTATCATTTCGGTAGGTAAATCACCCACATATTCGCGTTTAAATTCGGCATCGTACACCAGCCATGCACGTCCACCAAAATCAAGCGCAACCGAGCACAAACAATCGTCCATTGGCAAATAAAAGCCGTAGCGCTCCACACCACGTTTATTTCCTAATGCTTTGCCAAACGCTTCGCCTAAAGCAATAGCGGTATCTTCGATGGTGTGGTGTTCGTCCACTTCCAGATCGCCTTTTACCTGAATGGTGAGGTCGGAGCCGGAGTGTTTGCCTATTTGATCCAACATGTGGTCAAAAAATTTCAAACCAGTGTTGATATTGCATTTTCCTGAACCGTCTAAGTTTAATTCAATGAGGATATCGGTTTCTTTGGTAGTGCGTTTTACCATGGCAGTGCGTTCACCGGCAAAAAGGAATTCGGTGATGCGATTCCAGTTGGTGGTTTGCAAAGCGCAGTATTCAGTTAATCCTTTTTCTTTCAATATCTCTTGGTCAGTACTGATAAAAATAGCTTTGCACCCCATGTTTTTTGCCAACTGAACATCCGTATAGCGGTCGCCAATAACAAATGAACCGGCTAAATCGTATGCTTCGGTAAAATACTCGGTCAGCAGGTCAGTGCCCGGTTTACGAGTTGGTAAATTATCTTCGGGGAAAGAGGTATCAATGAATATCTTGTCGAAATGAATGTCTTCGTTGGCTAGCGCTTTCAGAAAACTGGCTTGTACGTTGTCAAAGTTCTCTTGAGGATACACAGGCGTTCCCAAACCGTCCTGATTGGTAACTAGTGCCCATTCGAAATCCAGTTTCTGTCTAATAAAGTGCAGGTTTCGCAATACGGCAGGTAGGTATTCAATCTGATCCACGCGGTCGACCTGACAAGTGACTGGTGGTTCGATAATGATGGTGCCATCGCGATCGATAAAAAGCACTTTCTTTTTTATTGTTGGGGTATGTTGATCTGTCATTTTATATTTTGATTTTGTAAATCATTTATTTTTTGAGAAACTCTAAACGCATAGGGGTAAACACATCCATTAGGATACCGGCTTGGAGGCATACCACGCCATGTGGTTTGTCGGGTTCGGTGTAAAAGCCGTCGCCGGTACTAAGTATTTTCTTTTCGCCGTTAACATTTACTTCGAATGAGCCACCTGTTACATAAGTCGTTTGCGAATGAAAATGCTCGTGAACATAGCCAATAGCTCCTTTTTCGAACTTTACCTTCACCATCATAATCTGACCATCGTAACCCATTATCTGACGTGAAACTCCACCGCCCAAGTCTTCCCAAACGGTTTCTTTTTCAACTATAAAATTACTACTTTTAGTATTCATATAAGTAAGCAATTATATTTAAGAATGTATTTTGTGTGAGTAAATACAGATAAACAGCCTTGTAACTTGTGATAGCTAACTTGTAACGACTAATTACCTTGTTCTAATCTTTGTTTTGCAAACTGAAGCACACCTTGCAGATGTTTATTCATTAGCTGTGCTGCGCAATCGGCATTTCCTGCTTTTATACAGTTGAGCATACCCTCATGTTCCTCTATTATTTGCGAATTCGGAACACATATTCTATCCTGTTGATAAATGGAAAGAATGTCGGGGATGACAATCATTAACATTGCTTTGATAACCGGATTATGACTTGCCTCGGCTAGGGCGCGGTGATAGGCAAAGTCGTAACTCACGCGTTCAAGAGTATCAAAATGCTCCACAAAATCAGCATGTGCTTTTTCAAGCATTTTAATGTCTTTCTCAGTTCTTCGTTCAGCACATAGTCTTACACCTTTCACTTCGAGTAATATACGTGTTTCTACCAGCGAGTAGAAATCATAGTTTTGAAGATTCAGTACGTCCGAAATAAGTCCGTCAAGCGTGTTGATGTCCAGTCCATTTACCACCGAACCGCTTTGAGGTAAGGTTTTGATAATACCATAGAACTCCAATTTATGCAAAGCCTCACGAACATGCGTTCTTCCAAATCCAAATTCCAAGGCCATTTTTCGTTCTGCCGGCAGTTTGTCGCCAGGTTTTAATACGCCCGAAATAATTAGTTCTTTAATCTTGGAGATTACTTTGTCGGTAGGTGTTTCCAAGCTTTGATCTGTCAATCCTAAAACTGTTTCTGTCATATTTATTCGCTTCTAATTCGTTTATCTAACAAATAACTGATTGTTTTGATAAATGAATTACAAAGATACTTTGAATTAATTAAACATCAAACAATTCGATATTGAAAGGGGTAAATTAATCAGTTATCAGTAAACAAACAAATTCAGTGCCTTGGCAATGACATCGAAAGACATATCTTTCAGGACTGAGTGGTGATAAACAACAAAGAAGGATGCCAGTAAAAACCAACACCCTTCTTTTCCAACAAATCAACCTTTAAACCTGAAAATTATTCAATAACGAATGTAGAAATAGACCTTTTTGGAAGACTGGACTTTATGAATTTTGAGGAATGCCCGATATAACAAAATTCACTTTTATAATTCAGTTCATCTGTTTATAAATTAACTGTTAGCTGTAATTAGTAGACTGCTATGAATATTGTTGGCAGAAGTGGCAACGTGTAATACAAACTCGCCCGGTTCTACAATCCAACAGTTAGTTTTTTCGCTGTAAAAGGCCAAATCAGTTACTGATACCTTCAAGGAAATAGTTTTTTCTTCGCCAGCTTGCAGGAACACTTTTTGAAATGCTTTCAATTCTTTGGTTGGTCTTAATACAGAGCATTTTGTTTGACTTGAATAAAGCTGAATAACTTCTGCTCCGGCTCTTTTCCCAGTATTTTTCACTGTCACTGTCACTGTTATTTGATCCTTTTTTTCGTAATCTTTTTTATCTGTAAGAGCATTAGTAAGGGAAAAAGTGGTGTATGAAAGTCCGTAGCCGAAAGGGAAAAGAGACTGAATATTTTTTGTGTCGTACCAGCGGTAACCAACAAGAATATTTTCTTCATAATTGGTTTTTAAATCACGACCTGGAAAATTGCCGAGTGCATGTGCAGGCGATTGATCCACAGAAACAGGCATTGTAAATGGGAGTTTACCGGATGGAAATTCCTTGCCTGTAAGTACATCAATTACTGCATTCCCGGCCTCCATACCACCGTACCACGCCCAAACCAATGCCGGAACACGATAGGCGATACTTGATAATTCAAGTGGCGAGCCAGCAATGATTACGACTATTGTTTTAGGGTTGGCTTTGGTTACTTCTTGTATTAATTGCGCTTGTCCATAAGGCAATCGGGCATGAATACGGTCGAACGATTCTGTATCAAAATCATGATTAAGGCCGGCAAAAATAATAGCAACATCCGATTTTTTTGCTTGTGCTACTGCTTCGTCTATTAACTTCCAATCAACTGAATCAGTATTGAGTTGCCCTTTGTTTGAATCTTCAAAAAATGAAGATTGTTTTTTATAACCTTGTGCAAAATTAATTTTCAGATTTGACCCAAATTTCTGTGTCAATGCTTGCAACGGAGTTATTTCGTACAATGTTTTGATTTCAGAACTTAAACCGCCGCCACAGTGTTTGCGAGTTGCGTTATCGCCAATTACCGCAATTGATTTCAGCTCGTTTGTATTTAGTGGTAAAAGTTCTTTCTCATTTTTCAATAAAACGATGGCTTCAACAGCCGAACGATACGCAACTTGTTGATGTTCTTTGGTATTTATAGAACCTTTCTCTCTGCTTTTTGTGTTAAACATCTTTGTTTTAAACATTACCCGAAGTATATTTGCCACCTTTTCATCTACCAAGCTTTCTTTCAGTCTTCCCTCTTTTACCGCATTAATTAGTGGATTTGCAAAATACCAATCGTTGTAATCGTCTTTGCTTGTTCCCATTTCAAGATCAAGCCCTGCCAAGGCGGCTTTTTCGGTACTGTGTGCAGCATTCCAGTCAGTCATATAAACTCCCTTGAAATGAAACTCATCGCGCAATAAAGTACGTCCAAGATAATTATTCTCGGTACACCATTCTCCCCTGAACTTATTGTAAGCACCCATTACAGTTAGTGCACCAGCATCCATAACAGCTGCTTTAAACCCCGGTAAATAAATTTCCCGTAAAGCGCGTTCACTGATATTTACATCAATTGAAGTCCGGTTTTCTTCCTGATTATTTCCCAGAAAATGCTTAACACTGGCAGCAACATCTTTAGTCTGTAATGCTTTAATATAAGCCACTGTCAATTGAGAAATAAGAAATGGATCTTCACTCATATACTCAAAATTACGACCGCAAAGTGGGGAGCGAATAATATTTATTCCCGGGCCTAGCAGAACATCTTTTTTTCGAAAACGCGCTTCTTCGCCTAGCACATAACCCCGTTGACGAGTGAGGTCTAAGTTCCACGTTGCAGCCATCGCTGTTCCCGGAGGGAAACATGTAGATGAATCATTTGTCCAACCTGCATATTTCCAATTGTTGCGATTCATCTCTGCCCTTACACCATGAGGACCATCTGACAAAGCCCACTCAGGAATGCCTAAACGAGCAATCCCCGAAGTGTAAAATTTTGAATTTCCATGTAATAGACCCACCTTTTCGGGCAGAGTCATTTTTTTTATTACTTCCTTTATTCGTTTTTCAGTCTGGACATCTGTTTGAGGGTGAATTGCAAAACAGAAAGCTAAAAATGAGACAATTGCAATGAATTTAATTTTCATATTTTTTTTTTGTTAGATGTTGCATTTAACTCGGATTGAACATTTTTTATTCGTTTAAGAATCTGTTTAAATGTTCATCTCGTATTATTTTTATTCTTAAATTTATGATTAAGCGCTACCACAAATAAGTGGCAACTGCTCCTGCTCCTAAAGTAGAACTTACTATTTTATTCTTAAGTACATGACAAAAATTTAAAAATATCTATATTTGATTGAAAACCAGCATTTAAAAGTATTGTTGCAATAAAAGTCAGCCCATATTTGAAATAACTTTTTGCCATTTTTCCGTTATTGAGTATTCTGATTGGCTTATCA
>JBBSDM010000066.1:0-13167 GCA_038249445.1 Bacteroidales bacterium
AAGGCGGAGATTTTTATCCTGGCGAATATCAAAAGAACTATACTTATACAACAGGTAAATCGGCTCAAAACATTGTTGACGGACTACGTTCAGGTAATAACTGGGTGGTTGAAGGTGATTTGATTGACTCGTTGATTTATAATGTAGAAACCATTGGCACCGAAAAAGTTACTGGTGTTATGGGTTCGGACATGGTGATTACTAAAGGAAAATCGGTAAAAATAACCATTAAAGCTCGTGACCCACAAGGTACAAACTTTAATACTTACGATGCTTATAACAATCCTGTATTAAACCATATTGACATTATTAAAGGAAAAGTTAGCGGTAAAATTGACCCTGCAAGTCCAAATTACAATGTTCAAAATGTAACAACAACATCTGTTATTGCACGTTTTGATGCAGCTGGCGGTGTTACTGATTCTAAAAGTATAGTAAGCAAACAATGGAAAAGTTTAGGAAATGGATGGATAGAAATGAGCCTTATTGTTCCTAATGTAACTGATGCAGTGTATTTCCGCTTGCGTGGGTCTAACATGGGTCTGAATGTGACGAACGAAACTGATGTTGATGGAAATCCATTATCAGATGCGTTGATGGGAACTAATAATGCAACTAAAGCATTTGCAGATCTTTGGTTCTATTCAAATCCAATTTTTGTATATACAAAGGGTACAACAACTGCCAGATTCCAAATAAAACAGGCTTCCGACGATTTGGAAGAGTATATTCCTGCAGTTGCTGGACAAACACAGTCGCAACCAATCGGAAATATCGACTACAATAGCAGCGATTTGGAATTGGGCTGTGAAAACACTAATAATTATGACCCTCAAATGATTGGTATTCGTTTTGAAAAAATCAACCTTCCAAAAAGTGCTACTATCAAAAAAGCATACATTGAATTTGAACTTGATTCTAAAAGCAAACAAACCGATCCTTGTAATCTGACAATTACTGCTGAAAACAATGATAATCCGGTAACATTTGATTTGACTGGAACTTTCCCTCTGACAAGTCGTCCGAAATCAACAGAAACTATTAGCTGGAATATTCCTACAACCGATTTCACTGTAGTTGATTCCAAATATCCAACTTCTGATCTTTCAACCTTGGTTCAGGCAAATGTGAACAGAGCTGGATGGAATTCAGGTAATGCAATGGCTTTTTTTATCAAAGGAAACGGATTGCGCGAAGTGGAAGCATTTGAAGGTGAAGCTTCGGCTGCGGCAGCACTTGTTGTTGAATATGAATTGACTGATAAAGATTTAAAGGATATGCAAGCGGCAGATGAAACAGCTTATTTGGCATCTTTACCTCAAATAAATATGATTTATACTTCCGACTCACATTATGGTATCACACGTGCCAACTTTCAAGGAGCAACAAGTGTGAATTCACAGGTGGTAAATGCTGCTTTGGTAGCCAAAATAAACGGAATGCCTTCTGTTATTTTACCAAACGATAATGGAATTTCGGCAGGTAAACCGGTTGGAACTATTGATTTTGTGATTAACACGGGCGATATTGCTAACCGTCAGGAAAGTGCATCTTCTATTCAATCGGCAGCAGCTTCATGGACCCAGTTTTCGACCGATTATATCAATGGATTAACCCTGAAAAACAGTTTGGATCAAAATACCAAATTGCTCTTAGCTCCAGGTAATCATGATGTGTCAAATGCAATTGGTTACACCAAAACATTGGCTCCGGCAATTGACAAAACATCTATGGTAAACATCTACAATATGATGATGAATCCTACAACTCCAAAAACAACTGCCGATTATAATTACACAACCGATAAAGTAAATTACTCTAAAAACATTGGAGGAGTACACTTTATGTTTGTGAATATGTGGCCGGATTTAACAAACCGTACCTGGATGGCTACCGATTTGGCTTCTATAAGTGCGACTATGCCTGTGGTTATTTTTACGCACGACCAACCGGATATTGAAACCAAGCATTTGTATAATCCAAATGGAACCGGTACAATCAATAGTACTGACAAGTTTGAGAATATGGTGGAAGAAACGAGCAAGGAATTAATTACTGCTCCTTCATTGGCTGAACAAAGAGGATTTGCAGATTTCGTAAAAAATCATCCAAATATCAAAGCTTACTTTCATGGAAATTCAAACTGGAATCAGTTCTATACTTATAAAGGACCCGATAATAATATTGCGTTGAGAACCATTCGTGTTGACTCTCCTATGAAAGGTGAACCGTCAGCAACACAAGAGAACAAAGTTTCATATCAGGTTATCACGTTGGACCCGGTATCTAAAAACATGACAGTTCGCGAATGTCTATGGAATCCGACTTCTACAAACGGAGCTCCTGTACAATGGGGTGCAAGCATAACATTTGCTTTGAGCAAAGCCGATTCACTTGCTACGGTAGCAAATGCGCTGACTGAGTCGAACTACACAATTCCATCTTGGACATTAATGAAAAGAGCTGCTGTTGCTGCTGTTGCTGCAAAAGATTCTGCTTCAACGTCACAATTGCAATTGGCAATGAACGGACTGAAAGCTAATGAAAATCCTTATAGCATTAGTTCTACATTCAATGGAAGTCCTACCAGCCGTCTTGGTTTTGCATGGTACACCAATGCAGGAGTAACCGGAGAAAAAGTAGAAATTGTAGCCGGAAATTCAACCGATTTTAGCTCACCGGCTTTCAGTGTTAATGCTACTGCTACTACATTGAATAATGTAAATTACAATGTGTCCTCTAACAGCTTATTATCACTGGCTAAAATGGCCGATAATTTGAAACGGAATTATGAAAGCAATAAGGCATTGGTAACTGGTTTGACTCCAAATACTACTTATTCATACCGCGTTGGTAAACCTGGAGCATGGAGCGAAGTGGGTACATTTACAACTGCAAAGAACTCAAAAGACGCTTTCTCGTTTGTGTATACTACAGACCCGCAAGCCAATACGGTGGATATGTTTGATATCTCGCAAAAAACAACGCATGCAGCTAATGCCATGTATCCTAACGCTAACTTCTGGTTGAGTTGTGGTGACTTGGTTGAAACTTCAGGTTCAACAAACTCGGAGTGGGAGTATGAGCAGTTTTTCCAAACACAACAAGATATCTTTTTGAAAAAGCCATTTGTTCCTGTTACGGGAAATCACGACAAAACATTGAATAAAAACTTTACAAATCACTTTAATACCGAAAGTGTGGCATTCGACCAAGCAAAATCAACCACACCGGGAAGTAATTATTCGTTTGTTTATGGTGATGCACTTTTTATGGCATTAAGTTACGAAGATTACAGTGTGGCAGGTTATCTCGATGATTTGACAACTTGGATGCGCGCTCAAGTTGCTGCCAATCCGAATACTAAATGGAGAATTGCTTATTACCACAAAACGATGTACACCGGTAGTAGCGCTCACCAAAGCGATACGGATGGTATGGCTTGTCGTAATGCAATGGGACCTGTATTCGACGAATTGCATATCGACTTGGCACTTCAGGGACATGATCATATTTATGAAGTTATGGGACCTATCAAAGCAAAAACATTGGTTGCCAATGCAGTTAAGAATCAGATTAATATCACTTTTGATGCTCGTGCTAACCTAACTGCAAAATCGGGTGGTATTTTCAATGTATTGAACGGAACATTGTACTTTCTGAATAATTCAGCAGGTAGAAAGAAATATGAACCACGTACACAAACTCAAATGGCAGGGGTTGAAACTGGCTTGGGTCTTACCAACTATTTCGGCATGTTTAGTGGTCGTTTCGGACAAACAGGTAATCCAACCTACAGTAATATTACGGTAAGTACCGATACTATCGATATTAAAACTTACGAAGTGAATGATTTAGGTGTGGCTAGTCCTTTTGATAGCTTCAAGGTGGTAAAAACTACTGATTTTACAACTGGGGTTGATAAATTGTCTGCAAATGTGCAAAATGCCGTTAGTATTTATCCTGTTCCAGTAAAAAATTATGCCTATGTTACATTTAAAAATGCAATCAACGCTAAAGTAAATGTTTATAATATTACAGGCATATTGGTAAAATCGCAGATCATTTCGGGAACTTCTCAGATAGATCTGAGCGCTTTGGCAAGTGGAAGTTACTTGCTCAAAGTAAACTCTGAAACAGGTAGTTATGCTGTGAAATTTATCAAAGAATAAGTTGTTGTTATTATATTTCAATTCAAAGGCTATCTGTTTTTTACGGATAGCCTTTTTTATCACCCAGTTGCGGGTGTAGATTGTAGTTGACCTTTTGTTCGGTAGTTGTGTTTGCTTTGTGGTAGATAAAAGGAAGGCGCGTGACAAAAGACATTGTCAAACAACGCCACCGTTTAATGGCGCTGTTTCTGGACGAATATTTTGGTGAGTGAGATGGAAAATTTTTGTTTACCTACATGAAACGGTTATCCGAACCAAGTTTTTCTAAAGCAAGCCTCTTTTCCTCCGCCATTTGGAAGAGAAAGTGGGGCTTTTTTATTCTGCCCCATTCATTAACTCTCACTCGGTGGGTTGATACTTCAGCACCTTTTTAAATTTGACGGATAATTGTTCCTCGTCATCTTTTTGTGTCATTTCAAATTTGCCTTTGTAAGCAACTTTCATTCCGTTGGCGCTGGCATGACTGGTCAACGATTTGAATATTGCATATCGCTCGGTTTCGATGCATTCATCATTAAACCAGCAAATAAGTGAATTCGGCTTGTTGTCGAACTGAATAATAAAAATGGCATGTTCCGAAAAAACCAAATCTTCGTAAGCATACGCTACATCTAGGTCGGTAGCCTCTTTGATGATGAACTGGACTTTGTCTAATTCATAAAATTGTACTTCTTTTTTTTGAGTCATAATATGTAGTTGTTTGTTGTTGATATATGTTTGTTCTTTTTTTATCCACTCTAATTCCGCCAACTGACACAGACTTGAGACGTTTGAGAATTGTCTAAATAATTCTGCCTTTGCACTCGGCAAAAGTCTCCGTCAGCTGGCGGAGATTGGGGTAGCTGAAAATTAGCTTTTTGCATTCGATTTACAAAAATGGTGCTCTGAGCCACTTAATCCAAACAAATCCTCCGCCTTACCGCATTTCTCCACCGTGCCATTGCGTAGCATCATTACCGAGGTAGATAGTTTGGCAATTTCATGTTTGTCGTGGCTCACCATTAGCGTAATGGTTTTGAGCAATTGATGCGCTTTGCTAATCTCTTGCTGCAATGCCGCGCGCATCTCGCAGTCCAGTGCCGAGAGCGGTTTGTCCAGCATCAACACACTCGGTT
Organism: Bacteroidales bacterium; assembly: GCA_038249445.1. Classification (GTDB taxonomy): domain Bacteria; phylum Bacteroidota; class Bacteroidia; order Bacteroidales; family Paludibacteraceae; genus Paludibacter. The sequence continues at coordinate 5,288 of JBBSDM010000066.1, forward strand.
TTGCAGCCAATGCCCGTGCCCGTGCTACCCGTTGTTTTTGTCCACCCGATAATTGACCCGGCTTACGATGCCGCAATGCTGCCAAATCGAAGAGGTCGAGCAACTCTTGCACTTCTGTTTCATTCTTTTGTTTTTGAGCAAAGCGGATATTTTTTTCAATACTCATGTTCGGAAACAGCGCATGATCCTGAAACATAAAACCCACATTGCGCTTTTGCGGCGAGAGGTTTATTTTTTTCTCCGAATCGAACCACACCCTATCACCAAACACTATTCGACCTTTGTCGGGTTTCGTCAGTCCTGCCAAAATGCGTAGTATGGTTGTTTTTCCCGCTCCCGAATGTCCATAGAGGCACAGCAATTCGTGCGGCTTTACACGGCTATTTACCACCAGTATTTTCTTTCCTTCGGAAGTGTGCATGACATATTGGATGGTGATGGAAAGAACCTCCGTCCGCTGAAGCGGAACTGAAGAAGAACCCCCAACCCCTAAAGGGGAGTTGAAGGTACTTCCGTCTTGTATGTTTGCTGTTTTAATCATAAATTCAATTTTAAACAATAACTTGTGTGTCACTGAGATTTATTTAGCATGGAATCTTCTCGAATACCACTCTTCAAGTCCCCTTTAGAGCTTGTCCGACTATTGGCGAGGATTTAGGGGTTTGATATCTTCCTCTTGTTGATGCTAAATATCACCGTCAATATCACCAGCGAAATAATAAACAGCACCAATGAATATTGATTGGCGGTTTCGTAATTCATTGCTTGCACTTCGTCGTAAATAGCAATGCTTGCCACCCTGGTTTCGCCGAGTATATTGCCCCCTACCATTATTATTACCCCAAACTCACCAATGCAATGAGCAAATGTCATGGCCAATGCGGTAATGATACTTGGAATCATATTGGAGATAAGCACGCGAACGAAAGTTTTGAACTCCGATTTTCCTAATGTGTACGATGCTTCGCGCAAACTTTTAGGTATGGCGGTGAGCCCGTTTTGCAAAGGCTGAATCATAAACGGCAAACTGAAAATGACACTCGCTATCAATATGCCTTCAAAACTAAATGCCAACCTTATACCAATTGTTTCCTGTAGAAAACGTCCTAGTCCCCTCTGCGGACTATACGCCATCAGCATATAAAATCCCAATACGGTGGGTGGCAATACCATGGGCATACTTATCAATGCTTCAAAAAGTGATTTGAACCAAAATCGCTTGTACGCTAATAAACAAGCAATGGGAAATCCAATCGCCAAAAGTATTGCCGTAGTCCACCCCGCTAGTTTGCCAGTGAGTATAAGTGTATTTATAAAATATTGATCCATCATCCCCAATTACAATTTAATCATTTACTATTTATCCGCCTTTTCCAATTTCGTACTAGCCCAATAGGTGCAAACCTTGGCTAACTGTTAACTGTTAACTCTTTTCAATTATGCATTATTGATTGTCTTAAATCCCCATTTTCCCCAAATAGCCTTTGTAGCCGGCGAAAGAACAAACTTTTTGAACTTTGCTGCTTCGGTATTTAGTACTGGCGTTTTCAGTAAAATACACGCTTGCTCTATCGGTTTATAAAGCGATGGCGGGACTATATAATAATCTCCTTTGCCCGACATATCAGGAGCCAATGCCAGCGAGAGAGCTATGAAGCCAATTTCGGCATTGCCGGTAAATGCAGATTGTGCTGCCTGTGAAATATTCTCACCCAATATAATTTTAGACTTTAGTCCGTCGTATAGTTTTTGCCTTTTTAGCAATTCAATGGCTCTCTCACCGTATGTCGCTATTTCGGGATTGGTAATGGCTACTTTCATTACCGATGCATCTTTCAATGCTCCTAAACCAAGCTTATCGACAGGCAAAGTGGTGCTATAAATGGCCAGTTTACCAAAGGCGTAAGTCGACATGGAACCGGTGGTAAGACCTTTGTCTTTGAGTTTCAAAGGAAACTCATTGTCGGCAGCCATAAAGAACTCAAAGTTGGCACCATTTTGTATTTGCTGTACCAGCATCCCTGATGCCCCGAATGTCAGATTTACTTTTGCTTTCGGATTTTGCTTCACGTAAGCTGCTTTGATATCTTCCAACACATAACGCAGATTGGCTGCTGCGGCTACATTTACTTTTTGTGCCGATACGGATAGGGTAGCGAGCAATATCGTTAATGAGATAATTATTCTTTTCATAATGTTTGCTTTTTAATGTAATTATATATATTCGTTTTTTCACCTTACTAACTGATGACCTGATAACAAATCAACTTACTTTGCTGAGACCAAAATTAACATTAAAACAATTATATACCTGTGTAAATGAACTAATTTCATATCGTTTATTTTTTTTTTATCGTTATAAACTAAAAAGAACAACGTTGATTAAAAAAAAAAGAAATAAAACTGCAAACTGACTCACAAAAGTCAATGGATACCTATAAACTAAATAGCGCTATTCCTCAGCAAGTATATCGCTATTCTAAAAAAACAGCTTTCTAATTCGCTGTTACTTTTAGCCAAAAATTGAACAATGTCTTCCACTTTTTTCTCATAAGTGCGGATTAGCTTCATTCCGTATGGACTGATTCTACATCCTCCACCATCTTTTCCGCCCTTTTGCCTAATAACAATGGGTACCGGTGAGAGAAGATTCATTTTGTCGAGAATATGCCAGGCATGTTGGTACGACATTTTTAAATTCTTAGCTGCTGCATGTATCGAATCATCAATCGCAACCTGTTTTATCAGTCGAACTTGCGCAGTGCCGAGAAATAATTCACCTTCACGGTAAAATGAAAGGTCGGCGGACATGTTGAAAGCTTGAAGGATCATTGTGTTTGCAGTTAATGTTTGTTTTGAATTTAAAGCTCTTTAATGCACTTAAAGAGGCTTGCATTCGGGAAAACTGCATTTCAATTCTTGTGCCAAGCTTATAAGTTGTTGACTTTTTGTGCGATGCGTACAATGCGTCAGTTTGAAGTATAGAATAAAGTTACCTTAAAGAAGACAAAAAAGATGGAAACTTACCTGAAAGTAGGAAAATCCGACCGATACATCTGTATCAATCGGGTTTTGGAATAATAGCAAAAACGTAGTTTTTGCTAAATCGATATCCTAAGATCCACTCTACAAAGTCGGCATGCATGGAGTAATTGCGCCTGGGCTGACGCATCAAAATAATTTCATTAACACAAGGGGCTTTGTCCCTAAAACCGCACTTACTTTTTTGCCTTGACGCAAGAAAGTAAGCAAAAAAAGTCAATCCGTCAGCTGACGGACATTTCGTACGAAAAACTTACGCTCGGCAGGCTCAAACCGTCCAAACTCACCCCGACGAAATACGTAGGGGCTCAAATAGGACCATTTTTACCGCCTACCTCACTTGTTTTTCGACTCACTGGATAAGGTCGTTCGGCAATAGTGTATCAGCAATAAAATTGACCTATTATTTATTTTAATTTGTTAGCCCTGATAATCGCGTAAGGTTATCCGAGCAAAAATATTATTGGAAATATGTTCTTTAATCATTATCCGTTGATGAAATACGGGCGATTGGTTTTTAGAACTTTTGCGAAGGATATAAAATGCTGGTTGAAGTACCAGCGAAACTCTGTCTGCACAGATTTCATACGAAGGATAAATACTGACCTGAAAACTATTAATGAGTGGTCCGTCTACATCAGTTATTCTATTGTTATCCACTGCCACTTGTGCGTTTATCGACTCATTGTAGTTCAACGTCATGCCAATTCCTATCTTTGTACTTTAACTGATCTGACGATTATATAGTACCGAAACACCATAGACAGGAAAAAATGCACCTTTGTATTTCTCCGAAACACGGACGTTTATTGAGTCGTAAATTACATTTTTCATACCTGCAAAGGTTGACACTGTCCGCTCATTTCCGTGTGTGAATTTTGGGATTTTGTATTTGATGTATTTAGGTCGGTAGTAGAAATTATATTTTAAATTGATTTTTAGTCCAATGGCATTAATCCCAAAGTTGGGAAGTTTAATTGCTCCATTCGAAAAGTAGTAGAAACTTGCATCGCTCACCAAGTCAATATGAACGGTAAGCTAACAACTAAGATTTAATCCCGCATCACTCATAAATGCTTGACCGGCTCCAATGGCTACGTTCTATTTATTCGTCAAAGGATTGAACGATTTCCAATTAAACGTAACTCCAAACCCAAATTCATAATTCAATGAAAGTCGGTTTGATCTAAATATTTGCGCATGATAAATCCAAGCACAGCAATCGGCACACCGATCTCTTTTTTGTTGAAGAAATCCAACGCATTTAACCTCACACCCCCAAGTTGGGTAGTTACATATATGTTCCCAAAGGTGCTCACCGGTGGTCTGCAACGAAAGTTTTAATGAAAAAGATTGGTAATCTTCAATAAAGGTAAAATTCGCATTACTCCCTTTTATAAAAATATTAGTGACCATTACCTTTCTGTTTTGATACATTCCCGTGAGCGATAGTTTGTTCCAATTCCAAAGAATATTAAAATCGCTGGAATCGGTTTGGGCTCACAAAGTAGAGACGTAGATGCTGAATAAAAACGAAACAAAAAGTTTTATTTTCATAGTGTGCAATGGCATTTTTTGTCTTATCCAAAATGTAGTGAGTCAACAAGGAGTGTAACTGACCCAAATACAACAAAATAAATCTAAACCGCTCATTGTTATTAAACAAATGGATACAATACTACAATGTCTACTTCACGATAACGAGAAATAGACATTGTAGTATTTAAAGAGAAATGCTCAGATTTATACACTTATTTTTTCAAAACCTCTCTTAGTAGAGCGGGTATCTCGTTCGGCTCTTTGGCCACGGGCACGCCAGCTTTGTTGAACGCAGCTATCTTTTCGGCTGCGGTTCCCGATCCGCTGGATATAATAGCACCGGCATGTCCCATCCTTTTTCCGGGAGGTGCCGTTTGCCCAGCGATAAATGCAACAACTGGTTTGGTCATTTTTTTGGCAATAAACTGAGCAGCTTGCTCTTCGGCATCGCCCCCAATCTCACCAATAACCACTACGGCTATTGTTTCAGGGTCATTTTCAAATCGTTCAAGGAGATCAATAAAATATAATCCTGCTACCGGGTCTCCACCAATACCAACACATGTTGTTTGACCAAAGTTATTTTCAGTTAAAAGGCTTACCACTTCGTAGGTTAATGTTCCACTTCGTGAGATAAACCCTATATTTCCTTTTTTGAAGATATTGGCGGGAAGAATACCTATCAATGCCTCGTCGGGTGTAATAATTCCCGGGCAATTTGGTCCGATAAGCAATGTCCCATTTTGTTTCAGAATAGGAGTGACCTTTATCATATCTTGTATTGGTAGACCTTCGCTAATGCAAATAACTAATTCAATACCTGCTTCCGATGCTTCTAAAATTGCGTCCGACGCAAAGGCGGCTGGAACAAATATGATAGAAGTGTTAGCGCCTGTTGCTTTTACTGCTGCGTCTACCGAATTGAAAACCGGTATATCATCAAGTACCAGCCCTCCTTTTCCAGGTGAAACACCGGCTACAATCTTTGTTCCATATTCTTTCATCTTTCCGGTATGAAACTTACCATCACGTCCGGTTATTCCTTGAATGACTAATTTTGTGTTTTTATTGACTAATATGCTCATAATAATGATTTTGTTTTTTGATGAAATGCGTATCGATTTTTATAGTATACATTACAGACTTCTCACAGCCGACTAAGTTCTATTGCCTTTTGGGCTGCTTCACTCATCGAACTTACTGTTGGAAGGTTCGTTTGTTTCAATATCTCCAAACCCTCTGTTGCATTAGTTCCCGAAAGCCTTACCACAATTGGAATGTTGGTCGAAATAACTTCCATCGCTTTCAGTAATCCCTTAGCTACATCATCACATCTTGTAATTCCACCAAAAATATTAATCATTACGGCTTTTACATTCTTGTCGTTTAGCAATATATTCATCGCATCAATAACTTTCTGTGGACTCGAACTACCACCAATGTCGAGAAAGTTTGCCGGTTCGCCACCATATAACTTAATCATATCCATAGTTGCCATTGCTAGTCCGGCACCGTTTACCATACAGCCGATGTTTCCATCCAGACGTATATATGACAATCCTTTGCTATGGGCATCAATTTCTACCAATTCATCTTCATCTGGTTCTCGCATTGCTAAAATCTCCGGTTGGCGGAAAAGTGCATTGTCATCAAAATTCATTTTCCCATCGATAGCAAGCACATCGTTGTCAGGAGTAAGTACCAATGGATTTATTTCGGCAATGGTTGCATCTGTTTCTACATACAGTTTATATAGCTTTTTGAAAATAGAAGCAGCCTTTTGAGCAATTTTAATATCGCCAAAAAGCTGTAATGCTATATCCCTTGCCTGATAGTCTAATAACCCAGTAAGTGGATTGATATGAAATTTAATAATTTTCTCGGGGCTTACTTTGGCCACTTCTTCAATTTCAACTCCACCTTCAGAGCTAGCCATCAAAGTTACTGTTTTAGTGTTTCTGTCGTTGATTAACCCAACGTAGTATTCTTTAGTAATATCCACGGCATCTGCAACCAGTACTTTTTCTACTTTAAATCCTTTAATGTCCATCCCCAATATCTGCTTTCCTGCCGATACTGCTTCATCTACATTTCGGGCAAGTTTAACGCCCCCAGCTTTTCCCCGACCACCAACTAATACTTGAGCTTTTACTACCACCATTCTATTCAAATCGTGAGCAGCTTTCTCCACTTCACTAACTGTGTAACATAATACGTCTTCTGGAACAGGGATTCCATACTTGCGGAACAATTGTCTGGCTTGATATTCGTGAATCTTCATGCAAAATTTGTTTAATACGTTATTATATGTGTCTACCGACAGCAGTAAGTCAGCTTTATGACTGCTTCCATTGTCTTATAGCTCATTTAACGTTGCAAGTCTAGATAAAGTTTTATTTGACCAGCATTTTTTTTGAAATAATTTTTATTTTCGTTTTACACCTATCTTTATATGTATACGCCTCCAATTATTCCTTATTCCTCAGTTCAGACGATACATTTTAAAATATAGTCATTATTTCGATTAATATTATATATCGCTGTAATTCAGCGTTATTCTTAAATTATGGAGTCCACAAGCAAGTTCCATGACTAAATCGTCAAAACCAAACTTGTGACATCTGAGACGATCTTTGACAATACGACATTTTTTTGCACCACCAATTGCATGTTCAACTAATACCCGAAACGAAGAAATTGAACGATTCGATTCTTTTTGTTCTTCGGTTAGTTCTTTGCCTTTTGGTTTCTTTGTAGGCATCATTACATTCACATTTTCGGGATTATGACCAAGAAAACCTGTATCCTGCCACAAAGTTATACCCGTAGGACGATATTTGTAACAGAAGGTAAGGACTCATTCACTATTAAAACTCTTTTGAGTGAACTTGAAATAAAAGGAGGAAAGAAAGAAAATACTGAACTTATAAGTATGGATATGTCCGTTGCATTTGTTAGTGGAGCAATGACATACCTTCCAGATTCACAGATTGTTTTTGACAAATTCCATTTGGTTTAATCGCTAAACAAAGCTCTGGACGAAGTTCGAAAAGCATAAAGAAAAGGAAATGAATTATCAAAAGGACATCGATATACTATACTATACTATACTATACTATACTTCGTAAATATAAAAATTTATCGGCAGCAAAAAAATCAGAATTAGATATGCTACTCCCTCTTTATCCAACATTAGGAGAAGCCTATAGGCTTAGGGAACTTTTTATAGATGTGTTTGATGTTGAAGATATTGAAGAATCTAAAGGTTATCTTTGGTTTTGGTGTCAGAAAGCACTTGA
>JBBSDM010000067.1:0-12973 GCA_038249445.1 Bacteroidales bacterium
TTAGTCAAGATTCTTGCCGATGGCAGTTATCGTGGTGAATTAATTGAAAATACCAAGACAACTTTCGGTTTGATTCTTGAAGTAATTCTACGAAAAGATGATTCGCCAAAATTTCAAGTCATACCCCAAAGATGGGTTGTTAAAAGAACTTTTGCTTGGTTCGAAAGTTATTGAAGATTATCTACAGATTTCGAGTTTCTAACAGACATAAGCGAAAATATGATTCGATTAGCAATGATTAAACTTGTGTTAAATGGATTTTGACATAGTTTTTTAACAGTTTCTTAGTCTGATTAGGAGATAGTATTACTTTGCGTTTATTGAACACATAACAGATAAACCATTCATGAATATGATGAATCCCTTATGGAACACTATGCGTTTTTATTTGTCAACACCACATTAATTGTTGGCTGCATTGGTTTGGCAGTTATTTTTCTGACTTTGCCACTCCCTCAAACCGAAACCTTAAACAAGTACCGGATGTCCCTCCGGTTTTGGCCGGTGGATATATAACCATGGCCATCATCAAAGTACTCGCCATGACTTTTAACTTGTCTTTAATTAATATTGTGTCCATGAATGCGCTAGTCACTTCATCTTTACAGGCAACTTTGTGAAACTTGACAATTAGTAACATAAGAAGTAGGCTAAAACCCTATTTGCTATGTTTTGCATCATCACTCAGCGACAACCTGCGTAGTACCGGATTTATTTTAGCAGTTACACCTACAACAATCAACGTCATAATACCGCCAAACGCCACCGATGGGACAAGCCCCATCAGTTTGGCTGTAACTCCCGACTCGAAAGCTCCCAACTCATTGGACGAGCCAATAAAAATACTATTGACAGAGGCAACACGACCACGCATGTGTTCAGGTGTATAAAGTTGGAGAATGGTGCCGCGAATAACAACACTCACATTGTCGAACAGTCCACTCAACAACAGCAATAGTGCCGACAACCAAAACCAATGCGAAAATGCAAATCCAATCATGCACAACCCAAATGCCGAAACAGAAAATAGTAAAGTTCGTCCGCTATTCTTTACCGGTGGATTAAACATAAGGTAAAACGACATAATAATAGCTCCCAACGCAGGACAAGCACGTAAAAATCCAAGTCCTTCTGGGCCAACATGCAAAACATCCGAAGCAAAAACCGGTAGCAGCGCTACAGCCCCTCCAAACAAAACGGCAAACATATCGAGCGAGAAAGCTCCCAATAATTCCGGGGATTTCAGCACGAAGCGGATACCTTCACGTATCCTACTGAAAACATCCTCGTCGGCTCTCAGCGCCTCGGTTACTATATGTTTGATTTGTACACGACTAATCATGTACAACGAAATAAGATAAATAATGAGAATGGAACAATAAGCAACGGTGATGGTAGAAAATCCATAAATCAAACCACCCAATGCAGGCCCCATCACAGCTCCAATTTGCCAATTGGCACTGCTCCATGTGGCTGCATTAGCATAGTCTTTTTTGTCTACCAATTGCCCTATCAGAGCAGTATGAGCTGGCATCAATATACCTCTAGAAAGTCCGGTAAGAAAAATGGTGATAAAAATAGGCCAAATGCCCAATCGATCGAAGGAGCGAAACGAGCCAATACTGTAAAGAGCCAGAATGGACGAACCCATTAATAAAATAAACGTGGAGCGTTGAACAATTTTTTTCCGATCCCAAAGATCGATATAATGTCCAGCAAAAAGGGATATGGAAATCTGCGGTATCACTTCCACCAGCCCAATCAGTCCTAGCCAAAGCACATTGTGAGTCAGATAATACATATGCCAACTTACAATTACCGATTGCATAAGCGTGGCCATTGTCATAAAAAACCGATACCCCAAAAAATACCTAAAATTTCCGTTTCGAACAGCCGTAAATGCGTCGCTTTTAAATAATCCAATCATCTATTCTACCCTTTTTTATACCGCTGCGAAGGTAAGGAATTAAGTGAGGAGCTACAAGAGTTACAACATACAAGAATTTATAACAAAGACTTTTCACCACAGAGACACAGACATTTTTAAGGACAAAACACCGACTACTGTTAACTGATAATTTTTAGAACACTCGCACCTTTTTAACTAACAACTAGTAACTCCCTTTTATTTCCTTTCAAAAAAACTAAAATTGACGCTACCATAACTGCGATGGTCAGCAAAGTTAGGATGAAGTTCAAAACTATTTTTAGATGAATGCTCCAGTACAAAAAGCCCGTCGGCTTTGAGCATGTTCTGTGCAAAAATCAAATTCGGAATTTCAGCTAACTTGTCCAATTCATAAGGAGGATCTGCAAAAATCATATCAAACTGCGTGTGACAACTGCTAATAAACTTAAAAACATCTGTTCTCATTAACGACAGGTTGTCTATTTTCAATTCAGCACACACTTTGCGAATAAAAGCACAGTGACGCTCATTTTGCTCAATACTAATCACACTCTTGCAGTCGCGTGACACAAATTCAACTCCTATCCCACCCGTTCCAGCAAATAAGTCCAGTACATCAATCCCTTCGAAATCGATTCGGTTGTTCAATAAATTAAACAAACCTTCTTTTGCAAAATCGGTTGTTGGGCGTGCAGTAATGTTACTTGGTGCACTAATTCTACGTCCTTTATATTTTCCACTAATTATTCTCATCGTAATTTATTTTAAAATTTACTGGCTTCTAACCATTATACTGTGGTTAGCAATAGGCCACCGTTTTTACGTGCTTATGAACATTTATCTGTAAGTCATTTAACTTGTGCATTCCGTACAATTTTACATCATATTTTTCGGTACTCAGCGATAGTTGTTCAAACACATGAAGCGTAAAATACACAAAATCATCGGTACTACGGTAGGTAAAACTATTCATTAAAACCGGTTTTCCATTGGTCATTACTACCACATCCATCATTTTAGACCGCACCCAAATATGAAAACAGTTTAGAGTACTTGTATTTATTGTATCCGTAAAAAAATGTGTCATATGATGTTCCAACGTCAAATCAGGATACATATGCCCAAGCGCCGAATGTAGCGTCTGCGGAATTGAAAACACATTCACCATATCCCATTCAGTCATCTCGTTAAAAAAAATAATTTCAGGTTTATCCTTTTTATCATGATAAAATAAGAATAATTCAGCTTCCTCGGGTTTAAAAATGGATGCCGGCACAAAAGCGTAAGTATCCAGTTCACAAATCAGCCGGATATTTTTACAGCTTACCTGAAGCTCCGGCTCGTGTATCAACATGCGTATTATTTCTTCCTCTGAAAGAGAGTACAGCAAAGCCGAAACTTTTTTTATGGAAAGTAACTTATTCAATTCATCGTGCACCGATAAAGAAAATCCATCCGAACTAAATCGAATGGATAAACTATATTGATTATAATTCCTTGTTGAGGAAATCTTTTCCATATTTTAAGTGACAAGTGTGTAAAATTCAATTCAAAAAAAAAACATTACGGTTTGCAAATTTAGAAAGAAAAATCCACTCATCAACTTTATGTGCATTTTTTATGCTCTTATTTTGCGTTTTTATTCGTTTAAGTGTTTATCACCACCTTTATGAGTTTTTCTAACTAAATTTGATATGTTCTTGAATTTTGTGTCGTATATTTGCATCACAATCGGCTCATTGTAATGCCTATGAGTTCGGCTTGGATAACATCTTTTTATTCAGTGATATAGATTCATTTATATTCCACTCAACAACCGCTTATTCCTTATGAAAACGATTCAAACACATACCATAGCTACTCAGTACCGCACAGTAATGAGTACGCACTCCAACCTCTTTACATTCAGCGAAAGGAAAGAATTAAAAAAGATATTGATTAAATTCACTTATAAAATTTCGCCAAAAGAGCAGAATATTGAAAAGCATATTTTAAAAAAAATAGAGATTATAGGAATAGTTTTAAACGAGATTGGGCTTGGAAAAGCTGCCGTTTTGAGCATCCTTTTTCACGAAATTGTAGAGAAAAAACTCCTCACTGTAGAAGAAATCGAAAAAACATTCAATACCCAAATTTCTTCCATTATGCAGGGAATGATACGGGTACAAGAATTGTATGCTCGAAATTCATCGCTCGAAACCGAAAACTTCAGAAAGCTGTTTCTAACCTTTGCTCAAGACATTCGCGTAATACTTATCATCATTGCCGAACATCTGCAAACCATGCGCGAATTGGATAATGCGTCAGAGGATGACAGACAAAATACTGCCCGCGAAAGTTCATTTCTTTACGCGCCACTGGCCCATCGTATGGGTTTGTACGCCATTAAAACGGAGCTAGAAGACCTATCATTGAAATACACCAACAGAGATATCTATCGTGACATCGCCAGCAAAATAAACGAAACAAAAAGCTCGCGCGATCAATTTATTTCTGAATTCATCACTCCGCTAAAAGAAAAAATACAAGGGATAGGATTTTCTTTCGAGATAAAAGGACGAACAAAATCGATTAATTCCATTTATAACAAAATAAAAAAACAGAATACACCGTTCGAAAACATATACGACCTCTTTGCCATTCGGATTATTTTTGATGTGCCTTTCGAAAGGGAAAAAGCGGCTTGTTGGCAGGCTTACTCCATTGTAACCGACATGTACCAACCGAATCCGAAACGCTTGCGCGACTGGCTTTCTATTCCTAAAACAAATGGATATGAAAGTCTGCACACCACGGTGCTTGGCACTGAAGGCAGATGGGTGGAAGTACAAATTCGTACGGTACGCATGGACGAAGTTGCTGAAAAAGGACTTGCTGCACACTGGAAATACAAGGGGATAAAAAGCGAATCGGGCATGGACGAATGGCTAAAAAACATTCGCGAGATACTCGAAAACCCAGAGTTGAATGCTGTTGACTTTATGGACGAATTCAAATTGAATTTGTACGACAAAGAGGTATTTGTTTTCACCCCAAATGGCGATTTACACAAACTCCCGAAAGGAGCTACAGCACTCGATTTTGCGTTCTCAATTCACACGGGATTAGGTTCAAAATGTGTAGGGGCACAAGTAAATGGCAAGAATATGCCTATCAAATATGTGCTCAACAACGGTGATCAGGTAAAAGTACTGACTTCGCCTACACAAAAACCGAATCCGGCATGGCTCAAGGTAGTGACAACTTCGAGAGCGAAAACAAAGATTCGTCAGGCACTGAAAGATGTGGAATTTAAAGATGCTGAAATGGGGCGCGAAACGATCGTACGCCGCTTCAAAAACTGGAAAATTGAGTTGGACGACGGAAAATTATCTCGCCTTGCCAAGAAGAAAGGATTCAAAACGGTCAGTGATTTTTACCAAGAAATTGCTCATGAGAAGTTGGATATGCACATTGTGCGGGATGCTTATCTGGATTTAGACAAGCAAAACTTACCCGAACAACCCGAATCTAGAAAAGCTGATTCTTTTTCGAAAGACGCAAATATGGAAACTTCAAGCAGGGAGGATGTACTTGTTATTGGGGAAGATTTGAAAGATGTAGATTTCAAACTAGCCAATTGCTGCCATCCTATTTATGGCGACGAAGTGTTCGGGTTTGTATCCGTTTCGGGTGGTATCAAAATTCATCGCACCGACTGTCCGAATGCTCCTCAAATGATTGCACGATTGGGGTATCGAATTGTCAATGCGCGTTGGTCGGGCAAATCGATTGGTTCACAATACCCTATCACATTGCACATTGTAGGGCACGACGACATAGGTATTGTTACCAATATCACATCGCTCATTTCTAAAGAAAAGAATATTTCGTTGCGCTCCATCTCTATCGACTCGAACGCTGGGCTGTTTCAAGGTAATCTCACCATTATGGTTAGCGACACCAAAGAACTGGAAAATATCGTAAAAAAAATAAAAGTTGTAAAGGGTGTAAAAAGCGTTTCGAGATAACGAATAAGAATATTATTCATAGCAATCTATTCATTTTTAGTTCCCAATTAATCGTAAATTATAAATACAAATTAATATGTTTTCAGGAATAATTGAAGAAGCAGCTACGGTAGTTGCACTAAACAAAGAACAAGAAAATTTGCATATAACCATGTCGTGTTCGTTCACCAGCGAATTGAAAATCGACCAAAGTGTGGCCCATAATGGTGTTTGCCTGACCGTGGTTTCACTAAAAGACGATACCTACACCGTTACTGCCATCAAAGAAACGCTTGACTGCACCAATTTGGGGCTTTTGGTACCAGGAAGCAAGGTGAATCTTGAACGCAGCATGCTAATGAACGGCCGATTGGATGGACATATCGTTCAGGGGCATGTAGACCAAACCGCAGTTTGTACCGAAGTAAAAGAAGCCGATGGAAGTTGGTACTTCACCTTCGAATATGCATTTGACAGTGTAATGGATAAACGAGGTTACATGACCGTAGACAAAGGTTCGACTACCGTTAACGGAGTAAGTCTGACGGTGTGTAATCCTACCGACAACAGCTTTCAGGTAGCCATTATACCCTACACGTATGAACACACCAATTTCCATCAAATTAATAAAGGAACGGTTGTGAACATCGAATTTGACATTATCGGTAAATACGTAAGTCGGATGATGGCGTTTAGCTAAATCAGAAGCACTTATAATAGCGAAAATCCACAAGGAACATTTTTCTTTGTGGATTTTCGCATAGATAAACTACTACTTGTGCAAACAGAGACAACCTAGAATAGTTTTACAACCCATCTCAGAGCACCGAAAAAACAGACAAAAACCTCGCTTTGGTTCTTTTTTTATTCCAAATCAAACTATAATTGATTATCGTTGTTAGTATTCCGATGACTATAGCTGACTGACATGATAAAACTTAAAAAACAAATAAAAGAATCATTTTTTAATCCTGTGCTTCATTTTTTACCTCTGCTATTATTTTTGGTAGTTGATGAACTTTGGGGCATGAATATAGCGTGGAAAATAGCATTTCCAATTGCTTTTGGTATTGTAATTTACATCTATTATAAATACAATCAGATTTTCATCTGGAACCTCGTATTTACGTTTATGTTTATGGGGATTGGCATTTTTGCCAGTCTTGCTCCTTTGATGCCACTACCATCATTCTTTCAGGGTGTGGAAGACAAGTTCGTTGTACTCGCATTTGTCATCCTGTTTCTCATCTTTCGCATGCAAATACAGAGACTGATATTGCGAATAATGCCCAGACTGATTCCGATGTCAAATAATTTCAACGAATTGTACAGAGCTTTTTGGGCAATTTTCCTTTTACTTCTGGTATATATATCATCGAATTTTCTTTTGCAGTTACTCCAACCTGCAAATTATTCCTTTTACTTTCAAATTTTGCAAGGTATCTTTATCGGTATAATTTGTATTCTCTCTGTCTTTGAATTGGTACGCGTACATATCATCAGATCAAAATTAGTGCTTGAAGAATGGTGGCCGATAGTAAGCGAACAAGGTAAAATTATTGGAAGTATTCAACACCTGACAAGTCTTGCCGACAAAAAAAAATACATGCACCCGATTGTGCGGGTTATACTTGTCGACAAAGGCATGATTTTTATGCAGAAACGGTCGGCAGAAGATTTAATCTCCCCCGGATTTTGGGATACAGCCATTTCCAATCATGTGCGGGTGGGCGAAACAATAGAACAGTGCATTGACCGTACCACAGAGGAACGTTACAACCTTAAGGGAATAAAATACATGTATCTATCCAATTACATTAGCGAGACACCTAAGGAGCACCAATATGCATTTTTGTTTGTAAGCTGTCAACTTACAGAGATAAATCCAAATCCAACATTTATTGAACTTACAAAGTGGTGGAATCAGCAGCAGATTGAGGAAAACATGGACAAAGGTATATTTACAGAAAATTTCAAAATTGAATACGACCTGCTACAGCGTAGCGGATTATTAGAAACTGGTAAATGTCAATGCAATTGCAGATTAAAAGAAGTAATTTACCAGCAATCCAGTGGCGTAAAATGAAAAGGGAAAAGAGTATAAATAAAAAGGGAAAAGCTGTTGCTTTTCCCTTTTTATTTCGTAGAACTACAAATATCAAAATTTATAATCCACACCTATACCAAACACTTTGTTTGTACGACTAAATACATCCTTACCCTGATGAGTTGTTGCATTGTAGTTTGCAGATTCCTTCGTCCAATCGGAATAGTTGGTAAAGAAATAAGCGATATTCAATCGTAAGTCCGGTGTAATTTTCACTGCACCGCCAAAGCCAATAGAATACGAATTAAGACTGAAACTCATATCGCTTTGATAGGCATCCGTTGCACCTGTACGTGTAACTTGACCTCCGGCACTCACCATAAGAACGTTATTAATGCTATATTCAGTGCCAAATAGATATTCATTAATACCACCATTGATATATTGTTGCTTATTATTTGCCATTTTAGCATCTGAGTCGAAAAAATGATGATACCCACCAGACACTTTCAGTTTTTTGCACAATTGGTATTCTCCACCCACTGTTAGCAATGCTGGAATATCGTGAGGCGTATTCACACCATCAGCATACAAACCAGTATTGTCAATAACAGTTTTGTTTTGAACATTCAGCGCACTTTTAAATTCATATTTCGCAGCAAGGTTTAAACCGCTTACATGATAGTTCAAACTAAGAATTGGGGTTACTCCCCAACCTGATTGAGTACAGTCAAGTTGTTTATCGGCAGTTGCGGATGCATTCGTTGTCATCGCAACGGCATTTCCCACAAAAACAGGAGCCGCTGCGGATAATGTACCCTGTGCTGTTTGAATATTAATAGCATCTATTTGCGTAGGAGTTAAACCAGCAGCACCCAACAAACCCTGAATCTGAGCTATTTGAGTTGCACTCAATCCTGCGGCTGTACCATTTGCCAGTAATACTGTGCCACCACCGCCTGTAACTATCGGCTGTAGACCAGCTGTATAACTTATTGCACCAGCAGACCAACCATTTAAAACGGTTGCAGCATCCGTGAAAAATTTTTGTGCTGAAACCAACGAAGAGCCATTGTATGAGACACCAAAAGCAGGTTGATTTGGATTAATCATAATATTCGTCAAATGACCTTTGTATCCATTATTCACGATATTCAAACGAAAACCAACAGCGCCTGATAATGCATCATTAAACTTATAAGAACCGTTTAATTGAAGTCCGAAAATATACTGACGACCTTCCATATAACTATCTACTGAATACTTGTCAGTAGTGACCTTTTTAGCCGTAAGAGACATCGGAATCATAGACACTGGAGCTTCAAAAGAAGGCAAACCACGATTAAAAACCGCTTTCCCTCCACCACCAGTGATAGCTAATGATGCAGAAATTACATATTTATCTTTCTTATAGGCCAGTTGAAAGCTAGGAACAACGGGAGCCGATGCTTCGCCTTTAAATGTGCGAGGATTACCAGCAGTTGCACCTGCAAACGGAGCAAAAGTAGAAGTGATGGTTCGGGTTTGAAATACACTTTGACTTGTAAGTGAAAGATGAAAACCGTCCGACAAAAAAGTCAAGCCTGCTGGATTGGTATAAACGGCATCAATCTCGGTAGAAGCATCGCGCGCCGGATTGCGTAAAAAATGTACACTCTGATTTGTATTAGTCAATAAACCACCGGCGAATATTGAAACGGCAGCAAAAGGAAGAAATGCAATAATCAAAAGTCTCTTTGTCATAAATTATTTTTTTAGTTATTGTATATTGTATAGATCTCATCAAATGCATACGTTAAATCGCATGGATTTTTTTGAACTGCAAAATTACACATTTATTTCATATTTGTGCAATAATTATACAATTAATGCACATATTCAACAGAACTGTGCGATAATAGAATAGAACTGGTCATAAAAAAAGGGAAAAGCACTTGCTTTTCCCTTTTTTTATTCAGAAAGTATGATTTTGAATTACTCAGCTGCTGGAGTTTCTTCAGTTGCAACTGGTGCAGCAACCTCAGTTGCTACTGGAGTAGCAGTTTCTTTCTTAGCAGCTGTAGAACGACGCGTACGCGCAACTTTCTTAACAGCTTTTTCTTTCAACATATTTTCGTTGTAGTCTACCAATTCGATAATACACATTTCTGCGTTATCACCTAAACGGAAACCGGTGCGTAAAATACGAGTATAACCTCCCGGACGATTTGCAATTTTAACTGCAACATTTTGAAATAGTTCAGTTACCATTTCTTTGTTTTGCAAGTGACTAAATACAGTACGGCGTGAGTGTGTAGTATCTTCTTTTGATTTCGTCAATAATGGTTCTACATAAACTTGCAAGGCTTTAGCTTTAGCCAAAGTAGTAGCAATTCTCTTATGTTGAATAAGAGAAGAAGCCATATTGGACAACATCGCCTTTCTGTGAGCCGTTTTACGGCCTAAGTGGTTAAATTTTTTATTATGTCTCATCTCTTTACTCTTTTTCTAATTTATATTTAGCGATATCCATTCCAAATGACAGATTCAAGCTTTCTAATTTTTCATCTAACTCAGTGAGCGATTTTTTACCGAAGTTACGGAACTTCAATAAATCATGACGATGATATCCAGCCAATTGGCCTAATGTATCAACATCAGCAGCTTTCAAACAATTGAGAGCACGAACAGATAGTTCGAGATCAGTCAGTTTTGTTTTAAGCAATTGACGCATGTGCAGGATTTCTTCGTCAAACTCGTCACTACCTTCACCTTCGGTTACTTCCAACGAAATTTTTTCGTCAGAGAACAACATGAAGTGGTGAATCAGAATTCTAGCAGCTTCTTTCAAGGCATCTTTCGGATGAATAGAACCGTCGGTACTAATTTCAATTACTAATTTTTCGTAATCGGTAACTTGTTCCACACGGTAATTTTCAATCGAATATTTTACGTTACGAATTGGCGTAAAAATAGCATCAATCGGAATAACACCAATTTCGGCATTTGCCGGTTTGTTTTCTTCCGACGGAGCATAACCACGTCCTTTATTCACCGCAATGTCAATTTGAAAACTGGCAGAAGGATCAAGTTCGCAAATCACTAATTTTGGATTAAGCACTTCAAAACCTGTAAAATATTTTCCAATATCTCCAGCTTTAAAAGATGTTGCTCCAGAAACAGGAATAGTTACTTTTTCGTTTTCGATATCTTCAACTATTTGTTTGAAACGCACTTGTTTCAAGTTTAGAATGATGTTAGTAACATCATCAATTACTCCCGGAATAGTTGAATACTCGTGATCGATTCCTTCTATTTTGATGGAAGTAATAGCGAAACCTTCTAGTGACGATAATAGGATACGGCGCAAAGCATTACCTACTGTAATACCGTAACCGGGTTCTAGCGGACGAAATTCAAATTTGCCATGAAATGCGTCGGCTTCCATCATGATTACCTTTTCGGGCTTTTGAAATGCTAATATAGCCATGGATTCACTTATTATTTAGAGTACAACTCAACGATTAACTGTTCTTTGATATTTTCAGGGATATCTTCACGTTCTGGTACATGTAAATAAGTACCGCCCATTAAAGAAGCATTCCATTCAATCCAAGGATATTTGCTGTGATTAAAACCTTCCAAAGAAGCATTGATAACTTCCATAGATTTGTTTTTCTCACGAACTGCAATTACTTGTCCTGGTTTGATGTGACAAGAAGCAATATTTACTACTTTCCCATTAACTGTAATGTGTTTGTGACTAACCAATTGGCGAGCACCTGAACGAGTAGGAGAAAATCCTAAACGAAACACTAAGTTATCCAAACGTGATTCTAGTAATTGTAATAATACTTCACCAGTTACACCTTTCGTACGTTGAGCTTTTTCGTACATATTACGGAATTGTTTTTCCAACACACCGTAAGTATATTTAGCTTTTTGTTTCTCGCGTAATTGAATACCGTACTCCGACGTTTTTTTACGACGACCCTGACCGTGTTGTCCGGGTGGGTAATTCTTTTTAGCTAACACTTTATCTGGTCCGAAAATAGCTTCACCAAATTTACGAGCTATTCTTGACTTTGGTCCAATATATCTTGCCATTGTTTTATTTTTGTTTAAAATTGATTATGTGTTTCCACGTGCACAAATTGGTCAAAACTTATTACAGCCGCGACTGCAGAGAGGTTTAAATGCAATCTATTTCTTAGTTTTACCTATTCGACTGCCGAGGAAACTCGATTACGAATTACACTCTTCTCCTTTTTGGAGGACGACAACCATTGTGTGGAAGTGGGGTAACATCAACAATTTCTGTTACTTCGATACCTGCACCGTGAATAGTACGAATAGCTGATTCACGACCGTTACCTGGTCCTTTTACATAGGCTTTTACTTTCTTTAAACCTAAATCTAATGCAACTTTTGAGCAATCCTGTGCTGCCATTTGAGCTGCATAAGGAGTGTTTTTCTTTGAGCCACGGAATCCCATCTTACCGGCAGACGACCAAGATATAACTTGACCACTACCATTTGCAAGTGTAACAATAATGTTGTTAAATGAAGAATGTACATGCAATTGACCTACACCGTCTACTTTAACGACTCTCTTTTTGGCTGCAACTGTTTTCTTTGCCATATTAATTGAATATTATTTTGCTTTTTCTAAAATTCGCAAACAGTTAATAACCTTATTTAGTTGCTTTTTTCTTGTTAGCAACTGTTTTCTTCTTACCTTTACGAGTACGAGCATTATTTTTCGTACTTTGACCTCTCAATGGTAGACCAATACGGTGGCGAACTCCACGGTAACAACCAATATCCATCAATCGCTTGATGTTGGTTTGTACTTCAGAGCGAAGGTCACCTTCCACTTTGTATCCTGTTCCAATGATCTCGCGGATCTTAGATGCTTGGTCGTCTGTCCAATCTTTCACTTTGATGTTGATATCAACACCGGCAGTTTCTAAAATCTTTTTTGCACTATTGCGACCTATTCCGTAGATATAAGTCAATCCAACTTCTCCTCTTTTGTTTTGAGGTAAA
>JBBSDM010000068.1:0-12313 GCA_038249445.1 Bacteroidales bacterium
AACAGAAGAAAATTTTTGTATTTGCTCCCGATTGTTTACATTTGTCTGGGCATTTGAATGATAGATTTGTTGCATATATTTTTATTTTGGTAGAACAAAAATAATCAACTTTTTTATCATTTCCTCTTCCGAGTTCCGTTAGGACTACGTCCTTACTACACTCGGAAGAGGAATAATGCTATCAATAACGTTATGAAACTATACAGTTATATATAATGTTGACCTTATTTTACGTCACGAAGTGGCAATCTATTCTAGCCCAATAGCAACGCCTTGGGTTGATTTATCAGCATTAGATATTGTGTCCTGAAAGGGCAATGTAAATATAAATTATTCTTTCAGGACGCACTTTTCATTTATCAATTCAATACCCAAGGCGTTGCTATTTGGCTAGCTTATGATTAGCTTTCAGCCAGAAAACAGTTTCTTTAAAATTCATGCACTCTAAGCCCCTACACTAAAAAATCATTTCTGAATTGGGAACTCTATTTGTAATTAATTAACAACAGGGTTAACAATTCTATAATTTGAAAATCTGTATTTTAATGGTGATATTCCAAACCTTTCCTTGAAAAGCCTGTTAAAATACGAGGCGTTCTCGAAACCAGTATCTGCTAATAAATCACCCACTGGTTTTGATGTGTTGCGTAACAATCTAGAAGCTTCTAAAAGCCTAATATTATTTATAAACTCGCTGGGCGAAATACCAAAATACTTTTTTATTGAACGCGTAAGATGTTCCTGTGTGCGACCGGTAAGTTCAACAAAGCGCGGTATGCCCTTGCAAAAATTCACTGGTTTTTCCATTTGCGAACAAGCTGTTGTTAGCCAAATGGGTGTATTCACCTCCGAACGTTGTGTATTGCCTATAAATGTTACCAGAACCTGAACAAGCAACAACCTAAAAATCGACTGTAACTGACTGCGACTGCTTGTAACTGTCAGTTTATAAATTTCATCGATATGCTTTAAAATGGTAGCTAATGAAACTTCATCAAGCAATAGTTGCCGTTTTTCGGCAGAAATTGAAGCAAAACTGCTATACTGCAAGTAAACAAGAACCAATTGCAATTCGGTAGGAGAAAATGCAATATTGGTTATTACAGTTTCACCATCTTTCAAGTTGTTTTGAAAGCAATGTTGGTCGTCTTGCAGGACAAAGCAAATATCGCCTTGCTTAATGACACTGGCGGAGCCATTGTTGTAATGTATAAGTTCACCATGTTTTACGATAAAAAATTCACAGAAATTATGGGTGTGTAGCTGTGTTATTGAAGTGTCGGCAAAAACGGTGTCGGCAATAAAATAGCTAAAGTTACTTTCAAAAATATCAATATAATTTAATTTTTGCATGGTGTGGTTTACTATTAAATTAATTTTAAGATTTATAAATTTAGAGAGTATTGAGCTGTACAGCATTATTAATAAATTATTATTATCCGCATAATGTACAATGAATTTAAATAAAATGGGCTTTGCCCAAACCCACTTACTTTTTTTTCTAGATAAAAAAATGTAAGCAAAAAAAATCAATCCGTCAGTTGACGGACACTTCACTCGAAAAACTTACGCTCAAAAAGCTGAAATCCTCCAAACTCCACTCCGCCAACTGGCGAATCGTCAAACATGAGCATTTCTACGCTTTTTTCACTTGTTTTTCGGTTCACCGGACAAGGTCGGTCGTATAAGAACAGTTATACAACTATTAATACACTTTGCGGAGAATCATAAAAAGTTAAAGAATAAGACTGCATACTATCGAGATAATCATAAAATAAATACAAGTAATTGAAAATTATTTTTGATAGGTTATTTTGGAATAACTTTTAGTCCCGATAACTTTCAGTGAAAGACTTGTAACTCGTAACTAAATACTTGTAACTACTTCATTAGTTAATCGCAATGTTTTTTCAGTTTTATATCTCTTTTTTAAAACTTAATCAAAAATACAAATAAAATATCAATATAGTACATAAAATATCATCATTGTTGTTTTAATTTATTTGTAGATGACTTAATTTTGTATTTAAAATATAATATTATGGTAACAATCAACTCCGCATTTTATAAAGAAAATGGATATTACTTGCATAAGAAACAATTGTTTACGCAAGATAAACTGGACAATCTTTCAGCAATATTCGATGAATTGTCGAGTACGGGAGGTTTACGAACTGATGAATATGACACACCGCACTTTTCGGACAAACGATTGCTGGATTTATTGCGCTCCCACGAAGCTTTAGATATGGTTGAACAGCTTATAGGCCCTAATATTGGCTTATGGAGTAGTCATTTTATTAGCAAAGAACCTTTTGTTGGACGTAGAACTCCTTGGCACGAAGATAGTTCCTATTGGAATGGTCGTTTCGACAGACTTGATCAGATAGTTACCATTTGGTTGGCTATCGATAATTCAACACTCGAAAATGGCTGTATGGGCGTGGTACCTGGCACTCATAAAAATGGATTTTCTGAATACCATAATGTAGACACCCAAACAAATACCTTTGGCTTAGAAATTAAAGCCGAACAGGTTGAGCTTGAAAAAGTGGTATGGTTCGAATTAAATAAAGGTGAATGTTCTACACACGATGGCCGCATAATACATGGTGCTAACGCCAATACTAGCCCTAAACGACGCTGTGGTTACACCATGCGTTATTTTAGTCTGGATATGAAATTGGATAAAGATCATCCAGGCAACAAAAATCATAAAATATTTTGGTGTAGGGGCGAAAATATAGGCGACAATCCATTAATTTATTAACTTTAACATATGACATCTGGTATCGTTTTCGACATTCAAAAATTCGCCCTTCACGACGGGCCTGGAATTAGGACAGTAGTTTTTTTAAAAGGCTGTTCGCTTAAATGTTCATGGTGTTGCAATCCGGAATCGCAATCAATTAATCCACAAATTGGGTTTATGCAAAGAAAATGCACCAATTGTGGTAATTGTATTAGTATTTGCCCTTCGAAATGCCTATCGAAAGGAGACTCATTCACAATGCTGGATTTTACAAAGTGTATTTCCTGTGGGCTTTGTGTTGACGTATGTCCTTCTGGAGCATTAAAAATGTTTGGATATCACAAATCTGCCGAAGAAGTGATTGAAGAAGTGTTGAAAGACGAGAGCTATTTTAACAATTCGAATGGTGGTTTAACTTTGTCTGGTGGAGAACCCTTGGCACAAATAAATTTTGCGGTAGATATATTGAAACTTGCAAAACAAAGAGGTTTAAATACTTGTATTGAAACAGCCGGAAATATTCCTCAAAGCAGTTTCGAGAAAGTTTTACCTTATGTAGATTCATATCTGTTCGATTATAAAATCACAAATTCGGATATTCATAAAACATATACTGGATCTACTAATGAATTGATTTTATCTAATCTACATTATTTAACAACAGGGAATGCTTCAATACATTTACGATGTCCGATTATCACTGGAATTAACGATAACGATGACCATCTTGCAGGTATCGTATCAATAAGCAAGCGATTACCGAAACTGAAAAGTATAGAACTAATGTCTTATCATGAGTATGGAGCCGATAAATATCTTCAAATTGGAAGAAAACCATTTCGTATCGAAACTGGTACTGTATTAAAGAAACAAAAAGAAGAATGGCGCACTAAATTAATTAAAATGGGATGTGAAAACCTAATCTGAAAATGAAAAAAATATGAAAACAATTACGAGGAGGAACTTTCTAATTAATTCAATTAAAACTTCTACAATATTATTTTTATCAAGTAATGGCTTGGTGAAATTAAATTCACAGAATACTCAAAATATGAAAACGCTACAATTAGCAAGTAATAATAGAGTTATTTCTGACCCTAACCAACAAGTAGATAATTTGCTTGCTTTTACAAAGAAGTATCAGGAAATTAAAGGTAACAATGCACTCAGAGAAGCCGAATGTTATAAAATTCAATGGAAATCAATGATTTGTAACATTGCTTCCGATGATTTGTTTGTTGGGCTCACTAAACAACCTGCAATTGGTTTTTTGCCACAATCTAATGAAAGCAGTATGTGTTACTACATGCATCCAAATGCACTTGGAAAATTAGAAAATAATACAGATCTAAAGAGTGAAAGGAAAAAAATACTAAAAGAAATAGTTGAATTTTGGGAGAAAAATAATACAGTAAAACTTGCAAAAGAAACGTATGATTCCGAGATGACTAAAGTGTTACCTAGCGATCATTATTTTGGAGAGTCAGGCATTGTATTTACACTTTGGAGAATGTCGGGTGTACAAATGGATTATGAAAAGTTAGTTCGTTTGGGAATTCCCGGGCTTAGAGCAGAAATTGCTGATTATCAAAAACAGGTTTCAAAAAACTCAGATGAGTACTCATTATACAAAGCTATGCTTTTGGCTTTGGATACATTTGCTGATGTGTGTCAATTCTATTGTGCACAAATTGATACACTTTTAGAAACGGAAACCACTGCCGGCAGAAAAAGCGATTTGCAAATAATGAAACAAATATTGTTGAAACTACCTGAAAATAAACCAGAAACGCTACGTGAGGCTATTCAGTTGGTGTACTTATATAATGCATTAGATAGTAGCCGTAATTATGGGCGGTTAGATGAAGCATTGGCAACGGTTTATGAAGCAGATATTAAAATCAATCATATTAACGAAGAGGAAGCTGTACGCTTGTTCTCGTCTTTCTGGCGACTTATTTCGAAAAGAAATTATCGCTATGATAGTCGGATAATTATAGGAGGTAAAGGGCGTATTAATGAAGCGTATTCCGATAAAATTGCTTTATTGATGATTGAAACTACCAGACAAGTTAAAGATATTGTACCTCAATTAGCTTTACGGTTTTATAATGGTCAAAATCCTGAATTATACCACAATGCACTCAATGTTATTGGCGAAGGTAATCCATTCCCAATGCTTTATAACGATGAAGTAAACATTCCCTCAGCAATGAAGGCTTTTAATATCCCTTACAATGAAGCTGTGCATATCATTCAGTACGGGTGTGGCGAGTATGTTCTTAATCATAGAAGCGTTGGCACTCCAAGTGCTGTAATTAGCCTATTGCAAGCTTTGATAGTAATACTTCACAAAGGTATTGATCCCATTTCGGGTAAGCATATGGGTATGCCATTAGATAGATATAGTAAATATGGCAATTTCGAGACTTATGACCAGTTATGGAAAGCATATTGCGAACAAGTTGAATATCATGTAGATTTTCTGGCTCGTCATGAACAGTTAGAGTATGATTTTGCAGGCAAATCGGCTCCTTTTCTGTATTCTAGTATGCTAATGGACGATTGTATTAAAAGAGGAAAAGGAATATATTCTGGTGGTATCAGGTATTTGGGTGGAACGTTGGAGGCGTACGGAAATAGTAATGTTGCTGACAGCTTTACAGCAATAAAAAAACTTGTTTATGACGAACGAAAAATTTCTTTAGAACAGTTGGTTAAGGCTTTGAATTCGAATTTTACGAGTGATGAATTATTACGAAAAATGTTACTTGATTGTCCGAAATACGGAAATGATATAAAAGAAGCTGATGACAATCTGGTAAAAATACATGAACATATTTGTAATTACACCAAAGATCAGGGTAAAAAAACGAATATGCATTCATACTTGGTAGTAGTAATTAATAACGATGCCAATACGCTTATGGGAGCACATACGGCTGCCTCGCCTGATGGTAGAAAAGCAAATACATACTTGAATCCGGGAAATGCGCCAGTAGGTGGAGCCGATAAAAATGGTGTTACAGCCTTTTTTAATTCAATATTAAAACCCAGAACCGAAATACATGCTGGAGCTGTACAAAACATGAAATTTTCAAAAGAACTTTTCAACGAATACCGAGATCAACTTGAGATATTAATGAAAACATTTTGGCAAAAAGGTGGTGCACAAGCTATGTTTACAGTTGTGGGACGCGAGGATTTACAACAAGCAATGCTTTATCCCGAAAGGTACCAAAACCTGATTGTTAGAGTGGGTGGTTTTAGCGAACGATTTGTTAACTTACCCAGACATACTCAGGACGAGATATTAAGTAGAACACTTTATTGATTGTAAAATAATTTACTAAATAACAACTAATTTTCCAAAATCAAAGAAAAATGAAAAGATTCTTATTTAAAAAGGTATTGTTAACCATAGCCCTTTTCGCTGCTAACTCTTTGTTTACAGCAAATGCGCAGAAAGTTGATTCGCTAATTGCTTATACAAATGGTACAAAAATTTGCGAAACAGCTTATTGGAAAGTTGGGAAAAATTACCATGCTGAAACCTGGTTTAGCAAAAATATTAATGGTAAAGCTTGTTTGACTACCTATGGAAGCAAAAGCTTCCAAATTGATTGGGATTTGACTGTTTATGGTTATTTGCATGAAGTGGGATTGTATGACTTAAATACACCTGTTGATGCAATAAACCCTAAGGCTAAAAGTAAATATAAACATACTTTTAGTAATATAACCGGCGCTGGTGGTTATACCGGATTGTACGGTTGGTTTGGAAAAGCAGGCACACCCGGATCTATTGAATTATATATCAATGAAAATTGGGTCGGAAACAAATCAATTGACATGAGTAGCTGTAAAAAAATGGGAACAATCACCCTTGATGGCGGCACCTACGATATTTATACTCGTCCGCGTAATGGAAACAAATTTGCACAATGGTGGAGTAACCGTACTTCACCCCGCACTCAGGGAACAATTTCGTACGCCAAGCATTTTCAGGAATGGCGCAAACTTGGATTTCCGGATATAAATTTGACTCGCCTTACTTATGCTTTTGAATGCACATGGGGTTTCCCAACGGGAGGTTCTTTAAAATACAACTATTTTCAAATTGATAAACCATAATTCCTATCATGAATAAAAAAATAAGAATTCGCAAACTCATTGCTTCTTTATATGGCAATTATAGAAGCTTACACAGAATTTGCAAAAATACCAACAGGAATCTAATGTTCAAAAAAAAATGAAAAACATTTCAAGCATTTTAAAAACAGAATCAAAACAATTTACCTCTCTCGAATCAAATTGCAGGAGGCTGATTGTATCAAATTTTATCTACAGTTTTGTGTATCTCATTCTCCCGATGATTGCCAATTACTTTATTTTTATTGAATTTCAAGGACTTGGTCAGCAGGAAATGATAAAATACAACATCACCTATTTTGTAGGTTACTTTGGGGTTATTCCAATAGGTTTTATTTTAAATGGTTATATCTTGCGCTACGTTAAAATAAATCATTTGTACATCATTGGGATGGCAGCTGAAATACTTGTGATTATTCCACTTACTTTTTTACACATCAAAACCTTGCTGCCTTTATTTTTAATTGGCAATGTGATGGGTATTTCCAGCGGTTTGTATTGGTCTAATCGTCACTACATGGCTTATTTTGTGACAAACAATGAAAACAGAAACTATGTTTTTGGACTCGAAAATGCACTGATGAATATGGGCGGATTTGTTACTCCATTGATATTTGCTTTTCTCACCGGTGTGGCAGGATTTACTTTATTTGCCTTGTTCCCCGGTTTGCCCGATGGTACAGGAAAAATTATACTTGCTTTATTTTTGGTTTCATTGATTACCGTTGCCAGTATCAATATCTTGAAAGGTAAGTTTCATAATCCCCAAATGAAACCCTTTTTATTCTGGAAATTTTGCCGAACTTGGAACAAACAACGATTGATGAATTTTCTCGAAGGTTTAACAAATGGTGTTTTGATTGTAATGCCATCGCTCATTATGCTTCATATTTTTAAAGATAGTGGCCCGGTAGGTCTTTTACAATCCATTGGTATTTTGGTAGGTTTAATTCCGGTTTATCTTTTGGGTAGGTTCACAAAACCACGCCACAGAATACATATATTATTCATTGGTGGTATATTGCTGATTGTTAGTTCAATTATCTTAGCAATAGGCTTTGATAAGACTGCAGCAATGATTTTCATTCTTAGTGCCAATGTAGTGTTCGCCTTGCTTTGGATGCCATTTTTAGCGATTAGAATGAGGTCTATTAATCTTTCCGAAATTCAGGATAAATACGAAGAGTATTCATACATTGTGGATATTGAGGTGTTTTTTGCCTTGGGGCGTGTGATGGGCTTTGCTGTCTTTTTGGCAGTGTACTTTTATGGTTCACAGATATTTGCATTGCGTTATAGCTTTTTGATAGTTGCCCTGGTGCCCATTATTGCTTCGCAAATTGCTCGTACAATTAAACAAGAATAGAGTATAAAAAAATAAAATTTTACGCAAAAATGGAAAAACAAGAATTTGAAAACAAAGTAGCTTCGTTGCTTAAAGATCACGAAGCGTTTTTAAACATAGTAAATGAGAAAGCCGAAGGCGGAAACGGTATTTACGACAGATACAATCATCCAATTATTACCGCTGCACATACACCCGTATTTTGGCGCTACGACCTTAATTATGAAACCAATCCGAATCTTTTGCAACGTATTGGCGTGAATGGAGCGCTTAATTCGGGAGCTATTTTATTAGATGGCAGATATTTAATGGTTGTTCGCCTTGAAGGTTGGGATCGTAAATCGTTTTTTGCAGTTGCTGAAAGTCCAGATGGAATAAATGCGTGGAAATTTTGGGATTATCCCGTAACTTTGCCCGATTTGTATCCGGAGGAAACGAATGTGTACGACATGCGCCTCATTAACCACGAAGACGACTGGATTTATGGTTTCTTCTGTTCTGAGTGTAAAGACCCGAACGCACCAAAAGGCGATTTATCTTCTGCCTTGGCACGAACAGGAATTGTACGTACCAAAGACCTCAAAACATGGCACCGTTTACCAAACCTTATTTCGAGCAGCCAGCAGAGAAATGTGGTTTTACACCCCGAATTTGTAAATGGAAAATATGTCGTTTATACGCGTCCTGCAGCAGGTTTTATGGATAATGCCGGCGATGGTATTGGTTGGGCGATTATTGAGGATATTGAAAATGCCGAAATAAAGAGCGAAACAATTGTTGACCAGCGGATTTATCATACCATAAAAGAAGGCAAAAACGGTCAGGGACCAGCTCCAATAAAAACTCCGAAAGGTTGGTTAAATCTGGCACATGGCGTTCGTGGCTGTGCTTCGGGACTTCGCTACGTACTTTACATGTTTATGACCGATTTGAAAGAACCCTGGAAAGTAATTGCTTCACCTGGAGGCTATTTCATGGCACCAGAAGGTGAAGAGCGTATTGGCGATGTTTCTAATGTTTTGTTTGTGAATGGCTGGATTGAAAAGCCAAATGGTGAAGTGCTCATCTATTATGCTTCATCGGATACCCGTATGCATCTTGCAACTTCAACGGTTGAAAAACTAATTGATTATTGCCAGAATACTCCAGCCGATGGCTTGCGAACTCACAATTCAGTTGAAACACTTAAGAAATTAATAGATGGCAATATGAAAATTTAACTTTAATTACAAACTACTAATTAACTAATACAAAAAACCATTATGAAAACACTATTCCGCAAAATTAATTACATAGTGCTTCTTTTCGTTGTTTTTTCAGTCGTTCCAACATTTGCTACCAACTATTATGTGGATGCTGCAAAAGGAAACAACTCAAACACAGGTTACTCTTCAACCTCGTCAAAAAAAACCATTCAAGCCGCAGCTGATTTAACAAACCCAGGCGACACGGTTTTTGTGATGAACGGAATTTACGCAGATACTACTGATGTGAATGTTATAAATATAACACGTTCCGGAGCAGAAGGGAAATACATTACTTATAAGCCAATGAAAGGGCATACTCCAAAATTTAGAGCTTGGGGTAAGTCTTGGAACTGCATTCTCATAGATAATTGTTCGTATATTGTACTCGATGGGTTTGAACTTGAAGGTAATAATGCGAACATTAAGTATGACGATGCCTATGCATCGTATGTGGCTTCCACCATAACCAAAAATACAGCTGGGATACAAACTTCGAATTTCAATACCAATGCAATTGTGATTGCGCAAAAGAAACCAGTACATCATGTAATTGTTCGCAATTGCAAGGTGCATGATTTTCCAGGAGGCGGCGTTATTGGCTTCAAGGTTGACTATATAACACTGGAAAACAATGTAGTGTATAACAATGCATGGTACATGATGTATGGTGGGAGTGGTATCAGTATATTTGGGCCTAAAGCAATAGACGATGTAACTACCTATAAAGTTATTCTCAGGAACAACATCGTTTACAATAACAAAACCCTTATTCCATGGAATACTGTTAAGCACTTAAGCGATGGAAACGGGATTATTCTCGATGCAAACAACGGTACTCAGGGTATGTCTGTATATACTGGACGAACTTTGGTCGAAAACAATGTGTGTTACAACAACGGTGGTGGAGGTGTTCATGCCTATAGTGCCAACCATGTCGATATTATTAACAATACTGCATATAACAATGGTACTATAGTAGGATACCCCGAAATTGATGCAAACCAATGTTCGGATGTGAAAATATACAACAACATTATGTACGGCAGAGGTACGGGTACAGACTGCAACGGAAATGATGCGGGTGCCGTTTACGATTACAATCTGTATTTTAACGGAACAAGCTATAAAAACGGACCACACGACATAACTGCTGATCCAAAATTTGTAAATAAGGGATTGGATGGAACTGCCAACTTTCGACTACTCAGCACCAGTCCAGCCATAAACAATGGAAGTAATATTGCCGGACAATTCACACCCAAAGATATTTTAGGGCTTGCGCGTACAGTAGGTTTCACCACCGATATGGGAGCTTACGAATATTCTACTGTTATTCCACGCGCTGAAATACAACTCAAACAGGGAACAACGGAAATTTATAACAATATCGGCAGTTTCAATTTTGGAGATGTGGCCTCCACTTCGCCAAAAATTGTAACATTTACCATCCAAAACATTGGCAATTTAGCCTTGAATTTAAAAGGAACTCCCAAAAATGTGGTGGTTGCAGGAGGAGGTTTTTCACTTGTAACCGATGCTCCTGCAACTGTTTCGGCCAATGGATCGGTTACTTTTAAGGTTAAATTTAACCCTTCAACAACGATTGGTGAATATTCAGGCATAATAAGTATTGCAAGCAACGATGTTGATGAAAATACGTACACCTTTGCTCTAAAGGGCTATGGATACAATGGGGATAAAGCGGTGCAAACCATTACTTTTAATGCAAATGCTCTGAAAGATGTGGCTACTGCCGACTTCGTTCCCGGCGCAGCCACCCCTTCGGGTTTAACTATTGCTTATGCCAGTTCTGACCCATCGGTTGCAACAATAGTATCGGGTAAAATTCACATTGTAGGGGAAGGTACTACTACTATTACCGCCTCCCAAGCAGGCGATGCGGCTACCAATATTGCAAAAAATGTAACACAAGTACTTACTATAACGCCGGTGCTTCCTCCTCTAGGTACAAATTTGATAACAAACTCAGCTTTTAATGAAAACACAACAGGCTGGTCGATTGTTAATAAAAATGAAGTTGCAAGTACTTTAGAAATGATTTCTTTGTCAGGCTATGACACTAAGGTAGGTAAAGTTACCGCTTCTGCTACAGCTCTGGGTAATAAACCTAGAATGGATAATATACTCCTTTGTTATACAGTTTATGTGGTAAAAGGTAGAAACTATTTAGTTTCGTTTAAGGGAAGTGGGGATGTTGCTTGCAATATCAAGATGGCATTGCTAATGAATGCTTCGCCTAAATCATCAATATACAATAGTAACATTATTCTATTAACCACTACACCTGCCAACTATGGACCTTATAATTTTACAAGCTCATATACTGGCTATGTTTCTTATCGTCTTCAACTGGGATCAACTACCACCGTGTATTTAGACGATATATCGATTATGGAGGATACTTCAACTAGTGTAAATAAAATTGAAGTGAATAAATGAAATATATGTAGGTGGAATAATATAATACATCATTTCTTTGGTGATATGGATTAATATTCGTATATTTGTCTCATTATGAGATATATCAAACTAAAAACAGAAGATATTGAGCTCTTAGAGTTGCTTGTCAAAACTAGTTCCAATAATACTATAAGAAAACGTAGTTTATGCCTTCTTTTGTCCCATCAAAAACGCACAATTAAGGATTTAACGATAATTTTTGACGTTGAACGAAAAACAATCGAAAGGTGGTTTGATAAGTGGGATTATGTAGGCGTTAATTCACTTCCAATTGCCTCTGGTCGAGGGGTTAAAACCCGACTAAAAGGCTTAGAAGAAGTAATTAAACAACAAATT
>JBBSDM010000069.1:0-12299 GCA_038249445.1 Bacteroidales bacterium
AATACAGTAAAAGCACATTGGTGGGGTATTATTGCATATTTTGATACGAAAGTAACAAATGGTATATTAGAAGGGATTAACTCTAAAATTCAACTTGCAAAAAGAAGAGCAAGAGGATATAGAAATCCAAAGAATTTTATTAACATGATATATTTCATTTCAGGCAAGTTAAAATTTGATTACCCACCTTATTCGTTATAGAGCCATTTAATTTATTTTGACAATATATCTCCTTTAGAAATTCACCCCAGACCATCGATAGATTTTGGAGGAGGTTACGAATACAAAAAGCTCAGTGCAGAAATAAGGTATTATCCTCAACAAACACTTTTCAATAATGAAAATACCTTTTGGTCATCAAATTCTTCAAGACTAAATTTCGTTCTGGGATTCAAGATTCTGGAAACAAGAACTCATCGACAACTAACTACTAAACAGAAGAACATTTCTTGCGGTTTGACACAAATCACCTCAGGTTGAGCGTAGATTGGCGTTTATTACCACTGCAAGTGTACATGATGTAAACGTACTTGATAATCTGCAATATGAGGCAAATAGTTTTTATATTCTTGACAGAGGCTATGTTGATTTTTCTAGATTATACAACATACACTTGAAACAAGCTTATTTTGCTACTCGTGCTAAAAGTAACTTCAAGTTCAGACAGATGTATTCAAATCCTGTAGATAAAACAGCAGGAGTTTTATACGATCAGATTGGAGTTTTGGAAGTTCATAAATCAAAGAAGAACTATCCTGATAGAACTTCGTCGAATCAAATATCATGATAGCGAATTGGATAGAGATTTTGTTTTCATATCCAATAACATGAATCTGGAACCATATGAAATAGCCTTATTATATAAGAATCGTTGGAAGGTAAAACTCTTTTTTAAGTGGATAAAACAACATCTCAAAGTCAAGACCTTTTGGGATACAACTATGAATGCTGTCAAGACACAAATATAGTGTGCTGTCATTACTTATTGCCTTGTTGCTATTATTGGTAACAAATTTAAAGTAGATCCAATCTACTAAATTCTACAGATTCTTAGTGTTTCTCTACTGGACAAAATTCCTATAAATGAGATACTTACGAAATGCGATTACAAAAATGTCAAAGAACTATATTCTAAACAACTAGAAATCAGCTGAATGTAAATGCCCAGCAATGAATATATATAATAAAGTAAAAGCTGCTTCTGTTCTTCAACAAAAGCAGCTTTTAAAGATTGAGATAATTTAATTACTATTTCACAACGACCGGAATCGACTTAGTGGCTGTCGTAGCATTATCGGCAGTGGCAGTAAGCACAACGTTATATGTACCAGCAGCAGCAAAAACATGTAAAGGCGAAACCTCTGTTGAAACAGGAGTGGCATCACCAAAATTCCATGAATACGAAACAGCATTTTTAGATATATTCATGAAATTGATTTGCTTGATATTATCCGCAGCTACCGAATAAATAAAATTGGGCAGCGCATTTTTAGCAATTACAACTTGTGTTGGCAATGTATATAAAGCTTGATTTACTGTTCCAAGAACTCCTTTTACTGTGAGTTTAACAGTATAAGAACCAGAAGCTGCGTAAAAATGAACCGGCACCTTAGTTGTATCCGAAGTACCATCTCCAAAATCCCACGAATATTTCATTCCAAATGTTGATGTATTAGGGAATGTAACTTTCGATTTATCTACTGCATCTACGGATGAAGTAAAAGCAGCTGTAGGATTGAGAATTTTAGTACTCAATGTAATAATGGTTGTTTTAAACAAAGGATTAACTTCCACGTCTGTTGATGTAATTCCTACTCCAATTCCAATTACTGCATCAGGGAAACTCTTTAAGTAATCAAGATCAATTTCAAGATCAAATGTTCCTGTTTGGCTTCCAGAAGCCACAACAACTGATGTAGGAATAGTATACTTGTTAGCAGGCAAAACTACAGTTGCTACTGGAATTTTTGGTATTGGAAGCATATTTTTCAATGTGTTGATAGTGTCAGTATTAACCACCACATTGACAGTTATCTTACTTGTTTTATCAACACCCGACCGATATACCGACATGGGAACAATTAATTTGTTTCTTACCAAATCAATTTTAAACCTATAAGCTTGTCCAGATGTTGGAAGAAATTCAACACGTTGTGGTACATTATCAATCGCAAATATACCATTAGTTGCTGCTGGCATATAGAGCTTTGCTGCAGGATAATCGGCATCTTGTATTTCCTTATATTCACAAGAAGTCAATAACATAGCAAAACCAAAGAATGCGATCAGCATTTTTATGCTGTTACTGAGATTTTTTTTCATACTTATTAATTTTTTGAATGAAATTATTTATAGGATTGAGCAAAAGTTTGTTTAAGCTTTTGCTCAATCTTAACAGTTATTACCAAAGCGGATTTTGTTTCCAATTAGGCATTTTCAACAACTCCGATTGTGGAATTGGATAAAAATACATTTTTGGTTCAAAAGTCCTATTCTCAACTTTTACTACATTATAGGTAAACACACCAGGAGTAGTCTGTGTAATATCAACTCCTTTGAGTTGCCCGCCTAAAATCGCAGGAGCAGTCATCCATCTGCGAACATCCCAAATCCGGTGTCCTTCGAATGCTAATTCCACCTGACGTTCATGTCTGATAATATCACGCATTTCGACTTGTGATTTACCTACGGGCACAACTGGCATAGCTACACCGGCACGTTGGCGAACTTTATCAACGTATATTTTAATATCGGCATGACCCGGACTATATTCGTTCAACGCTTCAGCATACCATAAGTATACATCTGCTAATCGAATTAAATCCCATGTATGTATACTTTTATTGTCTAAGAGCAAATCAAGGTTTTCATCTACATACTTTTTCAGATAGTAACCTGTTTTTGTGGCAAGGTCTTTTCCTTTACCGTCTTTTCCACCTGTCCACATTTCCATTGTACGGGCTTTATAGGAAGTATTATTCACAATCACGTTCAATTGCAAACGTGGATCGCGAGCTGTTACACCCGTTGTAGCATAAGGATTTGCAGCATGAGCCGGATTAGTCCAATCAAAGGGTTTAGCAACAGTAGCACTTTCTTTAATTTCGTATGCATCCACTAAATTTTGCGAAGGTGTTGAACCGCTCTTCCCTAAATCGAACCCAACTGAATAACTGGCTTTTTCTAATGAATTGTCTAATGCTAATCTGGTTACAAAAATATGTTCCAAGCTTTGGTAAGACTGTCCTGTGATAAACAAGTTTCTATAGTTGCTATACAATGCATAGGTAGTACCGGGAAGGTCAATTACAATCTTAGCAGCATCAGCAGCAGCTTTCCAGCGGGCAGTTCTATCGCCCGTAGACATTGAAATTAATTCGGGATTTGCATAACCGCCAGCCCATGATGGAGTGTTCCATAAATCGGATGCCGCATAAAGCAATACTTTCGCTTTCAATGCTAATGCAGCGCCTTGAGTTGCTCTACCCAAATCCGCAGGTAAAGACTTTACAGGCAGTTGAGCTGCCGCCAAATCACATTCATCGGAAATGAACTGTACACACTCTTGCAAGGTATTGCGCTGTAAATTTGACACGTTATCCTCTACGGTTAATGCATTTTGGATAAGTGGCACGCCACCATAGCGTTTAATCAATTCGAAGTAATAAAAGGCTCTTAAAAAGCGACCTTCGTATTTCCAACGTTGGATTTCAGCAACATATTGCACGTAAGTAGCTTGTTGTGCCGGATCAAGTTTCCATGGATTAAGGTTTACACTATCAGCAGTAACCAGAAATAAATTTACTTTTCTAATCGCAGTATAGTACTTCCCCCAAACATTATCGGGATTTGAATTAGCATTCCAGCTTCCGAGGTTGAACGATTGGATATCCGAAGTTTCGAGTGTATGCTCTGCTTCATCACTAGCCGATGCCATCATAGCTCCATCAATTTCAGAAAACCCATTCGGAAGATCTGTGTACAAAGCAGTAGCCCTGGACTTAGTGTAAGAGTAAGTAGTAGTAACCGTGGTTCTATCTAAGGTTGTAACAACATCTCTGTCCAATTGGTCACATGCATTTAGCACAAACAGAGAGAAGATTCCAAGCATATATATAATATTCTTTTTCATTCTATGAAGTTTTAATTAAAGTAATTACTTAAATTGAACTCTTAACCCAACGCTGACAGTTTTGGTAGTCGGGTAACCGATGCCTGTTTCAGCATCTCTTAAGCCACCTAAGCGATCGAATGCAAGCAGGTTGGTGCCACTTATAAATACTCGCGTATCAGTTAGCAACACAGCATTAGCAATGCTGTTTGGAATAGTATATCCAAGCTCAATACTGCGCATTTTTATAAAACTACCATCGCGCTGCCATAGCGTTGAATACCTGTAATTATTATCATCGTTAAACGTTGTTAAACGTGGATAAGTTGCAGTTTCTGCTGTTGCGGGCGTCCATCTGTTCAATGCAATTTCGCCAATAGTACCATTGTTTTGGAATGCATAGGTATCATTTCCACCAATTGATATAGTACGGTTGGTTACACCCTGAAAGAATACATCGAAATCGAATCCTTTGTAGGCAGCACCTAGGTGAAGACCGGCAGTAAGATTTGGTGTATAAGAACCTCCAATGGCACGATTATCATTGTTATCAATTTTTCCATCACCGCTTACATCCACATACTTAACATCACCCGGTTTTACAACAGACCAATTTTGTTTTGGGCTGGCTGCAATATCTGCTGCATCCTTAAAAAAACCGTTGGCTACTAACCCAAATGACTGATCAATAGGTAATCCAATTGAGTATTGATAGTCATACAACTTAATAGATTCAGCATTGTAAACCACTTCATTCTTGTAATACCAGATGTTGGCTTCAACAAAAAATCTGAAATCCTTACTTTTGTCATTATAGAAACGAACTTTTGCTTCAAATCCTTTATTGTTTGTTTTTCCAAGGTTCAAATAAGGTTTTGTGTATCCTGTGAAATCTGGAGTTGTCTGAAGCGGTCGAACCAGAATATCGGATCTGTCGCGATTAAATACATCTAAAGACACATCTATGTGATTCAAAAAGGTTGCTTCCATTCCAAGATTCATGCTTTTTTCCTTTTCCCAGGTAACATTCATGTTTGCAGCACTTCCTTCAATAATGCTATTATATCCAGTTTGTGTAGAACCAAAGTTATATCCCGCACTATATGCCCAGGTTTGGTCAAACATAAATGCTGGAGCCACACTACTGTATTGGTCATTTCCTACCAATCCGTAAGAACCTCTCAATTTTAGGAAATTAACTACATTGTTGTCTTTCAAAAAGCTTTCATTAGAAATGACCCAGCCCAGCGAAGCTGCTGGAAAAAATCCGAAGCGACTATCTGGAGCGTATTTTTCGGAACCCATATACGAAAAACTAAGTTCTGCAATATAACGTTGATCAAAAGCATAGGTTGCCCTTCCACTCACATTTATATGAGTATTCGGGAAATTGTTACCGCTAATAATATAACTGTCCTGATTATACATTGCAACTGCACTTACAGCATGTTTTCCAAAAGTACGATCGTAATTAAGGAATCCCTGTAAGGTGGTACCACGATTTTGTTCCGAAGTACCTTCGCTGCCAATTAAGCCAACATTAATTCCAATTGGATTATAAACAGTATCACCCGGAACTTGAGTTATCTGAAAACTTCTATACGTTCTTGTTTTGTTCGATTGACTTAAGAAATAGCTATTGAACGACAGAAGGGCAGTTGCACTTAAACCCTTAGTAACCATACCCAACTTTTGAGTCAGTGCAAAACTAGTTTGCAATGTTCTTCCGTTGGAAGTAAATTGACCTTTATTCAATAAGTCGCCCAATGGATTACTATACAATGGGTTTCTACTGAATGTATTGTTCGGATTACGTACAGGGAACGCATTCGGAGCAATTTTAGTCATTGCATTGAAAGTGCCGCCAGTTGTCAAAGCACCCGGATTAGCCTGATCTACAACAGTACCACCTATAGTTACAGCCGCTGAAAGAGTTTTATTTAAATTGATATCTACATTTGAGCGAAAATTCACTCTTCTGTAAGATCCATTCACACTAAAATCTGACTCATCTCCTGTATTGCGATACAAGCTGCTATTAGTTTGATGATTTAATAATACAAAATATTTTATTGTTGCATTACCGCCGCTAAAATTAAGATCGTAATTGGATACAGGTGCATTTTTCCGTAGAATCTCATTGTACCAATTCACATTTGGGTGAAATAATGGATCGCTACCATTCTGATATGCATCCAAATCAGCCTGAGCGTACTTAACCGGTTCACCATCGTTCACCAATGCTTCATTATAAAGACGGGCATAGTCGTACGACCCCAACAATTTAGGCAATGTACTGGCACGTTGAACTCCGTGTTGAAGACTGAAAACCACTTTGAGTTTCCCTGATTCACCCCGTTTGGTAGTTACAAGCAGTACACCGTTTGCAGCTCTGGAACCATACATGGCAGTTGCCGAAGCATCTTTCAAGAGTGTAACTGATTCCACTTCTTCAGGAACTAAATCTTCGTAATTGCCTTGTATTCCATCAATTAAAACTAACATTTGTCGTCCACCCACACCAAAGGTATTTATGCCCCTGCTATAAATGTTCATATTCTTGCTACCGGGCTCATTGCTACCGGTAACCACTGTTAATCCTGGCACTTTACCCAATAATTTGTTGGTGAAACTAGGTGTAAAAGGTGATTGTACATCACTTCCCTTTACAGTAGTAACAGCACCTGTAATCATCCATTGAGGTTGAACTCCATAAGCAATATGGACATCCGATTTCTGCATGCTTACAGTGTCGGTAAGAATTGTTTGCGCTTTAGTAAATGCACTTAGGCATAAACTGACCACAAAAATCAATATTATCCTTCGGTTATATTTATATGTCATAAGTTTCATATTTTTTGATTAAACTTCATTAATACATCCTTAGTAACCAGGGTTTTGAACAAGATAGCCCTTAAGTACTTCTCCACGCAAATAGGGATGCAAATACATCCTTGTAAACCATGTTCGGGTTTCGAATTTATATACCTCATACCGATAGCTGGTTGGAAGCGCAGTGGTAGGTACTCCGTAAATCTTAAAACCATACATGTCACCTTTCATCACACCATCTTGATCTGCAATTAACCAACGTCTGATATCCCAGAGGCGTTGATCTTCGGCAAACATTTCAATAGCACGTTCGTTACGTACTTTATCCCTAAATTGGGACTGGGATAAACCTACTGGAAGGTCTGGCTGACCAGCGCGATTACGAATAATATTGATTGCTTGGTAAGGAGTTAGTCCTGCTGTAGCATCTGTTGGTCCCGAAAATTCATTCATGGCTTCGGCGAAGTTCAAGTAAGCTTCTCCCAAACGGAATAAAATATCGTTTGGCATAGCTTGATAATTTGCTTTGGTAAGAGTTTGGGGAATAAACTTCATAACCCACATACCTGTTGTACAACCATTATAATGAGGGCCGCCTACATCCGATCTTATTGGATTGGCATCTATGTTCCAATTCATACCAACTGGGGCTATAGTTTGTTTGAAACGACGGTCGAGTTGTGCATATTTTGCTAATAAGTCAACACCTCCCACCGCATCCCATGTTTGGGGTGTACCATCTTGCTTTTCGTATCTTTTCATAAAGTTGACAGTCATACTACTAGCTACACCCCAACCGTTTGGTTCAATCGTAGAGGGTATCATTAATTGCCATGGACCATTGTTATTAGTAGCCATTTTTGCCATCGATTTATTGCCAAGAATCACTTCTGTATTATCACAAATCTCACACATGTAACGGTAATCCGCATCTGGATTATTTGTGTCAATCAATGCAATACCATTGGTTGGCGCCCAGTCAATCACAGCTTTTGCTGCATCAGCTGCCAGTTTCCATCTATTCACATCGGCATTTCCGTAACAAATAAGTGTGTTATTTGCAGGATCTGGCATCGACAAATATGGAGTGGCAGTATTAAACAAAGGGCTGGCAGCATACAATAATAATTTAGCTTTCAAAGCTAAAGCTGCACCTTTCGTAATTCTACCCCTCAATGCTGTATGGTAAGTATTGGGCAATAAACTGATTGCTTCGTTGCAATCGGTATTAATAAAATCAACCGTTTTCTGAATGGTGCTTCTCGGAATATTAAAATTATCGGTCAATTCCAGTTTCTTATCAACAATACTGATACCCCCATAACGTTTGAACATTTCGAAGCTATTCAATGCACGAACAAATAGAGCTTCACCCTTCACCTGCTTAATATATTCAGCATCCAATTCAGGAACAGCTTCGATTTTTGCCAACAAAATATTAGCTTTTCGAATGGCTATGAAACGTATATCGGTTCGTCCATCTTCGTTGGCCTTGATATTATCGGCAGTTATGTCTCCAAGGTTCCATTTTTGCATACCTACCCATGATGAGTTTGTTACACATTCGTCGGTAGCAATTGATGTAGATGTGTAGCCCATACCTGTATAAGCAGCATCCCTTCTGGGCATAGTAGAATGTATACCATACTTATACATAGCTGTAACAAATGTTTCCACCTGCACTTTAGAAGAGAAAATAGTATCTTCAGTAACATCCACACCAGGTGATTTGTCAAGGAAATTACCCATCATATCTTCGCAAGAAGGTAACATAAATAATGTAACAACTGAAATAAATATTATAATTATTTTTTTCATATTCTTATTTTTTTAGAATTTAACATTAACTCCAAAGTTAATCGTTCTGGTTATAGGATAAGGCTCATTATTACCCGTATAATTAGCAGCAGATTCAGGATCAAGTCCCGGTAACATTTTAGACCATGTAATCAAGTTACTTGCATTTACATAAAACCGCAACGATGTAATTTTAACTCTACTTAAGATGCTAGAAGGAATTTTATAACCAATTTCTGCATTTTTCAAACGTACATAACTTGCATCACGTGTCCACAAAGAAGAAGTGTTATAATTGCTCGTATTACCTGTATAACCCAGTGCAAAGTGAGGATAATCAATTTGAAGCCCTTTATTATAACGCTCTTCGCTCCAGCTGTTTACCATATAATCTCTGGAAGCACGGTACTCCAAGAAGGGTTGGGTGTAATTTCTTGAATAGAAAATAGACACATTAGTTGCCCCCTGAAACAATACAGAGAAGTCAAATCCTTTGTAGTTACCACCCAGCGAAAATCCGAATGTTTTCTCAGGGAAACTAGAATATCCAATTGGTACAGCATCATCGCCATCTATTTTACCATCTCCATTAACATCCACATACCTTACATCTCCCGGTTGAATTTTGTTAGTTTGGAAGGTGTAAAATGGGCGGTTGGCATCATTTACGTCTTCCCATGTATTGAAGAACCCATCAGCTACTAAACCAAAATTTTGTCCGGAAGCTTGTCCTGTTTCATACTTGTAGCTATATGCTTTTGGTGATTCATCCTTAAATTTAATAATATTACGTGCAAAGGTAAAGTTACCCTTTATCCAGTAGTCAAACTTACCCACTTTGTCGTTGTAGCTTATCTCGGCCTCCAAACCTTTATTATCCATAATACCCAGGTTGTAAGCCGGTAATGGCACACCTGCAGTCCAGGAAACGGTATTTCTTTTGGCAAGAATGTTACTTCTGCTTTCTTTGAAAACCTCAACAGTAGCTTTAATTTTACTTTTCCAGAATGCAAAATCAACAGCTATATTAGATTTTGCTGCACGTTCCCAAATTAAGTTGTCGTTTCCAAGCTGGCCTTCCAACGCTCCTTTATATCCGGTTTGATTAGATCCATTTTCGCCGAACTGATAGAAATTATCGGTATATGTATACGCTGCCGGACGATACAAAAATCTGTCGGCAGTTCTTTTGATATCACCAATTTTATCGTTTCCGACCACACCATAGGAACCCCTAATTTTCATATACGTCATAATATCATTCTTTGGAAAGAAAGACTCTTCGGTTACCACCCAACCTAAAGAGAAGGCAGGAAACAGTCCAAAACGTTTACCAGGAGCAAAATTTTCGGTTCCATTGTAACCAACATTAGCTTCTGCCAGATATTTGCTCTTGTAATCGTATGTTACACGACCAACAATACCCTGATAACCATTGGGCACTAAAAATGCGAAATCCGGATCATAGCGTTTACTTTCGTTGTAAAGCATCATAGCACTTACTGAGTGTTCGCCAAATTTACGATTGTAATCCAACCCGATTTCAACATATTCTTTTCTGTTTTTTCCAAACGATTCAGAAAATCCAAATGGAGAAGGATCGCTTTGCGGAATATACACAACAGACTGATCTTGCAGACGTTTGGCTTTATATTGCACCAAATCTTTTCTATAAAGTATGTCTTGATTATTGGTGTTATTATACGAAACAGTAGCATGGGTCGAAAGTCCTTTGGTGATAAAATCAAGGTCATAATTCAATCGAACCGAACTGTTTAAATAATTTTTATAGTTGTTTTGAAGTCCTACACCAGTGTTAAATAAATTACCTAAAGCATTTGGGCTAGATGGTGTATCCAATCTAATAAATTTTCCATCAATAATTAATGGCTGAAATACAGGGTTTGCAGCCACTGCATTATCAAACAGAATAGAAATAGATGACGAAGTTCCTGATCTTTCTTCAATTTGTGAAGATAGATTGATACTGGCAGAAAGTCGTTTTGTTATTTTGAAGTCAAAATTCGCACGGATATTGTATCTTTCGAATTTCAAGTTCCCATCGTATCCATCTACAAGGTCGGTATGATTTATTAAACCTTCCTGATTAAAGTAGCCTAACGATATAAAATATTTTACCCTTTCGGTACCACCATTTATATTGAAATTGTGCTGATTTTGTCCGGCTGTTTTATCAAACATGTAAGGAAACCAATCAACGTTTGGATAAAAAACAGGATCATCACCCACCCGGTAATGCTCTATAGCTT
This sequence comes from Bacteroidales bacterium, assembly GCA_038249445.1. GTDB lineage: Bacteria > Bacteroidota > Bacteroidia > Bacteroidales > Paludibacteraceae > Paludibacter. The sequence continues at coordinate 11,011 of JBBSDM010000069.1, forward strand.
CAGGTGTAAAATACGGGTTGTACGCGGCAGTCCTATAACCATCGTATTTTTGCGCTTCGTTATAATTTCTTGCATAATCATAACCCATCATATTGTGAGGGATACTGGTAAAATTAGTTATAGCTTTTTGAAAAGAGTAACTTACCTGAGGTTTACCTTCTACACCACGGCGAGTGGTAATAATCAACACACCATTGGCACCACGAACCCCGTAAACGGCAGTTGCTGATGCATCTTTCAATATAGATACACTTTCTATTTCGTTGGGGTCAATGTTATTATAGTTATCTGTTTCGATACCATCAACCATAATCAATGGATCTTGATTTCCAGAAAACGTACCAATACCGCGGATCCTTAATGTTGATCCGTCAGCACCAGGTTGCCCACTGCCTTGAACCGACAAAAGGCCTGGCATACGACCCACTAACGCATTACTGATATTGGCTTGCGGTGATTGCAATAATTGCGTTTTATCAATAGTCGAAATTGCACCTGTTACAGATACTTTCTTTTGCTTACCATATCCAACTACCACAAGTTCATCTAATTTTTGAGAGTCTTCTTCCAAAAATACATTAATGGTAGTTTTATTATTGTTTTGCACTTCCTTGGTTATATAACCCACACTAGTAAACGCTAATGTTTCTGTAGGTTCTGCACTAATAGAAAATTTACCATCTATATCGGTAACTGCTATTTTAGAAGTTCCTTTCACTTTAACACTTATCCCGGGAAGCGGACCAGTTTTGTCCCTAACTGTACCTTTAATAATAACGGCTGCAGTTGCATTTTGAGAATCGACAGAGTACGCGAATACCTCGGTTGAACATAAAAACAACATCACGAATGATATTTTAGTTATGAGCAGGGCATTTCTGTACGACTTATGCTTTTTAAGCATTTTTCCAATTGAAAATAAATCCATATTATTTCATGATTTTAGTTAACAAATTGTTATTGATTAATTATTAATTTATCGAGTAGTCAAACTCACATCTTAAAAAAAATTGGCTATCGTGAAGCCAAAGGTGTTGTTCAAGTTTTTATTCAATTCATAAGTTTCTATTTTTGTTTTTTAAAGTGAATATTAAGTTCGTTATTAGTCATTTCATTAAGAATCCAAAGGTCTTCATAGTTCATGAAAAGCATCATAAATTATTAAAAAACTTTAAGATAGCATTTATTTGTACTCACAATGCAAAGTTAATATTTCTTACTTATGCGAAAAATATAGTGAACTAAGTAAGTAATATCGCCCGAAAGCGATATCGGCAAAACGAATAACG
>JBBSDM010000070.1:0-12015 GCA_038249445.1 Bacteroidales bacterium
AATGGTAGAGAAGAAAGAAATTGGTGATTTGATTTTCAACGAAGTGATGTTTGAAAATCCAGATACATCCTTGGAATATATCGAGATTTACAACAAATCGGATAAACTGCTAGATGTTTCGGGCATGATTTTTACTACTCGTAAAACAGATGGCACGATGAACACGGGAAATAGTATCCCGCTTCAGACGCATATTTTGCCCCATGGTTATTTAGCACTTTGTTCTGATCCTGAACTGCTTCGTATACATTATTTATGTCCTATTGAAAGCAATATTATTTCTACTGAATGGAACTCACTTAATAACGAAAGCGCTACTCTAGTACTGACAAATTCAGCCAAAGACAGTATTTTTGACGAACTGCAATATAATTCGAAATGGCATAATGCTCTTGTGAAGAATCCTAAAGGAGTGGCATTGGAACGAATTAACCCCGATTTACCAACTCAAGATGCGGCCGCCTGGCATTCGGCCGCATCAACAACCAACTATGGAACGCCTGGCTACCTAAACTCACAATTTAGGGATTTGTCGGCTGTAGTAACTGTTGATAAATTTGTTTGGATTGATCCTGAGAGTTTCTCGCCTGACAATGATGGAGTTAATGATGTTTGTATCATTAAATACAAAACAGATGCCCCGGGATACCTTGCAAATGTTATGATTCTGAACGCAGTAGGAGTAAAGGTTGTTCAGTTAGGAGCAAGTATTTTGCTTCCTACCGAAGGTTTCTTGATTTGGGATGGTAAAGCAACTAACGGAAAAAATGCTAATGTTGGAATTTATGTCCTTTATTTTGAAATGTTTAACCCAAATACTGGCCAGAGACAACAACAAAAATTACCAATTGTAGTTTCATCAATTTAATTTCGATTTATTAACACGCTATTATCCAACAAATCAGCTATCTTTGCAGCGTTTTTTTTACTCCAAATACTTGCAGGTTCATTTTTAAGAAAGGGCACCTAAGCAGAGATGGAGATTCGGTTTTTTCAATAAAAGTAATTTTCTTAAAATGGAATATAAATTTAAAATAAAAAAAGTTGCTTAGTTTCATGTTGAAGCTGGCGGTAAATTAAATTAGAAAAATGGAAAAAGTAAGTTATGCATTGGGGTTAAGTTTAGGTAATAATCTTTTAGGAAGCGGAGTAACTGCTTTAGATTATGGTAAATTAGCCAAAGGGATACAAGATGTAATGGAACAAAATAAACCAGAGATAAGCTACGAAGATGCTCAGGCAGTTATTAACGAATTCTTTACAGAACTACAAGCGAAAATAAGCGAAAAGGGTCAAGTTGAAGGAAATGCCTTTTTAGCTGAAAATGCTAAACGTAGCGAAGTTGTGACTTTGGAAAGCGGATTGCAATATGAAGTATTGACTGCTGGTAATGGAGCAATTCCAACTGCATCTAACTCTGTAAAGGTGCATTATCATGGCACAACTATCGATGGAAATGTTTTTGATAGTTCGGTTAGTCGTGGCGAGCCTGCAACTTTTGGCGTAACTCAAGTAATTAGCGGTTGGGTTGAAGCTTTACAATTGATGCCAGTAGGTTCTAAATGGAAATTATTTATTCCTTCAGATTTAGCTTATGGTGCGCAAGGTGCTGGACAATCTATTGCCCCACACGCTACTTTGGTTTTTGAAGTTGAGTTATTGGAAATTGTATAATTCTTTTATCAATAAAATCTATAAATTTAATATTAATAAAAAAAAATGAAAAAGACAGTTTTAATTTTTGGTGCAATTTGTTTTATTTTTACTGCGGCAGTAGCCAAAGATAAAAAGAATAAAAAATCAAATATGCCTGTTGTAGAGGCATGTAAACAAGTAATCTTTAATAAAGTTGACTCTATGAGTTATGCTTTGGGAATGAACGTGGGTGCTGATTTTGGAAAAAACATTAAAAATATCCCAGGTGGAGAAGCTAATGTTGATTTATTAATCAAAGGTTTTTCAACTGCCTTGAAAGGTGATTCTACTCTTATGACATCAGAATTTGCCACCGAGTTTTTCCGCAAATATATCTCCGAAGCACAAACTAAAGAAGTTGAAGCAAAGAAATTGGCCGGAGAGAAATTCTTAGCTGAAAACAAATCTAAAGATGGTGTAAAAACAACCGAAAGTGGTTTACAATATCAAGTATTAGTTCCTGCCGAAGGGCCAAAGCCAAAAGCAACCGATTCGGTAGAAGTTCATTATCAGGGTTTTTTACTTGATGGAACAAAATTCGACAGCTCGGTTGATCGTGGTGAACCAGTTACCTTCCTTCTGAATCAAGTTATTCCAGGATGGACTGAAGGTGTACAATTAATGTCTGTTGGTTCAAAATATAAATTATTTGTTCCGTACACATTGGGATATGGCGATCAAGGAACTCCTAACGGTGGTCCGATTCCAGGATTTGCTACATTGATTTTTGAAATTCAACTGCTTAAAATTAAACCCGTAATAGAAGTAGCACCTCCGGCTCCGGCATTAAAAGCGTTTGTTGCTCCAAAATCATTCAAGAAAAAAGCTGTTTCTAAAGTGGTAAATAAAACCAAATAGGTTTCGGTCTGTGAATTAAAATAAAACAAATTTATAAATATTATTCAAATGAAAAAACAAAGTATTTTATCGTTGGTAGCCTTGGTTGCCATTTTTCTACTTTCTTCGTGCAATAAATATGAAGCTAAAACTGTGACTTTGAAAACTCAAAATGACAGTCTCAATTACACGCTTGGTTTAGCCAATGGTGAGGGCATCAAAAATAACATGATGCAAAAAGACTCTTCAGAAAAGGCAGTTGTGGCATTGATGAAAGCAATTGACGAAGCTTATAAAAAAGAAGTAAGCAAAGACGAAATGTTTAAATTAGGTCAACAAATTGGAGCAACATTCAAAAAACAAAAAGCAGTTGGTTTGATGGGTGATTCTACATTGAAATTCAACTCTGATCTTGTAAAACAAGGATTGGTAAATGCATTGCGTGGTTACAAAGAGGGTATGACACCACAACAAGCACAAGAGTATATTCAAAAAACGATGATGGATATTCAAGCTAAAAAGATGGGTGGTTCGCAACCTCAGATGGCTGTTCCACAACAAGCTCCTCAAGCACAACCACAAGCACAATAATAATTCAACAAATATAAATATACAGAAAAATGAAAAAACTGAATATATTCATCGCCGTGGCTTTGGTGGCTGCATTTACATTTACTTCGTGCGATAGCAATAAAGCTAAAACACCAACTTTAAAAACTCAACTTGATAGTTTGAATTATGCTTTTGGTTTAGCTAATGGCGCTGGAATCAAAGATGCTTACATCAAAGGTGACTCTGCTGAAATTAAAATTAAAGCCTTACTTGCCGGTTTGAAAGACGGAAGCAAAGGTGAGTTATCAAAAGACAATCCAGAAATTGTTGAATTAGGAAATCAAATCGGAACTGCATTAAAAGGTCAAGAAAAATCTGGTTTACTTGGTGATTCTACTTTGAAAGTTGATATCAACCTTATCAAACAAGGATTGATTAACGGTTTGAAAAGGTCTAATATTCTGATGAATGCTAAAGATGCTCAAACCTATTTGAACACTACCATGCAAGTAATTCAATCTAGAAAAATGGAAGCTCAATTTGGCCCTAACAAAAAAGCTGGTGAAAATTTCTTGGCTGAAAACGGGAAAAAAGCCGGTGTAATTACTACTGCTAGCGGTCTGCAATACGAAATCATCAAAAAAGGTACTGGCGTAATTCCAACAGCTACAAACAAAGTGAAAGTAAACTACCACGGAACTTTATTAGATGGAACTGTTTTTGATAGCTCGGTTGATCGCAAAGAACCTGTTGTTTTCCCGGTTAATCAAGTAATTAAAGGATGGACTGAAGCATTGCAACTAATGCCAGTTGGTTCTAAGTTTAAATTATATGTACCTCAAGAATTGGCTTACGGAAACGGTGGTCAAGATAAAATTAAACCTTTTTCAATGTTGATTTTTGAAGTTGAATTACTTTCAATTGAAAAAGAGACTCCAGCTCCAGCAGGTGGACAACAAATGACTCCTGAACAAATGCAACAGTTGCAACAACAAATGCAACAACAACAAAGACGATAGTCTATTGTAATAGATATGAAAAGCCGAAGTGATTTCACTTCGGCTTTTTTTTGTCAAAAAGATAGTTGAATTGTATAAAGTAATATCTTTTATCGTATTATATATCAGAAATGCCACTTAATTTTTTCAATTTCCATTTATTTTGTATAATTTTGCTGACATTATTCTAAACAAAAATCCAGTATTATGGAAAAGATAGATCAATTAGACCGAAAAATTTTGCAGATTATTACCAAGAATGCTCGTATGCCTTTTAAAGATGTGGCAGAAGAGTGTGGTGTTTCTCGTGCAGCCATTCATCAACGGGTTCAGCGACTGATAGATATTGATGTCATCACTGGGTCAGGATATCATGTTAATCCTAAAATGCTAGGCTTTCAAATGTGCGTATATATCGGAATCACCTTAGAACGTGGCTCCATGTACAAAGAAGTGGTGCAAGAACTCGAAAAAATTCCTGAGATTGTAGAATCGCAATATACCCTAGGCAATTATACTATTCTTATTAAACTATATGCAAAGAATGATGAGCACCTTATGGAGCTCCTTAATTCTCGTATTCAGGAAATAAAAGGAGTAGCTACTACCGAAACCCTTACATCCTTGGATCAACGCATTCGCAGATCAATACCAATAGAATAATAAGTTTGTAGTTTATAATCCGAGAGAATTATCTCGGATTAATATTTATATATTTTACTTGTTTACTTGTTCACTTTCCAGTAACTTGTAACTTGTATCTTGTAACTTGTAAGAAACATGGAAACAGTTGTTAGTGGCATTCGCCCAACGGGAAGCCTTCACTTAGGTAATTATTTTGGCGCATTGCGCAATTTTCTTACGATGCAAAACGAGCATAATTGCTACTTTTTTATTGCAGATTATCACTCACTTACCACCCACCCAACACCTTCAGATTTGCACGGTAATGTTCGTCAAATATTGGTTGAATACCTGGCAGCAGGACTTGATCCCGAAAAATCTACCCTTTATGTACAGAGTGATGTGCCCGAGGTCGTTGAGTTATATCTATTCCTCAATATGAATGCATATATTGGTGAATTAGAACGTTGTACTTCGTTTAAAGATAAAATCCGTCAACAGCCTGAAAACGTAAATTCTGGTCTGCTTACCTATCCAACCCTTATGGCGGCTGATATTTTAATACACAGAGCTACTAAAGTGCCTGTTGGGAAAGATCAAGAGCAACATTTGGAAATGACTCGTACCTTTGGCAATCGCTTCAATAGATTGTATAATGTGGATTACTTCCCCGAACCTCAAGCATTTAATTTTGGAAATGAACTGGTAAAAATTCCGGGACTGAATGGAAGTGGAAAAATGGGAAAATCGGAAGGCGAGGGAAATGCTATTTATTTTGCAGACAAACCCGAAGCTATTCGCAAAAAAGTGATGAAAGCAGTTACGGATAGTGGTCCTACCGAACCTAATCAACTAAAGCCTGATGCTATTCAAAACATTTTTCAATTGATGAATGTGGTATCCGCGCCCGATACATTTGCATTTTTCAACGAACAATACAATACCTGCCAAATTCGTTACGGGGATATGAAGAAACAATTGGCTCAAGATATGATTGCTTTTACAGAACCGATGCGGGAACGAATTAAAGCCATTTCTGCCGATGAAGCGTATGTTTCGAAGGTTGCCCGCATGGGTAAGGAAAAAGCACAGGAAAACGCCGCTAAGACCATTCGTGAGGTACGGGAGATTATCGGGTTTAAAAGATTCTAATATCAGTCCACAATTCAGATAATACAATAAAGCTTGCTCCAATTGGAGCAAGCTTTATTATGTTTATTTTAAAGAACAGCTAAGTCCAAAGGTTTTGTGTAGACTTGCATACCTTCACGCGTAACAGCTGCTACTCTGAACCAAACCATGGTTCGTGGAGTTAGACTTTTAATTTCGAATGTAGTTTGTGCACTAGAGCCTCCAAATATCCAGTCTTTTTCCTTTGGAACTTCTGTTACCGTGGAATACTGCCAAATATAGGCAGTAGCTTTAGCTACGGCTGCGCGTCTAAGCTTTACCGTGCCCGAAAAATTGCCTCGCTCTAAACGCAATTCTGTTTTCTTTCTTGGTTCTGGCTGTTTTACCAGATTAAAGCCACTAGAAAGGATAATTGCAGCATCACCATTGGTTATTCTGTCTACATATTTAGCCAACTTTCTGAACACATTATCAAATTCCTCCTTCATTTGATGCATCAATGCTATTTGTGTACGACTACCATCGCGCGAAGAGATGTAATATTCTTCTAGCTTATCCACTGTCGATATAACTGTTTCATAGTCTACATGGGTCTGCAAATAACTCCTTATCTCTCATCTTAGAAAGAACAAAACGTGCAAAAGCAATCTTACGTGGTACTGGAATTCTTCGAAAATTAGGTACAACTTTATCTTTTCTCATACAATTTAGTATTTTTGATGGAACATCAGTTTTAATATGAAGTGCGGAAGTAACTACTCTTGTTTGATAATGACAGCTTTTACCTGCTTATATTACAGTTACAGCTTCTTTTTATCTAATGCTTATTGATTTCATATATATATTAACAAGTAATTATTTAATACCTGTAAATATAATAATTATTTTGATAAGTAGTTGGTAAATGTCTATTGAACTTAATTAAATATTAATAGACATTTATTTAATGCTTATTGGATTGATATAAAATAGGGGAGGTATTATTTGAATGTATATCAATTAATATATAATATCAATAAGTATTGGCTAAGTACTCACCAATATATTTATAGTATTGATAGGAATTATACAGATGCTTATCGATATTTAAAAATTATTGATAGACTTTAGTAGTATGTCTGTTGGAATGATAAAGGTATGGGGAGTTATGCCTAGGAGACTTCTTGGTTTTGCTGTATTTTGGGCTTATTATAGTATAAATCGCTCCACTACTTCAGCTACTCCGTCATTTTCATTGGATGAAACTATAAAATCGGCTTCATGTCGAAGCTCAGAAGTAACATTATCTACCCAAATGCCTAAGCCTGCATATTGAATCATAGATAAATCGTTGCCGGCATTACCTACTGCTATTACTTCATGTTGTTCAATGCCTAGTTTTTTAGCCAAAAAATCTATACTTGCTGCTTTGTCGATACCGTGTGGCATTACTTCCAGAAAAAAAGGTTTGGAGCGCGACACGCTTAAATCGGTTCGTTCTGCTTTTAATTTTGTTTCCACTTGTTTTAAATAATCGGGATGTTCGAGCATGATGCATTTTACAGCATTGCCTAATATTTCCGACTTAAATGATGGTACTTTGTGATGGTGCATGCCGGTGAGCTTTATTTCTACATCAATGTATTCCGATTCTGTTTCACTAATTACTCCTTTATTGGAATAAGTGATAATATGCACATTATTGTCCACACTGAAATCGTACAAGCTGTGCACTTCTTTTTTGGTAAGACTGGTTTCGAACAGAATTTCATTGTTTTTCATCGACGTAACCACCGCACCATTGAACGAAATCATGAACGAATCGTAATGGTCTAGTCTTAATTGTTCCGAAAATTGGAGCATAGCAGGAGTTGGACGGCCAGATGCAAGTACCACTTTCACTCCAAGGTTTTGTGCCTCGAAAAGTAGTTTTTTGTTGCGATCGGAAATGCTGTAATCATCGCGCAGCAAGGTATCATCAAGATCGAGTACCAGCATTTTATAATTGCGTCCAAACGTTTTTGAAGTGTCTGATTCGGAATAATTTAAATCCATGAAATAATGTTTTTGTTATCGAGTGTAAAGGTACTACTTTTCTAGTGGAAGTTGACAATTGATGAATGAAGAAATAGCTTGTTCCAATTTAGGAACAAGCTATTTAGTTCCCCTCTCCTCCAGGAGAGGAGTTAGGGGTGAGGTTTATTTATACAAACACAAATAAGGAGTGTCTTGTGTACATTTTACTTTGAATTTTACACCTTTAGCTACTTCAAAACTTTCAAATTTATTATAGCTTTTCCATTCTGTTTCACCGGGTTGCAGAATAGTCAATTGACCCGAAACGACAGTTATAATCTCTACTGTGTCGGTGCCAAATTCATACTCACCCGCTGCCATTACACCCACTGTTGCTTTGCCTTCGGCCGATTCTAAACCGATAGAAACTACTGTTCCTTCGAAATACTGATTTGTTTTAAACATAAGATTCGTATATATAATTTATTAATATGCAATAAAGGCGCTGAAACTGTATTTTTATTGCAAAGGTAGAATTTATTTCGATAAGTTGCAAACCATCAGTACACTTCAATTTACATAAACCTAAATTTATTTATTACAAAAGCCACTTGGTGCGTAATCATGCGTATGAAGTGTTTTTTTTTGGTATAAATTGGGCAGTTTGGTTGGTCAGATTCTTACAGGTATTTTTACCTTTACACTATCCACTTTCGGTTGTTCTTACTTGCTTTATAAAATCACGAATCTTATTTTGCATTATACAGTCGTCATTAATATTTTTTGTTTTGTTCTTCTCTTGTCAGCCGTCCGAAAAATCCAATATGATTGTCTTAATGCACAAAGCTAGAATAATAAACTCTCCACAGTTCATTTTTTTTTCTTTTAATTTCACTTCATCTGTCTAAGCGAGCAAAAAAAACAATGTACTGTGACCGCTCTGCCTATTTTCAAAAAGCTATAAAAGCCACAACAAGGCGTTAGAATATAAACACTAACTTGTGGAGGTTTTTTTTGCTTTTTGGGAGCTTATAGTTGTTATAGAATTACGAATTAAAAAATACTAATATGTACTTTAATAGCCATTTTTTTTAATGGCTAGTGTTTCGGTTTGGAAATTTATTCCATCAACATCACGATTTTTTCGGAAAAACATTTTCCTTTCAAGAATTGGAAGTTGGGGCAATGATAAACAGGAATTTGCTCATAGGAGTTTACAGTTCATTCTTTGCTTCCAATTTTAATGTGGAAATCAATTCCCGACCACAGTATGTTTGGGAGTGGAATTAATATCGGTTATGTTATCAGCGAAAAGCGTTGGATTCATCCGGGTTGTCAATTTAATGTGGGAGTATTTTCTTTTAGAACCGATGACCGTAATTTCGGATTGTTTGAAACAAACTAAATAGCATTCAAACTAAATTCAATGTCTCCAATTAGTTCATAATAAGAACAGGTTTGTCTTATAATTTCTATAGTTATAAGGTTCACTCCATAATCCAAACTTCAGATTTAGAGTATCTTTCATTTACTTTCGGAATGGTTTTCGGTCGGTTTATTAGTAATACTTCAAGGTGCTAAATTTGAATTTCAAGTCTAATTTTCGACTATTCACACCCCGAAAGAACGGTTTCGATATCTAAAATTCGTAATTAGTTGAGTTTAATCATATCTTTGTGCTTAAGATAATTCATTGAAGGTTAGTTTGAAATTAAAAAATACATGAATCCAGCAGTTTAAAACAATCCGATTCAATATGCAAAAGATCTCAAAAGAAATAATTTCCAAAAACATAGAATTAAACAAGCTTCGTTTGGCATTTGAACAAACACCAGGTGCCATTTTTATTCTGGATAAAAATTTCCGGTTCGAATATGTAAATCCGGGTTTCGAAAAGTTATCGGGTTATACAAAAGACGAATTGCTGAATAAAACAGTTGCTGATCTTTTTTATGGCGAAGAAGTACGTGAATCGCGAAAAGAAGTGGTTGAAAGCATGTTGAAGGGCGAAAAATGGCAAGGCGAATTACTCACTCACAATAAAAAGGGCAACCATTACTGGGCAAATACAGTTGCATCGCCTTACAAAGATGAGAACAATAATATAGAAGGATATATTATTGTTCAACAAGATATTACCGACAGAAAAAGAATTGAAACGGCTTTGCGGGAAAGCGAACAAAAGTACCGCGAACTGACAGAAATGCTCCCACTTGCAGTGTATGAACTCGATGCAAATGGTGTTCCGACATACATAAATAAAGCTGGAAAAGCTTTATTTGGCATTGATTTAGCGAAAAAAGCTCAAGTTGCTACAAGTTTCTTTATTAAGGAAGATTTAGCAAGGATGAAAAATGCACTTATGCTGGAATCTTCAAATTTATTAATTGAAAATGAATCAATTGATCCTATTCCTTCAGACGCTGCTGAATACACTGCCATAAGAAATGATGGTACTGATTTTCCTGTACTGATTTATGGTACTGCAATAGTTGAAGATAATAAAGTTATTGGTTCAAGAGGTATTATTGTTGATATTTCGGAACGTAAAGCCATGGAAAATGCTTTACGCAAAAGCGAACAAAAATACCGTGAATTATCCGAAATGTTGCCTCAAACGGTTTACGAACTTGACTTAAAAGCTAATCTGATGTATTTGAATAAAGCTGGTCGTGAAAAATTTGGAACAGCTTATGAAACCAGTGAAGTGTCTGTATTCAGTATTGTAATACCTGAAGAACTTGAGCGAATGCGAAAAAATTTCAATAATGTAAGTTTTGCGAATATTCCTTCTAAAGGAAACTTTTATAAATTACAACAAGTTGATGGACATGTATTTGAGGCTATGATATCGGCTACTCCGATGAAAATGAATGGAAAAACGGTGGGTTCACGGGGCGTAGTAATTGATATTTCGGATCATGTGGCAATGCAAAAAGCGCTGGCCGAAAGCGAAGAAAAATACAGATCGGTTATCGAAAATGCAACCGATGGAATTGTGATTACTCAAAATGGCAAATTGAAGTTTTTAAACAAAACCATGTGCGAAATGATGCAATACGAAGAAAGTGAAATATTGGGAACTTCTTATTACGATATGGTAGTTCCGGAAGATCATCAGATAATGGTTGAATTTCATAAACGAAGGATGGCAGGAGAAAATTTTACATCATTGTACCGCAGTCGGTTTATTCGTAAGGATGGAAAAATTATTACTGTAGAATTAAATACACGTACGTCTGATTACAATGGAAACCCCGCTGCATTTATCATTATCCGTGATATTTCGGATCGTATTAAAATTGAAAACGAGTTGCAGATTGCAAAAACCAAACTCGAAAAACTAAACAATCAACTAGAGAAACGAGTAAAGGAAAGTTCCGAAAGTTTGACAGAAGCACGTACGCAATTAATCAATCTGCAGAAAGAAAACCTGCAATCGCAGTTTGATGTATTGAAACAACAAGTGAATCCGCACTTTTTGTTTAATAGTCTGAATGTATTAACTTCGCTAATCAAACTTGAACCCAATCTGGCCGAAAAATTCTCCGAGCAACTCTCAAAAGTGTATCGCTATGTACTCGAAAACAAAGATAATGAGTTGGTAGATTTACAAACGGAACTCAACTTCCTGGATGCCTATATTTTCCTATTGAATATTCGTTTTGTGAATAAATTGAAGGTTAATATCAATATTCCTGAAGCAAGGCGCAATGATCAAATTATTCCGTTAGCCATGCAGTTGCTTATCGAAAATGCCATTAAACATAATACGATGTCCAAAAGCGAGCCTTTGCAGATTAATATTTTCATTGATGAGAATAATATGTTGAATATTGTGAACAACCTTCAGGAACGTCCATCACAACTGGCTTCTACCGGTGTTGGTTTAAAGAATATACTGAACCGGTATCAATTATTAGGCATTACTGAACCGGTTTTTAGAAAAACAACATCAGAATTTATTGCACAAGTACCGTTGGTAATAACAGATAGTAACGTATTAAATAGTTGATTATGGCGGATATATTAAAGTCACTTCCTGTAGAAGTAGTAGAACAAGAGCGCACAAAAGGGGCTGTATTGAGTGTTTATTTTAGATGGGTTTTGATATTTGTTTTGACAATTACGTTGTCTATCCAACTCATTTCCGGATATAAAGTTGAATCAGCACACTCTTTTG
>JBBSDM010000071.1:0-11632 GCA_038249445.1 Bacteroidales bacterium
CGAAAGTACAATGGCGCACTTGCACCTGGGATTGTTGGCATATTGGGTGGTAAATACTATTAGACATCAACTCAAAAAAGAAAAAATACATAGCGGATGGACGGAAATTGTTCGGATAATGAACACACAAAAAGCTGTTACTACAACTGTTCAAAATGAAAAAGATGAGCTTATCCTAATACGACGATACTCAGACCCAAACGATAAAGTACAAATGTTGTATGATGCTCTAAAATATAAATATGTTCCTTTTACAAAGAAAAAATCTGTTGTGCTCAAATCGGAATTCCGAGAGTAGCAAATGGCTGATTAGCAATAATTTTATGAAAAATTGCTACAAAGTGGGTTAAGATAGTTTGATAGAAACAAACTATTAAAACTGTCTTATGTTAACCCAACTTGCTAAGAATATCCAATCCTTGCTCCCATTCGCCATAGCCCGACAGGCTGTTGATATGCCCAGCTTCGCCAATGTTTATAAATTCGCTACCCCAGTTTTTAGCATAATATTCCGCTCGTTCTATACTCATCCATGGATCATTGGTACTTGCCACCAAGGTAGTGCGAAAAGGGAATTTATGAGTTGGAGTATCCTTAATGAGATTATTATCAAGCTTCTCACAAATAACATCTACATCCGGCGGAGCCACTAGCAAAGCAGCTTTTACCTGCCGATTGTAACGTTTTACCCATTCGGCAACCGTGAGGCAACCTAGACTGTGCGCCACCAACACCACCGATTCTGGATCGTAACCGGCAATGGCTCTATCAATATTCTCTGCCCATTCTGTGATATTGGGATGTTCCCAGTCGCGTTGCTCAATTCTATGAAAATTTAGTGGGGTAGTTTCAATCCATGTTTGCCAGTGGTTTGGACCTGATCCCTGATAGCCAGGTATTGTGAAATAGTTGGTCATATGCGTTCGAGATTAAGAAATAAGTTATAATCGTTGGACGATACAAAATTCCTCCATTAATCGAGACTAAACAATCGCACGCTTATGGTAAATTTATACCGCATTTAGGGTAGGGCGAACAGATCTCCGAATCTGTTGTATTGGGTGAACGTATCTCCGAATCCGTTGTATTGGGTGCACGTATCTCCAAATCTGTTCTGGTATTATCAAATCACGGATTTGGAAATCCGTGCTCCCGTTAAATCCGTGCTCCTATGATTTCTACAAATGAAGGGTACCATCCTGAAATAACTTCGTGATTTGGTTGCGAATATCAACAGATTGCATAGCGTTTCTACCGTTTGTTCCCACCGAAACAGTAACATGCTCCTCTTTATGAATAGCTGGAGATACAAAATCGCATAACATCGGGGCATCGCATACACTGGTGAGAATTCCCAGCTCATCGGCATCCACTTTTATCTGGGTATTTAACTCATGATTACCCGTGCAAACATATACCAGAAAGAAACCTTTCAAATCATTTTTTTCGTATTCTTTTTCGATAAAAGTATAGGGTAGTTCTTTGATTTCATCCGTAAAATCAGGTGAAATAACCGTCACATTCGTCACAAAACGAGCCATAATAGTTCCTTTGTGTGTGGCCACTTTGCCACCGCCAATAAGAAGTATTTTCTTATTGGTTACATTGATGGAAATGGGTAGAAATTGTAAATCTTCTCGTGTCATATCGGAATTGTGTTGTATATTAAGAATCACGGAATCAGAATTCCGTGCCTCCACTCAAATCAATTATGAAAGTTCAAACCGGCAGTGGTGGACTTCACATATTCTTTACGAATAACAAAATCACCAAAATGCTCATCCGTATTTCTATTTTTTGCAAAATCCTCTAAAATAGGCGTAAGATCAGCAATAATTTCGTCTTCCGACAGCATTTCTTTGTACAGTTTATTCAATCTATCACCCGTAAAACTAGCTCCCAGATACATATTATAACGGCCTGGCGCACGTCCAACAAAAGCTATCTCGGCTAAAAATGGTCGTCCGCAGCCGTTGGGACAGCCCGTCATACGAATGCTGATAGGCACTTGCAACAGATCATTTGCGGCTAAAATAGTTTCAATTCGAGTAACCAAGGTTGGTAAATATCGCTCTGCTTCGGCAAAAGCCAAGGCACAAAGTGGCAAGGCAGCACAAGCTATAGAATTCTGACGAAGATGCGAAAGACTGTTTCCGTCAACAATTTTGTACTCTTTAAGTATTTTTTCAACGACAGGCTTTTGTTTTTCAGTCACTTGTGCAATAACCACATTTTGATTGCCGGTAAGAATTAAAGTGCCTGTATGAATTTTGGCGATGTCTCGAATAGCAGATTTTGCCAAATATCCATTTTTATCTACCAATTTTCCACCTTCTACAAAAACGCCATAATGCCACAGTCCATCTTCACTTTTTGTCCAACCATATTTATCACCTAGTGTCACGAATTTATACGCTTTTGAGGGTTCTAATTTTAAGTCGTGTGTGCGCACCAATTCGGAATTGAAAAAATCTAGTCCAAGGCGGTCAATTGTATATTTCAATCGTGCATTTTTACGTTCGGAACGATTTCCGTGGTCGCGTTGAAAAACAAGCACCGCTTCTGCCGCTTCCACTATTTTCTCTTTCGGAAAAAAGCCCACCACATCAGCCACTCGAGGATATGTAGCATTATTCCCAAAAGTAAATGCCATCCCGCCACCTACTATGAGGTTGTAACCAAGAAGTTCTCCATTTTCAACGATGGCAATAAAACCCAAATCGTTCGATAATACATCCGTATCGTTGCGAGGAGGAATAGCCATTGCAATTTTGAATTTACGCGGTAGATAATGCTTTCCGTAAAGTGGCTCTTCTTCCTTTTCACCACCTTCAACCAGCTTTCCGTCCAGCCAAATTTCGTGATAGGCGTTGGTTTGTGGTGTGAGGTGCGCTGAAATCCGCTTAGCATCTTCGGCTACTTCGCCATGTACTGATGACTCGAAGGGATTAGCCGAGCACATCACGTTCCGGTTCACATCACCACAAGCTGCAATGGTATCAAGCAAAGATTGATTTATTTCTTTAATGGTTGTTTTCAAATTCCGTTTCAAAACACCATGAAACTGAAAAGCCTGACGGGTAGTTAGCTTCAGCGTTTTATCGGCATATTTTTCCGAGAGTTCATCCATCGCTAACCACTGTTGAGGCGTGGTAACTCCACCAGGCACACGTACACGGATAAGGAAACTGTAGAGTGGTTCTAATTTTTGATGCTTGCGTTCGTCATCCAAATCACGATCCTGCTGTTGATAGGTACCATGAAATTTGATCAGAATTTGATCATCAGTCCGAACAGATCCAGTTAAAGAATCACTTAAACTTTCTTTTATCGTACCTCGCAAATAGTTGCTGTTCTCTTTTAGAATTTCAACAGCCGAGACCCCTAGCCACTGGGGGGCTGCGTTAGTTTCGTCTTGTATTTTTTTATCTTTACTCATATTCTATTTTTTCCAAATTAGACCAATATTATTCTCCGTCAACTGACGAATTAGGAATCATTTCAATACACATCCAATTGCAATCTTTTCTCTTTTTGCAAATTGTCTACATATTCAAGTGCCTTCTCTTTACTCAACACACCATGTTTTTCGACAATTTTGGCCAAGGTATGTTCCACATCGCCTGCCATTTTTTTCATGTCACCGCAGATATAAACATGCGCTCCATCTTCAAGCCATTGGTATACTTCGGCAGCATTTTCCTGCAATCTATCCTGAACGTACAACTTCTTGTCACCGTCTCTCGAAAAAGCCACATCCATTTTGGTCAATGCGCCCGATTTCAAATAACTCTGCCATTCGGTTTGGTACAAAAATTCTGATTCAAAGTTGCGGTTTCCAAAAAACAACCAACTCTTACCTCTATTTTCGGCCAGCTCGCGCTGTTGAACAAATGCCCGATAAGGCGCAATACCTGTTCCAGCTCCAATCATAATAATCGGTATTTCATCTTTTTTAGGCAAACGAAATCCTGGATTCGACTCAATAAAAACGGGGACCTTTTCATCATCCACCGACAAATCAGACAAAAATGTTGAACAAGTTCCTTTCTTATTCCTTCCAGAATTATGATATTGAACCACGCCAACTGTAAGATGTAATTCACCCGGAAACGCTTTAGGACTGGACGAAATAGAATAATAGCGTGGCTGTAACGGACGAAGAATTTTTATCAACTGCTCAGCACTTATCTCGCTAGGGTAATCGTGCAGCAAGTCTATAATATCCCGACCGTCCAAGTACTCTTTAAATTTATCGGGTTGCTCCGACAACTTCTTCAATTTCTCATTCGGGAAGGTCTCCAAATAGCGGTTCACCACATCAATCGTTATTTTCGACAATTCCACGTTTTTGTGAAGCGCAGTTTCCAACTTCTTCTCCACCCCATTGAAGACCACAAAATCACCTGCATTTAAACCGGTTACTACCAGCATTTCTCCTACTAGTTCAGCCGAATTTAGAGGATAGACGCCTGCTGCATCGCCCGGTTCATATTCTAATCCCGGAGCATTCTCGGTACTTAGTTCAATGTGCAAGGTCTGTCGTTTCGAGCCTTTTCCATGTAGCGATATTTTCTCGAACACTGGTGCCAAAAACGGGTTCTTCTTTGTATGAGTTTCAATCTTTGTATCTTCTTTATTTGTTTTGCCGGCAGCCACCAGTCTGAATTGTGGTGCAACATTAGCCACTACCTCCCCACTACCAAAAGCAGGAATCGTAGCCTTTAACCATTGATCGGCTGCATCTTCAAAATCCACATCGCAAGCCAACCTTGCTACTAAGCGTTTTGCACCGAGCTTTTCCAGTTGTTCATCAAAGTCTTTTCCTGTTTGGCAGAAATGAAAATAAGACGAATCGCCCAGACCGAGCACTGCATAATTCACACCATCAAGTTTTGGAGTGCGTTTGCCTAAAATAAATTCGTGCAACTCTTTAGCCGAAAAAGGTGGAACGCCTTCACCATGTGTAGAAACGATAACCAACAGATTTTTTTCGGTCTGCAAATCACGAGTTTTATAGTCGGCCATATTTTTCAAGGTCGCTTTAATTCCCTTTTCTGTAGCTACTTTCAACGCTTTTTTAGCCAATCCTTCTCCATTTCCAGTGCGCGAACCGTACAAAATAGTTAGCGTTGGTTGTGAACTACGAATGCTTACTAATGTTTCAGTGGCAACTGCCGAAATAGATTGGGGCTGAACTTCACCCAGAGCCGATAGTCCTGCCAGATAGCCAGATGCCCAAGCCAATTGAGTTGGATTCAGTGTAGCTACAAAGCTAGTAAAAAGTTCCAATTGATCACTCGATAGTAATCCGTTTAATTTTATACTCATTCTTATTATTTTCAAATTAATCTTCATAAAACAAACCAAAAACCTTTAAGTTGTCAATTTGCAAAATAATTATTCACATCTATATTTGATAATCAGCAGGTGTTTCTGGAACTTTTCCGATCTTAATCTTATTCCAGAGCCGTTCATGAAAATAGTAAAGTGTGATTTTAGTAACTATTTCTACTCCACTAATTGAAAATGCTAATGACATTTTACCTGTAATCAGATATGATATGATAAATGTATCTATCGTTCCCGTTACTCGCCACGATACGGATTTAAGCAGACTTCTGTAATTTTTTTCTTTCATGGGAAGCAGTTTTTTTGTTGAATTTGTCTGATGCAAAATTAGACGATATCCGAACCGTATGCTATACCCGCATAAAGGTAAATCTATACCATAAATATGGTATGAGTTTTCTAAACATTTAAATAACCGATATTTATTTCTAGCATATTTATGTGATTTTGGAGTTCTTATCAGCGCATTTTTTGGTTCAAAAATCGGAGTGAAATTGCCATCGGCGGTATTCACAAAAGTATTTGCTTAGTTTTAATCATTGTAGCTACTTATATGGTTTTACAAATACATTTAAAAATCCGTTTAAATTGGTTGTTCATGTAATCTGAATTATCAATTCTAAAAGTCTATTCTAAATTATTATCGCCTTGATTAAAAAAGAATCAAGGAGGTTATTTTGTAATTAATCAATTATTTTTGCCTTATAATGAACATAAGTTCATTACTATTCGTATCTTTGCACATCTAAATCGAACAAAGAATTAGTTATGCCTCGACCAAAACAAGACAGAAGAATCTGTAACCCACCACTCATGCAGGGCTTCAAGCCTTTTGGCATTCCACGGAACATGTTAAGTACTGTTACCTTACTCTTTGATGAATATGAAGCAATTCGATTGCTCGATTATGAAGGAATGAATCAAGAGCAGGCAGCAGTGCAAATGAATGTTTCCCGGCCGACACTAACGCGTATCTACGAAAAAGCTCGTAAAACCATTGCACAGGCTTTTGTAGAAGGGAAAATGATTCTGATTGAAGGTGGAAATGTGCAGTTTGAAAAACAATGGTTCAGATGCAAACGATGCTTTAAACTGATAGGTGGTTTGGATAATCATGTTCGATGTAAAAATTGTAATAGCTTTGGGAATGATGAATTGACCGCAATAAATAAGACCCCAAAATGAAAATAGTTGTTTTGTCCGATAATCGCAAATTCAATGAGTTGCTTGATTCTGAGCATGGTTTATGTATTTATTTAGAAACTGAACATTATAAATGCTTGCTCGATACGGGAGCTTCAGATCAGTTTATCCGAAATGCAGAAAAGTTAGGCGTTTCAATTAAAGATATTGATTTTGTATTTATATCACACGGACATGCCGATCATATTGGAGGATTACCGGCATTTTTGAAACAGAATAAAAAGGCAAAAATAGTTTTGTCGAAAAATGCTATTCGTCAAAAATTCTTTTCAAAACGAAACGGTTTTCATCAAATCAGTTTGGATTTCGATTGGAGTATTTATGCAGATAGATTGATATTTGTTGAATCGGAAATGATTTTCAGAAATGAGATTCAGGTGTTTTCAGCCAAAAACAATAAATACTCCTCACCAAAAGCCAATTCCACATTGTACAAAAAGACCGGAAATGGAATGCAATTGGATGATTTTAATCACGAGTTAGTGATAAGTTTTGGAACAGATAAATTAGTTGTCTACACTGGCTGTGCCCACAAAGGACTTTTGAATATTTTAGGTTCGGTTTCATTATTTCCTTCAAAGCGAACTGCATATGTAATAGGTGGTTTTCATCAGTTAGATAGTAAAATGAAGTATGAATTTGAAAACAACGCCGAAATTGATGCTATAGCTCAAGAAATGAAAATGAAATATCCCGAAACTAATTTTATTACAGGACATTGTACTGGGGAAAAAGTTTACCAACAACTGAAAGAACAATTAGAAGGTCAGTTAATTCATTTTTATACAGGCTATTCAATAGTTATTGATAATTAATATAAAAATAAATTATGTCAGAATTAAATGGAAAAGGGCCGAATAACGAAGGCTCTAAAAGCGGTCGAGGATTGGGTAATTGTGTGGAAAAGACAGACAAACAACCAACCGAATTTTTGGTAGGAAAAGGAATGGGAAAACGTAGAAATGCAGGTATATTAAACATAAATAAAAATGAAACAGATGAAAATTGCAGTACCAACAAAAGAAGACAACCAAATTGACAATCATTTTGGACATTGTGAGTTCTACACTATTTTTTTAATATCTGAAAACAAGGAAATTATTGCAGAAACCAGACTTGAATCACCGCAGGGATGTGGATGTAAGTCCAACATTGCTTCCGATTTAGCAGAACTAGGCGTAGCAATCATGCTTGCCGGAGGAATTGGCGAAGGAGCCATCAACAAATTGGCCTCACAAAACATTCAGGTAGTACGTAATTGTAAAGGTGACGTACATGAACTTGTAGAAGCATATTTGTCAGGTGCAGTGACAGATGGTGGAGCGAGTTGTGCAGCTCATGGAAATGAAGCCGAACATGTTTGTAATCATTAATCTATTCTGCGAATGATTGAACACGAATATAAATTCAGAGTGGCATATCCCGACACCGATAAAATGGGGGCAATGCATCATGCAAACTATGTAAAATACTACGAATCTGCTCGTTGGGAGCTGCTTCGTAGTATTGGCATACCCTATAATATGGTAGAAGAGTCAGGCGTAATGTGTCCAGTAACAAGCATGAAATTCAAATTCCTCAAAACAACTCATTACGACGAACAACTCACCATTAAAACTCGATTGAAAGACATTAAAGGGGTAAGAATGAGCTTTAATTATAAGCTTTATAATGAGCAAAACGAATTGATAAACGAAGCTGAAACCGATTTAGCGTTCGTAGGAGTTGAGAATTGGAAGCCTTGCCTACCACCAGAATTTTTACTCAAAGCAATTAAGGAATATTGCCTACAAGATATTATTCGTCAAGAGAAATATTTATCAACTAATTAAAAATGAGATGTTTGATTTTCGCTTAAAAGTATTTCATACTGTGGCTAAACGCCTCAATTTTACTAAAGCAGCCGATGAACTTTTTATTACCCAACCAGCTGTTTCAAAGCATATTCAGGAAATTGAGAGTCACTTTAAAGTTAGGTTATTTGAACGCAACGGTAGCAAAATCCGTCTAACCAAGGCGGGAGGCGTATTGCTGCACTACACGAATCAAATTTTTGGGCTTTACACCAGTCTGGAGTTTGAACTCAATTCGCTTACCGAAAGTCAAAAAGGTCAATTGCGCATCGGGGCCAGTACCACCATTGCACAATACGTGCTGCCACCCTTGTTGGCAGATTTTCATAAGCGCTACGAAGATATACGGATTTCGCTTACTATCAGCAACACTGAGCAAATAGAACAAGCGCTTAAAAACAAAGATATTGACTTTGGAATTGTGGAAGGTCAAGCCCAAAATTCGCTGTTTAAGTACAGTGGGTTTGTTTGCGATGAAATAGTACTAGTGGCGGCTACCGACAATCCGTTGGCTCGAAAGACGGAAATCATGGCAAATCAATTGTCTGAAATTCCGTTGCTACTTCGCGAACCCGGTTCGGGAACATTGGAAGTAATAGCCCATGCGCTTAAACCGTTTAACATGAAAATATCAGATTTGCAGTGCGAAATGCAACTTGGCAGTACTGAAAGCATTAAATCATACCTCTTGCATTCAGGTTGTATGGCCTTTTTATCCGTTTATTCTATTTTCAAAGAATTGAAAAACAATGAGCTAACAATTATCGAAATAGAAGGTCTCAAAATTGAAAGGACGTTTCACTTTATCCAGCTGCACGGCGATACTGAAGGACTGCCGGAAGTATTTATGGAATTTGCACGGCAGTATAACTTCAGATAATCGTTTATAAATAATTACTATTTCATTGCTATTGTTATTGGAATTACCTTTGCACCCATAAATAACAAAGAAAGAATAATGAATAAAACTACAAAAAATGGCAGTGGGTCGAAAATTAAAAAACATTTATTTTATCAAAACAATACAGTACTCAGTATTGTATATATCATTCTTGCAGTCCTTTGCCTGTCGCCATTTATCTCGGCTCCAATTGCCCTGTTTTTGGGATTGACTCTTGCACTCACACTGGGTACTCCATTTCCGAAGTTTAATAAAACAACTTCAACATACTTACTTCAAGTTTCTGTTGTTGGTTTAGGATTTGGAATGAATTTACTCGATTCGGTCAAGGCGGGTTCTGATGGAATGTTCTTCACGCTGTTTTCTGTCGTCAGCGTTATGTTTTTAGGAATAATGGCTGGAAAGTGGTTGGGAATGTCCAAAGTTCCATCTTATCTGATTGCCTCCGGCACAGCCATTTGTGGTGGAAGTGCCATTGCTGCCGTTGGTCCTATTGCCAAAGCCAACCAAAGCGAGATGTCAGTTTCACTCGCAACTATTTTTGTATTAAACGCCGTGGCTCTCTTTCTTTTTCCGGTGTTAGGACATTTATTGCATCTTTCGCAGCATCAATTTGGACTTTGGGCAGCTATTGCCATTCACGACACAAGCTCTGTGGTAGGTGCCGGAGCTACCTTCGGCGAAGAAGCCCTGAAAGTGGCTACTACTGTAAAACTAACTCGTGCTTTATGGATTATTCCACTATCCATTTTCACCTCGTTTTATTTTAAATCGAAAGGTACTAAGATAGTTATTCCCTGGTTTATCCTGTTTTTTATCCTTGCTATGATTTTAAATACCTATCTTGCCCTACCAAAACCATTAACTCACGGAATTGTATCAGTTGCCCGACAGAGCCTGACGCTGACACTCTTCTTTATCGGAGCTGGTCTGTCAAGGGCAACCATCAAATCGGTTGGTGTAAAACCACTTGTTTTGGGCGTTACACTTTGGCTTTTTATTGCCATTAACAGTTTAGCGTTTATCTACTTTTTGTATTAAGTCATTATGAAAGAAATAGAACTTGACCAATATATTTCCAGAGCCATTGCCTATTTCGAAGAAGGCTATAATTGCTCACAAGCCGTATTTATGGCGTATTCGAAACTTTACGGTATTGATAGCATCACGGCAGCCAAACTGGCGACTTCCTTTGGCGGTGGCATGGGGCGATTGCGTGAAGTATGTGGTGCAGTTTCGGGAATGTTTATGATCTTGGGATTACACTATCCGTTTACCGATACCACCGATAAAGCAGCAAAAAATGTGAACTATAAAGCGGTGCAACGAACTGCCGGAGCGTTTAAAGCTGATATGGGTTCATATATCTGTGCCGATTTACTCAACATCAAACACGAACCACAAAGCCCCAAATCGTCGGAACGAAACGAGGCTTATTACAAATCAAGACCTTGTACACGTTGTGTAGCAAAGGCTGCAGAAATTGTGGGGAAAGAACTGTCGAAAGAAATAGACTAATTTTTTAAATAAAACTTACACATGAAAGGAAATTTCAATTCAATAATCAATGAGAATCGCCCTGTAATAGTCGATTTTCATGCGCTCTGGTGTGGACCGTGCAAAGTTCAATCACCCATTTTGAAACAAGTAGCCGATGAGCTGGGAGAGCGTGTCAAAGTCATAAAGATTGATGTAGATCAAAATCAGGAATTGGCAAGTAGGTACCAAATTCAAAGTGTTCCCACTTTGATGATTTTTAAAAATGGAGAAATAAAGTACAAACAACCGGGAGTTCACACAAAGTCTCAGTTAATGAATATATTGATGAGCAATCTGTAGAATTTGATTATCTGTTACCTCTGTGTAAGAAGAATTATCAGATAACCAGAAATAACTAGGTTTGAATAAATAACAATAACGGCTTTGCACACAACAAGTGTACAAAGCCGTTTTATTTTAAAAGTAAGAATTGGTTGTTAATCATGAGTGACCACCTACCACAATACGCATTATTTTTAGATTCAATGCAAAGAAACGAACCAATTGAAAAAGTATCGATGTTCTCAAAATTTTGTCCAGCGGGTTGGTTCGGTCGCAAATGACATTAATAAGCTTGCAAATATAAACTTTCTCATATTTTATTTTACTGCCTATCCCTTTCGGTCAAGTAAAAAGTTGTAACTTTGTCGCATGAATAATAATGAACGTTATCCGAAGCATTTTCAAGAATTTCTTGCTCAATTTAGAAACGAGGAAGATTGTTGGAATTATATTTTTGAAATAAGATGGCCTAATGGCTTTATTTGTCCAAAATGTAGTGCTA
>JBBSDM010000072.1:0-10548 GCA_038249445.1 Bacteroidales bacterium
ATATTCTCCTGAATTGAATTTAATCGAGATATTATGGCGAAGAATCAAGTATAATTGGATACCGCTTGATGTTTATCTCTGTTTTCAGAATCTCAAAGAACGCTTGTCGTTTGTGTTGAATAACTTCGGCACAAAATACGATATTATATTTTGACCATTACTTAAATCAAAAACATTCATTAATTTTGGTGGCGAAAAAAATCAACGCAAATATTTTTGAATAGGATTGCTTTTAATTCGATAGGAAATGGTTTTTGATAATTACAAAATGTAAATTTTACGATAATCAATTAATTTGATCAAATTTATATAAAACAGCAAAAAGTACTGAATTTATTAAAATTAAAAATAATACAATGAAGAGAGATAATTTTTTAATTGTTTTCATATTTGCAATTGGATTTTGCAGTGGCGTGTCCGCTCAGGGGGCAGGAAATAAAAATAGTTTACTTGTAAAAAAAACTGGAAAATCCACTTTAGTTGTCGACCCAACTTTTGGTGCGCGCGTTATTTCTTTGAAATATAATGATATAGAATTTCTTTACGGTGGATACAATAATCCTGAAAGTTCAGGCTCTACCTTTTGGCCTGCACCGCAAAAAATATGGGAATGGCCACCCATTGATACACTTGATAGTAAGCTCTATAGCATGGAAATGGACGGTAAAACGCAAAAGTTTATTTCTATGCCAAGCCAAAAAAGCGGTTTTCAATTTTATAAAACATTCAAAGTCAATCCTACTGATAGCTCGTTTGTAATGGAGTATACTATAAAAAACATCTCTAATTCTGTTAAAGATGTTGGTTGTTGGGAAGTGTCTCGCGTGTTTCCGGGCGGAGTTACTTTTTTTCCTGCCGCCCCCGATTCTGCTATACTGAAACAAAGTAAATTGCCGGGAGTAACCTTAATCAATGGTATAGTTTATTTCAATTATGATTACAACCAAATAACAGAAAACACCAAGTTGTTTGCAATGGGTAGCGAAGGTTGGTATGCCCATGTTAAAAATGGAATTGCCTTTATTAAAACTTTCGAAGACTTACCTTCAAATGTTATTGCGCCACAACAGGCTGAAATTGAAATATATGCTAATGGAAATCCAAGGTATGTGGAGCTAGAAAACCATGGACGATACGCCACCTTGAAACCCAATGAAACAGTAAAATATAACGTGAAATGGTATTTGAGAACCGTTCCAAAACAACTGCAACAAACCGAACAACGAACGGATTTAGTAAATTGGGTTCGGAAACAAATTGTACATAATGTAAAATGAAGACGAACGTATTCGAGATAAGAAAAGGGATATTTCGCATTTATATTGCACCAACCGATACATTTGAGTTCAATCATTTTTTTAATTGTGGACGAACAGTGCATGTTGATTCACACAGGTGAAAAAAAATATTTTCAACATTGTTGCCGATTCTTAAAGAACTGATTGATATAGAAAAACTTCGTTATATTGCCTTTTCACACGTTGAGTCAGACGAGTGTGGTGCGTTGAATGATTGGTTGAGAGTTGCGCATAATGCCGTTCCAATTAGTAGTAAAGTTGGGTTGGCAACCGTCGAAGATTTGTCAGATAAGCCAATTCAAATTGTTTAGGATATTGAGGTTGTTAATCTATGAAAAATGAAAGTTCAGATAGTAATTACACCTCATATTCCATATGGTTTGGAAGCATGTATGTTTTATGAACAAACACAAGGCGTTTTATTTTCTTCTGATTTGGGTGCTCAACCCGGAATTAATCCTCCATTTAGCGATAAAAGTTTGATTCCAAAAATTCTTGATTTTCAAGAAAAAGCAGGATTTGTTCCTTTAGGTGAAAACTAGAAAAATACGGTTGAAAGACTAACTTTGTTGAATGCTAATTATATGGCCGTAATGCATGGTTCAGTATTGAATAATAGTCAGATGAATCAATTGTTTGAAAAACTTCTTAAAATCTAAATTGGGAATATTTTTTTTTGAAAAAACATATAATAATGAGAAAACGCTCGCATACGGTATCTTGTTTTTGTTCTTCACGTTTCGTATTGCGGCTCAGCCTGTAACTCGACCTGCAAATTGGGGCATAGCCAAAATGACTTTTTTAGTTACAAATTTTAATCTCGCTCAATCTTGTTATGGCAATCTATTAGGATTTGATAAAGCTTTTTCATATTCTTCACCCTGGGCAATGTGGTTGCATACAAAGTGAATGATTGTCAGTTTCTGGAGTTTGTGGAAGATAAAAATGCCAAAGACAAAAAGCGAATGATCTCAGTATCTTTCGAAACTGAAAATGTGGAACAGATGTACCAATACCTGAAATCGAAAGGTTGTATAGTTCCCGAAATACGAATGTTGATGGTGCGGGAATGAAGTGTTCTCTGTGGTTGATTCAGCCGGAACGGTAATTGAATTTATCGGATTCAAGAAAAATAGTTTGCATATAAAATCGAAAGGAAAATGGCTATCTAAAAACAGGATTTCGAAACGAATTCATCATGCTGGGGTTTACAGTGTAGAGAAACTGACCGATAATGATCCGTTTTATGTAGGGCTGCTGGGTTTAAGAGAAATTGTACGCATTCCCGAAGATAGGACTTTATCTCCCGGTATGTTGTATTTAGGTATCGATGATGGTGTTGAGAATTTTGAGATTTATACCTCGCAAAATCCTAACGCCACGCATTTGTGCTTGCTGGTGGATGATATGCAGGAAACAATCTATACACTTAAAGAAAGGCGTGCAAACGAAATACTCCGAAAACCCATAATTGGAAGAGGTAAACGTTGGTTGTCGAGCATTGCAAACTCGGATAATACGACCATCGAATTTACCGAGGCGCATTGCGTTAAATAACTGTATTTATATTTATTTCACGGATTATTAGCCCTCTTTTTTGTTGTTAACATTTTTTTGTTATACACTATCCTTTCTTAAAAAGAGATAAAGTTTGTTTGTAAACATTTTTTAATTGTTTGTAAACATTATATTTGTAAGTCCAAAATTAAATAGTGTAATGATAGAAATACATATTTATACTTGAAGCAATAATAAAAGTATGCATCTTTAAAAATTTAAAATAATAAAAACATGAAAAAAATCACTTTCAATCCTACAAAATTAATGACGGTAGCAGCCGTATTGTTTTGTTTGCAGTTTTCAGCCTATTCTCAGAAAAAGCAATTGGTAGAGTATGTCGATCCGTTCATTGGAGTGCTCGATCCAGCAAGTGCTTGTGTTATCGGACCACAATTGCCTTCAGGGTCTATTAACCCAAGTCCACAAACACAAAAAGGGAACGATGATGGCTATTCACCCACAGAACCCATTCGTGGATTTTGCCAACTTACAGTTAGTGGTACAGGATGGGGTAAGTACGGACAAATTTTCTTTGTGCCTCAAATTGGGTTAGCTATTGGCGAAACCGACCACGATTCGCCCAAAGAAAATGAAGTAGCAAAAGCCTACGAATACTCAGTAAAGCTGAGTCGTTACGGCATTAAAACCGAATTCACACCCGCGTTTCACTCAGCCATTTACCGCTTTACTTTCCCACAAAGCAATCAAGCAAACATTGCGTTCGATTTATCGCATTATCTCTCAGATATAAAACCAAATCTTGGAGGAAAATTTCACGATGGTTCATTGACCATCACCTCCACTTCGGGCAACGAAATAAAGGGGTATGGCAACTATTCGGGCGGATTTGCCGAAGGTCAATATCGCGTTTTTTTCTGCGCCAGATTCAGCAAAGCTCCTGCTTCGGTGGGTACATGGTTGAATGGAGTAATCAATCCAGGTCAAACCGTCGAAAAATCAACCAAAGCAAACGATCGCATGGGTGCATATTTCCAATATAAAACCCACGCCAACGAGGAAATTTACATGAAAGTGGCGGTATCGTTCAAAAGCATTGACCAAGCCACCACTTGGTTAGATACTGAAATTCCAGCTTTTGATTACGACAAAGTAAAAGAGGCAGCCAAACAAGCGTGGAACAATCTACTTGGAAAAATAAACGTAGAAGGCGGAACGGAAGAACAAAATAAAATTTTCTATACTGCTATGTATCACGCATCTATCATGCCTCGCAATAGAACCAACGATTCGGAACATTTTGAAAAAGATGTAGCCATGTGGGACGATCATCTTGCCATTTGGGACACATGGCGAACCGTTTATCCGCTGCAAGTGTTGATTAACCCTGACATGGTGGCTGGAACGGTGAACTCTTTTATTGCTCGACTTAAAACTAATAAAATGGTAAAAGATGCCTTTGTGGCTGGAAATGATATGCGTGCCGAACAAGGCGGGAATAACATTGATAACGTAATAGCCGATGCTTATGTAAAAGGCATTAAAGGTGTTGACTGGAAAGAAGCTTACAAGGTTTTGAAATTTGATGCTGATAACGAACGTCAAGGAAGCTATGGTTGGAAGAAATCAGACAGCACCAATTTTTACAAACGACAAGGCTGGATTCCAGTTGGAAAAATGAGTAATTCCATGACTCTGGAATATGCCTACAACGATTTTTGTGCTGCGCAAGTAGCCAAAGACCTTGGCACAAAGGCGGATTATAAAAAATACTTAGATAGAAGTACTAAATGGGTGAACCTATGGGATGCCAATGCCGAAAGTGATGGCTTTAAGGGCTTTATTATGTCTAAGAATTTGGATGGCACCTTTGTGAAGCTGGATGCCAAAAAATATCCAGGCTCGTGGCAAGACCACTTTTACGAAGGTTGCTCTTGGACATATTCCTACTTTGCACCACACCAATTTAATAAACTGATTGAACTCGCCGGCGGGAAAGATGCGTATGTAAAAAAATTGAAACACGGCATTGACAATAAACTGCTGGAATACGATAACGAACCTGCATTTTTGGCGGTGCATAGTTTTCATTATGCGGGTCGGTCGGACTTAGCTAGTTTTTACACACGCAAGTTGATGAAAGACCGTTTTAACCTTAGAGGGTATTCGGGGAATGATGATAGTGGTGCAATGAGTTCGTGGTTTATTTTCTCTTCTATAGGTTTTTTTCCAAATGCTGGTCAGGACATTTATTATCTGGTTGGTTCATCTTTCAAAAAAGCAACAATGACCTTGGGCAATGGAAAGACCTTGACCATTTTGGCTCCAAATGCTTCTCCTGAAAATATTTATATCAAATCTGTTACTATAAATGGAAAGAAATGGAACAAATTCTGGTTTAATCACAAGGATATAGCTAACGGTGGAACCATTGTGTTTGACATGACTCATATGCCGATAAATCAAGCAAAATAGTTTCTTGTGAAAATAAAAAATAATTTGATGTGACTCGCCCCTTTTGCTAGGGGCGAGTCCTGTCTTTTTTTGTAAAATCTGTTTTGTATTATTTGTAAATTGAACGATTGATTGAAAAAAGCAATTATTTACTTTCCGAAAATAAAAAAATGCAGAAATTGATTGAAGATTTTCAAGAAACAATACTAATCTCAAATCCACTTTAGAGGATTTAGGGGTGGTTGAAAAGGAATTGATACTCTTTTTTCTCCTTTTCTTGCACCGCCTCAAGCCCGTCAGCTGACGGAGATGTAAAGTTGCTTTCGGCTCTGAAAATCCAACTAAATTCTAATTTGGTAAAGTAGAATTACAAGCTTAATTATAAAGAAATATTCAACTGAAAATACGTAGTTAATTTTATTTTAAAAATAAAAAAATAAAATCATTAAATTAATAACATTATAAAATTCTTTTACGCATGAAAAAATCATTAAAAACAAAAATGACTTTATTTGCAGCTTTGTGCTGCTTCTCTGGCGTTTATGCCACAAGTAAAGCCAAGGTGTCTGTGCCTGCACCTATTAAGGCCGAAATTTATGTAACCGCCAAAGACACTGCGCTCAGACTGACTCAAGTGACGGATGTGCTGTTTGGAAAGAATACTCAATTCATTGACAGGCAAGTGAGTATTCTGGTAGATCCTACTCATAAATTTCAAACCATGTTGGGTATTGGTGGTGCATTGACCGATGCTTCGGCGGAAGTGTATGCAAAATTGCCTGCTGCTAAACAAAAGGAATTTATGGAGGCTTATTATAGCCAACAAAAAGGTATTGGCTATTCTTTGGCACGGACGAACATTGCCAGCTGCGATTTTTCGAGTGACATCTATAATTATGTAACGGAAAATGATCCGCTGCTGAAAAGTTTTAATCTTTCGCACGATGAAAAATACCGTATTCCATTTATCAAACAAGCCATTGCGGCAGCAGGCGGAAGGCTTACATTGTTTGCAAGTCCATGGAGCCCACCGGCTTGGATGAAGAGCAATAACGATGTGCTTCATGGCGGCACGTTGTTGACCCGGTTTAAACAATCTTGGGCAAATTATTTTGTTAAATTTATTAAAGGATACGAAGCGGCAGGCATACCTGTGTGGGGCGTTACTGTGCAAAATGAACCAATGGCTTTGCAAAGATGGGAGTCGTGTATATATACTTCGGAGGAAGAACGCGATTTTATCAAATACTATTTGGGTCCAACATTGAAAAAAAATGGGATGACCAACAAAAAAATAGTAGCTTGGGATCATAATCGGGATTTGATATATCATCGCGCCTCGGTTATTCTAAACGACCCAGAAGCGGCAAAATATGTGTGGGGCATTGGTTATCACTGGTATGAAACATGGACTGGAAGTACCATGCAATTTGAAAATGTAAAACGTGTGCGTGAGGCTTATCCATCTACAAACCTTTTGTTTACCGAAGGTTGTGTAGAAAAATTTAGTTTTAATAAATTGAATGATTGGTCGCTTGGAGAACGATATGGGATGTCAATGTTGAATGATTTTAACGATGGAGCGGTGGGCTGGACTGACTGGAATGTATTGCTCGACGAAACCGGCGGACCAAACCATGTGGGCAATCTTTGCTTTGCGCCTATACATGCTAACACTAAAACGGGCGAACTGATTTACACCAATAGTTATTATTATTTGGGTCATTTCTCCAAATTTGTTCGTCCAGAGGCAAAACGTATCATGAGTTCGTCCAGTTGGGATAAATTGCAATCTACTGCATTTCTTAACCCCAACGGGAAGGTGATTGTTATTGTGCTCAATCTCTCGGACAATAAAGTGCCTTACAAATTGCTTCTTCGTGGAAAAGCCATTGAGTTAGAAAGTTTGGCGCATTCTATTATGACCATAGTAATTTAAAAAACTAGGGATTAGTGCCGAAAAGAATAAATAGAAATTATATTAGATATTGACGACCCGGTTTTGCACAAACGAGCTAAATCCAATTGGCGATCTGGATAAAATTGGATATTTATCTTTTGTATATAAATTTTAATAATTTGTGATAACTCGATTATTAGTGATTTGACGTAACTACTCAGCACCCTACAAATAGAATGCTATAAGAGTATGCTTATGGTAACCAAACATATAAGTACCTTGCCCCGAAGGGGTAAAATGTGAATAACCCCCAGTGAGCGAAGCGAAACTGGAGGAAAAGCAATCTCCCATTTTCTTTTTGATTTTCAGTTCGACTTCGTCGAACTGAAAATCAAAAAGTTATAAAAATGTAGTGGTGCTGAGTTGTTACGATTCGATACTAATCATGGTTAAATTACGAGCGTACACAATTGTAAATTCCAATTCCAATTAAATTTGTAGTTCGCGTTTTCGAAAGTTGATTGGAGAAAGTCCAGTGAATTTTGAAAAAATCCGTGAGAAATAAAGGGGATCTGAATAGCCTAATTGATGTGCAATCTGGCTTATTTTAAGATCCGTTTTGACAAGCAGCATCGAAGCTTTATTTATTTTCAAACGAGTATAATAGTCCATAGGAGAAAAGCCGGTCTCTTTCATGAACTTATTGTAAAAATAAGATGTAGAATAACCGATGTACGAAGAAAAATCATTTATGGAAAGCGAATTGCCTGTATTTTCGTTCATGTAATACACCACATGATTGATGATACTATTGGAGTATTCACTTTTCTTTTTTGCGTTTCTAAATTGTTGGGTATGCAAAAATGTAGCTAAAAAGTGTGCGAAGCAAAGATTTGCATAATGTAAATTTTCTATTTCAAAGCCGTTATTCAAGGTTTGATAGATTTCATCAAACAATTTGAGGCGATCTTCGATGCGGGAATTTTGCGATGGCAATATCTGATGAGGAGAATCAAAGTTTTCAGCAAAGAACATGGCCTTAGATCCGAGGAAATGAACCCAGTATATGGTCCATGGGTTTTCATTATCAGCTTCGTATTGGTGTTTAATGTTCGGCGGTAGTATAATGAATTGATTAGCACTAAGTGTGTATTGCTTGTCATTTAAGTTTACTTTGCCACAACCCTCTGTACAGTAAATAATTAAATATTCTTCACACCCTTTCGGACGGTTGATGTAATGATGTTGTGCTTTGGAGAAATAACCCAGGTTATGGATGTATAAATCGCCGATAAGTGGGTTGTCCTTAAGCAAATCTAGAGTTGGAAGCGGCAAACAGATAAACTTTTCGCCCGGAAATCCTAATGCTAATCGTATCATAAGTTATGTTGAAAGTATTTCAACTGCAAATTAAAGTATTATTATCCATATAATATCTTACTTTCGTCTATTTTTTTAATCTTTTTATATCTATAAATTTGTGCGCTGAATATTATTAACCGAATTTATAATAAATAAGAAGATCATGACATCAAAAGAAAGGCTACAAGCCACTTTAAATCACACACAACCCGACAAAATGGTTATCGATTTTGGGGCAACTGCTGTAACCGGCATACACTGTAAAGTAGTAGAAGGGTTGAGGGAGCATTACGGCTTGGAAAAGAGTCCAGTACGCATCGTAGAACCGTTTCAAATGCTTGGCGAAGTAGATGAGGAATTGCAGGCCATTATTGGCATCGACACCGTTCCGTTGTTCGGTTCGCGCAATATGTTTGATATTGACGAAACAGTTTTGCACGAACAAATAACTCCTTGGGGGCAAAAAGTATTGATTGCAAAAGACATTGATATGACTCCCAACGAAAAAGGGGATGTCCATGTGTACGCCAAAGCTGATAAAAACTACCCACCCAGCGCCATCATGCCCAACGGTTGTTATTTTATCAATGCCATTGAACGTGCCCAACCGGTTGATGATAACAAGTTGAATCCTGATGACAATCTGGAAGAAATCGGATATCTTTCGGACAGTGATTTAGATTTTTTTTCAACTAAAGTAGATGCCATGGTTGCAAGTCAAAAGGGAGTTGTGGCCAGTTTTGGTAGTACAGCTTTGGGAGATATTGCGTTTATTCCGGGTATGGGACTATCAAACCCAAAAGGAATTCGCACCGTGGAAGAATGGTACATGTCCACTATGATTCGTCCGGATTATATTCATCAAATTTTTGACAAACAAATAGATATAGCAATTGAGAATTATAGAAAATTATGGGCGAAAGTTGGTAGCAAAGTAGATGTTGTATTTACTTGCGGTACTGATTTTGGCACACAAAACTCACAGTTCTGCTCACCCGAAACATTTGCAGAGCTTTGGCTACCTCATTATAAACGGATGAACGACTGGATTCATGAAAATACTACGTGGAAAGTATTTAAACATTCTTGCGGTGCTATTCTACCAATTATTCCGGGATTAATTGATGCAGGATTCGACATTATAAACCCGGTACAAATCAATGCAAAAGATATGGACACTCATCACTTGAAAGCGGAGTTTGGCAGTAAGGCTACATTCTGGGGCGGCGGAGTGGATACCCAAAAAGTATTGCCTAATGCTTCAGCATCGCAAATTAGAGACCATGTATTGGGACAATGCGAAATCTTATCTAAAAATGGCGGATTTGTATTTAACTCTGTCCATAACGTGCAAGCCAATGTGCCCATCGCTAACTTAGTAGCAACATTTGAGGCGATAAAAGAATTCAATAACTAATAAGTAATTATAAGTATTTTGATGCTACTTACAAGTCTTATTATCTGAAAGTTATACCAAAATAACCTATCAATAGTGATGTTAAAATACTTATCTGATTAAAAAAAATAAATTATAAAAGAGCGCTTTTCTGAAGATCAACACATTGATTGCATGATTAGCGCTCTTTTTGAATAAACTAACAAATTGAATAAAATGAAAAAACTCACTTATTTTTTCTGTTCATAAGCCTTTCTGTCAACGTATTATCTGCCTCGAATATTGGCGCGTGGACATTTTCCTCGCTTGGTTTGCCTCAATATCAATATACTGGCTCATTACCGTTCACAGCGTTGGACAAAACAGGCCA
This sequence comes from Bacteroidales bacterium, assembly GCA_038249445.1. GTDB lineage: Bacteria > Bacteroidota > Bacteroidia > Bacteroidales > Paludibacteraceae > Paludibacter. The sequence goes on from JBBSDM010000072.1 coordinate 10,299, forward strand.
AGCGGCAAAGCTGCCCGACGACCCATATTTTTTATTGGGCAATTATAAAATGACCTTGTTTACACATGCCAGCGGAAAGTATCAGTTATTGACTGGCGAAAGGGCTTGGGCGAGGATAAATGCAGATACCCAGCAAAAAAATTACGGTTGGAACGATGCACAAATTGAGTATAAAAACAAGAACATAAAAAAGAAAATAAGTTTAGTGGGTACCAGCTCTTTTGGCGCAAAGAATAGTGTGCAAAAACAC
>JBBSDM010000073.1:0-9859 GCA_038249445.1 Bacteroidales bacterium
AGCTGATTTGGGTCTTGGGGAATAAACCTTTCCGACTTCTTGCCGTACATTACACGGCGTAGGTAAAGCAATTCCTGCTCCATTTTCAGCTTCTCTTGCTTTAATGAAGCTATCTCTGCCTCTTGTTGAGAAAGTAGTGCGCTTTGACCAGAAAGCAGCATTTTCTGTTGCTCCAACTCAGCCATTATTAGGTTAAGTTGAAGTTGCATATTTGCTATTGCTCCTTTCTCTTTCATGCTATAAAGACACTATATTTCAATGGATTACGCAAGCATTTTCACTGAAAATACACAATCTTTTTTCAAGAAATATTAAATCTTTTTCTGCGTCTGGTATTTGGATTTACACCCTCCATTAGCAACACCAATTCATCCCAACGAAGGAGAATAAACTGTGTGTTTTCTTTGAACATGAGTTTTGACATCCGGCCTTGTTCTAGTCGTTTGTGATAAATGACAAAACCACCACGCTCCCAATGCAGCAGTTTCAAAGTGTTACGAGAACGGTTCACAAATATGTAAACCTTACCATCGCTCGGTCGCAAGCCTGTGCTGCTATTATTGATTAATCCTGACAAAGTGTTGAAACCTTTGCGTAAATCTACATGGGTAGGATAAAGATATAAACTGTTATTTTCATTGATGGAGAACATAGCTTTTTTTGACCGCTAAGTTCTGACTTTTATAAATCACTCAAAAGACGGACTTTACCGAATGCTTACGTTACTCAACATGCATTTATTGCGGAATATAGCTGACAAATAAAAATTAAACCGCAAATACCCCAGGAAATAAAACTCCCCGATAGGATGAAACGTATCGGGGAGTTCTGTTTTTCCTACTCACGGAGTGACTTGAAGTCACCCCGTGAGTAAATAATATAGTCTGTTAAGCCATTACAGCTTTCGAAGCAGGTACTTGTACAGTAGCTCCAACCTATCGGGTTGTTACCCATTCCGAGGAATACCATCATTTCCACGTGGGCTGGAACTGAAGAATGACAACTTTTACATACACTTACACCTATATGAACAGCCATTCAGGTTCATAATATCGTTTCCCTGAAATCTGGGCTGCATAATTACAGGTGGAACAAGTGAATTTTTATTCGATAGTTGTGTCTGACATGGTTCCATTTATTTTTTACCAATAAGTTTATTATACCACTTCATATCACTTAATCGTTTAATTTCTATATTTTTATTGTTAATCTCATTTTCAAATTTATCAATTTTGGATTTCTGTTTTTGGATTTCTGTTTTTTTAATTACAATTTCCTTATTTAATTTAGTTGTTATGTTTTTTTGATTTTGTAATTCTCCTTGCAATATTAAAATTAGCTCTTTTGCTTTGGTATTTTCTAAATTTATAATTTCAATAATCGAATCTTTATATTCAATTATTTCTTCAAATTCCTTTGTTTTGTCAAGTAAAAGCTTAATTGCTTTATTTTGTTCGTCGGTTTTTTGCAAAAAATCTGATATTGTTTCTTCCTGTTTTTCATGTTCAGATAGAAGTTCTAAATTTTGGACTTTGAGTTGTATAAAATCTTCATTCGTCTTGATGTATTTCTGCTTGAATAAACCTATTTTAGTCGCATGTACAATAAAATACTTTTTGAAATTTTCAGTTTCTATGTCATTTCTGAATTTAAAAGCTTTAGTGAAGTTTTCATAAACATCACTGATATTTAATGTATTAAGAGAATCTCTAAGTTTTTTGTAATAAAAGTCTGCCTTTCCCGAATTTAGCTCCTGAACAATCAAAGTGCTTGGTGTTTCATTTTGTGCAAATAGTAAAACCTTTGGGTCTGTTTTAATTGCAGTAGGTCCAATTTTTGTTTTAAGAACTAATCCATTAAATGTCGTGCAACGGCTCAATGCGACATAAACCTGGCCAGAAGTAAATGCTGCACCTAAATCTGCAATAACTTTCTCGAAAGTTAATCCTTGGCTTTTGTGAACTGTTATCGCCCAAGCAAGTTTTAATGGAAATTGAATAAATGTACCAATTATAACTTCTTCTATCCTTTTAGATTCTTCATTCCAGGTATATTTAATATTATCCCATTCCTGTTTCTCTACTGTTAATATCTTCGTTTCTTGTGCGTCTTTATCTTTATATTCAACAACTATCTTATTTTCTGATATTTCTGTTATTTTCGCAATTGTCCCATTATAGTATCTTTTTCCTCTGTCATTTTTTATAAACATAACCTGAGCCCCTTCTTTGAGTTGAAGAATTCTGTCAGTTGGCATAATATTATCAGGAAATGTTCCTAATAGATTGGCTTCGAAATGTTTTAATTCAGTTGTTAATTCAGCTAGTTTTGTAAGGTTAGTGCTTTCTACAATTTTATTGTGAGTAGCGAGCGTAATGTAATTTAAATTTACATTCGGTGTGAAAGTTGGATTATATTTTGAGTTTAGCAAATTAAGTTCATTAGTACTTACCTGATTTATTCTCACTTTGTTTAATAAATCGATGAACTCTTGTTCGTTTTGACGATAAATCTTCTTCAGTTCAATATAAATAGGTTTTTTGTCTAGAATGACTTTTGAACTAAAGAAAAAAGGACTCTTATAATAATCCTTCAATATCTCCCATTGGTCAAAAGATGCAATTGGTGGTAGTTGAAAAGTGTCTCCAATTAGAATAACCTGTACACCACCGAAAGACTCTTTTTCTCTTTTTCTAAAAACTCTAAGTAATCTATCTACAACATCCAGTAAGTCACATCTAACCATAGATATTTCATCAATAATCAAAAGTTCCAAACCCTTGATAATTTCAAATTGCTCTTTGGAATATTTAAAGTGATCGTAAACGGTGCTTTTGTCAGAATCGTATACATCAACTCTTGTTCTAAGACGTTTGTCATTTGGAACATATATACTTGGTTTGATTTGAAAGAATGACTGAATTGTTTGTCCACCAGCATTTATTGCCGCAACACCAGTGGGAGCAAGAATAACAGTGTTTTTAGTTGTAGTTTCGCGAAGGTATTTTAAAAAAGTCGTTTTACCAGTCCCTGCTTTGCCTGTCAGATAAACAAGTTTGTCCGTCTGCTTTACAAATTCTGCTGCATAATTGAATTCAACATTTGTTTCGTCTAATTCTATGTTGTCAATATAAGTTGCCATGATATTTGATTTAATTAAAGTTGAATATTATTCAAATTATCTAATTTCATGGTACTATTATTTTTTGATTAATTTCGGAGTCAAAGTTGTGTCAACTGTTTTAAGCGTATCTGAAGTAAATGTAAGATTTTCCAGTTCAGTATTTTGGGATATATCCAAATTTGACAATTTATTTGCTCCGCAATCCAAGTGTTTTAATTTTACATTCTGTGAAACGTCTAAAGTAGTTAAATTATTGCACGCAATATGAAGATTGTCTAACAGAATGTTTTTCGTTACATCTATAGATTCTAATTGATTAAACCTACATGATAGTTTAATTAGAGCAACATTATTTTTTACATCCAGTATACTTAATTTGGAATTACCACAATATAAATCCGTAAGCTTTAGATTGCTACTAATATCTAATTTTGATATACTCGTATCATAACAACTTAAATACGTAAGTTCGTTGCAACCATCAATATTAAGCTCTTCCAGCGTATAATTTCTACTACACCTTAAAATAGTAAGGAATTTATTTTTACTTACATCTATCGATCTTATTGGATTAGAAATACAATCCAAATTAGTTAGGTTTGGAAAAAACTCAATTCCTTCTAATGAACTAATATTTAAGCCTTCCATGGGGGAATTTCCTTCTGCATATTTACCAATTAAATTAATATTAGTAATAGCAAGCGCCTCTTCAACTGATATTTCACCATCTCCGTCTAAATCAAAATTCTTTACCAAATACTTCTTGAAATTTAGGTCAGGTATATTTACAAATTTTATTGCTTTGACATTCTCAGATTTGCAAACTTCAATTTCAGATATTTGTCGTGTTGATTTGTTGTCTTTTATTTGAACTTTTACATTTGCTATAATAACCATACCACGTTCCAGTTTAGAGAGTAGTGATCCTTCTATTCTAATTAACTCGGAATTATCATAAGGAGTGAAAATTGCCATACCTGGCAATTTGGTTGTTATTTCTCCGGTTAAAGTCTCCATTATATTTTTAGTTTCTAATTCTTTAACTACTCTGTTTGATTTTTTTAATGGTTTGATTGGTGAGCAATCTTTTTCTGAAATGTCTATTTTGTTTTTAGGTGGATTCTGAAATAAAGCTTTATTTGCTTCAATATCTTGATTTTCATCAACAAATCCTTTTAACCAACATATTAAGTTTAATAACTCGTAAACTGTACTATAAAAAAGATATGGAGCTTTATTCGATTGTATATCACTATCAACTTGAAGATTATTTGATTTGAGTTCTTCTTTTAAGTTGATTTTTGAATGAGAAGCATCTTGGGTTATTGCAACAATGGAATGTATACTTCTTTGTATATAGATTGGAACTTTCTTTGAATTTGATAGAAATAAACTCTTGCCATTAAAACTAATTTTTTCAACTTTACCTTCTCTTTCGTGTTCTTGAGGAAGAACACCAAGTTGAACTAATTTATTGAAAACATCTTCAGTTACTTTTCTAATAGAATTAAAATGGTGAGGGTTTTGATTGTCACTGTCTTTCAACGCCAGCAATAGTTTTAGTATCCTATCAGCATTTTGTTCTCCAATATATTCTTTTGTACAAACTTTAAAAACATCAGCATATTTATGTCTGATTTGAGTTTCAGATTGGCAGTCAGCTTGCTCTTTAAGTTCCTTAAAGAGCAAGAAAACATCATCAATTCCATATTTACTATAGATACATTTTCCTTTTTCTTCCAGTTGGATTTGAAGTGTTTCATTTGAAACTAAGTCTGGTTGCCCGGTAAGAACAAACCAAGGAATTATTTTTTTAGATGACAATTGTTCTAATTTAGAAATAGAAGCATAAAGTCCACTTAAACTTGCCGTTTCGTGTGCCGAATTACGGTAAACCTTAGCATCAAGTATTACTGCATCCCATTTGTTTAAATCTTTTTCTAACTCAGCCATCCCTTCAGCAGATGTTTTAAATGCGGTTAGATTAATATTGTTCTGTTCTGCTCGGGTATCAAATGAAAGTAACTCTTCCCATTGATCATCAATCCAAATTACTTGATATTGTTTTTCCATAATATGATTATTGTTTTTTTAAGTTCAAATTGATTTCAACAGGAAATTCAGCTTGATTATTTCCTAGAATGGTAACTTCACCTCCAAAATGTTCAACAATGAGTTTTATTAGGTTTCCACCTATACCGGTATTGCCCGTTACACCACCTTTTTCTCCTCGCATAAAATATCGTTTGTTATCCATACCTACAGGTAATGGTTTTCCATTATTACGTATACGAAGTTGAATACAATCATTTTCAAAATCGAAAGAAAGTAGTATCCAAATTAAGAAGTCTTCCCTTTTCTGATCAACAAAACCATGATTTATGGCATTTTGAACGATGTTGTCAAAAATATCTGTTAAATTCTTCTTGGCAATAAGCGTTTTAGGTTCAAGACCAAAATGATTAAACACATCTTTGTCAATGTCTAACCTGAATTCAAATTGATTGGAATGATTGGCCTCAAAATATTCCTTAATAAATATTCCCAAATCAACTAATTCAGGTTGATCAAACGAATATATTTCCGTTAGTTCATTTAATAGTGATGCCATTTGGGCTATGCTTACTTGCATATTTTTAATATGTTGTTCAAGTGTTATCTTATGCTTCTGATTGATAATATCTAATGTATTAATTCCTCCAGTTTTCGTCATATGATTTAACAATGACTCAAGTCCTTCTTTAGTACTAAATAAAGGTTGTGCAAGGCTATGTTTTCTCATCCTTATTTCTTCCAAATACTGTTGTTTCATCTTGTCAATAATTTTTTCAAGATTTAACTCTTTTGCTCGACCCATAAGTGCCGACTCTTTAGCACCTTCCACAATACCACGTTGCTCATCGAGTGACGGAAGAAGTATGTTGACTTTCAATAAATCTTCTAAACGAATTTTTCTCAATCCATTTAAAAATTCGGAATATGCCAACATTTGTTTTTGAACATACTCCAATGAGAGTTGATATACAAGATAATCAAGGACGATTTCATTTTCGTCTACTAAAAATGCTTCAATATTATTATTTCTAAAATATATTGGACTTTCTTTTGATGCATAACACCATGTTGTGTTCAATTTTCCATCGAGAGACATTAAAAGTATATCAGATTCGATCTTTTTGACAAATAAATCCTCTAATTGAATACTTTGAATATCTTGATTTAAGAGCTTATAGTTGAAGGCATCATTTTTCAAATATTTACCCGACAAATATTTTCCTTCATTAACAAAGCTACCAATCGTAACATTACCATCTAAATCAACATTTTGATAAACAGAAAGTAGTTTGTCAAGTGTGACTGTTTTGTATCCTGCTGAAATAGTTAATTTCGCGATAAAATATCTCGAAATATTTAGATTAAATCCGTTTTCTATAATTTCTTCATTGCTTACCATTCGTATATTGTCACACACTTCCTTACTTTCAATATCGAATACCAATTGTTCGAATAAGAATTTGCTTTTGATTGATTTATCAATATAATTCTGGGCATTTACAAGTATCACATGCCCTTTATGCTGTTTATTCATGTTAACAACAAGTATAACAGCGGGGATATTTTTATCATTAATGAAATTAGCTGGAAGTTGAATAACCATTTCTAGTAAATCATTTTCAACTAGTAGTTTACGCATATTTAATTCTTCATTGTTATAAAGTACCGTTGGGTATATTAATGCAATTAGTTTACCATTTTCAGTCAAAGCTTCAATTCCTTTTATAATAAAGTGACTTGCAACGGATTTGATTGTTGGATTGCTTTCAAGTATATTCGAATATGCTCTTTCAAATTCTTCGTATCCTGTCTGTTTTCCCAAAAGTGCAGTTGCCGAAATGAAATCATATTTAAGATTCCAGCTATTCCATGAATTTATTGAATCTTCTCTTCTGAAATTTGCTGGATTAAGATGGTAAGCCATTAATCTCATTGAACCTAAAGCCCATGCATCATCTGTTGACTGACCATAATAGTTAGCAACTTTAAGTTCTGAAACTAAGTTTGCATAATTAGCATACGGATTATACACTGTCGTATTTAGTGTAGTATGACTTAATGCTGCAATTAATTTATGTATGTCATGCGATTGACTAATTTCTTCATCAAAAAGTCGAACGAGGTATGTATCAAGTAGTGAACGTTCTATTCCATTCAACCGATTACATAAATCGTAAAATATATATATTGACATTTTAGAGAATTTCTCCTTGTAAACCTCTAAGAGTTGATTAAGAATTTCTTTATTCTGTGAAGTTGAGCTACTGATCGCCTGTTCAATAAAACATTCAGGTGTCTTTGCATGAAGAATACAGAACCGAGGATTGATTACATCTTCACGTCTAAGTAGTAGCATAAAAGCAAAGTGTTCCAAAGAGATTACACTATATTCGTTAATGCCGGATTCTAAAGTTCCTTCGAATCTGTTTATAGCATTAAAAACGATATTTTGAACTTCATTATAACTCATTATCTGATTTTTCATATCTGTAAACATTTAGAATTAAACTTTGTTTTTTGATTACGTTGCAAATGTATAATCATGATGTGCACACCATCTGCACAGTTCAAAAATTATTTTCAATTGCTTTTTGAGCACGCATTTTAATTGATTCTTTAAGTGCTAATGGCTCCATTACTTTAATTCTGTCAGCCATGCTAAAAAGTAATGTTTCTAATTCGTAATTGATTATCAAGTTTAATTCCAAGATAGCATATTGTTCTCCTTCTTTTATTTTTTGTGAACCGTGAAGAGGTTTACTCTTTATATATCCTACAAGGCTGTTTTCGACTAACAGTATGATCTTTTCCGGAGATTTATTTAGGGGTATAGTAACACCCACAGAATCTTCAAAATACTCATTGAAGTCAATCTCTTTATTTTCAATATAAGGTGCAGATAAATCTGAAATTAAATCTATTCGGTCTAAAGCCAAATTACTTAATTGATCATAATCCGGATTTAAGCCGAACAAAAACCAGCGATTATTGTATTGTTTCAGATAATAGGGATGTATTGTATGCGTTTTAAAGTCTTTACCAAAAGCTTTATAAGTAATTTTAAAAACTTGTTTATTGATTATTGCATTGAAGAGTCGGGTAAAATGAGATAGACCTTTCAAGTATGGATTTTGTTCGAAATCAACTATTGTCGTCTTTTTGCCTTTTAGTTTATAAGTCGTTTCTAATCTTGTGAGTAGTTCTTCCATCCATTCAAACTGAGGCATACCCTTAAAACGATTCAACATATTAATTGCTTCGTTAAGTTGTTCTGCTTCTACGGGATTTAATGGCTGATTGTTGATTGAGAAATTTGAATTTGTGTAATAATAAAAAGTTTTTCGATTGTCTTTTTCTCGTTTTAGTTCAATAGACCAGCCTTGCGAACTTTCCATATATGAGATGTCTTCAAATATCTGACGACGTTTTATACCATCTTCTTTCCCTGAGTATTCAAATAATGCATTATTACATTCTTCAATCAAATCGTCCATAAAATATCGACGGCCAGTATTTCGAAAGCAACGATCTAGTGCTTGGTATCTTATTGAGGCATGTTTGGTAATAGACATATTTGTAGGAAAAATAAGTTTCCACAAATATACACAAAAAGACGATAAAGATGAATGAGATTTTATTTATGATATTTGCATTGGTTGCCGGATTAGCATTGGGCACATTGTTTTTTGGTGGACTTTGGTTTACCGTTAAAAAAACAATTACAGCAAAAACACCCGCTATTTGGTTTATCAGTAGTTTCTTTTTGCGTATAGCCATCGTTTTGGTGGGGTTTTATTATGTTGCTCAAGGCAGTTGGCAGCGATTGCTCATTTGTTTGGTGGGCTTTGTTGTTGCTCGTTTTGTAGTAACTTATTTTACCAAAAATATTAATGAAAGGGATGTGCTATGAAATTAAGTCCCGACGAAACCATATTTTGGCAAAATGGATTTTTTACCATTAACCTTACAATTGTTACCACATGGGCAATTATGGTGGTAATGGTTGTTGGTGCTGCATTGATAACCCGAAATCTCAAAACAGGCATTCGTATTTCGCGGTGGCAATGCATACTCGAAATGTTGGTAACAACCATAAACAATCAAATCAAAGAAATTGGTTTAAAAAAGCCCGAAGAATATATCGGGTTCATTGGCACTTTGTTTTTATTTGTAGTTGTATCCAATTTTTGCATAATATTTCCTTGGTACGAACCACCCACAGGGTCATTGTCAACCACTACAGCACTTGCCATATGCGTGTTTCTGGCCGTACCCTTTTTTGGTATTACCAAGTCGGGATTTTGGGGTTATCTTAAATCCTATCTCGAACCCACCTTTATTTTGTTGCCGTTCAACCTTATAAGCGAAGCCACTCGTACACTTGCGTTGGCTGTTCGTTTGTTTGGCAATATTATGAGCGGCGGCATGATAATAGCCATTCTTTTGAGCATTACGCCTTTTATTTTTCCCATTGTAATGCAGGCACTTGGCTTGCTTACAGGCATGGTGCAAGTCTATATCTTCAGTATTCTGGCCACCGTTTATATTGCAGCGGCGGTACACGATTCCAAAACAACAGATAAGAAAGAAATACCGACGCCTTCAAAAACTTGATTTTTCTAGACGTCTTTAATAATAACTAAATAATAGGAGAAATTAAAATGGACAGTGTATCAATTA
>JBBSDM010000074.1:0-9540 GCA_038249445.1 Bacteroidales bacterium
CATACTTAGAATATTATCTCAAATTTTGCTCTAAGATAATGATTTTCAGGGAATTATGCAAATTATTTCACACTTATTTTCTTGATTATATACACTTTAAATAACAATGAATTTTGGAGTCTCTACTCCTGATTCGCATAAATCATTAAAACTGGTTTAGTATTAATGCTTTTTTAGTTTGAAGAGAACTCAAATTATTACGAAATCATTTTTTTTTCTTATTATTGGATTTTTAGTTCTTCTATCTGTAAATGGGCAGACTGATTCAAAGTACTTAAATACTGCCGCTTCCAATTATGTTTCACTTAGCGGGCAGGTTTTAATAAGTAAAAGGGTGATGCCAAGAGTAGTATTTCTAAATTCAATGCCAAGGTCATTCACATGATTCGAACAAAAGCGAATTCGCCAAAAGGACTAATTATGCTGCTTCTGGGAAACGAATACAAGCAGTTGCAGATGAAAAGCGAAGGGAAAATGCTGCTTTATTTTTTAATTTGGAGGCTTCGTTGATGCTGTTCTTGAATATCATGTGGCGTAGAGGTACAAATTAGGAATTAATGAAATCAACAATCTGTTGGAAGTTTTTTCTAGAGAATGCAATTACTTTCGTAAACATTTACAGAAATGCTTGCTCCGGATAGAACTTTACTTCAAGAAATAGCTGGATATTTCTGCCACCCAACCGAGAAAGTAAATTAGATTTGGGTGGATGAAATTCGTTCGATGGTAGTAGAGCCTTGAGATAGAAATCTTTTTTTAAGGAATGTTGTTCAAAATAGTTGGAGTAATCCTCTGTTTTTCAGATATCCTAAATATTGATTAGATGTCATGTTGAGGTATTCACATGGCTAAATTGTGTTTCTGACATACTACATAACGAGTAATAAAAAACCCCTACAAAACGCTGGTTTTGTAGGGATTGGCTTTTTGATGTCGCTTTTTGGCTAAACCTTTCTGCGGAGAGGAAGGGATTCGAACCCCCGGTACCCTTTTGGAGTACATACGCTTTCCAAGCGTACCTCTTCAGCCACTCGAGCACCTCTCCGTTTTTTGGAATCACAAAAGTATAAAAATAAACCGATATAACAAAATGTAAAAGAGCTGAATGACGAACAGGAAGAATTAAATTGCAAACAAGGATTTTGCGTTGCAGGTTGTTTGTTCGTCAATCTGAGCGGGTGTGCAATTATACACTTCGGCTAGTTTGTTACAAACCAGACTTACATAGGCACTTTCATTGCGTTTACCACGATGGGGAGCAGGTGTAAGATAGGGCGAATCGGTTTCGAGCAGAATGTGTTTTAAATCGATATTCGCAACCACCGGTGCCAAGCCGGAGTTTTTAAACGTAACAATGCCGTTTATGCCCAAATAGAATCCACCAAAATCGATAATCTCACGCGCTTCATCCATTGTTCCAGTAAAGCTATGGAAAACGCCAGTTAATCCACGGTCTTTATATGGTGCTAATGCATTCATGGTTTCACGGAATGAATCGCGCACATGAATAATAACAGGTAACTTGTACTCTAAAGCCCACTCAATTTGAAGTTGGAAGGCTTTGATCTGTTGGTCTAAGAAGGATTTATCCCAATATAAATCAATGCCTATTTCGCCAACGGCAATAAAACTTCGTCTTTCTAATTCGGATTTTACTAGCGCCAATTCTGTCTCATAATCTGCCTTTACACTGGTGGGATGAAGCCCGATAGCTGCAAAGCAATAGCCAGGGTATTCAGCTTGTAGCGCTAGCATCGGCTGCAATGTGGAACTGTCGCAGTTTGGCAGAACAATATGAGTTATTCCTGCTTGTTTTGCGTGATGGATTGTCTCGGCACGATCGGAGTCAAATTCTTCGGAGTAAATATGGGAATGGGTATCGATCATAATAATTAATAATGCACAATTGATAATTATGATTTGTTGGGTCCTTAAAGTGCAATCTTTTCCAATAAAGATTGCACTTTAAGTATGTAATATCGCCGAAGGCGAATTACGCAAAGCTAATATTGCGTAGCGAATTTATTCCCACTCAATAGTTGCAGGCGGCTTAGAGCTGATGTCGTATACCACGCGATTCACACCTTTTACTTTATTGATAATTTCGTTCGACATTTTAGCCAAAAAGTCGTAAGGCAATTGTGCCCAATCAGCTGTCATGGCATCGGTAGAAGTCACAGCCCGCAGTGCAACCGCATTTTCGTAAGTCCGTTCGTCACCCATTACACCCACCGATTGAACAGGAAGTAAAATAACGCCTGCCTGCCAAACCAAATCGTACAAGTTCCATTCGCGCAGTCCGCTGATGAAAATATCGTCGGCTTCTTGCAAGATACGGACTTTTTCGGCGGTAATATCACCCAAAATACGTACGGCCAGTCCCGGTCCCGGGAACGGTTGACGTTTAATGAGGTGGTGCATCATTCCAAGTTGAGTTCCTACACGGCGCACTTCATCTTTGAACAGCAGACGGAGAGGTTCACAAAGTTTCAGCTTCATTTTGTCAGGAAGTCCACCAACATTGTGGTGCGATTTGATGACCGTACCTGTAATAGAAAGCGACTCGATAATATCAGGATAAATAGTGCCTTGCGCCAACCATTTTACATTTTCAATTTTATGCGCTTCTTCATCGAATACATCGATAAAGCCGCTACCAATGATTTTCCGTTTTTGTTCCGGATCCGAAACGCCTGCCAATGCTTTGTAGAAACGTTCTTTTACGTTTACGCCAATTACATTCAAACCAAGGTGTTCGTAATCTCTCATTACATTTTCGAACTCGTTTTTGCGAAGTAAACCATGATCAACAAAAATACAAGTAAGGTTTTTGCCAATGGCTTTGTTGAGCAAAACGGCTGCCACCGATGAATCGACACCACCCGACAGGCCTAGCACTACTTTGTCATTTCCCAGTTGCTTTTTAAGCTCGGCAACTGTACTTTCAACAAATGATGCTGGAGACCACTCACGTTTACATTCGCAAATAGCCAAGAAATTATCTAATAACTGAGTTCCGTCAAGTGTATGGAAAACCTCAGGGTGAAATTGTACGCCCCATGTTTTTTCGCCTGCTACATGATATGCAGCTAATTCTACGTCATCGGTACTTGCAATTTTGTTGAATCCTTCCGGAATTTTAGTAATAGAATCGCCGTGTGACATCCAAATTTGAGAACCAACTACAATGCCTTTTAAAAGTGCATCCGAGCTATCAATATGCGTTAGATTGGCACGCCCATATTCTCTTGTTCCTGCCGATTCTACATTTCCACCAGAAGTAAATGCCATAAACTGAGCACCATAACAAATTCCTAATACGGGGAATTTCCTGCGAATATTGGTCAAGTCGACTTTGAATGCCGTTGGATCATAAACCGAAAAAGGACTACCAGAGAGAATAACTCCTTTGACATTATCGGTTTGTTCTGGAAATTTATTGTATGGTAAAATTTCGCAATACTCATTTAATTCGCGTAAGCGCCGGGCAATCAATTGGGTGGTTTGAGAACCGAAATCGAGGATGATTATTTTTTCCAACATATATTTAATTTACAATTATATTTATTGTTGCAACTTTATTGCTACGAAAAGTTGCGCAAAAGTACGAAAAATGTGATGGTTATACAAGAGTGATATAGAATTTTGTGTTAATGGTTAATGTAGATCTAAGTGACTCAAATTAGAGAGTAATTTGCCCTTATTTTTATGTTTAACAACACATATTTTAAATTGGTCAAACAATCGTTAATGTTATTTTATTGATAATTAGTAAGTTAATGGGTTGGATGTTTTTATGGATGAATGGAACGGTTTTTTAATTGTAAAAATATAGATTAACTTTGTGTGTAAACCCAAAAGTTGAAGTTGATTTATTTGATAACGATATTAAATGTCTTGCAAAATGAAAATTGAAAATGAAAAATTGAAATTAAGCGCAATGGACGAAAGTCTGAAAAAGTGCATGTCTGTTTCTGTTTACAAAATTGGTGTGTATACATTTGATGTTGATACCCGGCAACTTATTCTTAAGAAAATATCTGTTAAATTGGCTCAAAAAGAGACCTATTTGTTGGTGTATTTGGCCGCCAAAATAAATAGTATTGTCCCTCGAACCGAATTGTTGAGCAGAATATGGGGTGAGGTGACGGTTAAGAATTCTAGGAGTATGGATGTGTATATATGCAAACTACGCAAATTACTGAGCGAGGATCCTAAAATTAGTATTATATGTTATAATAAAATAGGATGTCGATTGAATGTAAGATAGAAGAATTGAATTGCGCTGTATTATTTTAATAATAAAGAACTGTCTCCATAGCTCAAAAAACGGAAATCGTTGGCAAGTGCATAGTCGTAGATGTCTGTCCATTTCCCCACAAAGGCCGAGACGAGTAGGAGTAATGTACTTTTTGGTTGATGAAAATTAGTGATGATACCGTCTACGACCTTGAATTGATAGCCTGGTTTTATCATTATTTGTGTTTCGGCATGGAGAGTTGTCAGTTTGTTACTATCCAAATAACTAAGTATGTTTCGCAACGCTTTTTCAACCGAAATTTCAACCTTATTCTCGTACGGTTCCCATTGCGAAACGTGTAAAAGACCAGATGGTGTTTGTTCTGCCTGACGGATATTCTTTCCGATATAATACAAACTCTCTAATGTTCGTACCGAGGTGGTTCCAACTGCAACGATATTTCCAAGTTTACATAGTAAATGGTCAATAGTGCTGTGATGAACAGATATAACTTCGGTGTGCATTCGGTGGTCGTTAACCGTTTCGGTTTTTACGGGTTGAAAAGTACCTGCGCCCACGTGCAACGTGAGTTCTTCGGTTTCAATATTTTTTATTTTGAGGCTCTTAAAAACTTCGGGTGTGAAGTGTAAACCCGCTGTAGGTGCTGCTACCGAGCCATTAATTTTGGAATAGACAGTTTGGTAATTGATAATATCGCTATCTTCCGTTTTTCTGTTCAAATAGGGTGGAATAGGCAGTTCGCCGGCTTTTTCCAGAATATCTGCAAAATGAATAGTGTCATTATTCCATGTAAAATGAATGCTGTGTGTATTTCCTTCCGAAGCTAGAAATTTAGCTGTGAACGTACAGATTTTGCCCTCAATTTCAACTTTTTTGCTCAACACTCCTTCTTTCCATTTTTTTAAATTACCCACCATGCATCTCCATGTGCATTGAGTTGTTGCACCGAGTGATTGTGCATAATCGGTTGGTGTCAATGGTTCCAAACAAAATACTTCGATGCGGGCTCCCGTTTCTTTATGGAAAACCAATCGAGCCTGAATTACGCGTGTGTTATTGTACACCAGCAATGCATTTTCGGGTAAAAAGTCTCCGATATTAGAAAATGTACTTTCGGTAATCGTCTCATTTTTATATACCAACAGTTTTGATGCATCGCGTCTTCGCAAAGGAAATTTGGCAATGCGTTCGTCGGGTAGTGGATAGTCGAAACTATCGATATAAAGGAGTTCGTTTTGTTGGGCTGTATTCACTTTAGCTGGAAAAAATGTTGTATTTTTGTGCAAAAGTAGTATAAAGTTACGATTTACAAGTATTAAGTAACTAGAAAACAAATAACAATATAAGTATAAAATAGCCAGATGATTTTTTTCGGATTGGTTTCAAAATAAATATTATGATAAAACGAGGCGATAATGTGCGTTTCTTGAACGCAGTGGGCGGAGGATTGGTAACCCGAGTGGATGATGCAAAAAAAATGGTGTATGTGGAAGATGCTGATGGATTTGAAATCCCTGTATTTGAGCGTGAGTGTGTTGTGATTGTTGCTATCAATGAAAAAACAAATTTTCCGGTAAAAGATTTTAGGTCTAAATCGGCAGTTGCAATTCAAAAACCATTAGAAGTTTATGTTGAAGAATCAAAGCCTCAGCAGCCGATAACAGAAACCACCGAAGGTGAAACATTGGTTGCTTTACTTGCTTTTTTTCCGTTGGATATCAAACAAATGCAAAGTACTGCCTATGAATGTTATTTGGTAAACGACAGTAATTATTATTTGAATTACAATATCATTAATGGTGAAAATGATTCTTGGAAAAGTGTTGCCAACGGAATTATTGAACCAAATACGCAAGAATTGCTTGCCGAAATTTGCAAAGAAGAATTGAGTGCATGGGAACGTTTACGAATTCAGTTGTTGCCTTTCAAAAAAGAAAAAAGCTACACTCCGCAAGCGCTTGTGGATGTAAATTTTAAAATAAATTCGGTAAAATTCTACAAGTTGCATAGCTTCACGGCCAATGATTATTTCGACGAACCGGCAATGTTGATTGATATTGTTTCTGAAAATGAGAAAGAGGCTGAGAACAAAAAAATGGCTGATATTTCACCCGAAGAAATCAAACAAGCTATGTTTCAGAAAGAGCAAACTGGCAGACCACGAATTTTAAATCGTCCTCAAACTTCTGAAATTATTGAGGTAGACTTACATATCAATGAATTGTTGGACACCACCGCCGGATTATCAAATGCTGCCATGCTTCAATGTCAGTTGGACAAATTTCACGAAGTGCTTGATGCCAATAAAAACCGCAAAGGTCAGAAAATAGTTTTTATTCACGGAAAAGGCGAAGGCGTACTTCGTATGGAAATAGAAAAACTGCTCAAAACGCGCTACAAAACATATTATTTTCAGGATGCTTCGTTTCGCGAATATGGGTTTGGTGCTACAATGGTAACGATAAAGTAGTTGGTTTGATGGTTGATTAAGTTTATTTTTTGGAAACGAACCAATAAACTTAATGAACCAATTACCCTTTTATTCGGTCAAGAACACTATCCTTTTCTCAGCCACTTTCAAACACAGCGGGCAAAATCCTTTTGCGGAATTAGTGCGCATTCGACAATCGAGGAAAGGACGATAAACACCTTTTTTTAAATAACCTCCTCCTTCGAAGACACCTATTTTAGTTTGGTTCTCGTCAATAAGTAGTATGGGAGTGGCTGTACCTTCGGGTAAATCACTTTCCCATTTGGTATCGAATCTTCCCAATGTGCTGATATTTGGTTCTTAATGCTCAATTTTAGTGTCGTTCATCCCGTTCAAAATATCCTTATCATAGAAATACTTATCGGCTAGTCTGGCAGATGAATGTCCGAATTCATGCACTGTAACCTCGGTTTGAGCTCGTTTACTATCCGCCGAAGCAAGGGTGTAAAAGTTGTAAATTCCACCACCGTTGTAGGTTTTTGTATTTGCCAGAATATAAATAACATCGTAAGGACCCATAGCGGCATAATCGTGCACTGTAAACACATTTGGTGTTGTTAAATATCGGTCAGAATAGAATGTTTAATAATCTAGTCGTTCGCCTTGTTTTTCACTACTCGAATTTCTATATCCTGTGTATTAGCTGGAGGAGCTTGTATAGGGGGATTACAATCATTGAAAAATCCTTTAGGAAATGCACTTGGATGAATTTTTTTTCCATCTTTGAACTTCTCAGGATCGATGTTCTGATATTTCGTTTGTGATGCTGGAAGTTCCGATATTTTTACTTCTGTACGCCTGTTGGCTTGATGAGCTGCTTCAGAACATGCTACGTTGTCGGCACATTTATTTAGCAATTGAGATTCTCCATATCCTTTTGCTGTAATTCTTTTTGGATTGATGCCTTTATTTACAATATATGCCACTGCCGACTTTACTCTATTTTCTGATAAAACTAAGTTGTAAGCAAATGAGCCTCTGGAATCGGTATGCGAGCCGAGCTCAACATTAATTTGATATTTATTCAAAATATCAATCACGCTGTCCAGTGTTGGTTTTGCATCAGCCCGGATATTGTATTTATCGAAATCATATCTTATGTTATTCAATTTCCATTTTGTGCCAATTGAGTATTTGGAGAGCAATAGATCTTTTGGAGCTTTCTCAATGCTATCGTTATTTGTTTTATCAATAGTAACGGTTGTTGACAAGCAGTCAGCAATGTATTCTGCTTCAATTGCTTTGATAACTACAGGACTACTTATTAAAAGAGGGAAATTATATTTGCCTAATGCATCTGTTTTGCAAATGTATACCGAGTCTTCTACTTGGTTATACATAAATGTTGTTGCGTTTTTGATGGGCAGTTTAGTTTGTTTGTCAAGAACAAATCCATTAATATAGAATGTCTCACTTTTGTGTGGAAGTGGTGTAAACGTAAAACTATATATATTGTCATCACTGTTTAGCCTATCGGAAGTAAAGAATCCCTTTGTGCCGTTTGCATTTTGTGTTAAGCCAAAATCATCAGCCGAACTGTTTATTGGATAACTTAAATGTTCTACTTTCCCATTTCCATCAATAGCCTCCTGAAGAAGTATTCGATAAATATCTAATCCCCCGAGTCCTGGCATCACATTGCTACTAAAGTAAAGTTTTCCATCTGGTGTTATGCTCGGAAAAACTTCATTGCCTTTGGTATTTATAATTGAACTTAGTTGTTTGGGTCCACTCCATGTGTGTTTGGGTTCTTCCCTTGTGGAATAGTATAGATCATAGCCTCCATTACCGTTAGGTTTATCACTGCTAAAAATAAGAATATTACCTTGTGGATTAACTGCCGGATGCATTACAGAATAGGAGTTCATGTCTCCAAAATTTAATTTAGTAATATTGGTAACACCATCTTTTGAATATATTCCTTCCATTAAACAGATTCTGTTTACGCCTTTCTTGTCAGATGTTAGATAATTGGATGAAAAATAAAAGTGATTATTATTATCAATAGCTATTGTGGCGGCATTTAATTTTTGTTTATTTAATCCTTCCACTATCTTTCCAAAAGGATATTTTGTTGCGGATGTTGTTTTTGAAATTAGCCATTGGCTTTCTGAAACAATTGATTTATTATCACCATTCTCAAATAATCCTGCAAGATTCTTGGATTTTGTTCTTGCTTCGTTTACATTTAGATTACGTTTAAATTTAGTAACTGTTTGAATTTCTTTTAGTGGAATTTCCCAAAGATGTGAATAATTATTACCATCCCAACCAAAAGCTTTTTTGCGGACAATACCGTTTCTATTGCTGCTAAAAAACAAGATTTCATTGTATATAAATGGCGAAAAATCACGGTAGATTGTATTTAGGTTTAGCAAACCGATTTCCCAATCTATCGAATCTTTTCTCATTTTACGTATTGCTCCTTCCTGAGTGTATGTGGCGGCTTTTTGTTCATAGCCTTTTACATCTTTCAGCCATTCCGAAGCCAATTTGTATTGTCCTTCTCTAGCATATAATTCTCCAATCCTTGTTTTGTCTGACGCATCTACTCCATTACTTCCGTTTGGATAAATAAGCATGTAAGTTTTTAGACACTTGTCAAACTCCCTCATTTCCCAATAGCATTCTGCCATTTTTTTGTATGCAATACCTTTACCGGAACGAAGAACTTTTTGGCACTCGGTATCCATTCCATACCATCGTCCGAAAGTCCGCCCGCCGGAACTATCATGTGGATATGGGGATGATATGTCAGTGTTTGACCCCATGTATGCAGCAGTGCAAC
>JBBSDM010000075.1:0-9222 GCA_038249445.1 Bacteroidales bacterium
AAGGGAGAAACTAAAAGAATCATTTGCACGACTTTTCAGTCCGTTGATGTAAGGGAAAGACCGGATTAAAAAATCCTATGAATACAAAAAGTTGGGATTGCAAATACCAACAACCAGTCCGAATCATTCTGCAAATAATAGTATAGATATATCCGTTAGGACTGGCGATTTTTTACAAGAGCTCAAACAAGTTTTTTTCAAGATTCCTAGCTGCATTCAACAAAACTCAAACAAGTTTAGTTTTGTATCTGCTCTCGCTCGAACGAGATTTGCCCTGCGGAACTGCCCCTAAATTATTTACAGACGTAGCCTGACCGCAGTGTCAAACACATAGTATTTGTTTATTTTTCTTTGTCAATGAAAGAGAACAATAATACAAAGAATTAATAAATAATAACATACAAATAGTATTTTCTAAAATAAAATCCATTACTTTTGCAATATAATACATACAGGTAGTATATTATGATATTAACGAACACCACTGAATATGCTTTGAGGATTTTGGCCTATATGGTCAAAGAACCGACGCGTCTTTATTCAGCTAAGTCATTAGTTGATCAATTAAAAATATCAGATAAGTACTTGAGACGCATAATGACTGACTTATCAAAGGCCGGGTTCATTAAGAGTATTCAGGGAAGAGACGGAGGTTATGTTTTCAATAAAAATCCGGAGGAGATTTATTTAGGAGATATAATAAATGTCACTGAAGGCATGAATAAACATTTGGCTTGTGTGTTGGGATTTGAACGCTGTTCGGCCATAAACCCATGTGCCTTACATGAAACATTCAAGAATCTGCGCAATGAGTATTTGAGTATTATCAATACCAAAAACCTTTCTAATATAGATTTCTCGGTCATAAATAGATTTTAATTTTTTTATTCATAAATACTACTTCGTTGTAGTATATAAACAAAGCAAAAGAAATGAAAATAAATAGTTATAAGGATATGCCCACTACAAACAATCCACATGGAGTAGATGCACGGAAAATACATGGTAATGAACATACGCAAGTGGTACACATGCACTTGAAGCCTGGTGAGTACCTTAAAAAACATACTACGGCAGTAGATGTGTTTTTTTACGTGTTGGAAGGAGAAGGCATAGTTGAAATAGGCGATGAAAAACAAACGGTTACCAAGGACATATTGATTGACAGTCCCAAAAATATTCCCCACTGTTTATACAACGAAAGTAATGCAGATTTTAGAGTATTAGTAGTAAAAACGCCAACGCCTAGTGCTGATCAAAACAAACAGGCGATTGCAGGAATGATGAAATAAATGTATATTTTTTTTTAATTCAATAGTTCATAATTCATAATGAAAGACTTTGATTCTGATTGTTGATTTATTATTTGTTAGAAATATGTTACAGACAGATTTAATTATACAAATTCAATAAAATACAAATTCAATAAAATATGAAAGCCATTGATATTTTATTAGATGAGCACGATTACATTCTCAAGATGATAAGCATTGCTGAAGAAATTCTACAGACAGATGATTATTTGACAGTTGATATAAATCATGTTGAAAGTATAGTCGATTTTGTAAAAAACTTTGCAGACAAATGTCACCATCTAAAAGAGGAAGATATTCTTTTTATGGAAATGGAAAAATCCGGAATGTCACGCGAAGACGGTCCAATAGCAGTAATGCTTAATGAGCATAATGAAGGTCGTGTCTTCATAAAACAAGCTCAAACAGGAATTGAACTGTTTAAACAAGAGTATATTAGTTCTTTTCTACAAATTCAGGAAAACTTATTGAATTATTGTCAATTACTGACTCAACACATAGGGAAAGAAAATAATATACTTTATCCAATGGCTGAAAGAATATTACCCGTAAATGTTGGTCAAGATATGACAACTCAGTTTGAACATATCAATGTGAGTACTCCACAAAATGAGTATCACGATAAATATATTAAAATGGTTGAAGAATTGGGTGAAATTTACTTAGAAAAAGCCCCCTAAATTCCCAGACCTCTTCCGTCCTTCGGACACCTTCTCTTAAAAGAAAAGGACAATGGAAAATAGTATTTGGGGGACTTAAATACCTGTATCGCATAATTAATAAAAATATAACCCAAGAAAAATGAAAAATTATAGAGCGTTTAAGATTGCAGAAATTGTAACAGAAGATATACGAACGGCAGATGTTTTCAAAAAAGTAGGTATCGATTTTTGCTGTGGAGGTAATCAAAACCTTGAGGAAGCTTGCAAGGAACAAAAAATCAACCTTGATGAATTGGAATCTTCGTTGGATAATGTTGAAAACAATAGTACTGATTCAGCACACAATAATTATAAAGAATGGAATGTCGATTTTTTGTGTGACTATATTGTAAATACACATCATAAAACTGTTCTACGGTTATTGCCACAAATAGTGGCTTACACAGAGAAAATTGCTGAAGTACATGGAACAAAACATCCCGAGTTATTGGAAATAAAAGATTTGGTTGCACAAATAAATACTGAGTTACTTCAACATCTTGATCATGAAGAAACTGTTTTGTTCCCTGCCATTAAAAAACAACTCGCAGGTAATAGCGAAGAAGCTAAAGCTACTATTATTTCGGAAATTAGCCGCATGACTGGTGAACACGAATTTGCAGGTGGCGCAATGGATCACATCAATAAAATAAGTAAAAATTACGCAGTGCCGGCAGATGGCTGTAATACTTACCGAGTTGCTTATAAACTTCTCGAAGAATTTGAGGATGATTTACATGTTCATGTTCATCTTGAAAATAATATTTTATACCCCAAAGCATTAGCTAAATAAATTGTTTATTTGTATTAATTTTCCTAACTAAATATAAATTATAAACTAAAAATGTACAATGAAAGAAACATTAATTGACAAGTTTATGAGTAGAAAAGGTCTGACCACAGGCTTTTGGATCATCTCACTCTTTATGGTTTCCATTTTGATTTATTACACAGCAAATTTGCAGAAAGAGGTTCCTCCTCTTCCTAAAACAGTATCATCGGTAAGTGGCGAACAGCTTTATACTTATGACGATATTGTTGCCGGAAAAGGATATTTCCAAGAATTTGACCTTCAGGATTGGGGAAGTTTATTAGGTATGGGCGCATACATTGGACCCGATTTTACAACAGAAATGTTGCATTACCGCACGGAGTATTTGTATGATTTTTATGGACAGGAATTGTTCAAAAAGAACAATGCTCAACTCACCGATGTTGAACGTGGAGCTGTAAAAGAACGTGTTAAGCAAGATGTTAAGCAACAAACAAAATTATTGGAAGGCGGTACTGTTTACACTGATGCATCAGCAGAAGCTTATCATCGTAATGTTACCTACATTACCAAAATGCTGGTTGAAGGCGATCCAGAGCGGGCTTTTAAGGGCGGAATTATTCGTCCGGAAGAAGCTGTGAAAATTGCTGCATTCTTTGATTGGTCGCAATTGGTCGCTTCTACGCTTCGTCCTGGTACCAACAGAACATGGTCCAACAATTGGCCCAATGTGCCACAATTAGATCAGGGCGTAAGTTTTAATTCGCACATGGTTTCGTTATGGGAATTTTTAATTCTTTGGACATTAACGATTGTTGTTATTTTCTTATCGTACGAGTATCTGTTTAAGAAAGATCCGGATGACAAATTAGAACCTGCCATCAAAATCACAAACTTATTTCCTTCACAGGTAAAATTACTAAAATACATCCCAATTGTAGCTGGACTATTCTTGGTTCAAATGATAATTGGTGGTTATTTATCGCATTTATACACTGAGCCAAAGGGTGACTTTATTTTCTCTCAAAGTATATTGCCTTTCAACGTGTTACGTTCAATTCATACTCAGTTAGCTATTCTTTGGGTGGCTGTAGGTTGGCTTGTTGGAGGTTTATTAATTGCGCCTTGGGTTGCAAATAAAGATCACAAATATCCATGGTTGGTAGATGTTCTTTGGGGAGCTTTATTAGTTGTGGCTGTAGGTTCAATGATTGGTTTATACATGGGAGCAACCGGACAATTACGTGAAACATGGTTCTGGTTAGGAAATGAAGGTCGTGAATTACTCAACTTAGGTCGAGTTTGGGACATTGGATTGGTTATTGGGCTTGTTTTCTGGTTTTTATTAGTGGTATCGTTAATTCGTAAATCTGCTACAAATAACCCGCTTGTAAGTACTATTATTTGGTCGGCATTTGCCATTGCTACTTTGTATATGGCTGGTATGATGCCTGTTCACAAAATTATTCCAAACTATACCATAGATGATTATTATCGTTGGTGGGTAATCCATCTGTGGGTTGAATTAACATTTGAGCTATTTGCAGCCGGTGTTATTGCATTCTTTACCGTATCATTAGGACTTATTTCGCACAAAGTAGCTGTTCGTACCATGATGTTTGAGTTATTCTTAATCATGATGAGCGGTACACTGGGTATTGGACACCATTTGTGGTGGCAAGGTTTGGATGAATATTGGATTGCAGTAGGTGGAATATTCTCAGCACTTGAGCCACTTCCATTGGCATTGATGATCTTAGAAGCTATGAAAAACCAACGCGAGAAAAATAAATCTGGTAATGGATTCGAATTCAACACCACATTTATGTGGTTGGCAGGTTCGGCAATTCTTAACTGGATTGGTGCTGGTTTCTTAGGAATGGTTATCAATACTCCAACAATCAGTTATTATTCACACGGAACTTATCTTATTATGCCTCACGCACATATTGCTTTGTTAGGAGCATTTGGATATATTTCTATTGCGTTCCTATATATGACTGCGCGAACCAATTCTTTGGCTAAAGGTTTGGTTTGGAATGAAAAAATCAGTAAATGGGGTTTTTGGATTTTAACAGTTGGAGCATTGTTATATGCAATCCCTACGATTATCATTGGTATAGAACAAAGTAGAATTGCACACGATTTGGGCTATTATTATACACGAATTAGAAGTGCAGTCGAGCCAATGAAATTCTGGATGTGGATGAGAATTATACCCGATGGAACAATGTTACTTGGTGGAGTAATTATTTTTTATGACTTAGTTCATAAAACATTCTTTGCTAAACAATTACCTAAAGTAGACTAACTTGTAATAAAAACATTCATGCAGGAATAATGGTTATAATATTCCTGCATGTTTTTTATCCTCAAATCTTTTTTTCGACCCAAAGTCAGCTTTGGTATAATGGCGATGCTTTGAAATAGACAGTCCAATTAGAAGTAGACATAGGTCTGAATTATTTCTGCAATTTGTATTAGCAATCTGATGACAAATTAAATACAAATAATAAGATATGGCAATAAAAAAAGTTTGGATAGAGGAAGGCTGTACAGGTTGTGGTTTGTGCGCATCCATATGCCCTGAGGTGTTTAAAATTGATGCAATTGCATACGTCATCGAAGGCATAAACTATGCTACCTATACAACAAAAATAAAGGAAGCAGCTGAATGCTGCCCAAGAGTAGTAATAAAATATTCAGAGTGAAGTCTGAATTTTTTGCAGCTTAAATAACCAAACCTGATTTAAATTTGTTTCTTAAATTTTACTCAACTTTAGCAAACTTTAAAATTGTTAATAATGAGTATAATATATTTTTGTGTAGTCTCATTCTTAAACGATTGTCATGTCAGAATTTACCAACACTTCAGAATTCAGAGCTGCCGAACTTGCAGACTATATGCTTGGTTTGCTGCAAGGCCAGAATGGTCTTGAACTTATTGTGAAGCATGAGATTAAAACCAGTAAATTTATTCCGCAGGATATCATCAATGCTTTTGAAATTTTGATGGACAAAAAGGTGAGCATTGCAGACCTGAAGTTTGTATCGAACAAGCTTTTCAATATATTGTATCAACCTCTTTTAACGTATCCGGCGCTGACTCCTAAAGAAGATTCAGTATTAGATTTGTATATTAAAGATAATGCACTCGCACTTCAAAAACTGAAAGATACCCGGGAGTTCATCAAAGCAATCAATGTTACACCTGATCCTGAGTTGTTCCGTTTGTTAGCAGAAAGATTTGAGGAAATAGAGAAATTCGGACAACATTATATAGTCATTGAAAATGTAGTTTTTCCATTGCTCGAAACAAAATGGGAGCACCATCAATGCGTAAAAATAATGTGGTCATTTCATGATGATATTAGACGAAACATTCGTAAAATGATTGATTTGCTAAAAAACGAAACGTTAGATCTGAAGGAGTTTAATAATTTAATGGGGCTGATATTTTTCAATTTGAATACTATTATACTTCGTGAAGAAAAAATTATTTTTCCCATTATTCTCGAAACATTCTCTGAAGAAATGCTCAGCGATATGTTGCACCAAACCATTGAAACAGGATTGCCTTTTGCCGTAATTAAAAAGCAAGTTGTTGTAGTAGAAAAGAAATTATTCACTTCTGACGACATGATTCATTTGCCAACCGGAGTGTTGTCTATTGAGCAATTCAATCTTATTTTTAATCATTTGCCTGTCGATATTACTTTTGTAGACGAAAACGATACTGTGCGTTTTTACTCCAATCCACCACATCGTATTTTCCCCCGGACTCCAGCTATTATTGGAAGGAAAGTGCAATTTTGCCATCCACCGGAAAGTGTACATGTGGTGGAAAAGATTGTAGAATCATTTAGAAGTGGTGAAAAGGATGTAGCTTCATTTTGGTTTCATATGGGACCGAAATTTATTCTGATTCAATATTTTGCCGTACGGAATTTCCAAAAAGAGTTTAAAGGAACATTAGAAGTTTCGCAGGAAATATCAGAGATTCAGTCTATCAGTGGAGACAGAAAGTTATTGGATTGATAAAATATGTACAAGTTCTTTAAAGTAATTCATAAATGGGTAGGGATTTTTATTGCAGTGCTAGTCATTCTGTTTTCGGTGTCAGGTATTGTGTTGAATCATCGCCAAACTTTCTCCTCCGCAGATATAAATCGACGTTTTTTACCAAAGGAATATAGATACAATAACTGGAATAATGCTGCGGTGCGTTCTACCGTAAAAGTAGAAACAAATAGTGTTCTGGTGTACGGAAATATCGGTATTTGGCAAACCGACTCTACTTTTGCAACATTCAATGATTTCAATGCTGGTTTTCCTTGCGGAATAGATAATCGTAAGATATTTAAAGTTTTAAATACAAAGAAAGCATTACTCGCCGGAACATTATATGGCCTGTACGAATTTAATCAAATTGAAAAGAAATGGGCAATGCATACCTTACCTGTTCATGAAGAAAACGTGGTGGATTTGCTTCAAAAAGGGGATAGTATTTATGTGTTGACACGTTCGAATTTGATTTTGACAACAGATTTGAAACATTTCAATATCATTCACGTTCCGGCTCCCGAAAACTATGATAATAAAGTAGGTCTTTTCAAAACATTGTGGGTTATACATAGTGGTGAAATCTATGGAGTTGCTGGGAAATTATTGGTTGATATGGCAGCGTTGATTCTTATTTTGCTGAGTGTTGGCGGAATTGTTCTCTTCTTTTCAAAAAAAGGATTGAAGCGAAATAAAGCTGATAAGTCTAGACAAACAAAGTTAAAGAAAACCTATCAATGGAACTTAAAATGGCATAATAAAATTGGATGGATTACCGGTATTTTCCTCGTTTTTACTACGCTGACAGGGATGTTTCTCCGTCCACCTTTGTTGATTGCTATTGCTGATGCAAGGATAAAAAAGATTCCTTATACAGAGTTGGACTCACCCAATTCTTGGTTTGACATTATACGTCGTGTCATTTTTATTCCAGACAAAAATATTTTTGTTATTTCTACATCGCAAGGTTTTTATTATTCCGATACTAACTTCAAAGGAAAAACTAAGTTGTTCGAAACTCAACCGCCTGCAAGTGTTATGGGAGTAACTGTACTCGAAGATTTAGGGAAAGACAAATTAATGATTGGTTCATTCGAAGGTCTTTTCAGTTGGAATTATAAAACAGGTGAAGTGTATGATTTGATAAAAAAGCAAGTTTATATTCGACCAACCAGGAAAGGTCCTCCGGTGGGTGATTATAAAATATCCGGTTTTAGTACTGATTTTAATCATCAGCCCATCGCATTTGAATATGTAGCTGGAAGTCTAAATATCAATAGAGGTGCATCTTTTCCAGCAATGCCAAAACGAATTTTGGAAAAATCGCCCATGTCATTGTGGAGTTTAGCCCTTGAGGTCCACACTGGACGGATCTATGGTGTATTCTTAGGTATGTTTTATATTTTGGTGGTTCCTTTGGTTGGACTGCTGATTCTTTTAATTATTATTTCAGGAATTGTCATTTGGTTTAAGCATCACAGAAAAAAGGTGTAATTGATACGACTAAGTAGATGGTACAATATATTGTACTATTTTATTAGTTCTTAATAGGACGCGGATTTCCGCGGATTAAGCGGATTATAAAAAAAGAATTTCTATATCGCCTTCACCGATATGATTATCAAATACATTAACATATTTAAAGTATCAATCTCATAAATGATTTAATAATTATAAGAAATTCCGAAAGACAAATCCAAATAATATTTATTCTACATTTTGCAGTACGGAATTATTCAGCTTTAATAACTTCAGTTGGGCAACTATCAATAGCATCCTTAATTTACAATTTGTATAAGTTAAAATTTACTCCTAATTTGACTACCATTTTATCAGGTACTTCAAATACTTCAGGACATGCTTTCACACATGCTCCACATGAGATACATTCATCGTTGCTTTCGTCAAGCCACACTCTTTTAATTGACATCTATTTTAGCTTTGCGTTATTTATATATTATTAAACAAATTATATTATGTAATTGTTTATTTATACAGAGTCTATATATTTAAGATATAGAGTGTTGTTATAAATTCTTTGTATTACAATTAACAGTCACCAATAAAATTAAACCTGTTGTTTTTGTTGAACTAAATTTTAGTTTCTATCAATTCCTTCCTTGAATTGAAATAGCTATGAGTGTCTCTTAGGGCATAGATTCTATTAGTCATTTCACAATTGTTGGAATATGATTTAAATACATGACAATACATGACAATATGTGACAATATTACATTAGAAGCTTGGGCAAATAGAAAAAGAAGGGAGAAACTAAAAGAATCATTTGCACGACTTTTCAGTCCGTTGATGTAAGGGAAAGACCGGATTAAAAAATCCTATGAATACAAAAAGTTGGGATTGCAAATACCAACA
>JBBSDM010000076.1:0-9202 GCA_038249445.1 Bacteroidales bacterium
ATGATAAGCCAATCAGAATACTCAATAACGGAAAAATGGCAAAAAGTTATTTCAAATATGGGCTGACTTTTATAGCAACAATACTTTTAAATGCTGGTTTTCAATCAAATATAGATATTTTTAAATTTTTGTCATGTACTTCGACATGATTTATAAAATAAAACCTTTTTATAGTAGACTTTTGTTACCCCTTTTATGGTTGAAATTTCTTTGGTTTTTAATTTAGGAAAGTAGAACTATCTATAATAACAAACCGAGCTGTTCTGGGTTTTCTTTTCCCGAACAGCTCGGTTTAGTAATAAACTCCTTCATATTTGTAGAACTTTGTCCCACACGTGGGAAGCAATGACAGATTCTCCAAACATTTGTCATGCGGGAGATTGGAGAGCAATTGCTTATCAAATTGCAACCAATCACCACCCGAAATAACTGCTACTGTGACAATACCTAGAAAGTCCTGCAGCAATACAACCATTTCCGGGTCAAGTGATGATTTACTTTCGGCAAGTGTGCCGACCAAATAGAAAACGATGAGTTTTATTTATTATTAAATCTAAGTTAAGTAGATATTAAAATGTTACATGATTTTGAAAAAAGTTTACACCAGTTACACATTTTCACGTTTTATCCGAGCCCGAATAAATATTTTGACAATTTCGTTTATCAACAGCGGAACCAATCCTAAGGAAATGGCGATGATCCAACCTTCTAAATCGAGCATTTGCAAATGAAAAGCCCTTTGCATAAACGGAACACTAATTACAATTAATTGTAACAGGACACCCAATATAATTGCTCCAACCAAATATTTATTGGAGAAAATCCCAATCTGAAAAATTGATTTTGAATGGTTTCTCACAGCAAGTGAGAAGAATAACTGGCACATCACCAATGTCATAAAAGCCATCGTCCGGGCATTTTCAACGGTATTTTCCGGAGCTGTATTGTCAAACGGACTGTATCCATGTTCGTAATAACCGAACCAGAAAGCCGCGATTGTTAGCGCACCAATTAACATGCCGCCAAGAATAAGATGAAACCCTGCGCCCCCTGCGAAGAAACTCTCTTTTGCATCCCGCGGTTTTTCTCTCATCACGTCCGGATTTCCGGGATCCATGCCTAACGCAATGGCGGGAAAAGAATCGGTAATGAGGTTAATCCACAACAACTGAGTAGCAATTAACGGGGCTTGCAATCCTATCAGCAGCGTAACAAACATGGCAATCACTTCACCCAAATTACAGGTGAGCAGAAAGATAACGGCCTTTTTTATGTTACTGTAAATATTACGACCCTGTTCGATAGCAGAAACTATAGTTGCGAAATTGTCGTCCATCAGAATCATATCAGAGGCCGCTTTGGCAACATCGGTACCGGTTATTCCCATTGCCACACCAATATCGGCAGCATTGAGCGAGGGAGCATCGTTTACCCCATCGCCGGTCATGGAAACAATATTGTCGTGCGACTTGAGCGCATGAACAATTTTTACTTTGTGTTCGGGTGAGACACGTGCAAATACTCGATAATTCACAATCTTTTCGGTGAGTTCTTCATCCGAAAAATCATCCAATTCCTCACCAGTAATGGCTTGTTCAATACTTTCTGCCATCCCCAGTTCGCGAGCAATAGCGAATGCGGTATTTTTATGGTCGCCCGTAATCATGATGGTTGTAATACCGGCAAGTTTTGCTTTTTGAATGGATTCTTTCACTTCCGCTCGGGGCGGGTCAATCATGCCAACAAGCCCGATTAATATCAGGTCTTTCTCCATTTCAGCACCTTCGATAATGGAATCAACCGGTTTATAGGCTACGCCAAGCGTACGGAGTGCGCTGTCCGACATTTTTTCCGTTGCATCAAGGTATCTTCTTTTGTGTACTTCAGTCATCGGAATTACCTTCCCATTTTCCAACACTTGTGTCGAAATTTTGATTAGATTACCAATTGCCCCTTTTGTATAAACAGTCAGTTTTTCGTTTTCTTCGCAGAGTGTTGACATTAATTTTCGGTCGGAATCGAAAGATAACTCACTGGCACGAGTGGCCTGAACAGTCAATTTTTTTCTGTCAATTCCCAAATCATCTCCAAGAAGCAATAAGGCAATTTCTGTTGGATCGCCCGTCCCTTCGCCGTTTTCGTACGTTGCATCGGAGGAAAGTATCATGGCTTTGGCAAGCAATTTTGCATCTTCAGTAGCGCTGTTTTGTGAATTACGTTCGACAGCTATTTCACCCTCCAGATTAAAATAAGTTTTTACGGTCATTTTGTTTTGAGTAAGCGTGCCTGTTTTGTCGGAACAGATAATATTGACCGATCCAAGTGTTTCAACTGCAGGTAATTTCTTGATAACCGCCTTTTTCTTCGACATGCCGGTAACGCCAATGGAAAGTACCACTGCAACAATGGCTGCAAGCCCTTCGGGAATAGCTGCCACTGCCAGCGAAACAGATAAAATAAACATTTCGGCCAAATTGCGACCCTGTAATAATGCAATAACAAAAATGACAACACAGATGCCGATGGCAAACATTCCAAGTGTTTTTCCTAATTTGTCCAACCTGATTTCCAAAGGAGTTTTCTCCTTTTTTTCGGTATTGATGAGGGTGGCGATTTTACCAACTTCGGTAGTCATGCCGGTTTCGACCACTACGCCAACTCCTCTTCCACTGGTCACTAGGGTTGACATAAAAGCCATATTCATACGATCGCCCAATGGAGTTTTAAGTTCGATGTGAATTTGTGATGCATCTTTTTCAGCTGGAACAGACTCTCCAGTGAGCGCCGATTCCTCTATCTGAAGATTTGCAGATTCTATTAAACGAATATCTGCGGAGATAGACCGTCCGGCATCGAGAATTAGAATGTCGCCGGGCACAACTTCGTGTGAATTTATTTCTTTCACCTCACCGTTTCGGCGGACAAGTGCTTTTGGAAAAGACATTTTCTGTAGCGCTTCAATTGCCTTTCCTGCTTTCACTTCCTGTATTACGCCCAGAACTGCATTGGTAATTATAACCAAAAGAATGATAATGGCATCAATATACTCACCCATAAACAGGGTGATAACCACTGCCGCCAATAGAATATAAATAAGCCACTCCTGAAGCTGAGCAACAAATAGTTGGAAGATGTTTTTTTTCTTTTTGGAAAGCAACTGATTCGCACCGTATTTTTCGAGCCTGACTTTTGCTTCATCCGCTGAAAGGCCTGATGAAGCATCAACATTTATTTCTTTAAGAACTTCTTCTATTGATTTGGAAAACCACATATTTTGAGTAGATAAATTAAACTTGAATCTTTTACATACTTTTGTCGGCAAACTAAAAACAGGAAAAAAATGACATTTTAGAATAGCCACCAACACACTAAGACACAAAGTTGCACGAATGATTTCTTGGTGTCTTAGCGACTTTGTGGCAAAATATTATTGCATTTAATAAGTTTTCAAACGTCCGTTTATCTTTTCCAAAGAGGTCTTCAATTTGTCTATCGCGCCAGAAATAGCCTGTTCATCAGTGTTTGCATGGTCAGTAACAGCAATTGGTTTCATCCCTGCAAGTCGGGCTTCCAACACACAACGCTTGTCGTTAAGCCCTTCTTTATCGCCATTTTCATCCGAAAGATGCACTTCCACTCTGGTTATTTGCTGACTGAACCTGCTTAGTTCTTCCGATATTAAAGAAGTTGACCAAGCTATAAATTCTTCGCTTCCTGTAATATTGTTATCTGTATTGAATTCTATTTGCATATTTGTATTTTTTATTTGATTAATAACGAAATATTGCTGCCAACCCAGTTTCAGAAGGCATTTTATCGGTTGGGAGAACCATCACCATTCCTCCCATTTTTATTACCAGTTCACCCAAATCATCGAGCAGGTCATCTACTCTCGGATTTGTCAAATCTTTTTTTTGTGTATTTCCCGTCACCAGATTGGTTACCCTTACTGCAATAATCCGGTCGGCTTCAACAATAAGTGTGTCAACCCGCCCTTCAACTGCCGCTACAGCTACTTCCTTGTAGTCGTCACTCCCTTTGCCATTTGCCCTTTCCTGTTCAAACCGGGCAACTAAGTTGTCAAGTTTCAGGTTGTATTCGGGTTCCATGGTTTCCCAAGCCATTTTTCCCAATTTTTCGGGTGAAACTGACGAAGGATCTATTGAAATTCCTTTCGATAAAAGCATAGGATTTTTGTTTACCTTATGAAAAAGGTTGTGGTGTTCGGGCAATGCAGCAAGTATAAGTGGCCTGCCTGAAGGTTTGGAATAGCGTTCGTAAATTTCACCAGCAACCACACGGAAAAACCTTTCAGCGTCTTTTTCAGATTCATCTTTTTTACCGCCTTGTCCATGGTGCATAGGCGAACTTTCACCTCCGGTGCCGCCATAACTTGCAACAGTTGTATGCTTGTCGGTCAATTCATCACCAAGCGCATCTGTTATGGTTGTTGGAATATCAGTAGTGATTTCAACTTCAAAAAGCGAATGACGATTGCCTTCAAAAAGACGAATATCATGAAGAGTTAAACACAAAACGTGGAAGTTGTCACCCGATTGTAAATACTGCCGCAGTGGTTTGGTGTGGAAACTGTCTGCTACCATTGCCAATTCCTCAACCGATTTATGCAATCTGACAACTTTAAATATTCCTTCTGCACTAAAAACAGCCAGCCCGTCTAATGTGTGACTCCAAACTTCAATGTCGTTTTCAAGGGCTTTTAGAGGTTCAAGATAGTTGCGCACTTCATCGGCTGAATACTTCTGCAACAGCGAATCCTCCATTTGCTGAGTAAGTTTTTTAAAAAGAATGCTATCCTGAAGATTCTCAGGATGTCTTTGGTGCGTGGGCATATAAAGTGAAAGACAAGTCGACTCATCTACTGCCAGAAGCTCCTGAATTAGTTCATTTGTAAG
The DNA here is from genome assembly GCA_038249445.1 of Bacteroidales bacterium. Lineage (GTDB taxonomy): Bacteria > Bacteroidota > Bacteroidia > Bacteroidales > Paludibacteraceae > Paludibacter. The sequence continues at coordinate 4,917 of JBBSDM010000076.1, forward strand.
TAGTTCCATAATATTTTATTCTAAATTTTTGCGATTAACAGTATTATTAAATTCTTCACGTTCATAAAATCCTTCAACAGTATTCGAACTGTGAAAAGTTTTATCTCCCCTGTAATGTCGAACTAAATTTAATTCGTATTCAAAATCTATAGCATCTCCTTTTCTGAATCGCTTAGCTTTAGCAAAAGTCGAACTATCAATTTGATTGGTGGTATCCACCTTGTTATTCTTCTCAATCGTTGCCATACCTATCGGAATAATAACATGATTATCTCCATCCTTGTTTAAAAACTCATGAACACCTTCACTTACACTTTTCTGATACGTATTATATCCTTCTTCAATCAATGTTTTATCCATTTCAACATCAAGGTACACTACACGTTCTGCAATTTTATTTACTAGTAAATGATCCACGGTCCCAATTATGCGTTTATTCGCATCTTTTACATACCATCCCCTTACATCGCTGTAATTTTCGGCTACTTTATAATCTGATAATTCATCCAGATTATAAAGATTTTTATTTGTATCTGTCATAATTTTTATTTTTAAAGATTAATTCATTTTTTGAAGAAGGTCAGCTGCCTTTGCAAAGTAATTCTTAACTGCATCTTTTTGATCAAGCGTAAGTACACCCGGTTTTATTGATGCTGATGCCATTTTTAACTCTTCAACTTCATTTGCCAAACCAGGATATTTTGCCTTTTGAATATTTTGCAATATATTGGTTAAAATATCATCCGCCTTTCTAATATTATCAGCGTGTGTAGTTTCAAACGGATCCTTTGTAATCATTTCCGCATATTCTTTTACCTTTTCAATATCTGCCGGAACTTCATATCCAACCTCATTGGCCATTGCATTTGTAGCTTCAATTAGTTTTAATAGCGCTTCATTTGTATATGCATGATCCAGACTCATCTTTTCTTTACTATTTTCTACAAAATCTACATAAGCCGCAACAGTGTCGTTATTTTCTTTTACCCCTAATAGGTCAGGTTCATTCATACCACTAATATAGTTTGCATCGGTTACTGCCTCGGTATTGTTGTCGTTATCACGAAATGCCAGGAAATAGCCTAGCAATGAAACTATTACAAGATCTAGTATCAACCAAGGCAAACCGTTTTTTTCTTTTCAATTTTAATTTCTGCCATAATAATTTACTTTTAAATTTATAAAATAATTGTTAAATATATAATGAGTTTTAAGTAGTGAATACCGAATGGGCTAAGTTCGGAACTTTCATATGGTATGTGTTACAAAACTTTGGTAAAAGTTTACATCATTCACACATTATACATTTTTTAAATTAATTATTTGGTAAACCTTCCTTTTAGTTTTTCCCACCAACGAAGTAAAAATAATTTACGACCATCACCCTCTTCTTTATTTTGCTCGCCAATGATTAGCGCAATAGGTTTAAGCTCTTCATACTCTTCGCAAATGACTCTTAGCATGGCAGCAAACGGCAAAAATAAAATCATTCCGGCCAGTCCCCAAACAGCAGCACCAATAAATAAACTCAGGATGGCAGTTAAAGCATTAATTTTTAAACTGCCCCCCACAATTCTTGGAGTGAGAAAATTATCGGAAATCAGTTGAACAGCCCAAAATAAAATGGCAACTGCAACGGCTGTCCAAATTGAATCGTAAGAAACAAAAGCATAAATTACTGGAATGATGGCTCCCATGGTAGTACCAATGTATGGTATTATGGCCAGTGCAGCGCCTAAAAATCCGAAAAGGAAAGGATTATCGATGCCGATAATCAAAAGCCCAATGCTATTTGCTAATCCAATAACAACTGTGAGCAGGAACATACCGAACAGGTATTTTTGCCCAACCTGCTGAACCGATTTGAACATTTTTAATACTCTTTCATGCTTGTCCTCGGTCGAAAAAGTCAGAAACGCTTTTGTTAATCCATCTCTGTAAATAAGAAATAGAAATGTAAATACAATTGTGGCTAGCAACCCGGCAAGAAAAGCTGCTGAACTGCTAACAGTTTTGGTCACCAGCGAGCCTGATGATTTCGCAAGCCAACCTTTCATCTGGTCAAATAATTCATTTTTTTCCAGGTTTTCAATCAGGCTTACATTGTTATTGAGAAATATTGTTACATCGGTAAAAGCAAGGATAATTTTATCCTTAAAATTTGAGAACTCTTTTGCTATATTAATAATTTGAGATGAAAAAAAGAAAATAACTCCTCCAATAAATATAATTACAGCGAAAATTGATAGAAAAGCAGCAAATGTGTTACCAATTCTCCATGACTCAAACTTTTTTGCCAACGGAAACAGTATAAATGAAATAAGCAAAGCTATACTTAAAGGAACAAGAATGGATTTTGCCAAAACCATTATTGCAAATAGCAAAAATACGGTGGCAATCGCGAAAAAGAGTTTTTGAAAAGACAGGTTCATATTATATTAGATTTAATCGTAATAATAGTTTGAGAGTGAAATCAATTTTCATGTATTTATAATTTAATTTCAATGGTCAGATGGAACCGCTTAATGTAAAATAATCATAGTTCGTGTATGTTAATTATATTTATCAGCTTGTTTCGTTTCTTAAATCCCAATTCTAACTACATTGTCCAAGAATAAACCAGATGATTATAAAAACCACAATCGTACCGAAACAGCCACCACCTAATTTTTTAGCCCCGTATCCCGAAATTAATCCCCTTAATAAATTGTTCATTTGTCTCTTATTTGTTAAATATAAAGTACTAATTTAATTGTACTCAAAGTTCGGAGTTTTCTTACAAAGAATCTTACATAATTTTGACAATGTGTTACAATATTCACACATTTTGAAGAGTTTAATCTGTTTTATGTGCCTAATCATTCCACTTTTATTTTTGTTGAAAATTGTATAATACCAAATAAATTTATAATTCAGCCCAAAGTCAACTTTGGTATAATGCCGATTGCAAGTTCCGCTTGCGGAGCGGGTTGACACTCAAATCATAAATTTTATAACGGGTATGGGTTTTTTTATCACAAATACCCTATCGATACGTTTTTTTAAATCAATGCTGAGTGAATATCCCGAGCCGATTTCACTACTTTTACTTCGGGTTGGGCAGCAATCAGTTCTACCGGAATTTCTTTTCCTCCAGCCAAAAAAACATAGGAATGTCCTACAAGTTCAACAATGACTCGGTTTGTAAACTCAAAATAAGATCCATCGTAATAGTTGTTATAATGCTTCAGAGTTTTTGATACACGTACATCTTGTGCCGTCATTCCCGGAGTTTTAGCTTTGAAGTAGGTTTTGAATACTATATTGTGTCCACTGCTCCAAACTCCTTTTGCATTCCTGGTTTGTAAAACTGGTTGAACTTCCATCGACTTTGGATTAAACTGATAGATTACCTGCGATGTTGCTTCTTTGTCTTTAGATGTTTTGGTGGGTTTGTTACCTCCCAGATTTACTAGCAAATACAAATAAATAAATCGATTGCAAATCGTTATTCTCTTGCTTCACTTAGGCAAACATTCCGTCGGTTGACGATTTTTTTTGAAGTAGTATTGTTTAATACATTATAAGTATGTCACAAGAATTAGTTTATATTAAATTTATTGTAGTTGATAAGAAGATTAGTACCAAGATTGGCTAAGCATCTATTGGTTGTATAAAAGAGAGAATCTTTATCAAAGTAGTCCTCTGGGTATAAACATTCTTTCTTCAATTTGCGCCATATTTTTTCTGCAATATTGAAATGTGGTGAATATGGTGGTAGAAAAAATATAAACAGTCCTCTTTTTTGCAAAAAGGGCATTCGCTCTCGTATTAATTTCGCTCTATGTACACTTGCATTATCTAATATAATAAAGGTTTCTTTATGAATTTCAAAAGAAAATTTCTCAAAATACTCCAAAATAAATTGAGCATTTATGTTTTGTCCTGTTGTGCTCCAGTAGCATTTGCTTTGCCTGTTAATCATTCCAAAACAATTAATGCGATGAACCTTTTCAGACAAAATACAGACTTCTTCATCTGCGAATTGCCAACCATACGGCACATATCCCTCACTACATACATGAGATTCATCACCATAAAAAATGTCTATTTGCCCTTTTTCGCTAAGATTCTCAAGTTCTTTAAGTCTTTCTACCTTAGAGTCTTAGTATTCAGGCAATGGTTTTCCCTTACATCTAAGTCTTATTCGTTTATACCTTCCGCCAAGGTTTTTAAAAAAGCCCGAAACGTATTTCGACACACAGATTTGCCACTTTGTGACTCCCATTCTGCTTTAGCTGTTTGCA
>JBBSDM010000077.1:0-9181 GCA_038249445.1 Bacteroidales bacterium
AAAGATGGGTTGTTGAAAGAACTTTTGCTTGGTTCGAAAGTTATCGAAGATTATCTAAAGATTTCGAGTTTCTAACAGACACAAGCGAAAATATGATTCGATTAGCAATGATTAAACTTATGTTAAATAGACTTTGACATTATTTTAAAAACAGTTTCTAAATGCAAAAAGGTTTTATTTTAAAATCAAGTACAAAAAAGGTGATATATTGGTACTTTTAGAAAATAAATTGCTTTTGAAAACTGTTTCTTCTCTTCTTTTGTGAACACTTTCGTCAGTTGATGGACAAGTTTTGTGGTTCATCTTTTATTTTGGTAGAAATAATTAGTCAATATTAAATGTGCAGAAAGAACTATATTCCAGATTCCCTGTAATATAGTTCTTTAGCTATTAGATAAGACCTAAATTTAAGTGTCTTAGTAGACTGAAATAGTCAGTTTTCTATAGACACAAAAACAGTGAATTAAACCCAATACTGGTTACAAACTTCCGGCATAACCGATACATATTACTCCGAGGATTATAAAAAGCAATGAAAGATACATAATTTTTTTTGCTTTAGCAGCTCCCATGAATTCACCAGTTACTATCCCCCAAAAGTTAGCACTCCCAACCGACATGCCTTGTATGATTGGCCAACCAATGGATGCGCCCAAAACCCCAAGCATGGAAGCCGACATCCCGTAGATCATTACACCACCAAACCACAGTAATCCCATTAGTCCGGCTAAAAGCCAGTTAATGGAAGTACCACTTTTGACAAATAAAACAAAAGTCTTATTTTTAAACCATAAAAAAGCACAATAAAGCAAAGTCACGATACATCCACCCGTCAAACCAACCACCCATGTAGCGTTAGCAGCATTTGTTACAATAGCTCCTTTACTGATAGCAATTATTTCAAGTGGTTTTCCGAAAATCAAGGCAAAGTTAAACGCAGCAGCCAATATCCCTGTTCCAATGGCAATAACAAGCCAAAACAAGAATAAACCTTTATCACTTTTACCGCTGTTGCTCTTGTTTTGCTCTTTTTCTCTCACATTGCCAGCAATAGCACAAAGCACTATTCCACAAATAATTATAGCCACACCGGATATTATCCATAAACCTACAGGTTGGGTCAACTTATCGGGATAGTACAGTAATATTGGCAAGATAGATCCCACGGCATTATTTATTCCCAGCACCAATGCCAGCGCCATTGCAATACCCAGTTTCTGAATGCTCATTCCATAGCCGATATTGGCAATGCCCCAAGCGGAGCCAAAACCAAATACTGCCCACAATACATTTGCAGGAGCCGACCAAATTACTTCAGTTAAATGTGGAACTGTAATGAGGGCTATTACCAATGGAAAAATAAATGCTCCGAACAGTGTAAAAACTGCCCAATAATTTTCCCATTGCCACTGCTTGATTTTCTTCTGGGGCAAAGCAAAAGAACCAAGCATTAAACCAGCTATCAAACTCAATAATAATCCTAATGTGATGTTCATATTTTGGCTATTCCGTCTGAGTATTTAACAAGTCTTACAACCAATCTAATAGTTTGTTTTCTTTTCTAATAAACTATTTGTTTTTTTTCAAAACAATCTTTTTATATCTCATCAATGCCTCCACATAATAATAATCGGCATAAGTTAATGGAACATCCACTTCGGATTTATGTGGAAAAGAGCCCACACTGTGTTTCAAAATAAAATCGCCATTTTCACCTAATCCTGCAGTATATTCGAGCGAAGCAAATGTGCGGATTTCCTTGGTAGCAACAGCTAGATATTTTTTTGATGATTTTGTATCAACATATTGGCTCAATTCAATTAATGCAGATGCCATTAATGCACCAGCCGAAGCATCTCTTGGAGCGTTAGGTATAGTAGGGGCATCAAAATCCCAGTATGGAATAAAATCTTTGGGCATATTTGGGTGATTAAGCAAGGATGTCGCAATTTTTTGAGCAAAGGCTAAATAACGTTTATCCTTAGTTTCGCTATACATGAAAGTGTATCCGTAAAGTCCCCACGCCTGGCCACGACTCCATGATGATTCATTGGAATAACCCTGATGCGTTTGTTTAATGTGAGGCAAAGCAGTAATAGTATCGTACGAAACCACATGATAGCAACTGTAATCCGGGCGGTAATGATTAATCATCGTTTTGTTGGCATGAGAAAGCGAAATCTCTTTGTATAATGGATTGCCGGAAGTTCTTGTTGCCCAAAGTAACAATTCCAGGTTCATCATATTGTCAATAATAACCGGATATTGCCATTTTTTTGGGTCTGAATCCCATGATTTTATCAATCCAACTTTAGGGTTGTAACGGGTTGAAAGCGATTTGGCACCTGTCAACAACACTTCTTTGTAGGCAGGATTTCCGGTAAGACGGTAACCATTTCCAAAACTACAATTCAACATGAAGCCAACATCATGGTTGTTTGTGGTGTATTTTTCACGTTCTACACGGGCAGTATATTGTTTGGCATAAGCCAGTACCTTTGGATCTTTGTTGTTTTCGTACAAATACCACAAAACTCCGGGAAAAAAACCACTACACCACCAACGTGAATTGGAAGTAGTTAATTTCCCGTTTACAAATGAACGAGGCAAAATACTGTCATTTGAAGCTAACTTGTCTGCCATACGAAGAGATTGCTTAACAGAGAAACTAAGTGCATCATCTACCACCTTCGACATTGGTTTTTCTTGAGCAAATGAGCCGCTTAACAAAAACAGAACTGCAAAAACGATCAAAAAATTTTTTTTCATATTATTTTTTTCTATTATTTATTTAAGTAGTTGGAAGAATATAAAGTCTTGTTGTCAAATCAATATGTATTTGAGCGCCAGTCTTATATTTAATTATTAATTGTGAATTATTAATTATTAATTACTTAATAGTGGGTAGCACAACTTACAATTTTGATTTACAGAAATACAACTACGCTTATTGATTCAAATTATTCGGTTACTTCAAATTTTAATTTTTGATTATTGACAATGACATAAAAATCGCCCGCCTCAACGAAGCGTTTTCCTGTTCCATCAGTGTAACTTAAGTCATTCGATGGGTCAATTACAAATTTATATACAGATTTCTCGCCGGCATTTATCTCCTTTTTCTCGAAATATTTCAGCTCTTTCATTGGACGGGAAATAGAACAAACCGGATCTGAGATAAACCAAAGAATTGTTTCTTTTCCTTTTACCGACCCCGTGTTAGTAACCGTTACTTCCACCGTAAGCTTTTGATTTTTTTTGATTTTGGTGGTCGAAAGTTTTGCAACACTGTAATCAAACGTGGTATAACTCAAACCGTGTCCAAACCAATACAACGGCTCGGTTGAAATATCTTGGTAATTACCCATGGCTCCGAATGGACGAGCCGACTGGCGCATGTTGTAATATGTAGGAATTTGTCCAGTAGTAAGCGGAAAAGTAATCGCAAGTTTTCCCGATGGGTTTACTCTGCCCGACAAAATACCCGCCAGTGGTGTACCACCCGCAACTCCAGGTTGCCATATTTCAACTATTGCGTCGGCTAATGGTTCAAGACGAGCCAATTCTAGCGGGCGACCATTTGACAATACCAAAATAATCGGCTTTCCGCTTTTTTTGAGATTTAATAGGAGTTTTTCCTGAATAGCAGGCAAAGCAATAGTAGAACGTGAAGTGTTTTCGCCGCTCCAAGCTTTGTCTTCACCTAAGCAAACCAGTATTGCATCAGATTCACTTGCTACAGACAGAGCCTGTTCGAAACCCGATTCGTCAGTTCCATCTAACTTACACCCTTGTGAATAATTTAACTGGATTTTGTTCGCAAACTCTTTTCCGAGTCCTTCTAAAATAGTTTCAGCATCTTCTGCTTTACTTTGTTGTGCCCACGATCCAATCAAATTTATTCTATCGTTAGCCAGCGGACCTATTACAGCCAATTTTTTTATTGATGACTTAAATGGTAAGACGTTGTTATTGTTTTTCAGCAACACCATTGTTTCTTCGGCAAGTTTTGCTGCCAAAGCTTTGCTCTCGGGCTGAAGATACCTGTCTTTGGGGTCAACAACTTTTGTGTAGGGCTCATCAAATAATCCTAATCGGAATTTAACCCTCAAAATACGGGCAACTGCATCATCAATCTTTGCCATAGGAATTTTTTTCTCAGCAACCAATTGTTTGAAATACTTACCATAGATGTCGTCTTTCATATCCATTTCCACCCCAGCCATAAATGCTTTCAATCCTGCTTCCTTTTTGTCTTTTGCAACACCTTGGTAAATGAGCTGTTCAACTGCATTCCAGTCTGATACTACGAAACCATCGTGTTTCCAACGTTGTTTTAAAACTTCGGTAAGCGTATAATGGTTTGACGTTGCCGGTACACCGCTGATATCATTAAAACCACTCATCAAAGTCGCTGCACCTGCTTTTACACAAGCCTCGTAAGGCGGCATATAAGTTTCCCAAAGCGATTGAGCAGAGATATCTGAATATCGATAATCGCGCCCACCTTCTGACATACCGTAGCCGATATAATGCTTCAAGCAAGCAGCAATTGAGTATGGATCCGATAAGTTTTTACCCTGATATCCTTTAACAGTAGCTACTCCAAAAACAGCATTTGTGTAAGGGTCTTCGCCATAACCTTCCGAAACCCGACCCCAACGTGGATCGCGAGCCACATCAATCATAGGAGAAAAAGTCCAATCCACCCCCGACAACACAGCTTCTTTGGCTGCCATGCTACATGCCTGAGTTACTAAATCAGGATTCCACGAACATGCTTGCGCCAGCGAAATTGGATAAATGGTACGGTATCCATGAATTACATCAAAACCAAAAAGAATTGGTATTCCCAGACGCGAGCTTTCCATTGCTTTCTTTTGGACTGTATTTCGCTCAACAGGATTGGCACTAAAAAAAATCAACGAACCAATTTCAGAAGGCAAATCCTTAATTTCAGTTCCGATATTATTCACATTCCCGTTTAAGCCCAATGTGTATTGGTTTAACTGGAGTATCTTTTCCTCGAGGGTCATGCGTTTTACAAGATCACTTACCCTAGCTTCGACAGGTTGTTTTGCATTTTTGTATAACGGAGCAGGTTGGGCTAGAAGGCTAAAAGCCATACATAGAAAAATTTGGATAAAAGTTAATTTTTTACTCATAAAGTACTGTTTTTTGTTACACTATTTAATTTTTTTTATTTACCAAGGGGATGCTTTCATAAAGAATACGCATCACCCGGAATTTGTTTATTATCAATGATTTAAATATCAAATAATTCTGAATAGGTTTATCTACAAATAACAATTTGGATTCAATCAATTGGTCGACCAAAAATACTTTTTTTTATTTGAAAATACACGCTCGAATATATGTTGTAAAACACGTTTTCAGAGAGAAGGTCACCTATAAAAACAAGCTAGTGTTATTTTGCAATCAATACCTTTCTTCTTATTTTCTCACGCTGCCATTCATAATGCTGTGCTACCCATTTGTCTGGATTATAATTGATTCTTAAATTCCTGAAATCACCTAAAGGATCAAAGGGCGATTCGAATACTACAGTGATATAGTAGTCCTTCAACTAAATTGTTTGTTTCGTACTAAAACGGTTTGGAAAATACTACAGTGATATAGTAGTCCTTCAACTCGCTCAATCTCTCAGGATTCATCTGTTTGACATATAAATCAATAGCAACCAATTTTTGTTCGGTTCCTACATCCAGGATTTGTGAAATTGTAAATGTAAATGCAATAGGCTTTAGCTCCAAATCCTTTAAAAGGTCTCCTATAGTTTTGCCTTTGTAGCAGCTACTTCGGGTTTCAAAATCATATACGAGATTGACCAAGGTGTCGTTTTTAAATTCACTAAACGCACGGTATGGCAATTCATATTGGGCTGCAAGTTTGCATACTGCGCAAACTAAAATTGTTAGAATGATTTTTCATATTGTACTTAAATCCTTGAGCTGTTTACATCAATCATAAAACCAACAATGTTTCTTCAAAATACGGATTCCACCTTATTTAAACGATGGAATCCGCTCTTATCAACTAACTACTTTATTTTTGTTAGAATCACTATTCCGGGAGCAATATTCGGAATTTTCCTCAACTCCCATTGAGCTTTATCACCTCCGGGTAAAACATTAAACCGAACATTACAATTTTCAATGCCTATTTCTTTAAACATTAATGATATACTTCCAGTCTTACTGTTAATATTTACTGTGCCTCCTGTCAATGAGAAATCATTTTTTTTATAATTTAAGGAATTTCTTTTTGCATGCATTGCACTTGAATGTTTTGTTACCTTAACGGTCAATTCGTGCCATCCTATAAGAATATTTATTGTAGAATCGTGTAAATCATTTTTAAATTTTTTACCATTAAAGTCGACTTTCTTAAGTATAACTGTAAATGTACTATCATTTGATTTCCAATGCCATGTACCTTCAAATTTATCTAATTCATTGGAATGAGCAATTGACTGGTGGATAAAAAAAACTGAGAATATCAGCAAAATACTAATTCTATTTTTCATATTATTTCGATGTGATTATAAGGCATTATTTCTTTCCAAATAATTAAATCCTTGAGTTGTTTGCATCATTCATAATATCCAACCACGTTTCTTCAAATTTACAAATTCCATCTTACGTAAACGATGGAATCCGCTTTTAATAAAATGTTACTTTTTCATGTGTAAATTAATAAGGGTTTTACGCCGGTTATAGTTGTTATTATACTGTATTTGGTCTTTGAAAGCAAAAAAGATTTACATCCTCTCATATCGAAAGAATGGATTGGGCTAGTTTCGGGCTAATTTATATACAGCTAAGTAAATTTAAAATTTCATGCGCGTGTTTGGTGTCACAGTCTTTGCCTCTTAGCTGTTTTAGGTCAGTTTCATTTTCGGAGTAAAGTATTTTTTTTAAATGTTTTAATTGATGTTTCATATTGTATTAGCCAGAAACATCATTTTAAGATATATTACATGTACTTGCGGTAGGTTCATTCTCTTCTCTCATGCCGTTTCGGGGACTTCGTTCATTACCCTCCGCTAGCGCGGATTTGCAATCCGTGCTAAATCAAAGTATTTATAAATGACTGATTACAAGAGCTATGTATGTTACAAGTCACAGACCTGCGACAGCGTGCGTAAAAAAATAAACCCTTCAAGGATTTTAAAACGCTTGAAGGATTTATAATATAGGATTAGTTTAATAAGCGACTTAATTCATAATACATCCGCAGATGTTTAACAATCTATAGGCCGGCATAAATAAAATAGTTGCCCACAAATTGCGTTGGTTGCATATTGTTGTGAGCGGAACCATTGCCTGAATTATTTAAAGAAATACCAGTATAATCCGTTGTCGTGCTATTATATCTGTCAAGTCCTGAATTACTGCCTGGAGCATAAGCTCCAATAACGCTACCTCCACCTGAGAAGTCAAAACTTCCTCTTATTGAATGCTGATGTCCTGGGTCATAAACATTATGTGAATGTGATGGCATCTCGTTAATTGTCAAAGTATGCGTTTCTGCCCCTACATTTACCCCTATCACACGGTTGGTAAGGCTAGTTCCTTGCCCAATACCACCAGCTACACGACCACGTAAATCGGGCAATTTAAAAGTTGCACCAGCGCCACCATAACCGTATCCTACAATTGCAAATAAGGTTGCGTATGTAGTGGTACTTACCAATCGTCCATCGCACACCAACCAACCGTTATGGTCTGCGGCACGTGCGCTTAGTTTCATATCGGCAATTAGAGCACCGCCACTTGTAGCATTCACAAAATAAGGGCTTGCCGTTGTGCCTGCACCTGTTACGGTTATGTTGGTGCCAGCGGTAACTTTGGTTTCTGAGCCATCGGCATTTTGCAAACCGTCAAGTTTGGTTTTATCGGCAGCTGAAAAATCGCTTGTTGACAATCCCTTACCTGATATTTTGTCAACCTTATTGGCAATAGCCGTAGTGTTATCAGCAATTGCGGTTACTTGTGCAGTTGTAATTCCAACTTTTGCTGTATTTGCAACAATAGCGTCGGATTGTGCTGTTGTTATTCCTACTTTTAAGGTATTAGCAGCAACAGCGGTATTTGCAGAAACTAAAGCTTCAGTATAACCAACCTTTAAAGTATTCGCTGCAACATCTGAATTAGCAGAAACCAAAGCATCGGTATAACCAACTTTTAAAGTGTTTGCTGCAATTTCGCTTGCTTGTGCAGTTGTGATTCCAGTTTTTAAAGTATTTGCTGCAACGTCTGAATTAGCAGAAACCAAAGCATCGGTATAACCAACCTTTAAAGTATTCGCTGCAACATCTGAATTAGCAGAAACCAAAGCATCAGTATAACCAACTTTAGCGGTGTTGGCTACTATTGCAGAAGCCTGTCCTGCCGTAATTCCCGCTTTTGCAGTGTTCAACGCAATAGCCGAATTCTGTGAAGTTTGTTCAGTTTTGATTGTTGAAATATCCGAAGTGTTCACACCAATTGCAGTGTTCAAAGTTGCTTCAACGCCGGTTGCACGGCCTGTTTCGGTAGCAATTGCAGTTGCGTTTGTAGCGATGGCTGTTGTGTTCACACCAACGGAAGTTGTTAGAGTTGCCTCGGCGCCAGTTGCACGGCCTGTTTCGGTAGCAATTGCAGTTGCGTTTGTAGCGATGGCTGTTGTGTTCACACCAACCGCAGTACTCAAAGTTGCTTCGGCGCCGGTTGCACGGCCTGTTTCGGTAGCAATGGATGTTGCGTTATCTGTAATCGCAGTTGCCTGAGCCACAGTAATTCCCGCTTTTGCAGTGTTCAGCGCAATAGCCGAATTCTGGGCAGTTTGTTCAGTTTTGAGGGTTGAAATATCGGTAGTGTTCACACCAATTGCAGTTGTTAGAGTTGCTTCAAAGCCGGTTGCACGTCCTGTTTCGGTAGCAATAGCAGTGGTGTTATCCGTAATCGCAGTTGCCTGAGCCACAGTAATTCCCGCTTTTGCAGTGTTCAAAGCAATGGCAGTATTCTGTGTTGTTTGCTCAGTTTTGAGGGTTGAAATATCCGAACTGTTCATACTAACGGCAGTTGTTAAAGTTGCTTCTGCAGCTTCGGCACGGGTTTTCTCGGTTCCGATTGCAGTGGTGTTGTCGGTAATTGCATTAGCTTGTGTTGTGGTAATA
>JBBSDM010000078.1:0-8937 GCA_038249445.1 Bacteroidales bacterium
CAATGTCTTTGCCTATGGTTGGTTGTGTTGCTCTGCCTTGTATGTGATTCCAACGAGAAGTTGGTGGTACAAAAAACACTTTTTCAGCCAGATATTCGTTTTTATCTTCGGGATCAGCACCGTCACTTTTTTGAGCTACTAAGTTTTTATATTGTTCTTCAAAAGCGTCGGAGATATATTTCAAGAAAATTAAACCTAAAACAACATGTTTGTATTCAGCTGCATCCATGTTTTTACGGAGCTTATCAGCTGCTTTCCAAAGTTTCTTTTCGAGTGGTTCTTCTTGTTCTGTCTTTGCTGTCTTAGCCATTATTCTAATTTGTTTTGTAGTTGGATTGCAAAGTTACTTTTTTTAAGTCGTTTGACAATTATTGTCTTTGATAATCTTTTTTCTTTCGATATTTTCGGTCGAATTCTTAATGTAACACGGCTCTCTTTTCTTTTTTTTTATCGGCTTGGTGGTAGCATCAATATATGCGAACATAATGTCCCGTTTGTTCGAATACGTATAGCTGGCTGCACTAGGGAGATAGATAGAGTTGTTGTGTCTCCATGGCTTCGTGCAGTATTTGTAAAACAGCTTGGGCTCGCTGTTCTTCCTGTGGCAAGAGGGAAGCATTCTTTTCTTTTCGCTTGTCTATTGCTACTGGATTGGGCCGGGTATTCACAAAAAATCCAAATCTAGCGATGGATAGCGAACTGAACAGGATGTTGTACGGTTGAAGATGAATAAAAGAAGGCAGGTCGAGTTTTAAATGATGAACACTACATCCGGCAAACAGTAATGTGCTGCAAGCGGTGACAGGTACAAAACACAGCAGCACCTGAAACTCCTTTTTTGAGCATCCAGCTGTCGGCTTTATAATGATTGGCGCGCAAGTACGAACGAATGATATACAGCAGTGCATGCATTCCAAAAAACAGAAGTATGTAACTGCTTACTACCAGTGTTTTATAGGATTCGTTCCAGTTGTGGAGGCCGAATGGCTAAAGGGTATTGGCCAGAAGCATAAAAACAAATGTCTGCAAGATATACAGATTTGATTTTAATAACAAAATAGATTGAAAAAATGAAGCTAAGCAGGGGCTACTGAAAAACTAATAATAGATTTACTTACAGTAAATTGATGACACTTTTTTAAAATCAAGTGCAAGGCTTTTAGATATAATTAGTCATTTTCCTTGCACTAACATTCTTTTTGGAATTAAAAATTATGTAAGGATTGCCTATGCATAACCCCCAAATTTAGTTGGAGGACAGTACAATAAAAGGTTTTGAACTCTGTAAGAGTTGCCTGTAACATGTAGCCACTAAGTAGTAATGGTATGTATTTGGAAATTATTATTGATAGGTTATTTTGGAATAACTTTCAGAGAGTAAGATCTGCTACTCTTAACTAAATTCTTGAAACTACTCATGTGTGAATTATACAATTTTCTTCAACAATTTTGTAACAGATAGCAGTTTGAAAACAGGGAACTTTGCTTCTTATCATTCAGTGTTTTTGATATTACCCGAAAAGTCCTTCTATCAAAGGATTTAAAAGAGTCGGTTCAACAGTACATAATAATATTACTAATATAACTAAATCAGAAGATGAAAAGAGAAAAATTAGAAAAATTGGCTACAGAGAAAAATAATCCATGTGTTACTATTTCGATGAATACAAACAGAAATTATCCTGCCAATCAGAAAGATATCATTGTACTTAAAACCCTTTTGGATGAAGCAAAAGAACGCGTAATAAAAGAGTTTGGTCAGCATTCGGTCATTGAATTAATCGGAAAAATCAATCGTGTTGAGTCGCAGATTGATGTGAACTACAACTTAGAGAGCATACACATTTTTCTGTCGAACGCTACCAGTGAAATTGTACGTTCGGCATGGCCTACCATCGACGCAGTACATGTGTCGGAGAGTTTTGCTGTGAAGCCTTTAGTAAAGATGTTTAACCGTACGGAAGAATACCTGATATTGATGCTTACCCAATCCAATGTTCGCTTGCTGATGGCGGTGAACGATGCCATAGTGGGCGAGATAAATAATGATGATTTTCCGTTTGTAAATGATGTAAATGCGGACGATACCGAAACCGTCAGCGATGCTAAGCAAACCGAGAATCAAACCCGCGAGTTTTTCAATAGAATTGATAAAGCTGTGGTAAGAGTGAACAATAAAACGGAGATGAAATGTGTAATAGTTTCTACCAACGACAATTATAATCGTTTTTTGAAAATTGCCGATAAACCGTCGGTTTACCTTGGTTGGACAAATTTATCGCAGGATAACAAAGGAAATACCTCTGTATCAAAAGATGCTTGGAAAATAGTAAGTGCTCAACAAGCACTTGGACGGGCTGAAGCTATCAAGGAAATGCAAGAAGCCGTTGGGAAAGGACTTGTCATTACCGAACTGTCGGAGATTTACCGTGCAGCCAAAGACGGCAGAGGAGATTTACTGATTGTAAACGACAATTTTCATCAAGCCGTGAGAGTTACTAATGCATTCTCATTGGACTTGGTGTCTGATGTTACCTTGCCCGGTGTGATTGATGATATCACCAGCGAAATTGCCTGGGAAGTTATTTCCAAAAAAGGGCGTGCTATGTTTACCACACAAGAAGAACTGAAAGCACTGGGAGATATTGTTTTGAAAGTGCGTTACTAGAGATTGATTTCTGTAATTGATAGATCATTGATAAGGAATTTGAAGTTTCAGGAAATAGGATTTGAAGAATAAAAGTTGAAAGAATAGAACCAGCATGCGGTAAACAGCTTCTATTCTTTCTAAAATACGGAACATTATACCCACAACATTACTTTTAGGCACTATTGATAAAATTAATTATCACATCTTACCACTATGAAAAAAAGATAAAGTAGAAAAGATAATGATAGCATTGGATTTTCATCCATCCTCCAAAAAAGTGGCTGAGGTTGGGTTTGCGCTGGCTAAATCCCTAGGAGCTGAAGTGGTACTCTTGCACGTAAAAGTTCAGTTGGTAGACTATTCATTGATTTATAAAACAAAAACAATAGGGTCGCTGAAATTGGAAACTGTGGAGGAGTTGCGACTGGCAGCAGAGAACTTTCTAAAAAACACAAAACATAAACTTGGTGAACATTTTGTTAAGACATTGGTAAAAGAAGGTGACTTTGCCGTTTCCATATTAGATGCTGCAAAAGAAATGGCTATCGACCTTATTGTAATGGGGTCGAAAAGTACACGTTGGTTAGAAGAAATAATATTGGGAAGGGTTACCAACAAGGTGTTGCAACAATCAAAGATACCACTTCTTATTGTGCCTACCCGAAAGGATGATAGTAGCAATACATTCATTTCGTTAGAAAATAACGCACCGGGAATATGCACACTGTGATTGCATCGGTTTTGTGCAAATTGGGTGATTTCAAATACACTACTAAAAAACACATAGTCATGAAAACAACAAACATAAATAAAGTATTGATTGCACTGGATTATGATCCATCGGCAAAGAAGGTAGCTGAAGTGGGATTCACCTTTGCAAATGCAATGCATGCCGAGATCGTTCTCATCCACGTAGTTGTTGATTTGGTTGCTTATTCGTTGACCTATCTTAATTTAGGTCCCATGCAATTAGACAGCGTTACCGAACTGAGAGATGCTTCCGAGCAATTTCTACAAAAAACAAAACTACACTTGGGTAACGAAAATATTCAGACCGTAGTAAGAGAAGGTGATTTTGCTACCTGTATTTTAGATACCATCAAAGAAATGGATATCGATGTCATCGTTATGGGTTCACATAGTCGCAAGTGGTTAGAGAATATTCTGCTTGGAAGTGTGACCGCCGATGTGCTGGAACACACCACTATCCCTATGTTTATTGTGCCAACAAAAAAGGGAGATAAAGATTAAATTTTTCTTATTTGTGCATACTATTCTGATGAAACAATGGGAGGGTGAAGCTAAGAACAGAAGGTCTCAATGAAATTTGAACTTCGCATCTAAAAGCTTCTTTCCCATTGTTTTATTTTATATACCAGACCTCTACTTGTCTTCTGCAAGATGTTAGATGATTGGATGTGCGAATTATGTAACTATTCTTTATTATTATATAACAATATAGATGCCAGAGTTCTATAACTTTGCTCGACCAACTTTTGCCGAATGGACTAATCAGCCATTCATGTAAAAGTTGAATCAAATAATTCCATCTATTCTTAAAAAATACGATTCTATGCGTTACTCTGGAAAAAATATAAACTTGTTTTTAAACAATCTAATGGTTAGCTACACGGATGATGGACCGGATGATGCTCCGGTTATCATATTCATTCATGGTTTCCCGCTTAATAAAACCATGTGGAACAGACAACTAAAAGTTTTAAAGGATCAGTATCGTGTCATTGCTTATGATGTTCGCGGACACGGAGAATCCGAATCGGGAGATAACAGTACGTTCAGCATCGAGAATTTTGCGCATGATCTGATTTACTTTATGGATGCACTTAAAATAGACAGGGCATCGCTTTGTGGATTATCAATGGGTGGATATATAGCTTTAAATGCTGTGGAAAACTATCCACACCGTTTCGAATCACTTGTTTTATGTGATACCAGTTGCTTTCCCGATACTGCGGAAACAATTGAAAAACGAATGAAAACTGTGGAAGACATTCAAAAAAATGGACTACAAAGGTATGCCGACACCAGTATTAAAATTCTTTTTGCACCGGAATCGCTTGCTACCAAAGAGGTAGAGATAGCAGCCGTAAAGGAAATGATACTCGCCACCTCAGTTCAATCAATTAGCAAAACATTACTGGCTCTGTGTGTTCGGAAAGAAACATGCACCCTGTTACCACACATTCAGGTGCCGGTACTTGTATTGGTGGGTGAAAAAGATAAAATTACACCGCTCACTACTGCAACTTATATGCACGAAAACATCAAACATTCTACTCTTCATGCTATCAAGCATGCCGGGCATTTAAGCAATCTGGAGAATTCGGTCGACTTCAATAAACAACTGAAAACTTTTTTTGCTGCTGTGCACAAACAGCAGGGTGCAACTCCCTCCGAAGGCATCACTGCTTTTGTGGAGCAGTTAAGAGACACGTTGAAATCATTCGTTGCTCTACTGACAATTTAAGGTCGGTACGACAGCAAATACTTACTTTTTTATCCAATACCTAAATAAAATCCAACAGGAATTATTACAATATAATTAATTGTATAGATGCTTGAAGCGCATAGATTTTTCTTTGAAAAATAAACCAGAAAAAACTAATTTATTTTGACAAATATGATATTACGGTGCGCTGCAACTCTTTACATTGAAAAATATCTATTCTACAAAGATTCCGCCACTCTGTGGTACCGCAATCTTTGTAGCTAATATGATGACAATTACAAGCAAGGTCCCCCTTCTGCGTAAGAGTTAGAGGTGGTTGGATACTAAAACTTATATCAAACGAAGTAATTGAAAATTATTCTTGATTAACTCTAATACACTCTAACTTGCAACTCAAACTAACAAACTTTTTGAACGAAGATTTTTGAACGCAAAATACGCAAAAAACGCAAATCAGAAATCTTCGATTACTTTAATAGTTAGATTTTATTTTCTCTAAATATGCAAACTTGGTCTTAAAGTCTACGCCATCTGTCGGAGGATTTAGGGGCTGCTCGTAACTAATTAACTCACAAACTAACAAATAATTCAATCTATTATGAAAACAAAAATGAATATTGCCTATTTATTACTGACATTTACATTGCTTACCTTCACCGGATGTGGAAAAGAAGGAACACCGGGAATTAATGGCGAAAATGCAGCAGTGTATTACTCCGAATGGTTTACTCCAACTGCTTGGTCGGGGACTCCCGGCGATTGGTTCTTTAGTGCTTCTGCCCCCGATCTTACTCAAAACAATGTTGAGAGTGGAGTAGTTTTGGCATATGTATGGTTGTCTGGCGATGTGTACACCTCAACATCTATCAGACCATTACCCGCTTACGCTGTAGGCGCAAACTGGAGTTTCTTAATTCACCAATACGGAAATATAGAGTTCAATAGCGATATGATTAGTAAACCACTTACAACACATAAATTCAGATTTGTGGTTATACCGGGTACATCGGTAGCCTTAAAGTCGGCAGCAACAAAGTACACTACACAAAGTGCATTATTAAACATGCCCTATGCTGAAGCTTGCCAATTATTTGACATTAAAGACTCACTTCAAGTAGTAACCAAATGAAAAATTCAACAGGTAAGCAATCAAAAAGCAAGACACACGATGACGCGGAGAGAGATTTGAACCTGATGATTATTGAAGTTACCACCAAGATAAAAGATCACTATCCACAGTTGACAAAATTTTTGGAAGAAATGCCTATTGCTGTAGCAGATGAGAAAAACGTGGATGTCACGCTCAGGAATCTAAGATCATATTATGATTCGCTGAATACAATGCTCAATAAATATATTTCGGAACAACCCGATAATAGTAATCAACCACAATTTATAAATTAGAAATTATGGATAAGATAAGAGAAGATATTGAACCCAAAACAGTAAGAGCTGAATATATAGAAGTGGAGCCAAATGTGCGACTTCATGTTACCGACGTTGGCGAAGGTCTGGCGATAGTGCTTATACACGGTTGGCCATTGAGCGACGAGATGTATGAATATCAATATATTGATTTGATAAACAGCGGTTTTCGTGTTATTGGCATCACCCTGCGGGGATTCGGTAAATCGGATAAACCCTACAGTGCGTACAATTACGATACACATGCGTTGGATATCAAGCGGGTGTTAGATCAGCTGGACATTACAGATGCTACACTCTGCGGTTTCTCAATGGGTGGAGCCATTGCCGTTAGTTATGTTTCGTTGTATGGTTCTATGCGGGTGATAAAACTGGTACTGGCAGGAGCTGCTACACCGAGCTGGACGCAATGCGAAGACTTTCCGTATAATATTCCCAAAAGCAATGTGGATGATTTAATCGCATTGAATAATACCGACAGACCCAAACTATTGTCCAATTTCGCAAAGATATTCTCGGCTACCGAGACTACCTTAAACGAAGGAATTGGCAATTGGCTGACAGCTATCAATCTAAGTGCATCATCTTATGCTACCGGCAGATGTTTAATGGCATTGCGCGATACCGATTTGCGACGCAACTTACAGAAGATAGAAATTCCAACATTAATCATGCATGGACGGAAAGACAAAGTATGTTCTTACGACTTGGCCGAACAAACCCTGAAACTCATACCGAATGCACAACTTATTGCTTTTGAAAAAAGTGGTCATAGTTTGTTTTTGGAAGAAACAAAGAAGTTCAACGCAGAATTAATCAAATTTGCATTGAAATAAACGAATAGCCGATTTGCAGGAAATAAACTACCGCCCTTCATTCTCCCGACAGTAAATGGAGAGTTAGGGGCGGTAGTTTTTGTTTTTATTTTGCGGAATTGGCTTCTAATTCCTGTAGATTTATTCTCGCACCCTGCCTTACCAATGCAATGTGTGAATTATACAACTTTTATCGAAATTTATGTAACTGTTGCTCAAATGAATACTACTTACTTTGTAAAGTAATAGTGAGGTGCATTTCTGCTTGAGTGTAGAGAGTGAGACTCCAGTTGCTGTGCCTATCTCTATTGCATCATTTTTATACTTACTTTCTACACATGAGAACTCCTATTAAAAAGATATTTACCGTTCTGAAAACTGCTTTCGTTAACTGGTTTGCCAAGGATCCCCTTCGGGAGAGCGGTATCATTGCTTACTATGCCATTTTCTCATTGCCGGGATTATTGGTGGCTATTCTCACGCTTACCGGTTATTTTTTTGGTCGTGAGGCTGTTAATCATCAAGTGGCAGCAGAGTTTACGTCGACTATGGGAGTAGGAACAGCTAATCAGATACAAGATATCATTGTGCAAGCCAGTAGAATGCGAAATTCTGTTTTAGCTACCGTGGTTGGGGTCATTACTATTCTGGTGGGAGC
The DNA here is from genome assembly GCA_038249445.1 of Bacteroidales bacterium. Lineage (GTDB taxonomy): Bacteria > Bacteroidota > Bacteroidia > Bacteroidales > Paludibacteraceae > Paludibacter. The sequence goes on from JBBSDM010000078.1 coordinate 8,019, forward strand.
CACGGGTGTATTTGTGGAGTTTCAGAATGCATTGAACTCCATATGGGGGGTTAAAGTCGATAGTAATAAATCAGGTATCTGGCAATTGGTGCGCATTCGATTGTTCTCTTTCGGATTGATTATCTCCATTGCTTTTCTGCTTATCGTGTCCTTATTGGTTTCGGCATTAATAGCCGGATTTGGAGCGTGGTTAAGCGGGCATTTTTCCGATTCCTTTTTAGTATTACTCCAACTACTCAACACGGTGTTGTCATTTCTCATTCTATCGGTGTTGTTTGCACTCATGTTTAAAATATTACCTGATGCCAACATCAAATGGAAACATGTATGGATAGGATCATTTGTTACCGCTTTGCTGTTTGGAGTAGGTAAATATGCTCTTGGAATTTATTTTAGTCAGGTAAATCCCGGTACCGGATACGGCGCTGCCGGTTCCATTATTCTTATTATGCTTTGGGTAACCTATTCCTCGGCCATTGTGCTCTTTGGGGCTGAGTTTACGCATGCTTATGCCAATATGTTTTCGGGTAAAGTGGCTCCCAATGAAGTTGCAACGGTGGAAACCACTGTTCAATCGAAAGAGGAATGAGGAGATGAGTTTTAATGTCAAACCAACCATCCTCATTTAATGTTATTTAGTTAGCACACGGAATAACCGAAATGTACGGATAATCACTGTTTATAGATTGAAAAATGTCGTTCACGCAGTTGTTTACGAACTTCTTCTGTTTATTCAGTGTACTAATTCCTTATTTAAAAGCTTTTGCATTCTCATTCTTATAAGTAATGGTCAAAATATAATGTCGTATTTTGTGCCGAAGTTATTCAACACAAACGACAAGCGTTCTTTGAGATTCTGAAAACAGAGATAAGCATCAAGCGGTATCCAATTATACTTGATTCTTCGCCATAATATCTC
>JBBSDM010000079.1:0-8472 GCA_038249445.1 Bacteroidales bacterium
AGCTGGCGCGGATAATTAATAAATAAGATCCTTGAAAATCTCATGAATAAGTGCACAATACCGTCCTCTTTGGGCGGCTATATGCACCTATCGGCTACGCTTCATATAAGAAATTCGGTAATTGCATATATTAGGATGTTGTGGCCAATGCTTTAAAGACAGTATAGACAAATGAATAAAAGACTTGCGACACTCATTTTAATTTTAACAACTGGGGCAGTATTGAAACAGTTCTCCAAGTATAATTCTCATCAATTAATTTTGTCCGTAACCCGTTTTCTTGTCCACTTGCAAAAATGGCCAAGAACAAGAAAAGTATTATTGTCAAGGTTACTTTCATTTGTGTCACAGTCGTCTTTTAAAATGCCCTATAACGGTTTGGCGCTTGCCGAAGGTGGGGATTTTCAGCACTAAACTTCATTAGATGCATAAATCTTGGATTTAGCACTTCACTGTCGTGGAAGCACGAAACCCTCGTTTTTTCAAAACGGCTGTTGTGCATTCGGCTTTTCTTTTTCATTGGCTACAGTCAGATTACGACCTATCTTTTTTTATTCTGGTTTTGGACCTTTTGAAACAATCGTTCTCACCAACCCAGGAAACCACCGCTGCAACCAAACAAAAACTCTCCCGTGGGTTGTGAAAACATAATTTCTTCTTCGCTTCATGATGGCCTTCACCATAACTTTCGCAGCTTTATCCGTTGGCCACATTAAATTTGATGGACGTGGATCTGGACGTTCGGGATGCCAAACGCCTTCATTATCAACTCTGGCAATCTCCGACACAACAAATCCAGGATGTATGGTAGTACAACTCACACCGGTACCCTTTAATTCAACCTGCAATGTGAGACCAATTGAATGTACAGCAGCTTTTGAAGCACCATAGGCTCCGACATAAGGATTAGGAAGATAAGCTCCTACACTGCCCACTAAACCAATGCGACCCTGGTGTTGCTTCAAATGCGGCAGGGTATATTTTACCGTCAAGGCTAATCCGGTTACATTACCTTGTAATTGCCTGTTCCAATCTTTTGCAGTCAACTTATCTATACTTCCAAAAACACCAAACCCAGCATTGGCCACTGCAATATCTAAACGCCCCCAAGTGGCTATGATACTTTGCACAGCATTTTCTATCGATTTTTCTTCCATAATATCCACTGGAACTACCAATGTTTCTCCACCCGAATTGTTAATCTCAAGTGCAATCTCTTCTAATAATTCTTTTCGTCTAGCAGAAAGCACCACTTTATACCCTAATCTTGCCCACTCAAAGGCCATAGCTTTGCCAATACCAGACGAAGCACCTGTTATCCAAACTACGTATTCTTTTGTATTTGTCATTGCAAGTTTTATTTAGTTTAACTTTTCGATTTTTAAGCTGACGCACAACGGTTTCGGGCTTGGCGAATGTGGCGATTTTTACCGTCCCGATACCTATCGGGATTGATGCGGAGAACCAATGTTTGATTACCCCTCACGGATGGAATTCATAAAATACTCATCTGCCTCATCTGGGATTGTCCTATCAAAATTTTGTATCATTTCTTTTTTGATTAATATTTTTAATTGTTGTTCAGTGCTAAACTATTTGTAAAGTATAATATTTCTCTAACAGACTTTGACGCTTATGTGTTGCAAGGTTAATAACATCGAAGCATTTATTATGTGTAAATGAACCCATATCTGAATCGCTGTTGATAAGTACAGCTCCCATTAAAATCACATATTTGCAGTTGTAGCTTGTATTTTCTACTAACTCGTTTATTCGTTTATCAATAGCCTCATAAATAACTTCTGTAGCTTCAAAAAGCGGCACTTGTGAGTTCAAAATTCTATCTTTTGCCTTAAATAAAATTTGTTCAATGGTATTCATTTGATAGTCCATTTCGCTAATATTTCCTGCTACTATTTGATCACTCAATAATTTATTAAGTGCTCCTTTTGCTGCACCACAGCAACCGGTATTTTTAGTTTGCCCTAAACGATGAATTTCTCCAATTTTTCCATCTTTTGTAATGCCAATATGTGGTCCATAATAAATTAGCACGGCTCCATCATCAGGTACATGGCTTGCAAAAGCTCCCATTCCTGTAAGTCCTGTAAAAGGGAAACCATCTAAACCACCCATTTTAAATGGCCCTAAAAACTCGTGAGCTCTTGCCGGATATTGGATACTATTTACATCATCGCTGCAAATACTATCCGCAAGCATAACTTGCGCTGGTTCTAAATCCAATTTATCTTCTAAATAATCGATAAATATATTTACACTATCAATAGTGGTTAATGCATTCGGGTAAAACTTTCGGATAATTTCTAATTTTTCTCTTTTTTTCATTTCTATATTTTTTAATGTTTAATTATTATAATATGATATTGTTTTTAGGTTGTAAGGCTTCTGGCAATTCCGTTTCTCCTAATATTTCTCTCATATCGCGTTCCATTGTGCGACTCATTTGTGAAATGGGGATGTCATTAGCACCACCCTCGAAAGGATTTTCAGTTCCTTCACCAATTTGATCTAAGGTTGTAAAGAACCAAGAGATCAACATTGTAAATGGAATGACCAACCATACCATATTGCCATTCATTATTCCTTCTACACTTTCGTTGAGTTTGTCAAATTCTTTCATCATTCCAAAGGGCAACATGATGCTAAACATTCTGATAAAGTAAGTATTGGATGATGCAAACTGGCGTGGATAAGGAAAGTTTTTAATGCGTTCACTCTTGCCTTGGTGTTCGTATAATTCTTTTACCATTTTTTCAAACTCCAAAAATTTAAAATTATCAATTTTACCCTCATCCAAAAGTTGTTTTACAGTTTTTGATTGCATTGCCAGCAATTGCACTGTTTTATTTTTTGCATTCAAAATTTTACCTAATTCATAGGCTGAAAGGTATTTCTCTAGTTCAGACTCCAACTTTGTTTCACTTTCTGGAATGGTGTAAAATTCTTTGTACTCTACATTGTGCTTTTTGCCATTATTTTCCCAAGGTTTGCTTTCACGCATTTGATAACGTAAGGCAGTAAGCCATGCAAAATGCCGATATACCAAAAGTTTTGTCGTTTCGGTATCATTGAAAAAATCTCTACACATTACCCCCCACATTCGGCTGGTGTTAAGTATCGAACCCCAAATTTGTCTAGCTTCCCACGATCTGTTATAAGTTTGCGTATTTTTAAAACCAACTGTAAATGCGGTAGCAGTTCCCAACAACGCCACCACAGCCCAAGGTATAGCCAACCACGTAAGTCCAACTATTTGATAAAGGATTACAGGAATAGTTGAGATAACTATGCCTTTGTATATATTTCTTCTAGTCCAAAAAATAAATTCTTTAAATGAATATTGGTTTCCTGCGTGCATGTATTTTAATGTTTAGTGATTAATGTTTAGTGATTAATGTTTAGTGATCAATGTTATTAGTGATTAATATTTGTTTTTGGGAACATCCTTTTAATAATTAATTACTAAACATTAATCATTTACCATTATTTTGTTTTGCTGTTTTTATACTTGCTGTTATCAGTTTTAATATTTCAATTATGTTTTGATTCAAACTTTCAAATTGTTCAGTTGTTAAATATTCCGTTTGAAAAAGTAACTCTATCCAATATTGAGTTTCGTTGGCTTCTTTTTGTGCAATGGAAAGTTTATGAATGAAATCAGATTTTGTTTGTCCAAACTCGGCTTCACGAATCATAGCTCCAACAGAAGTTTCACTTCTCAATAATTGCTTTGAAAGTACAAACTCTTTCTTTTCAATAATTAAATATTTATACAAATTCACTATTCTAATAGCAAACGAAAATGATTTATTCTTTAGTAGATTTTCTTTCATCACTTAAATAGATTTATCATTAAACATTCATCATTAAACATTCATCATTTATCATTACTACTAAATTTACTAATTAATATTCCCACTAATACAACCGAGTAAAATTGTCCGGTAACTCCTAAAAGTGAGGTGAGTAATTTTGTAACATGGGTATTGGGCGTAATGTCGCCAAAGCCAATACTAGTTATAGTAATAGAGCAGTAGTAAACCAAATCCATAAATACGTTTGCCGAATTAGCAATAGAAAATGAATTACCCATTCCTTTAAATGAATTTGGATTTAAGTAGTAAAAATGCTGCAAGACAAAGACGCTTATTTCTACTATTAAAAAATAACCACAAGCCGATGCTGTAATGATATCACGATTAACATAACTTGGCTTTATTAAAAACCGCAAGACTTCAATAAAAATAAAAAGATAAAATACGGCCAAACTCAAATTTAATGCAGTCATGAAAATGTGGTTGTTACCAACAAACGGAACACTTAATGGAAATGCAACAGCCACTATACTGAGTATAATCTTCAACCAATTTTTCCATTTACCTTTTTCAATAAAAACACCTGTACTTGCTATTGCCAAAACAACCATGTTGATTGGCCATAAAACTTTTGTATAAAAAACCATATCGGTTAAAAATACTCCAGAAAACAAATGCTGGATGAGTGCAAAAAGTAAGATTTCGTACTTGTAAGTATGTAAGATTTTTTTCATCATTTACTGGTTACACAAAGCAGGATATTTATATAATTCTGTTGTGTTTTCAACTTGTTTCACCAAAAAGTCCGCCACATCGGCACGGTTTATTGCTCCGATATTTATGCCATTAAAAAGGTTGGTTTCTACTCTATATTTTTCGGTTAATGGTTTGTCTTTTAATTTACCTGGACGCACTATTTCCCATTTCATTTTAGATTGAGAAATTATTTCCTCCATTTTTGTTTTGTCATCATACACGTCTTTCAGTAGAAATTTGAATATTAGTTTCATAAAAAAGGAATTGTATTTAGCACTTTCTCCGGCTCCAAAACCTGTCAAAATTATAAACGGGATTTGTGTATTTGTTTCTTGTTGCACCTCAACCAAAAGTTTAGCAAAGTCTGAATATAAAGTGGTCGCTTTGGTGCTCCTTCCTGTACCCAATGCCACAATAACGGCATCGGCATTTTCAATAGATCTTTTCAGGTCGATTCTATTGATCGCACTCCCTTTTAGAGTTGTCAAATTGGTATTACTAGGCAAAGAAATGTCAGACCTTGAAAGTGTAACTACTTTATGATTTCGTTGCAATGCAATTTTTACGGTTTCAAGACCAACACCTGCCGATGCTCCTATAATTGTTATATTCATTTTTTTGTTTTAAGAGTTGGTTTTTAATTCGTTTTGTTTCCACTATACATTCCGCCACTGTAATTAGTAGAAGCTTCGTTGGTAAGAAATAAAACCAGTTCAGCATTTTGTGTTGCATTAATAGTTACGGTTACGGTTTCGTTCTCATAGAAAACAATGCTTTCGCTTTTTTCTAGTTTAATCGCTTTATTTATTTTGGCAATACCTTGAAAAACGTAAAGAATAGCCGTCAAACCAGATTTAGGAAATTCAGGTAAGTTAAAATTTGTTGTATCGATGACTTTGAAATCGTAAATCCAAGTTTCACTGGAAAATTGAAGCGGTGTTTCGCTTGTTGGTGATGCAATTAATCGCCATTCGTCTTTGCTATAAACTTCTTGTAAATCATGAAAAACTACTTCAGGTTTTAAATCTTTTTCTCCCGGACGGATAAAAATTTGAAACCCTTCGATATGCTCATTAACACTTTCTTCGTGATGAAAAATACTTCCGGCTTTCATCAACATCAATTTATTGGGGGTAATGTCTGCCGAAAATCCCTCCGAATCGGTATGTTTTACAATACCAGACCTAAAATAGGATAGAATTTCATCATTGATGTGCGGATGCATTTTAATGATATTTCCTGCTGGGATATTGGCATGGTCTATTCTTCCAATTGTGCCTACGCCACTATCATTTTTACCCCATTTCGTACCAGGATAACAGATTTTAATAGGGCCTTGTACAGTTCTGTTATCGTTACTAATTTTTATAATCATAAAGCTTTTTGTACAATGGAATAGAACGAATGTGTATGTCTTCCATATTTATTAATTTTAACGAAGGTACAAAAGCAGTATAAAAAATATACTACTTTTGCATAAATACTGGTATCTTTTAAGATACTACTAAATAATCTCAAATGAAAAATAAGCAAAAATACATTCAAAATAGAGACGTTCAAGATGTGATAGACATCATTGGTGGTCGGTGGCGTGGTGCAATTCTAGCAAGTCTTTGCGATAAGGAAAAACGGTTTAACGAACTCAAAAGAGATTTGGGAAGTATTACACCAACAACTTTAATAAAAGAACTAAAATATTTAGAATTCAGTAAATTAGTCAGCCGCGAAGCCGAAACTGAAAGTGCAGTTTCGGTTGTATATAGTTTAACAAAACACGGAAAATCATTAGAGCCCTTAATTGATCAAATTGTAGCTTGGGGGCAAAAACATAGAAAAATTGTGTTGGGATAATCTGTCCGATTAATTTTAGTAATGTTTCTGCTATGCGTTTGCAAACTGCTTACGCAGCAGTTTTGTTTTATAAAATTAGTTTGAAAATGTTAAGCTAACTTTTCATTGACTTAAACCAGTTATTAGTCAGCAAAGAATGGAGCAGCAAAAGGATTATCTACAAGCCAAAGCCAAATTCCATCAGCACTTTTCCGCATCATATTAGCCGAAGCACCTTTCATATTAATAGAATTGCCTTGTGGGTCTGTTGCTGTCATAGTCCATTTGTCTAACCAATACATCATATCATTTCCGACTGGTGCATTTTTATGCTCATAAACTTTAATGTCTGCTCTCATATTACAAAGATTAGCAACTACTTTTTCTATGTTGGTAAATCCACTAATTGTATTTCCGTCTTTGCCGATATAAATTGCCTCAGGGTCAAAGCAGGTCATTGCATTTTTCAAATCTCCATTGCGAACGCAATTTAAAAAGTATTCGTCTGCTTCATTAGGGTCTGTTCTGTCAAAATTTTGTGTCATATCTTTTTCTGTTATTAGTTGTAATTGTGTCGCGTAACTTTACGCCTAATTTAAAATTGATTTACATAAGCTATTAGTCAGCAAAGAATGATGCAGCAAAGGGATTGTCTACAAGCCAAAGCCAAACTCCTTCTGCATTTTTTCGCATTATATGTGCGGAAGCTCCTTGCATTTTAATTGGATTTCCTTGTGGGTCGGTAGCTGTCAAAGTCCACTTGTCTAAACGATATATCAGGTCTTTACCGACTGGTGTATTTTTGTGCTTGTGAATTTTAAGGTTAGGTTTCATATTGCAAAGATTAGCAACCACTTTTTCTATGTTCGCAAGTCCACTAATTGCATTTCCGTCCTTGTCGATATACACTCCATCTGGGTCAAAGCAAGTCATTGCATTTTTTAAATTACCCTCCCGAATGCAATCCATGAAATATTCATCTGCCTCGTCTGGATTTGTCCTGTCAAAATTTTGTTTCATTTCTTTTTCTGTTTAATGATGTTAATGTGTGTCGTTTAGCATTACGCCTAACGTGTGTGTATGCGCACTATTGCGTATATCTCAGCCTTGTGCGTAGCCTTGTACATGCCTTTATGTAGCTTAAATACTGAGTTAATTTACCTTGGCTTGCGCGCACTTGCAGCGCTTGAGCTTCAGTCCATTCAATGCTTCTTTGCCCTCTCAAATATACTGCCTTTCTCAATACCTCCTCCACCCCATCAAAATATTTATTAATAAAGCCCGGGCGCAGCACACACGCCGCACCCGGTCTTAATTCCCTCTCTAATACTTCTCCTTCTGGAAACCCCATTCGCGTATTACGCTTTTGTAGGTGTCGGGGTAGTTGGCTTTAAGTACATTGATAAGCGCATTATGTGTTTTCAGGATGGTTTTGCGCAATTCATTTTTGTCGCCAACCTTTTTGGAAACGCTTCCATCCACTGTGGTGGCTTGTGTAAGTAGTGCTTTATAGCTGTCCAAAGTTGTTTGCCAGTAAGCGGCTCCGTATTTTTCGTTGGTAAACGCATGGGCTGTTATGGCTGCCAGTGTAAGTGGTAAAGCGGCAACGCGTTTGTTACGGTCGCGTGGTATAATGTAGTTTTTACCGGCATGTTCAATTCCGAATTGTGGATAATACGAAGCGGCATTTGCCTTTTCATATTTGTACACCAGGTATCCTTTTACAGCGGTGATAGCATCGTCAATAGATACATCGAGCGCGTCGAGTTTGGCGGTTACTTCTTTACGGCCTCCGCCGGTAGCCATGCGCTCGCCAAGTGTGGCCTGGTAAGCGTCGGCATTTGCTTTGTGCTGTACGGGTGTTATCCAAATCAATTTGATTTGTGGATTGTTAGCCCAGGTAGTAGCTGAATTTTGTCCCTGGTCGCTAAGATCGGAATCTTTGGTCGGAATGTTACTTGTTCGTTTTACGTTTTTTACAAGATCTGCCTCCATAATTTAGATTTTTAAGGTTAATAAAGCATTTGTTAATTGTGATTATTTATTAGCG
>JBBSDM010000080.1:0-8183 GCA_038249445.1 Bacteroidales bacterium
GTCGTTCTTTAACTGGTTAAATGAAAAAACAAAAATTCAAAGAGCGATGAAAGTTAGATCAACTGCCGGATTACTTATTCATTTGTTTGGCAAAATCTCAATAGCTTTCATTAATCTAATTTTTTAAATACTGATTCGCATTATTACTATAAATGGTATCGGGACGCTGTCCCTTTAAGAAAAAATATAGTTCTTATGCAAACAATTAGGTACAGAGTACCGATACCATTTGTAGTCTTGTATAAGTGATAAATAACAAGGTGCAGCGCACCGAACTATAGTATTCATTGTTTTAGGATACTTTGCGGATAATAATTTTATTTTATAGGTATAGGCGTTTAGACCGCAGGATTTCTAACAAAAGCTTTACCTTTGTCAGATGGAGACAAGAGATAGATTTGAAGGATTGAATTCAATAAAATTCACGCTAAGGTTTCACCAAGATGAAGCCTGTTATAAATATCTTTCGGATATAAAATGAGAGAATGGCTATCAATGTAAGAAATGTAATCATACTAGTTATTGCTCAGGCGTAAAACCTCATTCACGAAGATGTGTAAAGTGTGGCTATGATGAGAGTCCAACTTCAGGGACAATGTTTGACAAATGCAAAATTCCTATTCATATTGCATTTTACATTGTATTCCGACTTAGTACAAAAAAGAAAGGAATGTCTTCATTAGAATTGTCAAATGAATTTGAACAACGCCAGAAGACTTGCTGGGAATTTAAATGGAAAGTGCAACAAGCAATGCAAAGTAGCCTGAACTACCCACTTGCAGGTGAAGTTCATGTTGATGAATGTTTTATTGGTGGAGAAGAAGAAAAAAAACAAGGTCGAAGCAAAGGCAAGAAAAAATTGGTTATTGTTGCAGTGGAAAAGCTGCCATTCAATGGAGTCGGACGTGCTTATGCTCAAATTATAGAAAATGGTTCAAGAGCCTCTTTTCTCCCTTTTTTCGAAGCACACATCTCGAAAGATGCAGAAGTTATTACTGATGAATGGACAGGATATAGTCCATTAAAGAAAGAATATCCTAAGTTGAAACAGATTCCATCGAAAGGTGGAAAGAATCACCCGGATATGCACATTCATATTATGAATATAAAAGGCTGGTTAAGAGGAATATATCAACATTGTAGTAAAGACAGGTTGCAAGGATACCTTGAAGAATATCATTTCATGTATAATAGACGAAATAATATGGAGACTATCTTTGATACCCTGCTTAAAAGAATGGTGTATTATGAATCAAAACGTTTAAATACAGAGAAATAAACCTGCGGTCTAACCGCCTATACCTATAAATCAAATTTGAACTTATTAATTCAATTGAATTACGAAGCGAGAAGGTTCGCAGTATAATTGGTAAAATGCCACCCCGAATTCTTCGCAGTGGCACTTTTGTATTATTTGTGGTTTTTTTATCACTATTAATTAGTAGTTACTTTTTTCCATATTCCGAAACTATTATTGTTCCGGTGCGTATTGAAGAATGCCAAATTACAACTATTCCGCTATCTAAAAATTATATTGCTATTGCTTATGTGCCTATTGACGTACAATCAAAAATAGCTGTTGGGCAGAAATCAGTTATTGAGATTGAAGGGTATAACAGAAACACCTACGGCCAAATTGCCAGTGAAGTTCATAGCAGAACAAATAAGCCAATAACAAAAGAGAAAAAAAAATACATATTATTTCAATTATCATTACATAATGGTTTAGTGACGAATAATGGGACTCCAATTTCTTATTATGATAACATGCAAGGCGCTGCGACGATCACCTTAAAAAAGGAACGCTTATTAACGGTATTGTTTTCTACGCTAAGAAAGTGAGAACTCGCCGTAGCGTATACGATGGTATTTTTGCTTCGACATAGACTTGAACAATAAGAACAAACATCCCACTCTGATTAAATTAGGAGTGGGATGTTTTTTTGTAAAAATATGCCTATTTTTGTTTTTTATAAAAGGGGATGCAACGTTTCTTTTTGATATTTCATCTTAGTGTAAGAATATGGAGTTGAATACCGTACAGACCGACGAACAAGAACTAATACAGGGATGCTTTAATGGCGAACCGTGGGCTCAGAAAAAGATCTATGAGACTCACGCTTCGACAATGATGGGTGTCTGCGTCCGCTATGTGCCCGACAGGGAAACGGCTCGCGATTTGCTACAGGATGGATTTGTAAAGCTGTTCACCAAGATAGATACTTACTCGGGTACCGGTTCTTTTGTGGGATGGATGCGGCGGATTTTTGTAACTACAGCTCTTGAACACTTGCGACGAAATGATGCGCTAAAACAAAGTACCAGCATTGATGAGTACGATAATTATATTCAAAACGTAGATGTGACGGTGCTTGATAAGATTTCGGCCGATGATTTGATGAAATGTATTGGTGAACTTCCTCATGGATTTAGAACTGTTTTTAATCTGTATGCCATCGAAGGCTATTCCCATGCCGAGATAGCCCAAGAGCTTAATATCAGCGAAAACACCTCGCGTTCGCAATTTATGAGAGCAAGAAAAATCTTGCAAAAAAATGTTCAAACGCTTTTCAACTACTAAATTATGCAAGACAATATAAATACTAAGCCCGATGTTTTCAGCGAATTGATGAAGCAGAAATTGGAAAACCACCAATTGCCTGTGGATTTGAACGATTGGAGTACGATCGAAAAGCGATTGAACAAAATACCCAAGCGCAAAATAATTCCGTGGTGGATGTGGTTGCCTATTGGTTCTGTTGCTGTGTTGGCTTTGCTGTTCACCCTTCGTACATTTAATGAAGCTCCGCAATCAAACTATTCCGTAACATCAAAGCCAAATGAAGGAATACATCAAGTAGTAACAACTCCGAAACAAAATGTTGCTCAACAACCAACTGCTAAAGCTGTAGTACCTAAGCAACTGTTATCGTTAGTTGAACCAACAATATTATCGGCAAAACTACAGCACCACGCTTCGCAAAACAGCGGTACGCGTACGGTTGATTTTCCGCATATCCATTCAGTGATCATAGATAGCACGTCTAGTCAACTAAATAATAATGCATTTGTTGCTGCTAATACCGAAAAGATGGAGCCGATTGCTTTAGTTGCGGTTCAACAAACAGATTCTGTGCTTGATAAGCAAGTGAAGAAAAAGACAGTGCTTGATCCTAACCCGGAAGAAAATTTGTCTGCTATCCCTCATGAAAAATCGAAGAACAATTGGATGCTTGCAGCTTCGTATGGTTCGCAAGGCAATACCGATTTGGTCGGAAACAGTGGGGTGCGCGATCCTCTTAGTACTCCTAATTTTGCGGATAATAGAATGCTCTCTCCTGCCAATACTAACTACACAAGTATAATGGCTTCGAACGATTTTACCAATAAAACCGATAACGATCCCTTGTCATTTGCGCTAATGGTGCGTAAGCAGTTGAGTAAAACCCTGAGTTTGGAAAGCGGTTTGGTGTATACTTATCTATTATCTACTTTCGAGAATACTGGTATGCAACGTTCTGACGCTAAGTTGCATCTTCATTATGTTGGCATTCCAGTTAATTTGATAACCAAACTCTGGGAAAGCTCCAAATGGGAGATTTATTTGTCAACAGGGTTTATGGCCGAAAAGGGGATACAATCCTTGTATATTCAGCAACAGTACTTCGGCGATCAGGTAATAACCACCACAGCCAAAACCAAGATAAATGGAATTCAGTGGTCTATTAACGGTGGAGCAGGGGTTAGTTATAAAATTCAAAGACAACTGGGAATATATTTTGAACCTAAGTTTTCGCACTATTTTGAAAATAACCAACCGGTAAGTGCACGTGCCAATCACCCATTCGTATTTGGGTTGAGCGTTGGTTTGAGGATAGGGTTTTAAATATCAATAATAACTCCATGCTGTTTATATAAGGAATTTGCACACTGAACACACAGAAGAAACTGAATATCACCATTCGTAAACAACTGCTTGAACGAAACCTATTAATCAATAAACAGTGATTATCCGTATACTCCCTTTAATGCGTGTGCTAACTAACAGACATTGAATAATAACTTATAGAATATGAAGCGTAAGCCTGTTCTTCTTTTTCTGATTATTCTGCTCATAACCATTTGTTTTGGAGATGTAAAACCGAAGAGCTAACGTTGAAAGCACTCGATACTATTCCTGCAACCAAATACTACCCATCTGATATCATTCCTGAACAACCAAGCGACATCTATGGAGTATGGAAAGTAGTTGGCACTTCGGGAGGATTTGCCGGGAGAGGGTATACGAAAGATTTTGATTATCTGATTCTAAAGAAAAATGGGATATTTGGCATTGCACGTAATGACTCGTTGCTGACCAGTGGTAAGTTGACTTTATTGCCCGGTTTGGATATGTATATTCAAAATGGAATTTATTGTAAATTTGAGAGTGAAAAAATGGTGCAAGTAGAATTGTATGTAGATCAGGAGAAATACATTCAACTCGTCAATAAAGATTCGCTGGATTTGATTTCACCTTGTTGTGATAGATTCAATACTCATTTAGTGCGCAAGAAGTAATAATCAATTAAAAATGTAAGTTATGAAAAAGTATTTTTCCCTTCTTTTAATCATTTTATTGGTTGTTGGTTGTGCCAATCAAAACGATCAGATAACTCCAACTCCAACCGATGCTAAGCCCATACTTTTGAAGGCGGGAATGCAAAATCGGATAAATCAGGATAATGAATTCGCTTTTGATTTATTAAAGAAAACGATTGCCGGATTTAATCAGTCCAATATTTTTGTATCACCGTTAAGTGTCAGTATTGCATTGGGAATGGCTTGGAATGGTGCAAACGGTCAGACTAAAACGGAAATGGAAACAGCATTGAAAATGAGTGGTATGACGGTGGCTGATATCAATGATTATTACAAGTTAATGCAGACCACTTTACCAACCATTGACGCAACCATCAAACTAAGTATTGCTAACTCACTTTGGTATCGCAAAGGTTTTCCATTTCAGTCTGATTTTCTGAAAATCAACATTGATTACTTTAATGCTTATGTGCGTGAATTAGATTTTGCGCAAGTCTGGGCAAAAGACACGATCAATAATTGGTGCTCGAAGAAAACTAATAAACTTATTCCTACCATCGTTGACAATATCTCTTCTAATATGCAAATGTATCTAATCAATGCAGTTTATTTTAAAGGCATCTGGCGTCAAAAGTTTGAAACCAAAAACACCATAGAAGCAAATTTTACCAATGAACTTGGCAATGTTGTGAAGGTAAATATGATGTCGCAAACCGACACATTTCCTTTTGCAAAAGATAATTATGCCAAATATCTGGATATGCCATATGGTAATAAAGCTTTTAGCATGACCGTAGTTTTGCCCAACGAGGGAAAAACAATAAAAGATATATTGGGATTTTTGACGCCTACTAATTGGAACAACACACTTTCTACTATGACCAAAGGTGAAGTTATTGTGAAAATGCCACGGTTCAGAGTTGAAAATAAATTTAAACTAAATGATGTATTGAAAAGCATGGGAATGAATATGGCATTTTTCGAAACTGCCGATTTCTCTAAAATATCTACCCAGCCATTGATGATTTCTGAAGTCTTACATAAAACTTATGTAATTGTGAATGAAGAAGGAACTGAAGCTGCGGCAGTGACATCGGTGGGGATGATGGATACTTCAATGCCTGTAATAAATGAATTTGTTGTAAATAAATCATTTCTATATGTTATCCGCGAAAAGAGCACTGGGGTGATTCTGTTCATTGGTAAGATGGGAAATGTAGAGAAATACTAATATAAAACCACTAGCAATGAATCTAAAAAAGTCTGTTTGTCTATTCCTATTTACTGTTTGTTTGCTTCCTTTAGTTGATGCCCAGAAAGGGCAAGTTGGCCTTACATTTTCAGCCTTTAGCGATAATGACGTGGCTCGTTTTAAAAGTATTGAGGATGATTCGAGAACCGATGCCGGTAAATCGTTTACCTACGGTCTTACTTATCTGAAACCATTAAACAAGTGGTTGGATTTGGAAACAGGTTTGGAGTTTCGTAGTTGTTCCATCGTGAGAACATCAATAATGGTTGATCCTGTAAGAGGTATTTTTTCGTTATTGCGTAGCGAAACAATGTCGCTACTGAGTCTGCCAGCTACAGTTCGGGCAAATTTTCTTCACTACTTTTTTGTGAATGCTGGTTTTCTTCTTGATGCTGATCTTAGCTCAAATTCTATTGTTGCGAGTCAAACTGGCATAGGGACTTTGTTTGGTTTGGGATTGAAATATGATTTTAAAAATGGGATTTCAGCATTTGTAAATCCAATAATGAAAGTCCATTCGTTTCCTTTGTCATTCCACCAGAATCAAGAACATTTTTTAGAATCGACGGTGCGATTTGGGATTACTTACAAACTAAAATAGCTATCTACTTATCAACTTAGTGTTATGAAAAAACTTTTATTTTTATTTAGCATTGCAGTATTTGCATTGGCAGGTTGTAAAGATAGTGTTACCGAAATGGTGACTTATAAAATCAACGAGCCGGTATTTCTGTCGACAGAGTCATTTAAAAATTCTGTAAAAGTCACTTCGCAAAAACATCAGATTAGTAACATTGGCAAGATGTGCTTTTACAAAGATTATTTGTACATCTCCGAACCCCAAAAAGGGATACATATTATCGATAATAGAAATTCGTCTAATCCGAAAATCGTTGGATTTATCGATCTATTGGGTAATGCCGATGTAGCCATTCGCAACGATAAATTGTATGCCGATTCGTATATTGACTTAGTGTGGTTTGATGTTTCAAATCCTGCATTACCGTCTTTAACCGGAAGGTTAGACTCAATATTTCCATCTGCGCTTCCTATCACAAATAACCAATACGGCATTGATTATCAAAAGTGTGTTGATGGACAAAAGAATGGTGTGATTGTTGGATGGAAGATGACAGAAAAAACGGAAGAAGTAACGCATTATACCGGTGGCTGGTACGAAGCAGACGGGATGAAGATGTATACTACAAGTAGCAATTCAACTAAAAGCGGATCTTCGTCGGGTGTAAATGGATCTATGTCGCGTTTTACCATTTACAATGACAATTTGTATTCGGTGATTAGCAATACGATGAATATCTTTGATCTTAGGGGCGATAAGCCAAAAAAAGCCGCAGAGCGTATTTTTCTGGGGTGGAATGTGGAAACAATTTTTAGCTACAAGGACAATATGTTTATGGGTACGCCTACCGGACTGCTTATTTACTCTGTAAGCGATCCTTTGAAACCAGTCTATCAATCGTCAATAACTCATGTATATGGTTGTGATCCTGTGGTGGTCGACAATGATCTGGCTTATGTTACGGTTCACTCCTCTGGGAATTTTTGTGGTCAAAATGCCAATGAGTTGGAGATAATTGATGTTACAGATGTAAAGAAGCCAAAGCTGTTGGTAAGTTATGGGATGAAAAGTCCTAAAGGCTTAGGCATTGATAATGGCAAACTGTTTTTGTGTGATGATGGCTTAAAAGTATTTAATATCACCAAGCCCGAAACGCTGTTGGCAAATATGGTGGCACACTACAGCGGTATGGATGGTTTTGATCTGATCCCTTTCAATAATACGCTGATGATGATAGCCGATGACGGCATCTATCAATATAGTTATACCAATTTAAACGATATTAAGTTATTGAGTAAATTGCCTATCGTGAAGTAAATCAATTTGCAATTTGTAATACATAATGCAATGTAGTTTAAACAAGATATAAAATGTGAAGTAGTAGCGATAAAGAGAAAGAGAGATTGAAAATTAATTCAATCTCTCTTTCTCTTTAATTGTGCATTATGAATTATGCATCAATGTCGTTTAGTTAGTGATTTGTTATAACTTCTTGTAATTCATCGAATAAAGTTTTTTCGGTAGATGATTTCTTTCCTCCGATCTACCAAACCGAATTATTTCTCTGGTTTTAGATACAACATCATCGAAAGCTCTTAATGCCTTATTGTATTCCTTTCGGATAAATACTGCAATTAGAATGTCTTTTGTCATTGCCACAGCATTTGTTCTATTTATTTTTTGATCGTATTTTCTATTCTCATCCGCCTTGAATTCTTCTCTTACTTTTTCTTCAATGGGAAAGGCATAAGCCGCACAAAGGGTTAGTAA
>JBBSDM010000081.1:0-8061 GCA_038249445.1 Bacteroidales bacterium
GATTATCTAGAAATTCAATCGGGCTTCCTTCATGTTGAAATACTGCATGCGGACGACATTAATTTTTATGCTAGGGATAAATCTGACATCAAACTACTGAATTGCAAAAGCAGCAAAAATAATTTGAAGGTGAATGGGCTTAATAAATCTCCCTCGTTTGAGTTTCAAGGAGTAGGGACAGGTTCATATATCTTCAATGCCAAAAACATAAATCTAACTTTCTAACACACAGTAATTATGAACAATCAAGAAATAACAATTATCAAACGGGAGCTTGTATGGTTTCTGATCCCAACATTTGTCATCACGTATGGATTGGCTGCTTTCGCATATTCCAAAGGAGGCTTGGAGCACTTTCCGGTGATGGTAGTCTCGATGTATGTACCTGCTTTGGTAGTGATCCTAAACTATGTATTGAATTTTAAACGAAACGTTTTTAAAAATAACAACCTCGGTCTTCGGTTTGTGGGAATGAAATATTGGCTGCTAGCTCCGCTGATTCTTCTTGCAATTGTTGCTTCTACTTACACGATTCCATTCCTATTCAATACTGATTTCTTTAAGAATACAACTGAAATTTTAACATCTACAGAGAAGACGGGATTAGGTGTAGGCAATTGGTTATTGAATTTGGCGATCATCTTTGGTATCAATACACTAGTTGCCCCCTTACTAAATATTCTCATGTTTCTCGGTGAAGAATTGGCATGGAGAGGATTTTTATTTCCACGCTTACTTTGCTTGTTTGGAACGAAAAGAAGTTTCATAATGGGCGGCACTATCTGGGCGCTTTGGCATGCCGGTGGAATTATGCTGGGTTGGAATTATCCTGATCATCCGCTGATTGGAAATATTCTGATGATCCTATTGTGTATACCGATGGGGTTGATATTTCAATACTTATACTTTAAAAGTAAAAGCATTTTCGTTCCTGCATTAGCACATGGCGCCATGAATTGGACTGCAGGAAATTTTATCATGTTCGTGCTTGCGGATCCTGACTACAACAAATTGATTTATGGACCAACCGGAATTATAGGGATTATAATTTTTTGGATAATTGCCATAACACTTTTTCGAAAGATGGACTGGGAAAAAGAAAATACTTTTTCCCCTAATGTAAGCACCGCGCAAAATATGCCCGTCAATACACTAGATAAAGTAGTTCACAACGAAAAGTCAAAGGCTCTCTTTTCCCAATAATAAATATCATTTCTGTAGCATGATCATGCTATTTTTTGAAAGGAGCAGAGGATCAATCTTTGCAGTACTAAATACGATAAAACATTAAATATGAAAAACCTCATTACTATAAAATTGCTTTTACTTTTAACACTTCCATTAATTGAGACTATGGCGCAAAACGCCACGCAGACCATCCGTGGCATTGTGCTTGATAAAGACGCTCAATTTGCGATTATAGGCGCTAACGTGATAATTATCGGAACAGACCCACTAATAGGGGCTACCACCGATGTTGATGGAAAATTTAGAATTGAAAATGTACCGATTGGTAGGCAAAGCATTAAGGTTTCCTATTTGGGATACGAAGATTCCTTTGTATCTGAAATTCAGGTTGGTGCTGGGAAGGAAATTATACTGGATATTCAACTTAAAGAAATGGCAAGCCAATTGAACGAAGTGGTTGTCGTAGCCAAGCCACTTAAAGATCAACCTTTAAATGCAATGGCAACGGTTAGCGCCCGCTCTTTTACAGTTGAGGAAGCATCGCGGTATGCAGGAAGTTTTTCAGATCCTGGTCGCATGGCCTCGGCCTTTGCTGGGGTTGTTTCTAATAATAGTTTCACCAACGAAATTACTATACGCGGAAATTCACCGACCGGACTTCTTTGGCGATTGGAAGGTGTTGAAATACCAACACCCAACCACCTCGCTGGATACTCGCGCAATGGGGGAGCGGTTACAGTGCTCAGCCCGAATGCAATGGGTAATTCTGATTTTATGACGGGTGCTTTTCCCGCAGAATATGGCAATGCATCATCGGGTGTTTTTGATATTCAATTACGAAATGGCAACGATGAGAAAAGAGAGTATTCCTTTCAAGCCAGCTTGTTAGGTGTGGAAGCCAGTGCTGAAGGACCTTTACGAAAAGGATCAAAGGCATCTTATCTAGTGAACTATAGATATTCAACCACTTCTCTTTTCGGAAGTATTGGGCTACTCGATAAAAATAATGGCTTGCCTTTGTGGCAGGATTTAAACTTAAAAATAAACGTGCCCACCAAGAAGGCTGGAGATTTTACATTGTTTGCGGTAGGTGGAAAAAGTAGTGTAAATCAAACAGCACAAAAAGACAGTACACTATGGGAAACAGATGACGATAATAAAAACAGTACGTTTTATTCAAACATGGGTGTAGTAGGAATGTCAAACAAGTTGTTCTTCGGTAAGAACACGTATCTTAAAACGGTTGCTACTTATTCTATTCGTAGCACCGGAAATGATTCTGACAGTTTAAGCAACGACTATAATGTTTACTCGAATGGCACTTCTCAAACAAAAGATTATGCCATCACTATGTCATCTTTTGTAAATCACAAATTCAACGCTAAAAGTTCCATTCGTGCAGGTGCTATTGCCAATCGTAAAGAATTTTCACTTTATGCCGAGGACTTAAGTCCCGTTGCTCCGTACATCATCCGAACTTTGTTAAATACGAATGGAAACTTTTTCTCCTTTCAAGGGTACGCACAATGGAAGTACCGGTTTACTCAATACTTAGAGCTTAACACCGGGGTTCATTCTATTTACACGCGATTCAACAATTCCAATAGTATTGAACCTCGTGCGGCTGTTCGATGGGATATCAATGATAAGCAATCCCTCAATTTTGGGTTTGGTGTGCATAGTAGACTAGAGCCATCTTCCATCTATTTTGAGGATATTGAAGTTAACGGTTCAATTATGAACCCTAACAAAAACCTCAAGACAGCCCGATCAAATCACTACGTATTATCCTACGATCGCAATTTTAACGAACACTTGCGGTTAAAATTAGAAGCCTATTATCAGGAGCATCGTAATGTTCCAATCGTGAATGATATCACCAGTACGTTTTCATTAGTTAATAATATCAACCCAGTGACGGGTGCCGTATTGGTGAACAAAGGAACCGCTACCAACAAGGGTATTGAACTAACACTTGAGAAGTTTTTTGATCGACACTACTATTTCTTACTAACAGGTTCGCTTTATGATGCCAAATATAAAGCAGGCGATGGTGTGGAACGTAACACACGCTACAACGGTAATTATGTCGCTAACTTTTTGATCGGCAAAGAATTTCCCTTGACCCAATCAAGATCATTTGGCGTAGACTTGCGGTTTGTAGTAGCTGGAGGAAATCGTTTAACACCAATCGATCTGGAAGCATCAAAAATAAGTCATACCACAGTGTATGATGAAAGTCTGGCGTTTTCAGCGCAAGCGCCAACGTATTTTCGTCCCGATGTTAAATTCAGTTACACTAAAAATAAAGGTAAGACAAAGCGTATACTAAGTCTTGATATTCAAAACATAAGTAATCAACAGAACTTGTATAGCGTCAGTTACGATCAGCGAAAAAATGATCTTGTAAAGAATTATCAGTTCGGCATATTGCCTAACATTTCGTATCGGATTGTTTTTTAAAATTTAGCCCATGGTTTGTGTCTGCCTAAAATTGTGGTTGGCAAAATAACATTAGTAGCAACTTTAAATCGACATAAGACTCAATAAAAGATGAAAATAAAAAGCAACTCATATTTTAAAGATGAGAAAGCGGACACCCAGTATTTTGAAAATTGGGTTAAAAAGTTAGAGATACATAACGAGCGAAAATATGAACGTTACGAGATTTCTACCTTACTAGGTAAAACCCATGTTTGGGGTCTTAACACGACTGAAAGTAATCTTGACACACTGGTAATTTTTCCGGGAGCAAGAACAACTTCATTAATCTGGGACTTTGATAAAGGACTTGATAAGTTAAACCATAAGCTGAAAATATTTATGGTTGAGACTAACGGACTTCCTAATTTGAGCGATGGCGCAACGCCCGACATTCGTTCATTAGATTACGGTATTTGGGCAACCGAAGTATTTGATACGTTAAAAATTGAAAAAGCTTTTGTAGCAGGTGCGTCTTTTGGCGGGTTAATATGTATGAAACTAGGTATTGTTAGTCCCGAAAAAATTATTGCCACCTTCTTACTTAATCCCGGTTGTTTACAGACATTTTCAATAACGTTTAAAAACCTATATTATAATCTGTTGCCGATTTTGAGACCGAATTCAAAGAACGTTCTGAAGTTTCTAGACAAAGCAGTTTTTTCAAAACCGAACCATCGGCTATCGGAAATAGCTGAGCAAATGTTAGTTGATTACGAAGTCTTTGCAATCAGCCGTTATAAAGATAAAACACAAAAACCATATTATATGGATAAGCAATTGGGTGAAGTAAAAGTTAATACCTATCTTCTTGAAGGAGATAAAGACTTACTGTTTCCGTTTCAAAAATCAATTGACAATGCCAAAAAGTATATCGAGACATTAAAAGAAACCAAAGTATTTACCAATGTCGGGCACGGAATTGAAACCTATGACCAAGCTATGAACTATATTGGAACGATAATAAAAAACTACCGGTAATTGAGTGGGCAGCCTCACCGGATTTATTTTCCCAAACCACCAAAGTGAAAAATTTGGGCAATTTTTGTGGCATCGATTTATTTGTTGACCAGAAAAAATATTTAT
Organism: Bacteroidales bacterium; assembly: GCA_038249445.1. GTDB lineage: Bacteria > Bacteroidota > Bacteroidia > Bacteroidales > Paludibacteraceae > Paludibacter. The sequence continues at coordinate 4,756 of JBBSDM010000081.1, forward strand.
TCATTGGTGAGAACAATGAACTACCACCCCTAGATTACATAAACTTGAGCCGGCAAGAACATATAAATTCAAAAACATAATTGAAACTTAAATTCATAAGAAAATATATTTCTAACTTCCATTATTGATTGTGCTCTCAATCCGCAAATGCCGCACTGCAATCGAAACAAGCAATTTTATGAAATTAACTAAAAGTGTAACTCTATTTTTTCTGTTAATAGTGTTTTTGCAAGTTGCATTTTCACAGGACAAGGTTGTTTCTGATATAGAAATGTATCGCAGGACCATTTCCAATAAACACAAAAATCCGTTCACAAAAATATCCAAAGATTTTTTTAATCAGCAACTTGATACTTTGATTTCAGAAGCAACAACGCTAAATAGAGAACAGGTTACTGTTAGATTGTTAAAAATAAACGCATCAATTGGAGATGAACACACGATATTGTTTCCTAATGCTGATTTCTACCTTCCTTTTCAGTTCAAACTTTTTGACGAAGGGATTGCAATTACCATATCAGATAGTTTGCATAAAAAATATTTACTTTACGAAGTGCTTTCAATAGATGCGACCTCTGTTGCGGAAATCACTTCCTTATTGAAAACGACTATCAAACAAGACAATCTTTCGTACTCTAAATACTTTGAAACATTTTATTTGAACAATACCTCCATTCTACAAGGACTTGGTATCATCAAAAATCTCCTGGAAATAAAATTTAAACTTTTATCCCTACACGGGGATACAATAATTACTACAGTGAGTTCAATTAAAAAAGAGGTTATTACAAATTGGAAATACGCTGAACCTTATAATAAGCTTTTGGCCTACAGTTCTCACAGTAATTACTGGTTTCAGTATAATGAAAGCAATAGAATACTTTATTTCAATTATAGGAGTTGTGCTGAAAGCGAAAATGAATCTTTTGCATCGTTTAACAAAAGGCTATTTGACGTCATTAATGAAAAAAAAACCGCTAAATTAATTTTAGACTTGAGATTTAATGGCGGTGGTAACTCGGCCATACTAAATCCATTCATAACGGCTATTAAAAAAAGTGTCTTGAACAATAAAAATAGTTTTTTTGTTTTGATAGGAGAAAAAGTTATGTCCTCATCGTTAATGAACGCAATTGAGTTAAAGAGGACAACAAATGCAACATTTGTAGGAGAGGCTACCGGAGGGAATATAAATCACTTTGGAGAGATTAAAAGTTTCGAGTTGCCAAATCTAAATATGCGAGTGACTTATTCTACAAAATACTGGGAAAACTGGAAAAACATGGAAGGTTCATTAACACCCGATATATACATATCAAATTCATTTTCTAACTTTATAAAAGCCAGCGATAAAGCAATTGAAATAATTTCAGAGTGACAAAATCTGCTTATAACAGGAGGTAGCTTAGCCGACAACACGAACAATTAAATTTAAAAAAAGAAATTGAAACTTAAATTCATAAATCTAAATAGTGACAAGTTGAAAGAAATTTATAGTTTCGATAATTGTCAACTATTACTAAAATCATACAATAAATATTATCTGAAAATTGATTTCAATTATTGAAAATATAACTGTCCGCTTATTAACAATAAACACAGCATTTATAATATGATTTCAAAAGTCAAAGTATCTATACTCTACGAAGTAATGAATACAAATAGCATTCAACGCTTTTTGTCAAAACCAATCATAATCTGTAGCCTGGTTTTGTGTTGCCTTGGTAATGCCGTTGCAGCTAATCCAGAAAAAATTATACTGATGAAAAATGATACAGCAAAGGCACAGCAAGTAATTATTAAATTTTTGAAATGGTATAAGGTTAATTTGAGCAATGCAAATAATTTTCCCATTCTGATAAAAGATAGTGCTGATAATTTTATGGTTAATAAAGCGGCCTGCACAGACTATCTGAACTTTCTTAAAACCAGTCAATGTATTTCGCGGAAATACATAAAGCACTGGAAAGTTTATTTTGATGATAAAGCTAGCAAACTAAGCGACCATCCGCTTCAATCAGATGTGCCTGAAGGTTTCGATTTTGATTTTGTATTGATTACGCAGGAACCGGATTTAGTTTTGGACCAGATTGACCACATAAAATTTAAAACCATTTCTATGAATGCTTCGGTTGCAGTAATTGAAGTAAAATGGCCTCGAATAAATTCTCTGGAATATAAATTTGAAATGTATAAAACGATAGCCGGTTGGCAAATCGGTTATATTTCAAACCCAAATTTTGACTAGTTAAAATACACAGTTGAAAATTTAGAATGGCGCTAAAGTAATTGTTTAATAGGCGGTATTAACATCCATAAACTAAGACTTGATAAAAGATGCTTCCTTCTCCTTGATCGGATGGACAGCATTTACCAACTTTCGAGTAACAGTTCTTGTATGTTATTAAAATGGTTATATCTTGTAACCAACGTTAAGTCATGTTATTTAGCCAATGCAGCAATCCAAATATCATTCTCAGGTATCGAAGTTCTTTTAGATTTCAGGTAACTTTTTACAAGGGCATAATGACGGGCAGTGTCGAGATCACAATCTGTAATTATGGGCATCTCTAAAAACTCCGCTTACCCTTCTCTTTTGGTAGAAGGGGCAGGGGTTGAGGTAATGAGAGCAAGGGTTTTTAGGGATGCCCTTAATAAAGTTAGGGCAAATTCTTCAATTCCCCTTCAATTCGATTCTTTTTTACTTGATTGCCCGGCTCCATAAAACAATTCGCCAATCACTATACTCGGAACAGATACACCACCCGATTGAGATTTAATTCTTTCAATAGTTGACAGCTCATTTGCAAAAAGACCGCTAACGATATTAGTATCGATCAGATAATTCTTACCAACTATTTTTACCAATAGTTTCGCAACCAGCTTCGATAGCTTCGGTCATTTCACGAATTGATTTGGCATTCAGACTACCTGCAAATTGCAAAGGCTCAGACTGACTTTGCCTTCGTGTTGGGAGTGATTTAATATATGCCAACGCATTATCTTGTTCCTCTTTACTGAGCAATTCCAAATTTTTAAGAAACTCGTTTTCGAAGGATTTAGATTGCATGCTCCTATTGACGGATTTTCTAGTGCCAAGGATACATAGGTGGCCTGAACAATGTATTCGGCTTACCAGTGCTTTTTTTTCGCAGAATCTCAGAAAAACCCTATCCATCAATCGCTGCCAATATTGTTTAACTTTGCCAAAATTTCTACCCATTGATACCCATCGGACAACACCAGGACTTAATCATACTACGCCACACTTCTGTAGGCTTGTATTTAGGCGATGAAGAAGAAACA
>JBBSDM010000082.1:0-7450 GCA_038249445.1 Bacteroidales bacterium
AGCAGCCGAAAAATACGATATTACTATCATTGGAACACTTTTCCCAATGGTTGAATTTACAAATATCGGAGGATTTAAATTCCCCGATAGTCAAGAACACTTGCAATCTGTAGCTGAGTATATTAAACAAATGGCAACACATTTCAAGAAATTCAAGTCACTCTATGGTTGGGTGTTGATGAATGAAATTGGAAGTGGCAAAGCTCCATTTTCCAAAGCGTTGACCATCCAAAAGTTTGCAGATTGGAACAAAGAAAATGCATCCAGTGGATTTAATGCTGCGGGCAATCCAATTATGAAATTCGAAAGTGAACGTTTCTTGTTGGATTATAATACTTGGTATTTGGAATGGCTTGCCAAAGAAGTAAGAAAATACGACGCTATCGTTCATTTGCATGTAAATACGCATGCAATATTCGATAACTACTCAGAATATGCATTCCCAAAATGGAGAAAAACCTTGGACAGCTTTGGTGGTTCAGCTCATGCCAGTTGGCATTTTTCAAAGTTTTCTCGTAATAAATTCCATTATGCTATGGCTGCAAATTGTCAGATTATGCGTTCTGGTGCAGGCGAAAAGCCTTGGATTATGACTGAAATACAAGGCGGAAACAATATTTGGAGCGGTGGAAAACCCATGTGCCCAACCAAGGAGGAAATAGAACAATGGATGTGGACAATCATTGGGTCTGGAAGTAAAGGAATGATTTTTTGGTCGTTGAATGTGCGTACGGGAGGTATTGAAGCTGCCGAATGGGGATTGTTGAATTTGTTGAATCAACCAACAGACCGTTTGGTTACAGCAGGAAAGGTGGCTGGTGTTTTAAAGAGTCGTGCGGATATTTTTTCTACTGCCACCGAATATGAATCGGGAGTTTCAATTCTTTACACCCGCGAATCGTTATGGTGTGAGCAAAATGGGTTAACACCTGGAGCAAGCTATGCCGGCAGATTGCCAGGTGGTGGGATGCAATCGGCCATTGGCTTTTTCGAAACCCTTTCGCAAATGGGTATTCAAACCAATTTGAAATGCATTGATGAATATAATTTTGGTGCTAAAAGTAACAAAGGGAAACTAATAATTATACCTCATCAAATTGCATTACCAACCAACCTCTTTGAACCGTTAAAGCAATTTGTAGCTACAGGTGGAACTTTATTGGTGGAAGGGTTAACCGCATTTTTCGATGAGAATATGCACAATCTAACAAATCTGAAATTCCCATTAAACAAACTGTTTGGTGGCTTATTGAAAGATGCGCCACTTGTCGACACTAATTTCAATATCACACTTTCAGCTCAGAAATCGGTTTTGCCAGCACATTTATGGGAAGGCCGCATTCAACTGGAAACAGCAAAACCTTTAGCTGTGAATTTATTGGGAGACGTTGTGGCCTCTACAAATAATTTTGGTGAAGGAAAAGTTATTTGGGTTCCTTCATTAGTTGGCGTTGGAGCACGCGAGGCCAATAATTATGCGCCATTATCGGAATTTTTGTCGCGTGAAGTAGTGAATCAACTTCCTACAAACACCCCACGGTTTAAACACTTTTCGGAGGGTGTGTTAATGAAAGTATTGAACATAAAAACAGGTTATGTGGTAATTTTAATCAATAAAAACAAATTAGCGAAAAGCGTTGAACTGATGATGCCTAATGCTAAGCCTGTAAGTGTGTTGAATAAACAGTCTGATAATAAGGCGCTTTCAAATATTTATATGTTGCAGCCCGAAGAAACCAAAGTGATTGAGTACCGAAACTAATTTTTTGTTGCGTTTATTTTTAGCGCATAGTATCAATTTGACATTCAATATTTAAAAATCTGTTTTTCACAACAAATAATAAAAAAACATTTAATACTCCAGAATGAAAAAATACTTTCAAGAAAGAATGTGGCTTGTGTTTGCCATTCTTGCAGCCCTTTGTTGGGGCGTTTGGGGCATACTGGCCAAGTTTATTTCCAGTGATATCACTCCGTATGTAAATCATTTGTTGTTTACTATTGGCATGTTATTCACCATTCCGTTTGTTATAAAAAGATGCAAACTAAAAGAAGCAAATCTCAAAGGTATTATTTGGGGTTTGGTGGCGGGAGTATTGGCAATAGTGGGTAATGTTGCGGTTTATCAGTCTTTTGCAAAAGGAGGATTGGCTGCTGTAGTTATTCCGGTTACCAATTTGTATCCTTTGGTTACTATACTTATAGCCATATCGGTGCTAAAAGAAAAGATGCACTGGCTTAATGGAATAGGCATTTTGATAGTAGTTCCGGCCATTATAATGTTGTCTGGTCAATCTCAAATTTTCAATGATCCATCTCTGTTTTTTGCCAATCTCGGATTGAAACTTTGGTTGATATTTGCCTTGGTAGCATTGGTTTTTTGGGGATTGTTCAGTGCTGCTCAAAAGGTCACAACTAATTATATATCTGCCGAATGGTCTTATTTGAGTTTTATTGTATCTTCGGTGTTAATTTCCATTGGATTCATGATTTTTGGATTGATTAATTATAATTTCACGTTTCAAACACTTTGGGTGGGTTCGTTGGCCGGGATGTTAAACGGCTTGGGTGTGTTGGCCAGTTTTGCGGCTTATAGTGCCGAAGGAAAAGCGTCGAAAGTTACAGCTATTGCCGGCGCATTACAACCGGTTTTTACTATTTCTTTAGCTATTGGTTTTTTAGGAGAAAAGCTTGGTTTAATCGAATTTATTGGTATTGGATTGGCTATTATCGGATCGTTGCTTTTATCGGTTGAAAAACAAAAAGAAGTACATCCCATCTCAAAATAAAAAACATGAAACAACCTATAATTCTTCGTCCAGTAGAAATGACCAAAACTGTAATGCAGGATTTGGAAAACAGAAATTTTATTATTCGCATTTCGCCCGATACAAAAAAACTGGATGCAAAAGCCGGACAAACGTTGGTTGACCCTATTTACAGCTCCAGTGAAGGATCTGGTCCTCATAAATTAATGTTTGTTACGGTAAACAGAATGGATTTGTCTGAGTTTGGAACGCATCCCGATAATGAAGATTTTCTGTTGATTGGTGACCCGAACACAAAACCATTGTACTTGGTGGTGGCTCTTTGCATGAAGGATGAATTGGACGTGAAAATTAAAAATAAAACTGTTTCGGCAGATGATTTTGTTACATTGCGTGTAAAACACAACGATGCTGATGTTAGTTTTTTTACTATGCTCAAAGATGTTCCGCATGGTGAAGCCATTGGAAAAGGCGAGGGAAAAGCAGCTTCGTTTTATGTTGGTGAATCGCGCGATTTAATTGATGTGGATACGGATATGGGAGATTTTGAATTAAGTATCGAGGAATAAAAAAAATGATAAAGTTCAATTTTATTATCACTCTACTATTAATTTGCGTCCTCTCGGTTTCTGTTTTTGGACAAGAAACTTCTGATGCTAATTTTCCAAAATGCACGGAGTATCCAAAAATTATTACAGCAAAAAAAAATGTTTGGGTATTCATTATGGCAGGCCAATCGAACATGGCTGGGCGAGGTTTAGTTGAACCAATGGACACGGTTACAAATCAACGGATTTTGAGCATCAATACAAAGGGTGAAATAATTTTGGCTAAAGAGCCACTGAATTTATACGAACCACAATTGAAAGGGTTGGATTGTGGCGTTTCGTTTGCTCGTGAGTTATTGAAATACATTCCAGATTCGGTCTCTATTTTGCTTATCCCAACAGCTGTTGGTGGTAGTTCCATCGATCAATGGATTGGAGATTCCTTGCACCGAAAAGTGAATTTACTTAGCAATTTCCGTCAGAAAGTGAAATTGGCAAAGAACTTTGGTGAAATAAAGGGATTGCTTTGGCATCAGGGCGAAAGCGATGCAAATCAGCTATTGGTCAGAACTTATGCAAAAAAAATGAAAGGTTTGTTCAGCGATTTTAGAAAGACGATAAATGATAAGAAACTGCCAATTTTGACAGGCGAGATTGGAACTTTTATTTCTAATAATACATTTAAAATCGCTATTAATAAGATGGTTGTAAGTAATACTCAAAAAGATAAACATACTTTTTTGATTCAAACAATCGATTTTATACATAGGGGTGATAAGTTGCATTTCGACTCAAAATCCCAGCGGATAATGGGTGAACGGTTTGCCCTAAAATACATAGAAATTATTAAATTAAAAATAAAACAGTTAGTACAATGAGTAGTAAAATGCTTGCCGAAATCAATGAAATTCCTGTAAAAGCAGTAGAATTTTTAAAACAGTCTCCGTCTTATACTTTACCGCTTGGTGTACCCTATTTAGGTATGGGCTCATCGTGGTTTGCCCCTTTAGCATTCAAATACATGGGCTTGGATATTCAACCCGAAATGGCATCAGAGTATTTTAATTATTTACACTCAACAAAAAAACTCGAAAATGCAGTGATTCTTTCCCAGTCAGGAAGGAGCAGTGAGGCACTTTGGAGCATCGATTTGTTTGAGAAATATGTGGCCATTACCAATTATCCCGAAAATGCGTTGAGCAACAGTTCCAATGTAGCTCAAACTATAGATTTATTGGCTGGCGATGAACAGTATTCGTCTTCAAAAACCTATATCAATACCTTGATTGCACTGTTCAAAGGTTTTGGAATGGATTGCCAGGAAGCCCTCGATGTAATGGTTAAAAATATGCCTAAATATCAGCAACTTGGTGAACAAATGGCTAATGAGGTATTTGAATTGATTTCAACAAAAAAGATTCATGGTATTTATATCGTTGGAAGCGGACCAAACATATCCACAGCTTTCCAATCGGCATTGATTATGAGCGAAAGTACAAAACTTAGCTTCAACGGAATGGTAATGGCGCAATACGACCATGGTCCCAAAGAAACTGCTGCCAACAGTATTGTCATTCAAATTCTGGCCAAAGGAAAATCCTACGAACGTACCCAAAAACTGACTGAGATGATTGTTGCATCAGGAGCACACGTAATTACAGTGGAAGAACCCGAAGTGGAAGAGAATTTCTCAGTTTTGCATAATATGGTGCCTTTCAATTATATGGCATACTATCTTGCTGAAAAACTAAATATCACCGAGACATTTGTAGTTGGTGGAAAAGTAACCGAAACGGAATAAAATTAGAGAAATTTAAAAGCATCACTATGAAAAAATATATAGTAAATTATTTTATCCTGATTTTGATAATGACCAGTAATCTTTATGCCCAGCAAAAGAAAATATATCTGGCCAACGACGACCATACCGATTTTATGTGGACGGCCAACGTGGCAGCTTACGACTCGGCATTCGTTCACATGCTCGATTATTACTTAGAAAAAATAGATTCTACAAAAACAAATCCCGACGATTTTCAGGCGCGTTTTAACTGCGACGGAAGCTATTGGATGCAAGCCTATCAAAGATGTCGTACACCAAAGCAATTTGATAGATTAATTTCAGCTATTAAATCGGGTCATATCAGTGTTCCGTTGCACGCACTTATTAACTGCTATGGTGGGATGCCAACCGAAGCAGCCATTCGTGGAATGTATTATGCAGGCCAAATGGAGCGGAAATACGACCTGCGTTTCAAGATGGCAGGAAGCATGGAAAATAACACCATGCCGCTTGGTATGAGTTCTATATGGGCTGGTTCGGGCGCCAAATACAGTTGGTATGGTATTGGTGGATACGGAAGCCAAATGAGTTACGAATACCGTGCTAACCGTCGCCACCAGTTATACAACTACACTGGACTGGATGGTTCATCAGTGCTGATGAAATGGTATATCTACGATGAAAGGAAAACCGCTCCTTTGGGTAGTTATGCCGAATTGCGCACCACTATGAAATCGAAAAACCCTGTCAAAGAGATTGGGAGTATGATTCCCCGTCTCGATGCGATGTGCGATACGATTTCACCAAATTCGAAATATCCGTTTAAATCCGTAGCCGCTTATGGTTATGGTCACGACGACCTTGAAACCTATCTCTCGTCGGAGTTTATACAGGTTGCTAAAAACGGCACAACACCAACTCGAAAGGTTCGCGTTTCGGTATTGGAAGATTTCTTTAAAGATGTTGAAAAAAACTATCCTAAATTACCTTCTGAATCTGTAACTTACGGAAATGAGTGGGATGTATTGTCGGCCTCGATGAACGAAACCACAGCCAAAATGCGGCGCTCCACCGAGAAGCTCAGAGGAGCAGAAGCTTTGGCTACAGTGGTTAGTTTGAAAAATCCTCATTTTGCTAAGAAATTGATTGACGCAAAAAATAAAGCGTGGGACTCGTTTGGCTATTACTGGGAGCACGACTGGACTGGCGACAGCAAAGTGGCCATGAAGGAAAGACCCACTTGGCAGATTAACTTGCAAAAGAACCTTAGCACTTATGTAGATACCCTGCAAAACCTTTCTACAAAACTGCTGGGCAATCAAATCAGCCAATCGGTCAATCCACGCTTTTTCGTTTTTAATTCGTTGAGTTGGAACCGAAACGATGTAGCCGATTTGGCATGGAACGGCGATTATCCGGTTAAAGTGGTCGATCTTCAGGCAAAAATGGAAGTAGCCAGCCAATTGATTACGAAAGGAGGAAAGAAATTTATCAGAATTTATGCCGAAAACATTTCTTCAGTAGGCTATAAAGTATTTGAAATTAGGAAAGAAAAACCTGCGGAATTTCCTTCTTCAATTTCTGTTTCGGGCGAAACTATCAGCAACTCGTTTTATAGTTTACGACTTAGCCGTTCGGGTGCGATTACCAGAATTACCGATAAGCGCGCAAACAACAGGCAGTTGGTGAAATTTATTGAAGGCAGATACCTGAACGACCTAGGAAGTGGAGACGTTGAAAGCGGAAAGCCGATTGAGGTCGAAAATGCTGGTCCGATTTCGGTCACTTTAAAGGCAAATTCCGATTTTCCCGTTAAGCATACCGTTAGGGTAACTTTATATGCCAACAGTCCACGTATTGAAATTGAAAACAGCATTGATGTCAATTTTGGAGATGTAAAAACTTGGGCTTTCTCTTTCGACCTGAACAATCCAACCACCCGACATGAAGAACTGGGTGCTGTAATTACTGCAAAAAAAGAAACCAACGGCGGAAATTACTCTTCGCAGAATGCCCGTTACGACTGGCAAACATTCAACCATTTTGCTAACATGAGCGAAGCCGATTATGGGGTAACCGTCTCGAACCTCGATTGCAGTTTCTTTAAATTGGGCAGAAGTTCGGTTTACACTTTAGACGAAAATGCTTCGCAATTAAGCGCACTTGCTGGCGGACAGGTGGATAAAAAATGGGAAGATGGGGGTTACCTAGGCTTTCCGAACCAGAATGGCGAAACCAGTTTTCATTACAACTTTGCGCTATCCACTCACCAGTCTGGTTTTGATGCCGTTGGTTCCATGAAGTTTTCGCTGGAACACCAGAATCCATTGCTAACTGGTGAAGTTTCGGGC
>JBBSDM010000083.1:0-7136 GCA_038249445.1 Bacteroidales bacterium
CAAACTTTGAGCAAGTGCCATAATCATAGCAGGACTGTTATTCAAAACGGTGTTGATATCTCTTATCGTATTGTTAAAGTTTACTTTAACGATTACTTTTTTCCCTTGAATTTTTCCGTTCGGCAATCCAGTCAAAACCTTATTCCAAGCCTTATTAACCTTATTTTCGTCCGACAGAGTTTTTAAGGTTTTATCCAACATCGACTTTAGAGCCGGTCGATTAATCGTTTTCCAAAAAATCTCATCCGGTTTAAACTGATAATTGCTAACATTGGGGTCGTAAACCCTAACCACTCTGTTTGAATCATAAGGATGTTTTGATAATTTAAAGTCTCTGGTGGAATTTATTCCACTAACTGATGCTAAGGTAGTTGCATTGACGCTTATCCGAGCGATAGCAATTCCGATTAAGGTAATTGTAACATTTCTTAGAAAGTTTCTCCGATTTATGGCAAATTTATTTTAGTTGCTTTTATTTTTGAAGATATAATCTGAATGTTTCAATCTTATTATGACCAATGCTTGCGTTCAGTTTGCCTGAAACTGGAGCTATTTCTGTACCATTAACTTCTATATGTGTTGTTTGATTACATTTCACGATTTGTTTTTCCGACGAAATAGTTACTTCCGACTTTTTGTTATCCATATTCCAAACTCTGAGAATCACACCTTTGTCGATGCCTTCTTCGGCGGGTTTTACACTCCAAACAAGCACGTTGGGATTGGAGACTTTGAACAGAGAAAACTCGTTGCCATAAACGCCGCTTTGTCCCGATATTTTTCCGGCAATGAGCGAATTCTGGTGTTCAAGTGCGAATTTCATTGAGCTAGCTGCATCAAAATTACCTGTGCGAGGTTTCAAAGCAAAGAAATTCTCGAAATATGAATCACCGTCCTGGTTCTCAATCCCCAGCGATTTGTCAACTTGTCCGGCAGCCAGCACGTTAATTTGCGGAGTTTTATAATCTAGCGTTGTGACAGTACTGTTCCCAGGTTTCATAAAGTATGCATCACGGTTTGATAATATCATACCTTGCCCGTTGCCCGACATATCAGCGAAGTGATTCATTGCAATCCAGTCTACCCGGCAAATACTATCGGCATAATGTCCGCCTTGCGATACAGGTTTGGCATTCAAAATGGCTCCGGCTTCTTCGTGCCATGTTTCAGGGTTAGTCATGTTGAATGAAAAAGTATAAGTTGTTGGTTTTTCACCTAAATTTTGTGTAATATAGTTTTCCAACTCAATACGATCATTGTTTTTGAACAAAGTTATTTTCGAAACATGTTTTACCGGCTTATACGATTCAGCCACCAATGTGGCCGAAACCGGACCTGCATTTTCAACTCTCAATGGTGAATCGTTCAGCGGAGCTTTGTTGTCTCCAGAGCCTAAATCGTTAGCATATAATTTATTAATAGAATTAATGCATTCGCGGTTGCCATTCATTTTATCTATCAGACTGGTAATCACTCCCTGAGCTGTGAAACTGATTTTATAGAAATTATTTTCAATGACTCTGTCTGTTACCGTGGCTGCCAATACTGATTTAGCAGTTTGATTGCTTTTGCGGATTTCAAAAACTTTATAACCTAACGAAGGGATGTCGGCCGCCATAATTCGGAGGAATTTTTGATTTTTTTTGATTATTAACTGAAACGAAACTGCTTTCGATGTAGTTTTGTCAATCACCTTAATGGCTTCAGAACCAGAATAAGGATAATCGCTGTAGTCGGTTCTTGACCAGCTAAGTGGATTGAATACGAAGAATGATTCTTTTGTTTTATCGGGTTTTGCAACTAGGTCGCCTAAACGTACAAGTGACATGTTATACAATTCATCTACATAATCAATTATTTGTGCAGCCATCTTGCGCTGCCAGTCAGCACGTTGTTTGCGTGTAATGGGGCCATCAGCAGTCCAGTCGTGTTCGAAATAAAGTCCGCAGGCAATCCATGCTTTCTCCCGTTTTTCGTTCAATCCACCGGCGAAGGTTTTATCTTTCAAAGCAACCAAAGTGTATAAAGCTTCGGCAGTGCGCAGTTTTTCAATAGAACGTTTTACACTTGCCGACACTTCTGCCATAGAAGCTACGCTGTTACCCCACTCGGTACTACCATACGAAACTGTTTCTGATGGAAGCACAGCTCCATATTGTTTTTCAAAATCGCGGAAAAAATCAACTTCGTTTGAGACAATGACATCATAATCTTTACTTGATAGTGATTTAGCTACCTCAACAAATTCGAGTGAGGTAGTTTTAAGGTCATCCCATCCTTTACCGAACACACCGGCAATTAGATACGGATATTTGCTGCTACCCAACAATTCTTTGCAAATACTAATTGATTTTATAGGATCGCGTGCTTCGGCATAACCGCCCAATTGTTGGTTATTGATATTGAGCGAATACCACTTCATCAGTACTCTCTGATCGTCAAGTCCTTTGTACCAATAAACCTCATGCGGACGATTGTCGAACCCTTTCACTTTGGTTGCACAAGCGCAAACGCCCCTCCATGTGTATTTTGCGCCAGAACCAGCCCACAATGAAGATAATCCGAGAGGCAATACCTGATCTTCCATGCTAAGAACCAAATCCAGTTTTAAACCGTATTTGCGTTCCAGCGAACCTGCATAATACATGTCGCGCAATGTTGCTTCAAAAGGCACCATGCCAAAAAGGCTGATAAGTCCGTTCAGAGGCACAGTGATTTTTTCCTCCTTAATTTGCTTGATTAAATGTGCAAATTGTTCTTTACTCCTATTTTTTTCATAGGTATAAATCCAAAATGAACCATCGCAATTCCATTTGTTCTGAAATGCATAAGGTTGTGTGGCAGTAGAATCATTCAGCTTAACATAATAATCCAGCGTTTCGAGAAAAACCTTGTTATAACCATCTTCAGTAGAAGTCCATACATAATCGGTATGATCATCTAGACCTAAATATATTTTCTTTTTTTGAGCGGATAAATTACCAAGTATCAAAAATGACAATAGTATTATTAATGTTTCTTTCATTCTCTTCTATGATTTATTTATAAAATTAGTTGACCTCGGTAACTTTTCCATCTACCACAAATGTCTAGGTAATATTAAGCCATCAGCAAGATAATGCCATATGATTAAATGGAATCAGATTGTGCAATATCAAAAAAAATCTTCAATTTACGGTTCTTCAACAGAAATGATACGTGCAACCGAAACAACAATCATATCTGTAAGTCTTTAAGCATGTTCGTACCATTTTCTTTTTGCCAAAATTTGAATTACAACGCTTTCGGCAGCAGTTTCTTTCGGTCTTTGATCTTATTGTTCCATTCCAATGCATTGTATATCAGCTGTGTAATCTCACTCAGTATCTCAGTTACAACAAGCCTTTCAAAAAAAATAGGATAGCCGTGGTTATGATTAAAACTGTTGTGCTGCGCCTGCAATCGCAGTAATATTGGTTGCTTTTCCATCTTGCGGATGCGCGGAAAAACTTGGCAATACATTCAATCAATTTAACATCCACGGCAATGAAGTTGCCATAAGTGTTTGTTTAGAGAAGGTGCACTCTTTCAGACCGACCGCCATAAAAACTACCGTAATAAAACCGATGAGACGATTTAGCTAAAATAAGACCATTCGGCGGATATATAATTGATAGTAACTTTGTGTGCAACGCTAAAAAGCCCCAAAGACCAGGGCAATTAAAGTGTACAGCAACCATGCTTTAATTCCAAGGTTGGCAAGAAAAAGCATGGGATCATAGAAAATATGAGACTGGCCTGAAAGCACAAAAATAACTGGGACTACAATCAACACTTCAATCCCGTTAAACTAGTGCCTTCTTTCTTCAAAAACAAGCAGGGCTACGACGATGGTCACCAGAGTATATAAATTCGTTTCAATAATTACTTCGGCAGATAATTGTCTGTTTATGAGGAATATGTAGATAGTTGCTTGATAATAAGTGCCAAAATCCCTGCAACAATTCCCAAATAATTCCCTTGCGATTTTTACATCAACCTATCACAAACTGTAGAGTAAAAGAGCATTCAAATAGCAAACATCAGATGATTTGCTTAAGGTGCGACAATAGCAGAGATTAACTTCGCTAAACCTCCCACACACAACAGCATAGTGCTGCAAAGATAGCAAAAAAAGTCAAAGTCTTTCTTCATAATATCTTTTCATTTATATTATCTGTTAATCATTAAATAATTCGGTGATTTCAAGTATTCTTGATTGTTCATCAAGTTCAGAAGCGTGTGATTTTGATCTAATGATTTATTGTATGGGTTCAAAAAACAACATCGTTAAGCAGTTCCATATAAGGTTTTATACCTTTTGAAACGCAGCCCCAATCACAATAATATTTGGAACAAATAGGTAGATGGAGTTATGAATGCCGGTTTCTGTTGTGTCAGAAATTTGGAAACAATCTTTGTAGCATTTGTATTACCTTCTTGTTATGCCCTGAAGATTGTTTCCACATTCAATGTAAGTTGGTAATTTGCTCGCCCACAAATTTTTTTTTTATGTCAAATGCCCCCAATGTGTTTCAATTGGGTGCAAATTACGATGCAGCTGTTTTACAATTGGGTGCAAATATGGTTCTAATGCTTCAGTTTAGTTAGAGGAGTGAATTCGTTTATCGGTTTTAACGGCAATACCTCATTTGTTACTTTTTCGGTCAAAATTTCCGCATTTAATTTGAATGTTTTTGTTTTTAATATTTTACGAGATGAAACACCAACTTCAATCTTGTAAATTCCCTCCTCAGCTATCCAAGCTGCTTTAGCAGGTATGTACGACGCCAAGTCATTCGGATTTATCGTGAATATAAGAATTTCCGATGCGCCAGGTTGCAATAATTTTGTTTTGGCAAATGCTTTAAGCTCATGAACTGGTTTATCGATGCTTTTCGACGGGGCACTAATGTAAATCTGCACCACTTCTTTTCCAGCAACTAGACCCGTGTTTTTAATCTGAACAGTAGCGGTTATTAAACCTTTAAAGCTTTTGGAACTTAGTTTTAACTTGTCTACAGCGAATGTAGTGTATGATAATCCATAGCCAAATTCATACGCAGGTTTAACTTCATAGGTATCATAATAGCGATACCCAACATAAATGCCCTCTTCGTAGTTGACATCTAATGGATCTACATTTGGTGCCCCCGGGAAATTTTTTGCCGATGGCACATCTGTATATGTTTCTGGGAATGTGATGGCCAGTTTGCCTGATGGGTTAACTTTGCCGGTAAGCAAATCTGCAATGGCATATCCGCCTTCCTGACCCGGTTGCCATGCCAATAAAATGGCATCAACTTGGTCTTTCCATCCGGCCATGTCAATGACACCACCAATGTTTAACACCACAACGGTTTTTTTGCCTTGTGCTTTAAAAGCGTCTGTTACCCGTTTGATCATCTCTTTTTCATAAGGCATGAGGTTATAATTAACTTCAAGGTTACGATCGCCGCCTTCGCCTGCGTTTTTGCCAATAGTGATGATGGCTAAATCGAAATTTTTGGCTTGCTGTAAGATTAATTCATTTGTTATTTCCATTTCTGGAATTTGAGGACGTCCGGAACCAGCATTTTTAAGTTTTGGGCGGTTTGCTTTAAACTCAGTTAAATAATCTATATACATTCTTTCTACAGATTTGTCGAGGGTGTAACCTGCATTTTCCAAACCTTTTGCAACTGAAATCACATAAGCCTTGTTTACGTCGCCACTTCCAGTGCCGCCTGCTATAAAATCGTAAGTAGTATTACCAAATGTGGCTATTTTACCTACTGATTTAGGTATTGGCAAACTTTGGTTATTGTTTTTCAACAATACCATTCCTTGAGTAGCAGCTTCTCGGGCTATTTGTGCATGAGCCGCCAAATCTGGCTTGTCGGAATATTTGTACCGTTTAAAGGTAGGCGATTGCAGCACGATGTTCAAGAACCTTTCTATTCGCTCGTCAAGTACCGATTCAGGTAGTGCTCCTTTCTCGACAGCATTCATAATTGAATTTACTTGATCGAGTCTGCCAGGCATGATTAGCGAATGACCTGCCAGTATTTGTTGTGGATAATCCTGTCCTGCGCCCCAGTCGGTTACTACAAAACCTTTAAACCCCCATTCTTTAAAAAGAATATTGGTAACCAAGTCTTTGCGTTCAGCAGCATATGCACCGTTAAATTTATTATAAGAAGTCATTACAGTCCAGGGTTTTGAACCCTTAACTGCGATTTGAAATACTTTAAGGTAAATTTCTCTTAAAGCGCGTTCGCTAATATTCGCATTTGTACGCATCCTTTTGGTTTCATGATTGTTGGCGGCTAAGTGTTTTAATGATGTCCCAATGCCGTTCGATTGCAAACCAAGGATCATGGCTTCGGCCATTTTTCCGGCAACTAGTGGATCTTCGGAGTAGTATTCAAAGTTGCGACCATTTAATGGGTTGCGCTGAATATTGACTCCAGGGGCTAGGATAATATCGACACCGTATTCTAATACCTCGTTTCCAAATGCTTTCCCAACTGAGTTGACCAAAGCAGGATCCCATGTTGAAGCCAACATTTGGCCAACAGGAAATCCGGTTGCATAATAGGTATTAATCGAGTCTCCTTTTCTGGTAGGGCTAATTCGAACTCCGGCAGGCCCATCGGCCATTACAATTGCGGGTATTCCAAGGCGTGGGATGGCGTAGCTAATACCAGCTGCTCCAGGTACTTGACGATCTGTAAAGCCAATAATCCCTTCGGAAGAGTTTACAACGGGCGAGTTGGTTGACTCAGAATAATTTGGTCCGACTACTAATTTTATTTTTTCCATCAGGGTTAATGCCGAAATTACCTCTTTGATTGAGTTTCGTCCCAATTGAGGGGTGCTTTTGATTTGTCCATAGGAAAACATGGAAAGGCAAATCATGAAAGCAAAAATAAATGTTGTTTTTTGTGTCATTTCTTATGAGTTTAATTTTAAAGTAATTCAGATTTATTGTTTATATTTTAGTTAGTTAATTGTTGTTGATTGCTTAAAAAGTCCAGTTGTAAATTGCACACTGTGTTTTTTTGTATTTTACAAAATAGTACTTATGAATCAATATGATTCGTATGCTCCCATGTCAATTCCTACTCCTTTTGGAC
>JBBSDM010000084.1:0-7050 GCA_038249445.1 Bacteroidales bacterium
CTTTTCAAGCAATTGAGAAATGGTATGAGTTGAGTCCTGAAATTTTTACAATAACACCAACAGAATTTAAAAATAAAATATTAAATTTGAACCAAAATACAATCAACTTACATCAACAACCTTGTGAAACTTGACAGCTACTACTCTAAAAATTAAACCTTCGGTAGGCTTAGCAGAGTCATTCGGAAGTGTTTTTTGTGAATAAGGCTCAAAAAAGTCTGCAAATAATCAAACAAATGACCTATCTTTTTTGAAAAACTTCAGTAAGTTTACACCGTAAGTTCAGTGAGTTCTCTAAAAACTACCTGTTCTTTCGGAAACAGCACCTTAAAAGTTAGCAAAAGTGTCATAACACACCAAAACGGTGATTTAAAACATCACCATTATACAAAGATAGAGTTTCGAGCGCCAAAAATAGATTTCATGTTGAATTAAATAATTATAATAATTGTTAATGAGCTGTGGTATTTTTAGACTCAAGAGGGTGAAATGATAATTTATTAAATCCATATAATACAACTGTAATTCAAAATTCTCATAAAATAAAGCTAAATTATCAAGAATAAATCAAAAATTATAGTGATACTACAATAATTTATTAGTGATACTATTGTAATATAGAAATATTCTTCTATCTTTGCATCGACAAATAAATACAAACAACTATTTTCATACAAAATGATTACAGATGCAATAAATTTACGATACACACAATTAAGTGAATCAAGCTGTTGTCTATCGTGTGGTGGTGCAATAAATTATGCAAAACCACAACCCGGAGAAACTTGTGTTGACCTTGGCAGCGGACGTGGAAACGATGTTATCAGAATGGCTGAAGAGGTTGGCGAAAAAGGGTATGTTTTCGGCATTGATATTTCGGAAGGTATGATTGCAAAAGCAACTGCGAGTCTGGAGAAATTTGAAGTGAACAATGCTGAAATATTAAAAGCCGAACTTGAAAGTTTGCCATTGAGTAATAATAGCATCAATTTGGTAATTTCAAATTGCACCATCAATCATAGCTCCGACAAGCAAACCGTTTGGAATGAAATTTTCAGGGTTTTGAAAGAAGGCGGTCGATTTGTTGTGAGTGATATTTATGCTATTAAAGAAATTGATGAGGAATACAAAAATGACCCCGCAGCTGTAGCTGAGTGTTGGGCAGGTGCTGATACAAAGGACACTTATCTTAGGATGTTGAAAAAAGCAGGTTTTCATGAGATTCACGTTTTTGAAGAATCTGCTCCTTATGAAAAAGGGAGTGCCAAGGTATCCAGCTTTACTATCTCTGGATACAAAATAATTGTAAAGAAACAAACAGAACCAGATCATTGCTGGAATACCTGAAAAGTAGATACGAACAGCCCCCTAAATCTCCGCAAAGGGTGACTATGATAATTCTAATTTCATTTCCTTTTATATTAATTTAAAAAGCGTAATTTATGAAAAGTGTAGTAAAGCAAAGCTGTGGTTGCAAAACCAACAGCACCGAATCGAAACAAGCTCAATGTTGTGCTAAAGTTTCGATTATCGTAGCTGGTTGTCATGACTAAGGTTACAAAATGCCTAAAGACCCCTAACCCCTAAAGGGAACATGCGGTCTTTAGGTTCTTATAAATTATCAACTTTGCTAAGATGTCAGATTCAAACAAAAAATCCCTATATACTGCTAACTCATTCCCCCTACAGGGCTTAGGGGTTTCCAATTACAATATTATCACACCCATCAAGGACTCTGAAGATTTCTTCATTGTCAATCCGCTTTACAAGACGGCAGATATTATTTCTGCAAATGAAGTAAAGATGCTGAAGGACAAAATTGATCCGAATGGAGAATTTGTGGAACGTGGCTATCTAACAGACGAAACCAAAGAAAAACGGGCTTTTAAACTTGCGTATCTTGATTTCACCGAAAAGCGTGAAGAAGATGAAACGCAACTTTTCTTTGTTCCGAATTATTCATGCAATTTTGCCTGTTCCTATTGTTATCAGGAAGGTTATAATCCAGTTCAGAAAGTAGTAAGTAATGAGGTAATTGATGCGTTTTTCAATTATATCAAGACTGAATTTTCCGAACGTCGTAAATATATAACCGTGTTTGGTGGTGAACCGCTTTTGCCGGGTGATAACCAGCGAACAATGATAGCTCATTTGTTGGATAAAGCCAACGAAGCAAAGCTTGATGTGGCTTTTGTGACCAATGGTTATACATTGACTTCGTATGTTGACTTGCTAAAAACAGCCAGTATTCGCGAAGTTCAGGTAACATTGGACGGAACACAAGATGTGCATGATGGTCGCCGTTATTTAAAAGGAAAACAACCAACTTTCTCACGCATTGTGGAGGGAATTGATGCTTGCTTGGCAGCCGAAATTGACATTAATCTGCGCATGGTGATTGACAAAGAGAATATAGGGAATTTGGCCGGACTGTCACGCTTTGCCATTGACAAAGGTTGGACTTCTTCGCCTCATTTTAAAACTCAGATTGGGCGCAATTACGAACTGCATTTTTGCAACAGCACCCCCGAAAAACTTTTCGACCGTGCCACATTGTACGAACATTTATATGAATTATTGAAAGAGCATCCATATGTAGCTGAATTCTACAAACCTGCTTTTTCCATAGCGAAATATATTTCGGAACATGAGGAATTACCGATGGCACTTTTCGATTCCTGCCCAGCCTGCAAAACCGAATGGGCGTTCGATTTTACCGGCGCTATTTATTCCTGTACGGCTACCGTTGGAAACAAAGGTGACGAACTGGGAACTTTTTACCCAGAAGTAACCAAGAACGAAACAGCCATAGAAAGCTGGCAGAGCCGTGATATAACGACCATTGAAGAATGTAAAACATGTTCCGTATCGTTGGCTTGTGGTGGCGGTTGTGCTTCGGTAGCAAAGAATAAAAACGGACATCCAAATACGCCTGATTGCCGACCAGTAAAAGAATTATTGTCGTTAGGAGCTGCGTATTATTTAGCCCCCTAACCCCCTGAAGGGGGGAATAAAGAGTGCTTATTCGAAGATTTGTCTTTATACATGAAAGTATGAACATATTATAAATTTAATTATCAAAGGTCTTTGAATTCTTCGTCAGCTAGCGGAGAATTTACGGGGCTTTTAGAGAGGCTTATATGAAAGAAATTAATACTGTCGATTTTGAAAAAGAAGTTTTGAATGGTGCTAAGGTTGTAGTTGATTTTTACTCAACAGAATGTCCACCCTGCGAGTCATTGGCTCCAAAATTTGAAGCTATGGCAGAACTTTATGGTGATAAAATCAAATTTTTTAAAATTTTCCGTCAGGAAAACCGTGAACTTGCTACATCCTTGGGTGTGAGCTCCTCACCAACTTTATTATTTTTTGAAAACGGGAAACAAGTAAGTAGTTCTATCAGTGGCGGTATCAAGAAATCTGAGATTCAGGAAAAACTGGACACTATGCTGACCTCAGAAGAAGTGAAAGGCATTAAAGCCAATCAAAAAACGATTGTTTCGGAATATGATGTGGCAATTTTGGGTGGTGGCCCAGCCGGACTCACTGCTGGAATTTATCTTGGACAATCCAAAATTAAAACGGTGTTGATTGACCCTGCATTGCCAGGTGGATATATGGGAATCACACATCAGATTTCTAATTATCCTGGCTTTGAGAAACCTCAACCAGGTTTTATGTTGGCGCATTATATGAGCGAACAAGCTAAACAGACCGGTATAGACTTTAAAGTGGCGGTGGATATTACCTCGGTAGATTTGGTGAAGAAAGAAATTGTTATTGATCAACTGGAAACCATACGAGCTAAGAAAATAATCATTGCCACCGGCACATCTCCCAATCCAATGAATATTCCCGGAGAAAAAGAGTACAAGGGGAAAGGTCTTTCGTATTGTGCAACCTGTGATGCCAAATATTTTGAAGACAAGGACGTGACGGTTATTGGTGGCGGAAATTCGGCGGTGGAAGAAGCCATTTTGATTATGAAATTTGCCCGAAAGGTAACCATTGTTCATCGCTCCGAGAAGTTCAGAGCTAACGAAATAGCAGTTGAAAATGTACTTTCTCATCCTAAAATTGATGTTTTGTTCGGACACAAACCACGCGGATTTGTGCGTGAAGGCAACAAAATGATTACGACAATTGAAAACGTGAAAACAAAAAAAACTTCGGAATTGGTTGCCGATGGTGTATTTGTATTTATCGGACTCAAATCAAACATTGAAGTATTTGGAGAGATATTACCCGAAATGGATAAATGGGGTTATATAAAAACAGATGAAGATATGAAAACTAATCTTTCGGATATTTATGCCATTGGTGATATTGTAAGCAAGAAATACCGCCAGATAACAACTGCTGTGGCTGATGGAACAATTGCTGCTATTACGATTTCAAAAGAATTATAACCTCACCCCAACCCCTATCCTTGAGGAGAGGGGAGCTTTTATAGATTAAAAAAATACAAACAATTTAAATTAAACGTCATGAAAAGAAATGTAGGAATTATTGACAGAGTAGTCAGATTATTAGTCGCTTTGGTAATTATCGGATTATATTTTACACACATTATTTCGGGAACATTGGCAATTGTACTTTTGGTTTTGGCTGGTGTTTTTCTGCTCACAGCTTTGGTTCGTTTTTGCCCGTTGTATTTGCCTTTTGGAATTAGTACTTGGAGTAAAAAGTAATTAATAACACAAACATTTAATTGAAAAGAATTATGAAAACAAAAGTAAAGTTTATATTGGCAATGCTTATTGTCTTTTCTTCAGCATTCTCAAACTTAGAAGCAGCAAATAAAATTCAGATAGACTCAAAACAAGCAAGTGAGATGCTCAACAAAGACAAGAAAATCATTGTATTAGACGTGCGTACTGCCGTAGAATTCAACGAAGGTCACATAAAAGGAGCTGTCAATATTGACATTCGTCAGCCAGATGCGTACAGCAAATTAGACAAACTGAATCACAGCGTGAAATACTTGGTACACTGCCGAACAAACCATCGAAGTGGTATTGCTACAGATTATATGGTTCAAAAAGGCTTTAAATCGACATATCAGATAATGGATGGTTTTCCGGGTTGGGCTGCGAATAATTTACCTTGGGTAAAATAAAAATGAATATGAAAAATACCAGAGACCTATATTCCAATGAGGATATAGAAGTGATGCGTGTAGCCGACAATGCTAGAATGCCTGGAAAAAACAGGGTGGAAGAATTAATTAGCTTTGCCGAAAAATCAGGGATTAAACGTATTGGCATAGCAAACTGTATAAGTCTGCAACGAGAAACCAATCTGCTGAAGGAACGTTTGGGCGATAAGTTTGAAGTGTATTCTATTGATTGTAAAGTGGGGAAGATTCTAGCGTCTGAACTTTTGAATGATAAAACTGTAAAGGGCTTGACTTGTAATCCAGCTGCTCAAGCTGAATTTCTGGCAGAGAATAATACAGAACTCAATGTCTCTTTCGGTCTTTGCATGGGACATGATATTATGTTTAATACAAAATCGAAAGCCCCAACCACCACATTGGTGATTAAAGATAGGGAGCATAAACACAATACCTATCAGGAATTTATAAAAGAATAGTAGATTTTTAAAATCCAATTCAGATGCAAACAGCTTTAATCATTCTCGTGTCTTTGGTAGTCGGTTTTATACTTTTAAATGTATACGCACGTATTAAACTAAAAAATACAGCAATAGTTGAAGACCACAAAGAAATAATTACGTTGACAGACAAAAACTTTCAGCAACAAACCAAAGGTAAAGTAATGCTGGTTGATTTTTGGGCTGCATGGTGTGCTCCTTGCCGAATGATGGCACCGGTTCTGAATGAAGTGTCGGAAGCACTATCCGGGAACAGAACGGTAGGCAAGATAAATGTTGAAGAGCAACAGTTACTTGCTCAACGCTTCAATGTTCGAAGCATTCCAACATTAGTTCTTTTTAAAGACGGCAAAGAAGTAAAACGCTTTGTGGGTATTAAACAAAAAGATTTTCTGCTAAAAGAAATTCATAATGCGTAATTGGATATGGTATACAAATCGACATTAAATAAACATCATTGGTATGATGGTAAATTCTACGATACATTTATAGCACCGAATCAAAAAGAACTATTTGAACAAATCATAGAGTTCATTGAACCTAATTCATGCATTATTGATATTGGATGTGGAACAGGTTTTTTTAGTTTTTCAGTAGCTAATAAATGTGAATCGGTATTAGGCATCGATTTATCAAAACGCAATTTAGATAAAGCAAATCAAAACCTTCTGAAAAAGCCAGCTAGTGGAGTAACATTCAGACATAACACTGTAGAAAATATTTTGGCGGAAGGTAACCAACATTTTGACGTTGCGATTTTGACTTATGTAATTCACGAAGTAAATGATAATGAGCGCATTCAACTGCTCAAAAATATTGCCAATGTAGCCGATAAAATTATAATTGGTGATTATCTCATTCCCCGACCGAATGATATGGCCGGAAAAATAGTTAGGGCAGTTGAATTTGTTGCCGGTTTGGATCACTATCGTAATTTCAGAACGTACGAAGCAAACGGAGGTATTGCCTATTTAGCTGATAAATTAGGTATGGAGATTATTGACGAAATTAAAAATCACACGAATCATATAGTTATATTAGCAACCAAATCAGCTTATTAATTTCAATAGAAGAAAATTTAAAAAAAAATAAAACTGTTTATCCCTTTCGGTCAAGTTGATTTTATAATTTCTTTAAACGGCTGGGGTGCTGTATCTACAGCTTGTTGCATTAGTCGATAAAACAACTTTCCTCTATATGTTGATAGTTTTCGATTAAAGCGAAAAGCAAATTCATCCAAATAGTAAGAAAGATATTTTGGCGAAATGCTTCCCTGATGAGTCCCATTTATCTAACGCTTTACAAGTGAATCGACAAGATGTACATGAGGTAATAATTCATGTGCTTCTTTTTCGCTACCTGAAATAACTTTGATTTCATGTTTATATTTATCGGATTTCTCCAAAAAGCTATATCCAGTCCAACCATCTGTTA
>JBBSDM010000085.1:0-6908 GCA_038249445.1 Bacteroidales bacterium
ATTCTAAAGTATCTTTATGACACGGTTGAATCAACAACTGACGCGCTGATTTTTAAATATATGATGTTTAGTAAGCTGATACATATTCGAAAACCTTTGGAAGATGTGGGGTACGAATCAAATAAAAGTAAATTGAACCCAATTGTTGATCCCACAAAAATTATTTCATTAATAAGAAATACTTATTAGACAGTACGGACTTTCAATTTGATATATACTTGGTATAAAATCCGCGGACGAAAAGACAATTCTATGCAATTTATGGGTCATTACTGGTTTGAAATTCAGGCAACGGTTTGAGACATTGCCTATGATGAAAGAAATTCCGAGAAACTTGAGGCAGAGAAAAAGGAAATTGAAACATCAATCAAAATAATTGAATCAACTGAACTTTTCATGGAAGAGTATTTTAATTATTATTGTTCAAAAGTTTTCTACAAATACCCGTTTATTTGGTGACGGATTTTGAAGATTATAATATTTAACCCTATAAAGCAATAAATAATCGATGAGTAATTCCATGAGTTGTAAATTTGTCATTCTCTTAGCAGTATTACTGTTTCAATACATAGCTGTAACTGCACAAACCAACCGCTTCTATATTGCCAACGATGACCATACCGATTATGTATGGACTGCTAACGAGGCAGTATATAAAAACGTAATGCTTACTACACTGGACAAATATCTGCTTCAAATAGATTCATCCTATACTGCGGGCCTGCCATTTAAGCATCAATCCAAATACAATTGTGATGGAAGTTTCTGGTTTTGGTTATATGAAAGAAACAGGACAGAAGCTCAAATGAATAACTTGATTACAAAAGTAAAATCAGGTCACATGACTGTTCCTTACAATCCATTAGCCGTTTTATATGGTGGACTCCCAGCAGAGGCGAGCATTCGGGGTATGTATTATAGCGGCTATTTGCAGAAAAGATATGGAATTGAGATGAGGTTGGCTATCAGCATGGAAAGTCAGGTACTGCCTCTTGGCTTAAGTTCTCTATGGCGGGGCAGCGGTGTAAAATACAGTTGGAAAGGGGTATGTGGTTGTGCCAGTAAAATGGATAAGCCAAACATTCAAAACCGCGATCATGAAGTATATTATTACAAAGGTTTGGATGGGCAAAAGGTATTAATGAAATGGTATTCGCTTTCAACAAAATCATCCCCATGTGGAGGAGATGTGAATGAGAGCTTGGGAGGCTATGCTGAGGCCAGGTGTTTAAACAAAGATTTAATAGAAAGGATGCGGCAAAAATCAATTACAACGAAGCACAATGTAGTAGGTGCTTTTGGTTATGGATGGGATGATCTTCAAACCTATACCAACAAATTTATCTCCCTTGCTAAATCATCTTCCAATTCAATGGATGAGATTATTGTCTCCAACGAAACAGATTATTTCACGGATATGGAAGCAACTTATGGAAACGCACTTTCCGAAGAAAGCGTGGCTGGCGGCAACGAATGGGATTTATACATTGCTTCAATGGCAGAGGTTTCAGCAAGGGTTAAGCGTAGTACTGAAAAGCTCCGTGCTGCTGAAGCAATGGCCACCGTGGTTTCAATAAACTACCCTGATTTCGCTAAAGATTTGACAGCCATGAGAGATAGTGCCTGGATGAGTGTAGGATTATATCCCGAGCATGACTGGACCGCAAATGGACCTGTACCCAGAGAAGAAAGAGCAGGGTTTCAACGGAGAATGGAAAACAATTACAGTAGATATGCAGATACTTTATATAACCTGTCAGTAGCTTTATTAGGCAATCAAATTAAAAAAACTGGTAGCAATGGCAATAAATGTTTTTTTGTTTTCAACCCTTTAAATTGGGTGAGGAATGATTTTGCCGATATTCCATATGACGGAAATTTGGAAATTGCGGTTTATGATGTTGCAACAAAAAAAGAAGTGTTGTGGCAATCAATGAAAAAGGAGGGCCGAAATTATTTACGGATTTTGGCTACAGATGTTCCTTCAGTTGGTTATAAAGTTTTTGAAATTTTAAAGAAATCAGGCACCAAACAAAATAATGCTGCAACACTTGGGGGAAATATTTTCGAAAATGGGCAATATAAAATTACTTTAACCAAGGAAGGGGTTATGACCGGTTTGATAGATAAAGTAAACGGGAATAAGGAACTGGTAACAGTGTCCCCAGATGGTAGGTATATAAATGATATGGGTTCAGGCACAAGTAATATTGGCGATGGGTTGGTTATCGAAAACGAGGGGTCTGTTTCGGTTACTTTAAAAGCACGTACTGACAATAAATTAAAGCACACAACAAGTATTACTTTGTTCAATTCACTTATACCGAGAATTGATATTGTAAATAATATTGAACAAAACTTTTCTGCGCTTATTAGCAACACTTTTTCACTTAATTTCATTAAGCCGGAAATATGGCACGAAGAAATTGGTGCGATCATTAAAGCTAAACTTATAACAGAAGGCGGGCATTATGCTGCACGAAATGCACGGTACGATTGGCTTACATTAAATCATTTTGCATGCCTTGGTACACAGAATTATCATATATCCATAGCCAATAGGGATTGCTTCTTTTTTAAAGTGGGTGCCAGCACACCCGGTAAACTGGATGCTGATGCCTCTTATATAAATGTTTTGGTAGGCGGGCAAACGGATGACGAGCAGCTTGGCATTAAAAATCAGGGTGGTGATTCCAGTTTTACACAACAGTTTTCAATATCAGTAAATAACAATGGATTAGACAAAACGAGATCGATGAAATCGGCACTTGAATTTCAACAACCCTTAATTACCAATATGATTAGTGGCGATATTGATGCGGTTTTACCTGCTGATAAATATAGTTTCCTTCAAATAGCTAACCCCAATATGATTCTTTGGGCATTAAAACCTGCAGAGGAGGGAATCAAAAATAATGGTCTAATAGCCAGAGTTTGGAATTTAAATGACGCATCTGTAAAGTCAGAACTGAGATTTAATAAAAAGCTTTCGTCTGCAAATGAAACCACTCATGTGGAGGTAAATATGAATCGGGTTTCTTTTAATCAAAATAAATTGATGATTAATACACAAGGTCAGCAAATGAAAACATTTCGGGTAAAACTGAAATGAAATGCATCCTTAAAAAATGGTGTACATGGAAACGAGCAGTACGTTAACCAGGCAACTGGCAATTGGGGTAGATATTGGAGGTACAAGAACAAAACTTGGCTTAGTAGATGTACAGCTGGGCAAAGTATTAGAAATGTTGGTTTATCCTACCGAAACAAAAAACGGGGAATCATTTATCTCTTTGATTGAAGATGCTATTAACACATTTAAAAAAATTGCTGAAAAAGAAAACGATGAAATAATTGGAATTGGATTCGGAGTACCTGGATTTGTGTTTGGCGGTAAACTCGTTGATTCTACTTATGGCTTTTTAGAATTTATGGAAGACTATCCTTTAGCTGATATTGTTCAAAAGAGATGTAATATGAGCTGCGTCCTTGATAACGATGCAAGAGTGGTAGCGCTTGGTGAAGCTAAGTATGGAAAAGGAAAGGATTTTAGCAGGGTACTTGTTTTTACGCTGGGAACAGGATTTGGAGTTGGATTCGCCATAAACGGAATGTTGGATGGGATGGCTCCCTATGGCCACATGGCGGGGCATATAATCATTGGGAATTCTGAAATACAGTGTTATTGCGGGAAAAAAGGATGTCTCGAAGCGTTGGTTTCTGCTACGGGTATTGGCCTGGCGGCAACAGAAATAAATTGGGTAAATAAATACCCTTCAATTGTCCCCACGCCTGAAAATATTTTTAGAGAGCGGCAAAATGGTAATAAAGACGCGGTTGCTGTTATAGAAAATTTTATCAGTTTCTTAAAGATTGGGATTGACAACTATATAAATATTTATGCCCCTGATATTATCGTGTTAGGTGGTGGAGTAGCTAAAGCATTAAAAAATGATTTGCATCATTTTCAGGATAAAAAGCTGTTAAGGCCATTTAAGGCATACGAATATGAGGTTGCTGTTTCCGTTTTATCTGAGCATGCAGGTATTTTGGGCGGTGCGGCTCTTTTTACACAAAATGAAATTCAATTTAAAATAATGGCTTAGTCAGTATGTAAACTAATAAGCATGAATCAAAAGCAAAACGGGTGGATTCTATTTTCAATAGCAGCAGCATTTTTCTGGGGTGTTTGGGGTGTAATAGCAAAATTAATTTCGGATGATATCAGCCCTTTTGCAAATCACTTTTTATTCACAATAGGAATGCTGTTAACCCTTCCTTTTGTAATTAAAAAGTGCGTGGCTGTAAAGCCAGATATGAAAGGAATTATTTGGGGTTTGCTTGCAGGTCTGCTTGCCGTAGCAGGAAACATCGCTTTATATAAATCATTTTCAACTGGTGGTATGGCCGCCATCGTTATTCCGGTAACCAATCTTTACCCAATGATTACTATTGTTATCGCTATTAGCTTTCTTAAGGAAAAATTGAACTGGATAAATGTAATAGGAATATTACTTGCCATTCCAGCAGTAATTATTCTTTCAGGCGAATCATTGCTTTTTGATAATCCCGCTGCTTTTTTTGAAAAATTTACGTTGAATAGCTGGCTAATATTTGCAATAGTAGCATTATTTTTCTGGGGTGT
Organism: Bacteroidales bacterium; assembly: GCA_038249445.1. Lineage (GTDB taxonomy): Bacteria > Bacteroidota > Bacteroidia > Bacteroidales > Paludibacteraceae > Paludibacter. The sequence continues at coordinate 4,646 of JBBSDM010000085.1, forward strand.
TTTTAGTGCAGCGCAAAAAGTAACTACCAATTATATTTCTACAGAGTGGTCTTACGCTAGTTTTATCGTTTCTTCTTTTCTGATAACAGTTGTGTTTTGGGTTTTAGGTTTTATTGATTTTGGTTTTACAGCTAAAACTTTTTCGCTTGGCACACTGGCAGGTGCATTAAATGGTTTAGGGGTTTTAGCGAGTTTTGCAGCTTACAATGCCGAGGGAAAAGCCTCCAAGGTTACTACAATCGCTGGCTCACTTCAGCCGGTATTTACCATATTTCTCGCCTATATTTTTCTTTCTGAAAAATTAACTGTGATAGAACTTGGTGGAATTGCTATTGCCATTATAGCAGCTCTAGCTTTGTCGTACGAAAAGCAAAAAGTGTTGCCACTAGCTACGGTAAAAAATATCTAACTCATACAAAAAGTCATTATGAATGCTATTCTGGAAGAAATAAAAGAAATACCACAAAGAGCTAACGAGTTCTTAGCCAGTAATGAATACAGTCTGCCACTGCAAGTTCCTTATCTGGGTATGGGTTCTTCTTACTTTGCACCGTTATCCTTCAAACACATGGGTATTGATATTCAACCAGAACTGGCATCAGAATATTATAGCTATCTATCAAAAAAAGCAATATCTACCTTGGGGGTCATTCTTTCTCAATCGGGTAAAAGTACAGAAGCATTGTGGTGTGCTGGATTATTTGAAAAATTTATCGCAGTAACAAATAATCAAGCAAGTGCACTGTGTAAAGCACCCAACCTAGCTTCGGTTATTCCGCTTCTTGCCCGAGAGGAGAAATTTTCTTCTTCGAAAACATACATAAATACTTTGTTGGCTTTGTATAAAGGTTTTGGGGAAGACATTAAACCCATGGTACAACTATTAGAAAAAAAGTTTGCGGTTTACGAAGAGCAGGGCAGATTATTAGCTGAAGCAGTATTTGCTTTATTGAGTGAGAAAAAAATTCATGGTATTTACATCACAGGTAGTGGCCCAAATATTGGAACCGCATTAGAAGCAGCTCTTATTCTTAGTGAAAGTACAAAGCTTTCATTTTTGGGATTACCACTTGCTCAGTACGACCACGGACCTAAAGAAACAGCAGCTAATAGCATAGTGATATGTATTATTGCGGAAGGTGAAAGCTACGCAAGGACACAATCTTTAATTCAAAAAATTAAAAAGGCAGGTGCTTCTGTTTTAATAGTTGAAGAACCAGCAGCTATCGAAAACCATTCAATACTATATAATATTGTTCCTTTCAATTTTATGGCCTTTTATCTGGCTCAAAAGCTGAATGTTAAAGATACTTTTTTAGTAGGTGGTAAAGTGACAGTAGTAGAATAGATATTCTCTAAAGCAAATTGATATCATTTATTCCCGTTAGTAAGACAGATAAATTAGAATGGCATTAAAACGAAAATATTTATTTTTCTATTGTTTCTTTCTACAGGCTGGTGTTCCATATCCAGTTTTTTCTCAAACAATTGCCCATTCTATTGTTTTACCTTCTATCCAAAAAAATGTAAAATCGAATATTAACATCGGAGCCTTGCATTTATCTCCATTGAAACACAGAAAAAAATCGAGGAAATAGAATTAAATTTTATTCCTGCATCGGTCTATGCATTTACAATTGGCGTCAATACTCTTTCAAAGAATATTTAACAATCCCTTCACTCAATAATTTTTTTATGAGCTCACATACACACCAATGCACATGTCAATCGTGCGAAGAAAAAGTCATCACCGAAAAAGAACTTGAACTTCACATTCAACTTTCCGAATCAAGTCGCAGAGAGTTTCTTAAAAAAGCAACAGGCTTTGGATTGGCACTGGGCGTTGGTGGCGGGTTAATCGCTCCCCTTTCAGCTTCGGCACTTTCTATCGAAGATGGCTCAAACAAAAGTCGTGAGATGGCGAATAATAAAGCCGTGAAAAAGGGCAAAGCCAGTATGGTGTCCTTACTTCAAACGGCCGACATTCACGGACAGCTTTTAATGCACGATGAATTTTTTATAGAAAACGGAAAACCTGTTTATAAAAAGCGCGGTGGCTATGCAACATTAAAGACCATGATCAACGAATTGCGCAATCAAAATCCGGGCAACACATTGCTTATTGATGGCGGTGATTGTTTTCAAGGTGGTGGCGTAGCCGCGCTGAGTGAAGGCCGCGCTATTGTGCCTTTGATGAATAACATTGGTTACGATCTTATGCTGCCAGGCAATTGGGAAGTTGTGTATGGAAAAGAAATAATGA
>JBBSDM010000086.1:0-6906 GCA_038249445.1 Bacteroidales bacterium
TGAACTTCCTTCAACGAACTCGATGTTACTAATTATCCAAGGTCGATTTAGACCCAATGCTAAAGAAAATATATCTGTACTGTTCATTGTACAAAGATATCGATTTTTGATTACCCACCCGAAACGTTATAGAGCCAAAAAAAAAAGATTATCCGTGATTTTGTAAATCATTGATAGTCTTTTTCTTTTTTTTATGTCGTTCAACTAAACTGATACATTTAAACCATATTTATTTAAGAAAACTTGTCATCTTGTAACTACTTAATTCCTTGTAAAAAACCGTCCCAGTCCATGTTCCAAGGGTCTGTTTTTCGGTTTGGAGCTATGTCACTGTGGCGGAGAATGTATTCTATTTTGTACCGTTTTTTGATATCGTTTACAAGGTTGGTAAGCGATTTAATTTGTTGCTCGGTAGGCGCTTCTTCCTTCGAGGTGATAAGTTCAATGCCTATGGATTTGGAGTTCAGTCCCGTTTGTCCATTTGGCAGTTGACTTTTACCGGCATGAAAGGCCACATCTTTTTCCTTTACCAGTCTATAAATCAATCCATCTCTACCAATAACATAGTGCGAACTAACTCCGTAGCGTGCGAACTGTTTGATGACAGGGTCGATATTGTATTTATCATCGCTGGAGCTGTTGTAGGTTGAGTGTACAATAATAGCCGTAATGGTTCTGCTTTGAACTATTTTTTTGCCCGTGCTTACAGGTTTCTCAATAAACTTAAGCTCATTTTGTGCATGTGCAAAAGTAACACTCAGCATTGTAGCGAGCAAAATAAAGGTAATTTTATTTAGATAAAGACAATTCATTTTTTGTAGAATAATAATCTTGTTTTCGATGACAAAGTTAGCCATTCTTTTTTAAATGCTGGTTTATTGCCTCTTTTTTTGAATTTTCCACCGTGTTATCTAAATAATCGTGAACTTTCAGTCTTTAGAATCATTATAAATAAGTACCTTTGTTGCGAAATTAAAAAAATGTGGAAGCACTAGCTAAAAGCATTCATTTTACCTACAAAACAGCGTTATTGAACTTAATTTATCGACAAACAATAGGGCATGCAAAAGAAACATAAATTTTCGGAAAATGTAAAAATGAGCGATTTGATCAACAACGATCACTCGCTGCTGCTTGTAATCAGTCGGTTTGGTATCCCGCTGGGTTTTGGCGATAAAACGGTAGGCGAAGTGTGTCAGTCATCTGGTATTCATTGCAGTACATTTTTGGCTGTTGTCAATTTTATTTCAGAAGATAATTTTGAAGTTGAGAATGATTCAGACGGTATCTCCATACGAACTGTTATTGAGTATCTTAAAAGTGCTCACAACTATTTCATCAATTTTAAATTACCCTCCATACGTATTAAATTACTTGAGGCAGTGAATCAACCCAACCAAAACTTACCGTATGGTCTTATTTTTACAAAATTTTTTGATGAGTATGTGATGGAAGTGCAAAAGCATATGGAATACGAAAATGATATTGTGTTTAATTATGCGTTGAAACTAGTTGATGGTAAGAAAGATGGCAGGTATAATATTTCCATTTTTCAACACCGACACAATGAAATTGATTCGAAACTTGAAGAACTGAAAAATATAATTATAAAGTATTATCCCGATAAAGGTAGTAATCATTTACTTACAGATGTTTTGTTCGATATTTTGTCGTGCGAAATTGATATTGCATCACACAATAGGGTGGAGGATTATCTTTTTGTGCCGGCTATCAAAGCAATTGAAGAAAAATTGGCTGCAAGATGAACAAAGAATTGCTAAAAATAGCTATTGCAGAGCCTTCGGTTATTATTCGAAGTGGGCTCACCGCAGTGTTAAAACGTATTCCCGAGTTCAGGATTCAACCTTTTGAGATTGTATCCATAGATTTACTTATTAATTATTTGCGCATAAATAAGCCAGATATACTAATCATTAACCCTACTTTTTGGGGTCAGTTTGATATTGCCAAACTGAAAGAAGATACTGCAAATCCAAAATTGAGTTGTTTGGCATTACTACATTCAAGTGTTGATAGTTCGTTGTTGAAAAATTATGACGACAGTATTAGTATTTATGATGGGGTGGAGCAATTGCAAGCAAAACTTGAAAAATTAGTTGAATCAACTGCTACTCCCAACTCAGAAGAGAATAACTCGCTTAGTCTTCGCGAAAAAGAGATTGTAGTTTGTGTGGTGAAAGGGCTTACCAATAAGGAAATTGCTCAGGAATTGTTTTTGTCTACTCATACGGTTATTTCGCACCGACGAAATATAGCTCGTAAACTCGAAATTCACAGTACAGCGGGGCTTACTATTTATGCTATTGTAAATAAGCTGATTGAACTTGAAGAAATAAAAAAGAATATGCTTTTATGAACCATTTGATTGTTTCATAATTTCAGTTAACTGATGGGAATAATTGTTGTTATATTATTTTGAAATAACTTTAAAAGAATGAGACTTATAAGCTCGTAACTAAATATTTGTAACTACTTAAAAGACTTTAATACCTATTAATAGTTAGCTTTAACAGCTATTATCAGCATTAATGGTGATATATCGTTTAATTCTCAGATAGTATCTTTGTGCTGTTATTAAACAATCAAAATGTTTCTAATGAAAGTAAGGTATAGATTTCTGATTGTAGGTGTGTTGATTAGTTCCAATTTGTTGCGGAGCCAAGTAGATAGTTCAAAAAAAGCGTCGCCTTTTACAGCCAATGTATCGTATGTTGGCGATGTGGTTGGTAATTTTAGTGGTGGTATAAAACAAGGGGCAACTTATCTAGGCCTGCTAAATGTAAAGACAGGCTTTAATACGGAAGCAGCCAACTGGTGGAAAAGTGGTAGCTTGTTTGCAAATATTGGAAATACGCATGGAGGGCAACCATCGACAAATTTTGTTGGCGATTTTCAGGGCGTTTCGAATATAGAAGCAGGTAGTCTGACATTTCTCTATGAACTTTGGTACAAACAAAGTTTTGGGAAAGTGGATATTACAGTCGGGTTGCAAGACTTGAATGCTAACTTTGCAACAAGTGAGTACGCTGGTTTATTTACCAATAGCTCGTTTGGTATACATTCGAGCATTGCTGATAATGTGTCTTCTCCAATTTTTCCGTTAACGGCTTTGGGGGTAAATGTTTTCTGGAAAATTTCGGATACGTTTTTATGGGGAAATGCTATTTTTGATGGTACACCCGACGATTTTGAAGTGAACCCTTACAATATCAATTGGAAATTGAATAAAAATAAAGGATTTCTGGCAGTGAGTGAATTTCAAATAAAGAAAAGTTTAATTTCTGGAAAATCTGGGTGCTATAAATTTGGAGCCTACTTTCACGAACACAACGACACAATTGATATTGAGCAGAAGAACAGAGGTTTTTATTTTGTTGGTGATCAGCAATTGAGTGATAAATGGGCCGTTTTTTCGCAGATTGGATTGAGCCCTAAAAGTTTGAATAAACACAATCACTATTACAGCTTAGGTGTTAATTGCAAGGGACTACTTGATGCACGACCAAATGATGGATGTGGGGTAGCCATTGCCTATGCAGGAATTGATCATAATACTGTGGGGAGCGAAACAACTCTTGAGCTTACCTATCAGCTAGAACTAAACAAACATATCTATTTTCGTCCCGATGTTCAGTATGTTATAAATCCGGCAGGGACAGATACAAAGCTAAATAATGCTATCGTCGGTTTTCTTCGTGTGGGTATGAAATTTTAATTCCGCATTTAAATTTTTAAGTGCTTTACTTCGTCAAATTAGGATACAAAATGACAATAAACAATACATATCTTTCGGATATTAAAACAGGAGATGAGGCCATTATCACTAAGGTGCTTGGCCATGGAGCTTTTCGCAAACGCATTACCGAAATGGGTTTTGTGAAGGGTGAAAAGGTAATTGTAATTAAAAATGCACCTCTGCAAGATCCAGTAGAATATGAAATTATGGGATATAAAGTTTCGCTGCGAAGGAGTGAGGCCGAGTTGGTGGAGGTTGTTTCGATAGAGGATGCTAAACATTTATCAGAAATAAAATTTGAGGGAACTATCGATGAAAATACACTGAAAGTTTCGGCTTTAGAAAAGGGGAAAGTGATCAATGTAGCTTTGGTTGGAAACCCCAATTGCGGAAAAACAACACTGTTCAATTTTGCTTCCGGGTCGCACGAACGGGTTGGAAATTACAGCGGTGTAACGGTGGATGCTAAGGAAGCAATGCTCAAAAAGGACGGTTATACTTTCAGAATTGTGGATTTGCCAGGGACTTACTCTATTACGGAATATTCGCCAGAGGAATTGTACGTTAGAAGACACATAATGGAAAAAATGCCCGACATTGTTATCAATGTTGTGGACTCGTCCAACTTGAAACGAAACCTTTTTCTTACTACACAGTTGATTGACATGAATATAAAGGTAGTAATTGCCTTGAATATGTTTGATGAATTGGAAAAGAGAGGAGTGAAGTTCGATTATGATGGCTTAGGCGAAATGCTAGGTATTCCGATTATTCCTACCGTGGCCTCAAAAGGTATCGGAGTGGATGAGCTATTTACAAAACTGATTGAAGTGTATGAAGATCGGGACCCAAGTGTACGGCACATTCACATAAATTATGGGCCTCTTATTGAAACAGCAATAAAAAAAATTCAAGATGAAATTTGGAAAAATCCAAAGATTACGGATAAGCTATCGTCAAGATATGTGGCTGTAAAGTTGCTCGAAACAGACAAAATAACTCTGGCACAATTAAATGAATATGGAAATTTTGAACAAATAAAAACCCTCACCAAGACTACAATCGCGAATCTGGAAAAAGAATATGGCGAACGGTCAGAAACCATCATCACCGATGCAAAATATGGTTTTATCGATGGGGCTATGAAAGAAACCTATCGTGAACCAAAGAAAGATAAGTATAAGATTAAAAGGGAATTGGATGATTTGTTGACGCATAGAATCTGGGGTTTTCCTATATTTTTATTTTTAATGTGGCTGATGTTTCAAGCTACCTTTACACTTGGTCGTTTTCCGATGGAATGGATAGACACAGGCGTTCAGTTGCTCGGACATTGGTTGCAAAATACTATGGCAGCTGGGGCTTTGCGCGATTTGATGGTAGATGGGATTATTGGTGGAGTAGGAGGTGTGATTATATTTTTGCCAAACATCATGATTCTGTTCTTCTTTATTTCGTTGATGGAAGATACTGGCTACATGGCTCGTGCGTCCTTTATCATGGATAAACTAATGCATAAAATAGGGTTGCATGGAAAATCATTTATTCCTCTGGTAATGGGTTTTGGATGCAATGTGCCGGCTATCATGGCTACACGTACATTGGATAATAAAAAGGACAGAATCTTAACCATGATTATCACCCCTTTTATGTCGTGCAGTGCGCGATTACCGGTGTATGTACTTTTGATTTCTGCCATTTTTCCGCAAAATCAAGGATTGGTGTTGTTTACTATTTATTTGATTGGAATACTGCTTGCTATAACTACCGCTTTGATTATGAAACGTGTGGTTTTTGCTAAAAAAGAAGTTCCGTTTGTAATGGAACTACCCCCTTATCGCATTCCGACCTTAAAGAATACGAGTCTACACATGTGGCACAAAGGGCAGCAGTATTTAAAGAAGATGGGTAACGTTATTCTGTTGGCCTCTATTTTGATCTGGGCATTAGGCTATTTCCCACGCCATATCGAGTACAGCACCAACTATGATGCACAAATTTCAAGCTTGAAGGTAAATAAGCAATTGTTGACTCCGGATAAAGATGAAAAGGTGCTTCAATTAGAAATTAGTAAAGAGTCTGAGCGTCAGGAAAAATCGTACATCGGCCAACTTGGTCATGCCATCGAACCTGTCATCCGACCTTTGGGTTTTGACTGGAAAATGGGTGTGAGCATTATTACCGGATTGGCGGCCAAAGAAATAGTGGTAAGTACTATGGGAATTCTTTATCAGGCCGATCCACATTCAGACGCAGGAACTGGATCGCTCAAAGAGAAAATCAAAGAACAAACCCACAACAATGGTGAGTTTAGGGGGCAAGTTGTTTTTACTCCCCTTGTGAGTTTCGGTTTTATGCTTTTTATTCTGATCTATTTCCCTTGTGTAGCTGTAATTGCTGCTATCAGAAAAGAATCTAGTTGGGGCTGGGCCGTGTTTACAATGGTGTACACTACCGCCATTGCCTGGGTGGTGGCATTTGCCACTTACCAAATAGGAAGCCTTTTTTTTTAAATTGAAGCTTAAATGAAAAGTATATGACTCAAAATATAATAGTTCTGATAATTATAGTGTTAGCGATTGTCTACTCCATCTACGCAGTAGTCAAAAATATTCGCAAAAAAGACACTTCGCCTTGTGGAGACTGCAATGGGTGTGATATAAAGAAGGAGATTACTAAAAACAAAGTTGGAAAATCAACTAAAGACCCCGCTAGCTGTGGTTGTGGCCCTAAATAAAAAGATAAGGCTGATTCAATTTTGAATCAGCCTTGTTTGTAGTTATAATGATTATCCGCAAAGCATTCTAAAATAATGAATCCAATGGTTCGGTGCGCTACACCGTAAGTATTCGGTAAAGTCCGACTTTTGAGACCTATAAAAGTCAGAACTTAGCAATCAAAAAACGCTATGTTCTCAATCAATGAAAATATCAGTTTATATCTTTATGCTACTCATGTAGATTTGCGCAAAGGATTCAATACTTTGTCTGGTATTGTTACTAATAGTTGTACGGGCTTACGCCCAAGCGATGGCAAGGTTTATCTATTTGTGAACCGATCACGTAACACTTTAAAACTTCTTCACTGGGAACGCGGGGGTTTTGTGATATATCACAAGCGACTAGAACAGGAACGGATTTTAAAACTCA
>JBBSDM010000087.1:0-6677 GCA_038249445.1 Bacteroidales bacterium
ATTTCAAACAGAAGAAAATTTTTGTATTTGCTCCCGATTGTTTACATTTGTCTGGGCATTTGAATGATAGATTTGTTGCATATATTTTTATTTTGGTAGAACAAAAATAATCAACTTTTTTATCATTTCCTCTTCCGAGTGTAGTAAGGACGTAGTCCGAACGGAACTCGGAAGAGGAATAATGCTATCAATAACGTTATGAAACTATACACATAATTTCTAATTCATAATGCATAATTCTTGCCTTACATTGATATTTTATGCAGTTATGGATGAAGTTAATGTTCTGATTATGCTCTTTTTTCCATTTTGAATTATGCATTATAAATTATGAATTAATCATGACAGTTCTTTACGAAGATAACCATATTATAGCCGTAAACAAAAGCTCTTCGGAAATTGTGCAGGGTGATAAAACAGGTGATCAACCGCTTTCGGAGACGATAAAATATTATCTGAAAGAAAAATACAATAAACCGGGAGATGTTTTTCTAGGCGTAGTTCATCGCCTGGATCGACCTGTGAGTGGTGTAGTGCTATTTGCCAAGACAAGTAAAGCATTAACCCGTCTTAACGAGATGTTTCGTACCCATGAGATTAAGAAAACATATTGGGCTATTGTAAAAGAGAAACCGGAACAACCCGAAGCACGTTTGGAACATTACCTAACTCGTAACGAGAAGCAGAATAAATCGATGGCCTATGATAAACCACGATCGGATGCTAAAAAAGCAGCACTAAGTTACAGAATGTTAGCTCAGTCCGATACCTATTATCTGTTGGAAGTTCAATTAGAAACAGGTCGTCATCATCAAATCCGTTGTCAGTTGGCCAAAATGGGATGCCCCATTAAAGGCGATTTGAAATATGGTTTTCCACGCTCTAATCCCAATGGCGGTATCAGTCTTCATGCCCGTTCTGTAGAATTTATTCACCCGGTATCGAAAGAATTTATACAACTTACAGCTCCGCTTCCTACCGATGATAAACTTTGGCAGGCCATGGAGCGAATAGCTAAATAAGTATAAGTTAGCTGTGGTTAGTTGATAATTTACCTTCTATATCGTCTCTTTTTATTATCTTTGCGCTCTGTTTTGAAAAATAAATTATCATAAAAATAGATGTATATTGCATTCAATCAGAGTTGTACTTACATTTACATAGCATTTAAATTATAGAATTAATACTAAATATATTTTTAAATCGAAACCGGTTTCCATTTCTTCTTATGCATTGGGTAACTAACTTGTTTCGAATGAATTAAAACAAAAAAATTGAATAGATGAAAGCTTACGTTTTTCCCGGTCAAGGTGCTCAGTTCGTAGGAATGGGCAAAGATTTGTACAACAATTCACCTTTAGCAAAAGAGTATTTTGAAAGAGCGAACGATATTTTAGGATTTCGTATCACTGATTTGATGTTCGAAGGAACTCCAGAAGATTTAAAACAAACACGTGTTACCCAACCAGCTGTTTTTCTTCACTCTGTCATTTCTGCTTTGGTATTAGGCGATGATTTTAAACCAGAAATGGTTGCAGGTCACTCATTAGGCGAGTTTTCTGCTTTGGTAACCTCTAAAGCATTGTCGTTCGAGGATGGATTGAAATTGGTTTATGCACGCGCTATGGCCATGCAAAAAGCTTGTGAAATTGAACCTTCGACAATGGCTGCTGTTCTGGGTCTTAGCGACGAAATAGTTGAAGAAGTATGTGAATCAATCAAAGGATTAATCGTTGTTCCTGCTAACTATAACTGTCCTGGACAATTAGTGATTTCAGGATCTATCGAAGGAATTGACAAAGCATGTGAATTATTGAAAGAAAAAGGGGCTAAACGTGCATTAAAGTTGCCTGTAGGTGGAGCATTTCACTCTCCTTTAATGCAACCAGCCAGCGAAGAGCTACAAGCAGCCATTAATGCTACTACTTTCAGCACTCCAATTTGTCCTGTCTATCAAAACGTAAATGCTTACCCACAAACTGAGGCTGAAGCCATTAAACAAAATTTGATTGATCAGTTAACTGCTCCGGTACGTTGGACTCAAACCGTAAAAAACATGGTTACCGATGGTGCTACCGAATTTTTCGAATTAGGACCGGGCGATGTATTGAAAGGTCTTGTAAAGAAAATTAGTCCTGAAGTAACTGTAGGATAATTCTTCTGTGTAGTTCACACTGCAGAACTTATACTGCATAATTTAAGATGCAAGGAAATCAGTTTCTTTGCATCTTCTTTTTGTCAATGTGCATAAAGATTGCTTTCTAATACAGATTTTTTTGTACTTTTGTTTATACTTTCAAACTTATTAGAACAGCAATGAAATTAATTGATAAAAATAAAGATGGAATCGTTTCTTTATGTAAACAATACAGAGTTAAACGTTTATTTGTATTTGGATCAGTTTTGACACAAAAATTCAATAAAAATAGTGACATTTGATATTAATGTTGATTTTAAAGAAATAAATTTGTACAAATATGCTGATAACTATTTAAATTTAAAGACTGCTTTAGAACTTCTTTTTAAAAGAAAAGTTGATTTATTAGAGGATAAAGCTATCAAAAATCCCTTTCTAAGTGAATCAATTGACACTACTAAACTGTTGGTATATGGATAAGGAAATACAAACCTAGTTGTTTGATATTCTGCAATCAATTGAAGGTTGAAAGTTATTTTGAAGAAGGCTAACGTGTATTTGAAATCTATCGTAATGATATTAAAACAAAACGTGCCATTGAAAGGGATATTGAAATTATTGGTGAAGCCGTAAACAGAATTCTCAAAAAAGACGGTGATTTTAAGATTGAAAATGCAAAACAAATTATTGGAACACGTAATAGGATTGCACATGGCTATGATAACATACCTGATGATTTTATTTGGAGTATTGTTATTAATCATTTGCCAAAATTGAAGGAAGAAATTAATAAGTTACTTATTTTTTAACTCATAATACATTACTAATTAGTTAGTTACTAATAACGTATTGTGAATTATTAATTATCAAATTATGTTTAGAACACACACTTGTGGCGAACTTCGCCAAGCTAATGTAGGACAACAAACAACCTTGGCAGGTTGGGTGCAGCGTACCAGAAGAATGGGCGGAATGACTTTCGTGGATATTCGCGACAGGTACGGAATAACACAATTGGTATTAAATCAGGACATTAATGCCGGCTTATTCGAAGCTGCCAACAAATTGGGTCGTGAATATGTGATTCAGGTTACCGGTGAAGTGGCTGAACGTAGTAACAAAAATGCAAATATGGAAACAGGTGATCTCGAAATCCTTGTTTGTGATTTGAAAATACTCAACGAATCGAAAACACCGCCTTTTACTATTGAAGACAACACCGATGGTGGCGATGATATTCGTATGAAATACCGTTATCTGGATTTGCGTCGTAACTCAGTCCGTGCTAATTTAGAATTGCGCCATGCTATGGCCTTCGAAACCCGTCGTTACTTAGACAATATGAACTTTTTGGAAGTAGAAACGCCCGTATTGATCGGTTCAACACCCGAAGGTGCCCGCGATTTTGTAGTACCATCGCGAATGAGTCCGGGACAGTTCTACGCTTTGCCGCAATCACCACAATTGTTCAAACAATTGTTGATGGTATCGGGCTTCGACCGATATTTCCAGATCGTTAAGTGTTTCCGCGACGAAGATTTGCGTGCCGATCGTCAACCTGAGTTTACGCAAATTGACTGCGAAATGTCATTTGTTGATCAGGAAGATGTATTACAAATTTTTGAAGGAATGGTAAAACACTTGTTCAAATTTGTAAAGAATATCGATTTCAACGAAGCTTTCCCTCGTATGACATGGGCCGACGGAATGAAATACTATGGCTCTGATAAACCAGACATTCGTTTCGGAATGAAGTTTGTTGAGTTGAAAGAAGCTGTTTCGGGACGCGATTTTGTAGTATTTGATTCGGCTGCTTATGTAGGTGGTATCTGTGCTACCGGATGTGTAAACTATACCCGTAAACAATTGGACGAATTGACCGATTTTGTGAAACGTCCACAAATAGGAGCAAAGGGGATGGTCTACATTCGCTGCGAAGAAGATGGTACATTCAAGTCGTCTGTCGACAAATTTTATTCGCAAGATGATTTTAAAAATATAGCCGCACTTTGTAATGCAACTCCTGGCGATTTAATACTTATGCTTTCGGGTGATATGCGCAAAACTCAAAAAGCCTTGTGCGAATTGCGTTTAGAAATGGGAGCAAGGTTAGGTCTTCGTGATAAAAACGTATTCGCTCCACTTTGGATTATTGACTTCCCGTTGTTCGAATACGATGAAGAAACTGATCGTTATTATGCTATGCATCACCCATTTACTTCTCCATTATTAGAAGATATCCATTTGCTGGAAACCGACAAAGGTTCGGTTCGTTCCAATGCGTATGACATGGTAGTGAATGGTGTAGAACTTGGAGGTGGATCTATTCGTATACATGATTCGGCCATACAGCAAGAGATGTTTAGACATCTAGGATTTACTCCCGAGAAAGCCGAAGAACAATTTGGATTCTTAATGAGTGCCTTCCAATATGGAGCGCCACCTCATGGAGGATTGGCTTTTGGTTTAGACCGTTTCGTTTCTCTGTTTGCCGGATTGGATAGTATTCGCGATTGTATAGCATTTCCTAAAAACAACTCCGGACGCGATGTTATGATTGATGCACCTTCGTTTATTGATCAAGCACAATTGGATGAGTTGAATCTACAAATTGATTTAAAATCTCAAAAACCTAAAGAGGCATAAGATTTTTCTTCGATTTCAACAGTTATACTAGAAAAGCCGCTAAGTAAAAATACTTGGCGGCTTTCTTAATCTCAAATATTTATAGTACAATGACTATAATAGTTGAACGATAGTATTAACTATTTACTTTTAAATGGAGTAGGGGAGTTATCAATTATCAACTGTCAACTTTCAACTGAGCATTGACTCACCCTTTTTTCAAAAAGCAAGTTTTTAGTACTAGGCTGGTACCATATATTTTACAATCCACTTCTTCGTGGTTATCGGTTAGGCGAATGCTTTTTACTTTAGTGCCACGTTTTAGTACCAAACTCGAGCCGCGTACTTTCAAATCTTTTATTAAGGTTACACTATCGCTATCCAACAATTCTGTTCCGTTGCTATCGCGGGGAGTAGTGTCAATTTCTTCTTCTGTAGATGCTTCATTACTAAACTCATGGCTACAATCAGGACATACAAACATCATTATTGACGAATCGTAGTAAGTGTTTTCCATTCTACACTTATTACATTTTGGGTCTTTGCTCATTTAATTCTTTTTATTTTATTCTGCTGCAAAAGTACTAATAATTAGCCATATAGGCAAATAGAATAATAAACCAATCAGTAGACAAAACGCTGTTGATGCACAAAAAATGAAATCGCTTGAGAATTGGATATTTGCGATTGGCCTTTAATAAGGTACGGAATAGGCCATTCTCGTGTACTGAAAATGAATCACTTTTGGAGAATTATTGTGACCATTTTGGAAGAAGGATAAAAAGACTTCAATCCAATAATAATTTGTTTGTAAAAATCCAGTGCAGTCTTTGTTCGTAAGTATAATTTAATAAATGTTCAAATACTAAAAAGAATCTAGAAGTGATATTTGTAATTTGCTTTTAAATCTATCTGAAATAATTCATTCTTGCCAAAACTTAATTTATCACTGATTAGTTGTTATTTTCACTATTTGAGAGGAAAAGGCAGAAACGGTACAATTCTATTTTACATAATATAAATTATAGGATAAAGTATACAAAGAAAATACTATTGTTAATTGGGAATAATTAACATTTTAGTGTCATTAGATTACTACCGACAGTGTGTGGCAACACAGTACCAGCACCAAACATAAAACCCAACTTGATGGTTTAGTGCGTGGTAAAGCACACGCTATACAAGTAGCTACTGCCGGTGCAGACCCCAGCTGCATGTGTAGCGACAAAATTATAAGCTATGTAATGTAACCCCCTCTCCTATTCACTATCACCTCTCCAGCCGTAGAAACCAATACGTTTCTACGGCTTTTTAAGTGCAAGTACATTTTTTTTCAAATTGTTTATAAATTTCTAGCAAAATGCTTTGTGGTGTTAATGTAAATGTTTATTTTTGAGACTTGAAAAAGGAGGGTTAGGTTTTAAAATCTAATATAGCTTCAATTAAGGCACAAGTATGTGAGACGAAACTAACGATAGTTCAAGTCTATTGACTTGGACTAAGTATAATAAGGTACAAATGAATAGACTTGGAAGAAGAAGGCAAGACTATTCTACTTGTTACTCATCTATAGGAAGCATATATAGGTGACGGAACTTGCTTCAAGTCTCCATCAGCTGACGGAGGTTTGTGGTGGTTGTATAGGAGACGGTACTAATATTTTAAAACCATTTTAAACATAATGAATATATCGTTTAGAAAACTAGGTTGCATACTAGTGTTATGTTTGTATTGATATGACGTATATAATTAGTATCTTTGCAGCAAAAACTGGATTATGATACTATACACAATTAAGCTAAGTCAACTAGAAGTTGACGATTTAAAAAAGATAATCAATAAAGGAAGCCATACTTCACAATCCTTTAGGGCTTCTTATATTTTATTAAACTGCGACAAAGGAGAATTCTCGGAA
>JBBSDM010000088.1:0-6648 GCA_038249445.1 Bacteroidales bacterium
ACCCCTTTTCAAGCAATTGAGAAATGGTATGAGTTGAGTCCTGAAATTTTTACAATAACACCAACAGAATTTAAAAATAAAATATTAAATTTGAACCAAAATACAATCAACTTACATCAACAACCTTGTGAAACTTGACAAGTAGCAAATAATATCTACGAGCTTTCCAGAAAGTATCTCCTGCAAAAAATAGACGGTAAAACAAGTAAAACAAAGCTAACGCAATGTTTACCTTCAAAAAATACATGAGTGCTTCATTCATTTCTTTTCGATTAGTTTAATGATTTCTTGTAACTCTTCTGCCGAAATTTTTTGTTTTTCAACAAAATAGCTCACCATTTCTTTGTACGAATTATCGAAGTAGTTTTGGACTAAATTCGACACGAATTTGGATTTGTATTCACTCTCCTCAATCGTAGCGCAGTACTCGTAGGTATTGCCATAGCGTGTGCTTTTTACATATCCTTTTCGCTCCAGATTTTTTATAATCGATGCCACAGTTGTGTAAGGCGGGGTAGGTTCATCCATTCTTTGGATATAATCTTTTATAAATCCTTTTCCATGTTGCCAGATAATAAGCATCATTTCTTCTTCTTGGTTAGTTAGTTTTTCCATTTTCTGATGTTTGATTTAGTTCTTGTTTTGTCTGTCTCCTTATTTTGTAAATGTTTGACGTATATGTATACTACGAATACTTCGCAAATATACGAAACTTTCGTAGTCGTAAGTAAAATGTCCTATATTTTAATGTTTTTTAATACTTATGACGTAAATTACCTATTAAATATTGTATCTTTGTATATGACAAATTGTATATATAAAAAACAGAAGCTTATGAAATCAACAACTACTTCTTTTCAAAAGGTCGGCTTACTTCTTGTATTTCTGTTATTTTGTGGTTCTTCGGTTTTAGCCACATCCGGTTATTATTTCTATGTGCAGTTTGCGAATAAAAAGAATTCGCCTTACTCGCTAACAAAACCATCGGACTATCTGTCAGCAAGAGCCATTGAACGTCGTGTACAACATGCTATAGGTATCGATTCCAGTGATTTACCGATAAATCCTTCTTATTTATCACAGGTAGAGAATCTGGGTATTCATGTTCATAATCGTAGCAAATGGATGAACGGTGCAACGGTTTTGTTATCAGACTCAAGCAAAATGAATTTAGTACGAGTCTTACCTTTCGTAAAATGGGTGAAATATTCCGGCAAAGTTGACCTTGCTGCCTCGGGTTCGCTTAAACGTGCAAAGATGCTAGAACCTATAGCCGATTACGGTAGTGCTGTGGCTCAAATCAATCAGATGAATGGCAAATATTTACACGACTTAGGATATCGCGGCAAAGGAATTGTGATAGGTGTGCTCGATGCAGGGTTTTTTAATGTGAATAAAAATCCTGCATTTGATAGTTTGAACTTGCAAGGGCGGTTATTGGGAACGAAAGACTTTGTAAATCCTAATTCGAACATCTATGCCGAAGATGCTCACGGAGCTGATGTAATGTCTATCTTGTCGGGTAATTTGCCGGGGTCATTTATTGGCACTGCACCCGATGCTTCTTATTGGCTTATCCGAACAGAAAATGTATTAACGGAATATCTTGTTGAAACGGACTTTTGGTGCTCAGGAATAGAATTTGCAGATAGTGTGGGAGTGGATGTGGTTAATTCATCGTTAGGATATACAAAATTTAATGATCCGATTATGGATTACAGCTATGCTGATATGAATGGTGAAGTTTCCCGAGCCAGTCGGTGTGCCACATTGGCTGCAAAAAAAGGGATTATCGTCTGTAATAGTGCCGGCAATGAAGGTAACAAGACATGGCATTATATTGGCGCTCCTGGCGATGCCAAAGGTATTATAACTGTAGGAGGAGTTGATAATGCAGGTGCTTCCAGTGTCTTTTCGTCATTTGGACCAAGTTCCGACAATCGCGTAAAGCCCGAAGTTTGTTCTATGGGAACATCTACAGCTCTTCTTTCAACTAAAGGCCTACCTGTTGTAGGAGATGGAACTTCTTATGCAGCACCAATTATGGCCGGTATGATGACTTGTTTTCTCCAGGCAGCCAGAAGTATAAATGCCCCTAGCAGCACCGATGTGCTTTTAAAAACAATATACGAAAGTGCTAGTAATTATGATCGTCCTACGGCTCAATTGGGGTATGGAATTCCAGATTTTCGTGCTGCGTTGGCTAAATTGCCCTTCTTTAGTGCTAAAAAGATAGCTCAAACCAGCAATGTGGCTATCGGTTTTGATTTTTCGGATAGGAGTATTTATATCCGATTGTTCAACAATAAAATTTCAACCGATGAACATGTCCGTGTGTATTCTGCAACAGGGATTATGCTCTTGAATCAACCTGTTGTAGAACACGAAACGATACTTCCGGCTAGTAACTTATGCACGGGCGTGTATGTTGTGAATATTGTAGGCGGTGGACAATCAAGTTCGCACAAAGTGGTAATAAATTAAGAATGACCACTGAAGGCAACAAAATGTCCAAGATTATGATTTTAAATTTATGAACTCTATAACACTCTCTGAACTTACTGCTCAAATTCATGAAACTATACGTATGGGATTTGGTACGCCAGTGTGGATTCGTTCCGAAATAAGCGAACTGCGCGAAAATCCGGGCGGGCATTGTTATTTGGAACTGATTGAAAAGGATAGTAATTCAGACACATTGCTGGCAAAGACAAAAGCAACGATTTGGGCAAATGCCTTCCGAATGCTAAAGCCTTATTTCGAGAGTAGCACTGGCCAGTCGCTGCGTGCGGGACTAAATGTACTGGTGGCAGTAACGGTCGAATTTCATGCGGTTTATGGCTTTAGTTTGAATATTCGCGATATTGATCCGACTTTCACCATTGGCGAAATGGCTACCCGTCGGCTTAAAATTATTCGTCAACTGGAGGAAGATGGCATTGTGGAAATGAACAAGCAGCTAACGTTGCCACAGCCGCTACAGCGCATAGCTATCATTTCCTCTGCAACGGCTGCCGGATATGGTGATTTTTGCGATCAGCTGAATAATAATTCGGCACAATTTATTTTTTATACTAAACTTTTTCCAGCTATCATGCAGGGCGATCAAGCCGCAGCATCGATTATCTCGGCTATGGAAAAAATATACGACAGTATCGATTTGTTTGAAGCTGTGATCATTATTCGGGGTGGTGGTGCTACTACCGATTTGGCTTGCTTCGATTCATACGATCTAGCACTAAACTGTGCACAATTTCCATTGCCCATTATTGCCGGCATTGGCCATCAACGCGATATATCTATTTTGGATATGGTGGCACACACCAGTCTGAAAACTCCAACGGCAGTAGCTGAGTTTTTGATTTCGGGTTTGCAGCAAGCCAAGGATAGGGTGCTGGATGTTTTCGCAGACATTCGCTATCATGTAAAAAATAAAATTGAGAATGAATACACTTTTGTAAATCAGGCGAAGATGCGTATTAAACAAACTTTGCGAAGCTGGGTAATACAAAGAGCACATTTACTCGATAGGCAAAAAAGCCGGTTGCAATCTACTGTTCGGATACAGTTTTTGAAGCAGAATAACAAATTAGTATTACTCGAAAAAAATATAGAAATGCATTCGCCCGGTTTTTTATTGCAACATGGTTATACCATCTCTACCGTTAGTGGTAAACGAATAACTTCGGTGACGCAAGTAAAACAAGGTGATAAAATAAGTACCTTTGTGGGCGATGGCCAATTTATCAGTGAGGTAATCTAGCCATAGCTCAAATAGTAATTTCGTCGAATGCTTAACATATATTATGTGAGCAATATAAAATGATGTACAATGCAAACTAACTTTGATTCCCCTTTTTTTAGAATTGGGAATCCGGGCAATTAAAAATTTATGAGCAGAATTTCTCTAGAAAATATGGAGTTTCACGCCTTTCATGGTTGTTTGGAACATGAGCAAACGCTGGGCAATACATTTATTGTCAGCATTAGCATGATGTTGGATACGCAACTTGCAGGACAAACCGACGAACTAGAACATACGCTTAGCTACAAATTGGTGTATGATGTGGTGAAAGAGCAAATGGAAATACCTTCGAAACTGATTGAGCATGTAGGTCAGCGAATTTTGGATACGATTATGAACCAGTTCCCTCAGATTCAGGCGTTAGAAGTTTGTCTCTCCAAGCTAAACCCACCACTTGGCGGGAAAGTAAGTAAAGTAACGATAGACATGAAAAAAGCAAGGTGAAATATAATATTTTGTTATTATGTAATAATATGTATCAAAAATATAAATTTATGCGTATTTAAAACAGGAATATTCAATCAGAATAACTAATTTTGTATGCACAATTAATCATTGTGTCAAATAGTGGGTTGTGAACGCCGATTTTATTGGCGTTCATTTTTATTTTAATATAGTTATAGATAAACGATTTAAAAAGAATTATGTCAGTCAATCAGTCAGCAAATAACCATCCCAAAGGGCTTTATATTTTATTTGCCACAGAGATGTGGGAGCGTTTTAATTACTATGGCATGCGAGCCGTCTTGGTATTATTCATGACAAAGGCCTTGTTGTTTGATAAAGCTTTTGCTTCAAGTTTATACGGTAGTTATACCAGTCTGGTGTATTTAACGCCGCTTATTGGTGGTTTTATTGCCGATAAATACTGGGGAAATCAACGATCTATCATAGCGGGTGGATTGGTAATGGCGCTGGGTGAAATTCTACTTTTTTTCTGTGGGCATACTTATTTGTCTGCTCCGGGGCTTTCTACCATGTTCTTCTTCTGTGGTCTGGGGTTCATGATTGCCGGAAATGGCTTTTTTAAACCGAATATCTCTTCGTTGGTAGGACAATTATATCCTAAAGGCGACCGTCGCGTTGATTCTGCTTACACTATTTTCTACATGGGTATCAATGTAGGTGGTGCGTTAGGGCCATTTGTGTGTGGGTTAGCTGGTGATACAGGTCAGCCGGGCGATTTTAAATGGGCCTTTTTAGCCGGGGCTATCGGTATGCTCGCCAGTGTAGTGGTTCAGTTGGCATTTGCCAAACAGTATGTTATTGATCCCGATAAAAATGTGCTCGGTCAGCCACCTGTTGGGGCACATGCTTATTGGTCAAAACCTCTTTTTGTTATTTTAGGATTGGCTGCTTTTGCTACTCTTGCTATTGGCATGCTTTACGTCGATGCAAAAGTATTTGTCTTTTTGCCGTATCTGCTTCTGGTGGCCGCCATGCTTATTGTAGGCATTATTCTAACGGATAAATCGTTGAATAAAGCCGAAAAACAAAGGGTGTCAGTTATCTTTATTGTTGCCTTTTTTGTCATATTTTTTTGGAGTGCATTTGAGCAGGCTGGTGCATCGCTCACTTTTTTTGCCGACGAACAAACTAATCGTCATTTGGGATTGGCAATCCCAACATGGATTATTTATCCGCTTGGTCTTGCAGCATTGATTGCCATTGTAAAATTATACAAAGCAACCAAAGTGGCAATGAATACAAGTGAAGATACCAAACTACGAAACACGGTGTATGTAATTCTCTCGGTATTTTCAGCAGCTATTTTATATGGTATTATTTCTGTTCTTGTAGGTGGTGGACAGCAGTTTAAATTAAATGAATTACCAGCAAGTACATTCCAATCTCTTAATTCTATATTTGTGGTCAGTTTTGCACCATTATTTGCCTGGCTGTGGTTGAAATTAGATAAGTACGAACCCGCTGCTCCAACCAAGATGTCAATCGGACTGTTTCTTCTATCGTTGGGATATTTATGGATTGCCTTTGGAGTAAAAGACATAGCACCCGGTATAAAAGTGAGTATGATCTGGTTGATAGGTATGTATGCTTTACACACTTGGGGTGAGCTTTGCTTATCTCCTATTGGACTTTCGCTTGTAAATAAAATGGCACCTGTAAAATTTGGATCATTGCTTATGGCAGTATGGTTTTTGGCTAATTCTTTTGCAAATTACTTGGCCGGCACGTTAAGTTCACTGTATCCCGACAAACACCCGACTTCATTTCTTGGTTATACAATGACCAATTTGTATGACTTCTTTATTTTATTTGTGGTTATGTCGGGCATTGCTTCTATCATCCTGTTTGGACTTTCCAAATGGTTACAAAAATTAATGAATGGAGTAAAATAAAATTAGCTTATTTTCAACGAAAATTCCTTGTCAAAATAATTTAAAATATGTACGATTTATTCAAGAAATATTCTTAGAAACTGTTTAAAAAATAAGTTTAATTTAAACTGACTATCAGTTGTTTAGTTGAATAATATTTCGTAAATTTATGGAAATCAAACACATAAATAACGATGGAATCATATACAACCAACCTCACCGATAGTCAATGGGACATAGTAGATGGCATTTTAATTGACAAACGACCACGAAAATATGAAATTCGTCAGATATTTAACAGCATCTTCTATATGCTTAAAACGGGATGTCAGTGGCGCATGCTCCCCAAGTGTTTTCCTCCATGGCAAACAGTTTACTACTATTTCACAGTTTGGAAACATAAAGGAACTATTGATCTGATTCACGAACACCTTCGTGATAAAGTCCGCTTAAAAGCAGGAAGAGAGAAATCGCCCAGCTTGGGTCTTATCGATAGTCAGTCCG
>JBBSDM010000089.1:0-6409 GCA_038249445.1 Bacteroidales bacterium
ACCCCTTTTCAAGCAATTGAGAAATGGTATGAGTTGAGTCCTGAAATTTTTACAATAACACCAACAGAATTTAAAAATAAAATATTAAATTTGAACCAAAATACAATCAACTTACATCAACAACCTTGTGAAACTTGACATGTATCCATATAAAAACGAGCTACATTTCTTCGCTTTTCAGTATCTTCATCCAAATATTTCAACTTTACATCTAATATCGCTGCTTGAATTTCATCCAAGCGACTATTACGTCCTGTATATTGAAAGTAGTATTTTTTTGATGATCCATAATTAGCTAAAGATCGAATTGTTTTTGCCAACTCTTCATCATTTGTAGTAACAGCAACACCATCGCCAAGTGCTCCCAGATTTTTACCCGGATAAAAGCTATGTCCGGCAGCATCACCCAACGACCCTGTTTTTCTTTCCGCTTTCTGCTTACTGTTTACCGTTGTATACAAACACCCATGCGCCTGTGCATTATCCTCAATTAATTTCAAATTGAATTTCTTGCAAATTTTACCTATTTTTTCGGTGTATGAACACTGTCCATATAAGTGAACGATTAGCATTGCTTTTGTTCGAGGCGTTATTGCTTGTTCAATTAATGTATCATCAATTTGATAGTTTGTAATCTTTGGCTCAACAAGAACAGGTTTAAGATTATTTTCTGTTATTGCTAAAATAGATGCAATGTAAGTGTTGGCAGGCACAATCACTTCATCGCCTTGATGTATAATACCTAACTCGATATATACTCTTAAAATCCATATCAGCGCATCTAAACCATTAGCTACACCCACACAATGTTTTGAACCAATATAACGTGAGTAGTTTTCCTCAAATTTACGATTAGCTTCACCTTGCAAATACCAACCACTATCTATAACATTGTTTACAGCTTCCTTTATTTCAGCACCGTGCATTGCTGTGTTTTTTTGTAAATCAAGAAATTTAATCATTAAATTTTTATTTATTTTTTAAAATAAGTCCACTAAACCGCTTTCATGTTGTTTAAAATTTTTGCAGGAACACCAGCTACAACCATATCATCTGGCACATCTTTACTAACAAGTGACATTGCTGCCACTACCACCCTATCTCCAATTTTTACTCCTTTAAGAATAGTTACATTAGATGCTAACCAACATTGTTTACCAATATAAATTGGTGCATGTTTAGCAACCAAAATATTTTTTTGATTCAAGCGTTCATTTGCATCCATACAGTGAAAGTCAGTTTCATAAATGTTGGTATTAGCACCTAACATAGTATCATTGCCTATTTCTATTTTTTGTACCGCTACTATGCTTGTTCCAGACATACCAACACCATCGCCAATTATTATTTCGGCGCCAGGAGCTTCTGTTGCAATAATAGCAGGATGATTAATGCCACTCCTATTGTATTGAGAATCAGAAATGATTACAACTCCTTTACCCATTACTATACGCGAATGATTAGCTTTTGAAATTAGGGGTTCACCATAAAGGGTAACATAACCCAATTCTGTTTCCACTCCTTTACTCAATAAGAATTTATAATCAGCCAATTGTTTTTGTATTAACAATTCATCATGACTAGGAGATGGAGAAAAAACACGATATATCTTCCTTAGTCCTCTATAGATTATATTTATTAATTTCGATTGTTGTTGACTCATATCAATTCAGATATTTGTATTAATGTGTTTAAATAACAACACAAATGACATAAAATATATTTACTCCCAATTTACATTTGTTTTAAGGACTCTGGCCGGATTACCACCTACTAAACATTTTGTAGGTACATCTTTGGTAACTACTGCCCCAGCCGCGACTATAGCTCCTTCGCCTATTTTTACACCCTTAAGTATAATAGCATTTGAACAAATCCATACATGATTTCCTAAGTAGATTGGTTTTGTATGGGGTTTTCGTAGGCCATTTTCATCAAAAGTAGGATGAGAGTCAGTATCCTGTATAATAACACCACCCGCTATAGCGCAATTGTCTCCAATTATTATCTTTGATTCGCACTGAATAAGACTATCATTCATATAAGAGTTATTTCCAACTTCCATACTAGCTCCATCCAATATTACTATTTCAGCTCCTTCAAGCATCGTAAAACTTCCATGAATTTTTAAACTTGCATTGTTAGATAAATACAAGATAGCAGGTCTTATCTTTTTTCTTTTAATACAGAGTTGGTTTATGCCCAAATGCGAATCCTCATCTAATTCGATAATTGCACTTTTAGCAATATTTATCAGTGAGTAGTTATACACATGCAAGGTGGAGCTTTTAGGATGTTTTGACTTTATATAAAGTTGAAAAGTTTGAAATAAATGTACTTTTTGGAGCAATTTATATAACTTTTTAATTTTTCTGAATGGATTCATCATTTAAAAACCTTTTTTAATTTAAGAATCAATTTATAAATAATATGGATTGGCAAACGAAATAGTTTTTTACTTCCTGCCCATTCCATCATTGCGTTATCACTTTTATACTTTGAAAAAAACTCGTAATCTGGTACAAAAGACTTTAATACTTTATCTTCATAAATCATCTTCTTCTCTTTTGCAATTAAATTCTGATTTGTATTGTCGCTCGACATGCCATCCATGTTGTAGTCAGACAATATAATGTCTAAATTTTTAGAAGAAGCAGAACCAAGTATTATAGTACGTACAAAAAACTCCCAATCACCCATCAATTTGAGGTCATCACGATAAAGACCAAAATTATCAAATAATGTTTTTTTAATAAATGTAGCTTGATGTGCTAACGAATTACTAAAGAAAAAACCAAATGTATAGTTGGTTGGAGGAGAAGTAACAAACATTTGTTTGCCATTTTCTGAAACCCTACATTTGCAACTTACAATATCAGTTTCGTGCTTCTCTTTGAATACGACTTCTAATACTTGATTGTCAACTAAAAAATCGCCACTATTAAGGAATAGTAAATACTTACCTTTTGCACATATTATTCCCTTGTTCATAGCATTAAAAACTCCTGTGTCAGCTTCGGAGGTATATTGAATTTTTGCAATCAAACTTTTCGAAGCATTGTTTATTTCTTCCTCAATAATATCAACACTCTTATCGGTACTTGCGCCATCGATAATTATATATTCAAAATCCACCCAACTTTGCGATAAAACACTGGTCATGGTTTTTCGTAAACCATCTTCATTGTTTTGATTGATTGTAATTATTGAAAGTTGCATTCGTTTATTTTACGGCTTAAGTATTGATAACAAAATCTGATTTTTACTCTAAAGTCATATATTTAAGTAAGGTTCATATATATAATCATCCTTGTCAAAAAATTCAGATGCCAAAACCATTAAAATAGCATCTGCAGTAAAACCGCTCATTGTATGCCAATCTTCAGGATTTAAAATCAAGCATTTATGAGGAGAATTTAATTCATAGTCATTTAATTCTATCCCATTGTCACAGTGTATAAAACAACTTCCCTGAATGCAAATTGCAGCCTGAATTGTTTTGTGATGCCTGTGTCCACCTCTCACTGAATTATCAACACCGTAAATATAAAATATTCTATTGATATTAAAAGGAATCACTTTTTCAATTACAGTCAAGTTCCCTCTATTATCCGTAAATGTATTTAAGTCAATTATTTTCGCCATTACTTATCCTATCCAGTATTTAAATCTCTTGTTATTATTGATGTATCGCTTACGGATAGTTTTTATATATGCATACCATGACTTATCACTCAATTGAGTAGCTAATCCATCTAAATTTTCATCATTTCTTTTACAGAACTTGTATGATTTTATTAAAAATTTAAGATATGGACTATATACTATTTTACGTGTATTGTCAGGCAACTCATAAATATCAAAACTAAATTCGTGAAAAAACGACTTCTTCACACTAAATATATAGTGGAAGTGAAAAAAAACCAAATCAAATTTATTATCAGTAGCAATCTCATTGCCATATATTCTGCTTCCAATTTTCTCAAATTTATATTGCTGCATGTTCCAAGGTGCAACTCCTCCACCCAAGTGCTCACATTCGTAAATACCCTGATATGTTTGTGGCCATGAATCCAAATACATTTGGTCTCCGCGCTTACCATCTTCATACCGATTATAACACCAGTCGATACAATCATTACGCCATTTCTTTAAAACTGCAAGTCCGTTTTCGGTGTTTTTAAAGGTATTAAACTGTACGCAGTACTTGCCTGAGGTTAGTGTTTGGTCGTACAAAACAGAATAACGATGTGGCGTAATTAAAACATCACAATCTCCCATTTCATCAATTAACACTTTCGGGTCCGAGAAAAAGTATAAATCGGCATCTAAATACGTACAATGATCAAGTTGAAAATTGTTGATGCAGTATAGAATTGTTGATGGTGTTGTAGTCCAACAATATTCTACCTTTGTTCTACTGGGTTTTACGGCTATCAATTCCTCATCTTCAAATTCATTTAGTGAAATTACTGTTATATTTGGTAAATTCATCTTGAGGAGATTTGTTTCAGCCAAATCGTCGAAAGCAAATATATATAGATGAAACGCCGAACAGGTCTTCATCAAAGATTGATACATTGCCAAACCTTTTGCAATGTAATTCGAATCAAAAAGGGTACAGAAGTTTAGCATAAAATATACAAAAGTTGAATTAAGTTTATATTTATTTCACATTTTTCATTTCGTGTTGAAAGCAAATATCTGGTCTAATTATGCCAGGTTTAAGTCCAAATGTAAAATCTCCAACAATTTCATTAGTAAATTCCACCTCAAACATGTAAGTTAGTTCACCCCATAACAAATGTGCCTCATTTTCACCAAACCAAATGCGAAAATAGTATTTTCCAGCATTTAATAAATTTTTGGGTATTATAAATGAGACTGATTGTTCTCCGATTTGAGAGTCGAAATTTTGTGAAAAGTTTAGCCAACGATGAAAAACAACAATATCGTCAGCAGTTCTTAGTTCAAAAGTAACATCTATCATTGCATTTTTAAGATAGTTGTAAAATTGCAATGCAACTTGAATGTCTGTATTAATAGTAATAGAATTACTCTCTTTAGGTTTAACACTCATCGAACGAATACGAATTTTATCGTTACCGGGTGAAACACTTAAGTTATCATAATACAACTCATTTGTTTTTTTATAATTAACACCTATATAATAATCAACTGCATCCTTAACTGTACCAGAAAAATCTAACTGGCCATTTTTTAAAACTATACCACTCGTGCACAAACTCTGTACCGCCGCCATATTATGGCTCACAAACAACACCGTTCTCCCCCCCCCTTTACTTACATCCTGCATTTTCCCAATAGCTTTCTTTTGGAATTCGGCATCGCCTACGGCCAGTACTTCGTCCACCACTAAAATTTCAGGTTCAAGGTGGGCAGCTATGGCAAAGCCAAGGCGCACCGTCATACCGCTGCTGTACCGTTTGGCGGGAGTATCTATATAACGTTCTACGCCGGAGAAATCAACAATCTCATCGAAACGGCGGGTTATCTCTGCTTTTGTCATGCCCATAATGGCACCGTTCATATAAATATTCTCACGTCCAGTCATTTCGGGGTGAAAACCGGTACCTACTTCCAGTAAAGAAGCTATGCGTCCGGCAGCTTTAATGGTTCCGGTGGTAGGGGCTGTAACCTTGGAGAGAATCTTGAGCAAGGTAGATTTTCCGGCTCCGTTCTTTCCGATAATACCAAGTACATCACCTTGTTGCACATCGAAGTTAATGTCTTTCAGTGCCCACACATATTCGCTTTCGCCTTTATGTGCACGGTCGTTTACCTCGCCAATTTTTAAATACGGATCTTCTTTTCCACGGACATTCATTTTCCACCATCGGTTGAGGTCATGGCTAAGCGTTTGCGTAGATACTACTCCAAGGCGGTATTGTTTGGATATATTTTCGAATTTTATGGCTGTTGGCATGGATAACTTTTTATTTAAAACTCCGAATGTGATTTCTTTGAACTACGAATTACGCCAATGACACGAATTATTTTTTCTTATTCGTTGAATTAGTGAAATTAGTTGTTTAAACTCTTTTTAGCAACAAAAGATTGTTTTTTTGAACTACGAATTACGCCAATGACACGAATTATTGTTTCTTATTTGTTGAATTAGTGAAATTAGTGGTTTAAACTCTTTTTAGCAACAAAAGATTGTTTTTTTGAACTATGAATTACGCCAATGACACGAATTATTTTTTCTTATTCGTAGAATTAGTGAAATTAGTGGTTTAAACTCTTTTTATCAACAAAAGATTGTTTTTTGAACTACGAATTACGCCAATGACACGAATTATTATTTCTTATTCGTAGAATTAGTGAAATTAGTGGTTTAAACTCTTTTTAGCAACAAAAGATTGTTTTTTTGAACTATGAATTACGC
>JBBSDM010000090.1:0-6260 GCA_038249445.1 Bacteroidales bacterium
TATTTTGCAGATAATTATATTTATTCCTTGATTAAACTTTGGATTAATAATTCAAAATATGACATAAATAATGCACATCCATTTGCTAACTACTGTATTATTCGAGATATGTCTAAATTGCTTTTTGGTATAGATTTTCAAAAGGATTTAGGTAAATGGAGACAGATACCAAAAGAGGCTATTAATAATGCAGCTAAACAGCTTTTTATTCAAAATACTGACAAATTAGATAGTTTTGGCAATGAGGTTGTAAGTCTGATAAATTAGACGCTTTTGCATGAGAAGTAAAAAAGCACAACGGGTAATACGCGGTATAAAAAATTGGGGTTTAGGTGTTTATTCCAACCTTCTGCACGCATTTACATTTGTGTAACTGTACTGAAAAGTAGACCGCAATCCCCAACGATTTTATAACGCCAGCGTTAGTGGCAAGGAAATCAGATATTAATTTCAACAAATAAAAACCTATGAAAGAACTATTTAAAAACAAATTCTTTATTGGCTATTCGGCCTTGTATGTTTTAACTTTAATCCTAATGGTATTGATAGGGCATTTCCCTGTAAGTCAAGCCATAGCAGTACTTCTGATAATTGGAGTCTTTTTTACATTTATTGCTTATATAACATCAAGATCATCAAAACCATTATTTGATTATAAACCAATTCAGACAAGAGAAATCGTAGTTATAATTTCAATATTAGCATACATAACATTTATGCTATCTTTTGGTTTTGACTTTATAAAAACGTTTATATTTCAGCACTTAACAAAAACTCAACAAATTAAAGAAATCATTGTTTTATCGTACAAATTACTTTTCTTCGTTCTCATACCATTTTTAGTTTATAAATACCTATACAAATTTAATTTACGTGATTTCGGCCTGAATGTTAAAGCGAAAGATTTCTTTACCCGAAAAAACATCATCATATTACTTGCAATGTCGGCAGTTCTATTTCTTTTTCAATTTTTTCTTGGAAATGGCGCTACTCCTATTCGTGAAGGTTTAATATCAAATACGCAGCTTTTAATAGGGTTACCATTATTGTACATTTGGTTGATTTTTGAGGTTGGACTAGTAGAAGAATTTTTTTTCAGGGCTTTGATTCAATCAAGGCTTGCGGCAATAACAAAATCAGAACTGGGTGGAATATTCTTAAGTGCGCTATTTTTTGGATTATGTCATGCTCCCGGTTTTTATCTACGGGGCAGTGGTACTTTAGATTCACTCGGAATGCATCCAAGCCTTTTTATGTCTATAGGTTACAGTATTTTAGTACTATCCGTAGCAGGGTTTTTCTTAGCAACGATATGGGCAAAAACTAAGAATTTATGGTTAGTAATCATTATTCATGCTTTTCTTGATTTACTTCCGAGCCTTACAGAATTCGTTCATACATGGAACATAAATTAAATGAAAACCTGGAAAACAAAGAATGGTTATATAATTATTAAAGTTCTATCGGGACGAAGTAACTCATATCTTATATCAAAAGGAAATTATAATATTTTGGTTGATACAGGTAAAAAATCATCTTTTAAAAAGCTTAAACTGAATATTGAGTCCTTAAATTTGATAAATAAACAGGTTTCATTCTTAATTTTAACCCACACACATTTTGACCATTGCCAGAATACTGCACGTATAAAAGTGCAAGATAATTGTAAAATTATTGTTAGCGAAAAAGAAAAGGAATCAATTAAAAACGGATATACTTCACTGCCCGATGGAACATCGGTATTTACAAGCTTAATCTCCCGTTTAGGTAATTGGTTTAGTGAAAAAAGGTTTGGATATGAGTCATTTGTCCCAGATTTTTTTATAAACGAAAACTTTGACTTATTTAATTACGACTTAAATATCCAATTAATCAAAACAGAGGGTCATTCGGCTGATTCGGTTAGTGTAATTGTGGATAATGAGATGGCTATTGTTGGAGATGCATTATTCGGAGTTTTTAAAAATTCAGTATTTCCACCTTTTGCCGATGATACAGAAAAAATGATAGAGAGCTGGGGTAAGCTATTAAACAGCAATTGTAAAATCTTTTTACCCGGACATGGTGGCGAAATTAAACGAGAACTTCTGCAAATGGAGCACGATATAAAGCGAATAAAAACAAAATAAAACTTAACAATTATGAACCCTAAATCGTTAAAACCCTTAGCCATTACGTTTTTTGCGAGTGGAATATGGGATACCATAGCAGCCATTCAGTATTTGTTTGTGATTGGTA
Source organism: Bacteroidales bacterium (assembly GCA_038249445.1). Lineage (GTDB taxonomy): Bacteria > Bacteroidota > Bacteroidia > Bacteroidales > Paludibacteraceae > Paludibacter. The sequence goes on from JBBSDM010000090.1 coordinate 2,239, forward strand.
TTGGCCGTAAAATCGACAATCCGGTGATTGATCCATTCTTCGCTGTTTTTTTAGGCTCGTTTTTTCTTTGTTTTGCTTACTTGCAGTTTTTCTCTGCATTCAACATCAAGCGTTACGCTTTTAATATAGGATGCCTTATTTTTGGTCGTTTGTTCTATGTAATACAACTTTATGCTGCAATGTATTTTGTTGAAGGATTCCCAACTACTTTTTGGTTTACCGGAATTATCGATGGGGGATTTGTTCTTCTATACATTTTATTTGCATTGCGAGGCGGTTTAAAGCTTCGTGAGCTATTCCTGCCTAAATTAACAAGATAATTTAAAAATAAAAAAAATGAATCACAAAATAATCATAATATACGAATCCATTTACAATGGGAATACTCTAAAATTAGCTCAATCCATGGCTCAGACTTTAGGATGCCGGTTTATTGTGAATTGAATTTAAAGTGAACAAGAAAACACTATTGAAAACTACCAAATTTCCGAGTGTTTATCGAGCTTCTAAACAGACGGGAATTAATAAAGAAAGAAGTATTTAAGCGATTTGTGTGGTAATAATATATTTTGGAAATTTGAATATATGATATTCATTTGGTTTGATGTCAGCAAGACAAATCAGATTTAGCTTTAATTACTACTATAACGCATTCATTCTTATATTTTGCCCTTTCACCATGTTTTATTTTAATAGTCAATGGTAGTACAGTAATTTTGTTTGTAAATAATGAAATAATGAAATAATGAAAAAAATGAAAAAAAAGGAATTAGTATGTGTCGCAATGTTCTGTATGCTAACAATGGTTAGCTTTGGACAAGAGAAAGAGAAACAATTTGGTTTTGAATTAAGCAGTGGTTTATCAGTGGCAACAAACACATTGAATGGCACTGAACTTAAACCAGGTTTTGGTTTTGAAGGTATTTTCCATTACCGTTTTATGCCTCATTTAGGTGTTTACGGAGGTTGGGGCTGGAATCGTTTTGGTGCCGATAACTCAAACGGGAGTAGTGCTGTTTGTTTTGAAGAAACAGGATATGTGTTAGGTTTGCAATTTAAGCATCCCATAGGAACACTACCTTTGGCGTACTACCTAAGAGGAGGTGTATTATACAACCACATTGAAACTGAAAATAATGTTGGAGATATTATTCATGATACCAAACACGGTTTTGGTTTTCAATTTGCTGGTGGTGTAGATATTAATTTGGGATCAAATTGGAGTTTAACACCTGGTTTAAAATTCAATTCTCTTATGAAAGATATCGATGTAGATGGAACTACTAATCAGTTTCACCTGAATTATCTTTCATTGCGCATTGGAATTTTGAAGAAGTTTTAAATAAACATCAATCTAAGTAATGACTAATTTATAAAGGAATCAATTTCTATAGTTATAAATTAGTCTTACTTATATATATTTCATCAATTCAATCAATAGATATGAAAAAGATAATTGTTTTATTTTTAGCTATTTGTGGTGTTTCACTAAATTCATGTTACACTGATATCTTTACAGTGGTTGGCTTTAATTCTCCTATTAACAAAAACTCAAAAGGGACTACAATAATGGATGTCGTGAATGGTCGTGCATTGATTCATTTAGACGGAATCGTTATTGTTAATGAGGGAGAAGTTAATGTTGAATTAGAATGCCCCAATGGAGATGTTATTTATTCCAAAAACATAAAGTCAGCAGATAGTTTACATATTAACAATACCTACAATGCTCAAAAGGGATATTGGAAATTGAGATATACCAGTATTCAAGGGACAGGAGTTATCGATTTACATTTAAAAAATTAGTGAAAATCATTAGTTCTTATTTCCGATTTCTCATGATAAATAAATAAAAATTCAAAAAAAATTATATTTTAAAACCATAACCTAACATATTATATAGGCCACCATTAGATATATCTTAATAGTAATTTAAAACCAATCAGATTATGGCCATCCCAACATCAAGAGCAAAAAAAGCAGCAGAAATAAAGATAAATCAATCGACCTGTATAGGATGTGGTTTATGTGTAAATGTCTGTGGTGATTTGAGTTTAACACTGGAAAATAACAAAGCCGTCAAATCCAAAACGGCAATTTTTGGGTGTATCGGTTGTGGACATTGTATGGCTATTTGTCCCACAGGAGCCATTGAAATAGCTGGTCGAACTATTAGTCCAGACGATTTATATGATTTACCTACTAAAGAAAGGGCAGCTGGGTACGAACAAGTCTTATCATTATTTCAAAGACGAAGAAGTGCCAGAAAATTTCTAAATCAAGACATTGATTCGGAAACGATTGAAAAAATATTAACCGCTGCTAAAACTGCCCCAATGGGATTGCCTCCTTCAGATGTCAATGTGTTAGTGCTCGACAGTATGGAGAAAACCAGGGCTTTTGCTGTAGATTTTTGCAATTATCTGGAAAATATGAAATGGTTTGTTTCAAGATGTTTCCTAACTCTTATGCGTCCATTCTGGGGGAAAGCCAACGACGAAATGTTCAAAGGATTTATTCGTCCGCTTTTTAAAGTTTATCCTGAGAAAATGAAACAAAACACCAATGTAGTAAATTACGATGCCCCTTTGGCCATGTATTTCTATGGTTCTGCGTATACTGATCCTGCCGATCCAATCATTGTCGCGACTTATGCTATGATAGCCGCTGAATCATTAGGACTTGGAACTTGTATGCTGGGCTCGGTTCATCCGCTGATTCAGAACGGTAGGAAAGCCCGAATTTTTAGAGAAAAACACCAAATAAAGTTTACTTCCCGCGAAGGCTTGTTTGTTATTTTTGGTTATCCTGCCTATAAATTTAAAAAAGGAATAAATAGAAGTTTTGCAAGTATTACACAAATTTAATCTATATCAATATATGATAAATTTAGCAATGATACTGCTCTGGCCATTATCCTTCAATAGTAGTACTGAAGATCATTTCAACAGCCCTTATGCTACTGATTTAAAACCTGGAAATATCAGATCTAACGAATATGGAATAATCATTGAAAAATTGAATCTAAAAAAATGATGTTCTGTTATGCAGTGTAATAATATTTATTTAAGAGAAAAATGAAAGACCAACTGAAGTTAAATACCATAAAATTTATCCATACCTTGATCTGGATATTTATGGTGGCAGTAATATTTTACGTATTGTATAGCGGTATTTACGATAGAGTAGATATTTTTTCATGGATTTGTGCTGGTATTATTTTGCTGGAAGGACTCGTATTATTGATATTTAGAATGTCATGTCCGTTAACTATCATGGCGCGAAAATACTCCGATTCAACGAAAGATAATTTTGATATTTATTTACCCAACTGGCTGGCAAAATACAACAAACAGATTTTTACAAGTGTTTATATTGTTGGCCTTTTATTGTCTATTTATCGGGTTATTTAATTCGAAATAAACAATTCTTGATTAGTAAAGATTTAATGAAACAAACAAATTATTATGAAGAAAATTGAATTAGCAGGATTGCATAATTTGACAAAAAAGGATTTTCCAATAGCAGTTTCAAGAATAACGGATGCATTTGATGAAGATCCTTGTCTAATGTATCTGTTGGATTCAGAGAATTATGATCCGGAAAAAGCGAAATACATACATGAATATTCAATGAAACTTGGATATAAATATGGAATGATAATGACTACGAGTGAAAAGGTAGAAGGAGTAAGTATATGGATGCCACCAAATAGAGTAGAAACATCTACTTGGATGTTTTTAAATGCAGGTGGCTTAACGTTGAAGAAAACGGTTCACAATCAAATAATTAAGCTATTTCAAAAATATGGTGATTTCTCATCTTCCATTCACCATAATTGTATTGAAGAACCACATTGGTATTTATTATCAATAGCAGTTGGTAAAGAATATCAGGGGAAAGGATTTGCAAATAAATTGATGAATCCGGTACTAAACTATTTTGATAATAACAATTACCCGTGTTACTTGGAAACACATAATCCAAAGAATGTTTTATTCTATGAAAAGTATGGGTTTAAA
>JBBSDM010000091.1:0-6187 GCA_038249445.1 Bacteroidales bacterium
CTTATTTCAAAAATATAATTCCAACAATCTTCCTCGTTTCTAAATTGAGCAAGAAATTCTTGAAAATGCTTCGGATAACGTTCATTATTATTCATGCGACAAAGTTACAACTTTTTACTTGACCGAAAGGGATAGGCAGTTTAAATTTTATCCTGCCTTGCCGTCTTACAAGCCCCTGTGATCATGATGAGTCAGAACCGACAGGAAGAAAAAGACAGAGAAAGAGCAAAGAAAGATTACATGATTAACCTTAAGTCGGAATTAGAAATAAGGGCATTGCACGAAAAGATTGACCATTTTATTATGCACCAACAACAAGAACTGCTGGAATTAGAAAAGGTGCAAATAGAGCTGATGAATGACATATTAAAACATGTGGATACTAAAAAGAGTAAGTAAATTACAAGAGTTCCTGTCCATGATGGGTATGTGGATTTGAAAGAATATGTCAGATAACTTTTCTTCACATCACTGCACCCAAAAAGGTCACGAGAATCTCGTAACCTTTTTTTGATTATAGAATCCAATTAGAATTCAAAATCGTAAATACCTTCAGCATCTTTGACAAACCAATCCAGACTCCTATCCGTCATTGGCACAGATTACTGATAACTGATAACTATTTTACCGTCTTGGTTTATTTCTGCTAAATGCTCCTTTCCCTTTTGAGAAGGTCTTCTTAGCATGTTTATTTTTTTCAGGATTGTATTCGGGGCCCTCTCCCACTTCTTCGGGCAACGGAATTTTATAAATATCTTTTTCCAGAAAGTTTTCTATTTGTTTGAACTTGTATTGCTCCTCCACACTCACAAAAGTGATAGACATTCCTTTGGCACTGGCACGCGCCGTACGACCAATGCGGTGAACATAATCTTCGGCATCGTGAGGCACATCGTAGTTTATTACCAACGAAATATCATCGATATCAATACCACGCGAAACAATGTCGGTAGCCACCAAAATATTGACACGGTTGTTTTTAAACTCGTGCATAATGTGTTCGCGTTGAACTTGCTCCAGGTCGGAGTGCATTTCGCCAACCGACAATCCCATCTGACGAAAGGTTTTGGTAATCTCTTTTACTTTGAGCTTAGAGCCTGAAAAGATAATCACTTTGTTTGGATCGTTGGTAGCAAACAAACTTCTGACAATGCTCGGTTTCTGAGCTTCGTTACAGATATAAGCCGTTTGCATTATGTTTTCGGGTGGACGGGAAATAGCAATCTTCACTTCCACAGGGTTATTCAGAATTGTTTTGGCCAGCTGACGAATTTTAGGAGGCATTGTTGCCGAGAACATAATGGTTTGGCGATCTTTAGGCAAACGATTGACTACTTGCATAATATCGTCGAAGAATCCCATATCGAGCATACGATCAGCTTCGTCGAGGATAAAGTATTTTACCTGAGAAAAGTCTATTTCATACAAATTGAGATGCGAAAGCAATCGTCCAGGAGTGGCAATAACCACATCGGCACCTTTTTGCAAACCGCGACGCTGAACGTCCCATGCAGAAGCATCACTACCGCCATACACTGCCACCGACGAAAAAGAAGTAAAATAAGAGAAACCCTCCATTTGCTGATCTATTTGCTGAGCCAGCTCACGAGTTGGTGCCATAATAATGGCATTTACAGCATTGTCGGCATGTGGTTCCGATTGTAAATTGTGAAGTAAGGGCAATATAAAAGCGGCTGTTTTACCAGTTCCTGTTTGTGCACAAGCAATTACATCGCGTTTCTGTAAAATTACTGGGATAGTTTCGGCCTGAACCGGGGTAGCTTCTGTAAAATTCATTGCCTGCAAGCCATCAAGCACGGCATCGCAAAGCGGAAGTTCGTCAAATCTCATGTGATATATATTAATATGCTGCAAAGGTACGCAAAATTTTACCACAAGTTCTACTCTAATGTTGTAAAGTAAGTGAGCATCAAATAAAATCAGTGTAAATAAAAACACGAAATGTCCTTATTTACACTGAATATTGAGTCTCTTTATTTGATATTGCCGAAAGTTACAAGAGCTGCCTCAGCTAGAAGCAGCTCTTGTTGTACATATTCATCTATAATTGTCAGAAACGCATCATTATTTTAAATTTTCTATCTCAGCCCTTATTTCATTGATGACTTGAATGAGCGGAATGTTGGTCTTCTGAGCAATCAGGCGGCATTCTTCATATTCGGGTGTGAATTTGAGGAGTCTACCATTTCTAAAGGCATATTTTACAGTAACCAAACCATATTTTGTATTGACTTTATCGAAGGTTCGGTCAAGCTCATCACGCTCCACTTTGTACTTTCTAATGCCTAAAGTGCTAGTCTCTGCGAAAAGAATTTCTTCTATTTCTTCTACCACTTCTTCCTTGCACAACACACTAAGTATATTGGCCGGACGGTTTTTCTTCATTATTATGGGCGTGACGAATACATCCAAAGCCTTGTTGTCAAGTAATTTTGGAAATAAATACGAATAAATCTCAGGATTCATGTTATCGATATTTGTTTCCAGGATCATCAACGAAGTAGCGTTTTTTTTTTACCTACAATCACTCGTAGTACATTGGGTGTTTCCATATCTCGCTTACCCAATCCATAACCAATTTTTTCGATAATAAATTCGGGGGAACTGCCAAATTCACTACAAAGTGCTTTCAAAATAGCAGCACCGGTAGGGGTTGTCAATTCTTTCTTTGCATTTTTGCTGTACACAGGCACACCTTTTAATATTTCGAGAGTAGCCGGTGCAGGGACAGGGAAAATGCCATGTTCACAATGCACAAATCCGCTACCGAGATTGATTTCAGAACATTGAATCTCGTCAATTTTTAGCATCTCCACACAAATAGCCGCTCCGATAATGTCCACAATAGAATCCACAGCTCCAACTTCGTGAAAATGCACCTCATCAATTGCTTTTGCATGGATTTTTGCTTCTGCTTCAGCCACAATAAAGAAAATATTTTTGCTGGCGACTTTTACATACTCGCTTAAATCGCTGTTTTCAATTATCGTGTAAATATCAGATAAATTACGAGTGTGACTATGATCATGAGACTTTTCGGCGTGATGGTGCTCATGTTCATGCTTCTCATGATGATGGTCATGTTCATGATTGTGTTCATAATTGTGTTGCTCTTCTTCATGATGATGTTCATGGGTATGAAGATGGACGGTAAAGTCAGTACCTGAAATACCTTTTTTCAACCCTTTCTTTATCTCTACATCATATTCATCAAGATGTATTTTACTTAGTTCGGCCAAGAAAAGGCTTTGGTCAATGCCTAAATCCAGTAATGCTCCAATTGTCATATCACCGCTAATGCCCGAAAAGCAGTCGAAATATAAAATTCTTTTTTCCATTGTATGTTTTATGTGTGAATGTGATGAAAAAGTAATTGTCAATTATCTAATATCAATTATCAATTTTTCAACTCTATTTGTCGTATAATTGTTGAGGCCATAAATCCCGCGCCAAAGCCATTGTCAATATTTACCACAGCTATTCCACTGGCGCAACTGTTGAGCATGGCCAATAAAGCTGCCAATCCACCAAAGTTGGCTCCATAACCGATGCTTGTTGGCACCGCTATCACAGGTTTGTCGGTAAGCCCACCCACAACACTTGGCAAAGCACCTTCCATGCCAGCCACAGCAATGATAACTTGTACCGAGTCCAGCCTATGTTTGTTGGCAAGTAAACGGTGAATGCCTGCCACGCCTACATCATACAGTCGTTCCACGGTACAACCCAGTTTTTCGGCAGTAACCACAGCTTCTTCGGCCACCGGAATATCCGAGGTACCACCGGTTACTACCAACACGCGTGATTTACTTTTCAATATTTCTTTTTGTTGGATAAAAATGGTTCGCGCTTCGGGATAATACTCCATATCGGGGTGCATATCTTTTATGGCTTCATAAACCGATTTTTCGGCTCTGCTTGCCATAATGTTTGTACCCTTTACCAACAAACGTTCTATTATACCACGTATTTGTTCAATGGTTTTTCCGGGACAAAAAATCACTTCGGGGTAGCCTGTTCTTATCTCGCGATGATGATCTACTTTGGCATATCCTAAATCTTCGAAAGGAAGCTGTTTGAGTTGGTCAACAGCTTGTCCAAACTCCAGATTTCCATCTTTTACATTTTTGAGTAGTTCCAGAATTTGATTCTCTGTCATAATATTACTTTTTTTCAATAACACGGTTTAAACTTCCTGTTATATAACCCTCTAATTCCATGCAAACATACTGATAACCATACAATTTTAGTTGTTTTGAAATTTGATCAAGCAAATTTTCATCAAACAATTTTGTGCGTTCTACGGGGCTGACTTCAATTCGAGCCATTTTTTCGTGACTTCGTACACGGAATTGTACAAAGCCCAGCGACCGAAGATAATCTTCCGATTTATCAATTTTAGTCAGTTTCTCAATCGTAATTCGCTCACCATAAGGAATGCGAGAACCCAAACAAGCCAATGCCGGTTTGTTCCATGTACGCAAACCAAGTTGATGAGATAGTTCACGAATATCATTTTTGGTCAGACCTGCCAAGCGCAAAGGACTAATCACCTTCAGTTCCGTAAGCGCTTGAAGTCCGGGGCGATAATCAGTCAAATCGTCCATATTAGAACCATCGAATACTATGGTAATTCCCACTTCATTCGCCTTTTCCAAAATACGTCCAAATTCCACCTTTTTGCAATGATAACATCTGTTTACCGGATTGGCCAGCACTTCGTCTTCAATCTCATCGTCATTAATCATATAATGCATTATGCCTATTTCTTTTGCCAAATCCTCAGCGTCTTTCATTTCCGATTGCGCATTCATAGGCGAAACCAAGGTTATTGCTATTGAATCTTCTTTCAATACATCGTATGCCACTTTGACTAGCAAAGTACTGTCGACTCCTCCTGAGTAAGCCACAGCCGATTTTCCTGTTTCGGCTATTATTGTTTTTAGTTTTTCGTATTTTTCTTGTAGTTCCATGATGTTCTAATTATTTTAAAGACTTGATTGTTGGTAATGTGGTTTGTTGAACCTTAAAGTAAGAAACAATTTTTCATTGTATTATTTGAGATAAATTTAAAATTAGACATTCTAAATTTTAAACTATCACTCATAACAGTCTGTTTATAAGCCCATAAACTGAATGGCTATTCCACTAAAGAAAATAGCTCCCCCAGCCAATGCATGCGTGTATTTTTCTAATTTCTCGAACTTTACAAAGCTTATTCCGGTACTCATTAATACCACGATGGTGGTCATAGTAGCAATGGTTACCACACTAAAAACAGCTGTAACGCATATAACGCCCAGCGTGCTGTGTTCTAGAGCAGGGAACATAAGTAGCGGTATGAGCGGTTCGCAGGGACCAAAAACAAATATGACAAACAGTATCCACGGGGTTAAATTTTTATATTCAATTTTTTCGGAACCGTCTGTTTTCTCGTCGATGTGAAGATGCGCATGCTCCACAACATGCTTATGCTCATGAACATGCTTTTTGCCGTTGAGGTGAAGATGTGCGTGAGTGTGCGGTTGGTTATTGAATGCTCTTCTCAGCCCCCAAACAGCATACGCTAACCCAAAACTGATAAAAAGCCAACCCGCAATATTGCCCCTGAAAGACTCGAATGCTTCCAGTTTTGAGAGTGCCACACCGGCTGCAATTCCTATAAAACCGATGAGTATAGAACTGCCGACGTGCCCAATACCACAAAGAATGGTAATCCAAATAGTTTTTATTTTGCTCCATTTTCGAGCTTTAGAAAGTACTACAAATGGTAAGTAATGATCCGGACCGAAAAGGGTGTGCATAAAACCCAGCGATGCGGCAGTAAAACTTAAAATGGCAATTTGAGAATTCATATTTATTGAGTTGATAGTTGACAGTTGATAGTGAAAAAATGCTATATTTTATCTTGCTCTCTCGCCTCGGGCGAGGTCATAATCATTGGATAGTATATTATTCTGCTTTGCTCATGATTAATTTTCCATGTTCAATGCCTTTTATGCCGATCAGGCTGTCCGACAGTTCAGTCAATTTATACGAAGTACCTTTTACAGCTATAATCTCCAGAATCTTATCGGCAGTGATATAGAAATACTGAACAGAAAGAATAACATCGGTGTAGATTTTCTGAATTTCCGACAGTTTATTTCTGACATCGTTCTTGTTC
>JBBSDM010000092.1:0-6010 GCA_038249445.1 Bacteroidales bacterium
ATCATACTTAGAATATTATCTCAAATTTTGCTCTAAGATAATGATTTTCAGGGAATTATGCAAATTATTTCACACTTATTTTCTTGATTATATACACTTTAAATAACAATGAATTTTGGAGTCTCTACTCCTGATTCGCATTAATAATGAACATTAGATAAAAAGGTGCAGCGCACCGAAACATATTAATTAGGAAATATTGCGGATAATCATATAAAATAAAGGGCTGACATAAAGTCAAGCCTTTATTTTAGAAGAATAATGTTATCTGTCTGACAGCTTTAAGCGTTCGGACGACCTGTTTTACCAGCTTATCGGGAAATAGTCTTTAAGAAATTGTCCGCTCCAATGTTTGCCGGTATTGATGCCGTCGATAAAAGGATCGCAAACGCGGGCTGCTCCGTCTACAATATCCAGCGGTGGTTGGAAGTCGTGCACATCTTGTTTGTGTTTGGATAGCTCTGCCGGATCTTCGTCGGTAACCCATCCTGTATCTACTGCATTCATAAAAATACCATCCTTTGCCAAATCGCTTGCCGAAGTATGCGTGAGCATGTTCAGCGCTGCTTTTGCCATATTGGTATGTGGATGTCTATCTATTTTATTGAAGGTGTGAAACTTGCCTTCCATAGCCGACACATTGACTACGTGTTTATTTCCGGTATAATCTTTACGCATGAGGGCTATCAGTCGGTTACAAAGCACAAAGGGCGCTATGGAGTTGACCAGTTGTACTTCCATCATTTCTACTGGTTCTATCTGTCCTAGTTTCAACCGCCAACTGTTGGTTTTTCGCAAATCTACTTGTTGAAGATCTACATCTAATTGTCCTTCGGGGAAAAGTTCTACTGCTTCGTTGGAGTTATCAAAACTGTACGGAATCTGTGAGAGCTGCGCCGACGACTTAATGCCAATGCCAGGAGTGCGAACATTCCAGCGCACAGTCATGGATTTATCGGTATCGGCACCCGAGCCATTAAATGATTCTATCTCGGCGATGCATTGTTGATAATGTTGAAGCAACTGTTGCACCCCTTTTGAATGTTCATGAAACGCTAAAGACTCATTAGCCATTAGGTGAGCATAAAAAGTAGCAGGTCTTCTTACCGTTTGTGCTGCATTATTAATGAGGATATCAAGTCGTTCGTAGGTATTTTCCACATAAGTGGCAAACAGTTCTACGCTGGGAATATGTCGGAGATCAAGTCCATAGATATGCAATTGGTGACTCCAGACTGAAAAATCTTTTTCTTTGGCAAACCGAATGGCCGAGTCGGCCGGAAACCGAGTAGTAGCAATAACTGTAGCTCCGGAGCGCAACATCATCAAAGTAGCGTGGTAACCAATTTTCAATCGTGAACCGGTGATAAGTGCAACTTGCCCCGTCATATCACAACGTTGAAAACGTTTAGTGTAATTCAAATCGCCACATTCCATGCACATCGAATCGTAGAAATGATGGATCTCGGTATATCGCTTTTTGCACACATAACAATTTTGCTCGGAGGTAAAAGCATGTTTGCCTTGTGTGGCCGACGATTCGAGTAAGGAAACCTGAGTAGGTGCCTGGAAAACATTAGCCAAACGGGCACTTCTGATGCTTGATGCTGCACGTGCCTTGCGGTTAATATCGGTAAGTTCTTGTTTTTTGACTAGCTTTACGCCTTTGTTTCTCTTCTTTAATTCAGCTCTGTCTGGACGGGTAATTTGTCCCGCCACCTTCATTAGTTTAATACGCTGCTCTTCGGGTAAATGAATCAATTGATCACCGTTTTGAAGTAAATGTTCTAAAACCGAAATGCAATTCTCTATCTCAATCGTGTTTAAAAATTCTTTTTGTTCTTTACTACTCTCCATTAAATTTCCTTTTTTTCGACATATTTTGCAAAGGTAATAGTGTTTCAGCCAAGTTGATGCTATTTTTTCATAATTATCTGCAAATCTAGGACAAAAGGATAAACAACAAGAGGATATCCTTTCGGAACATCCTCTTGTTGTTTATACATGAAACCCAGTTTACCGTCTTCCAACTAATTTCTACTTTCTACCAACTATTTCAGCCACTTATCCAACCATTCATAAAATGTGCGTTGCCACAGAATGCCGTTTTGTGGTTGCAATACCCAGTGATTTTCGTCGGGAAAGATAAGCATCTCGGCAGGTACACCACGCAGTATTGCTGCATTAAATGCGGCCATACCTTGCGAGGCAAGAATACGATAATCTTTTTCGCCGTGGATAACCAGAATAGGCGCATCCCATTTATCAACAAATAAGTGAGGTGAATTAGCATACGACCGTTGTGCAATGGCATTGTTTTTTTCCCAATAAGCACCACCTAAATCCCAGTTTACAAACCACATTTCTTCGGTTTCGAGGTATTGTTGTGGCAGGTTGAACATACCATCGTGAGCAAGGAAAGCTTTGAAGCGTTTGTTGTGATGACCGGCTAACCAATAAACAGAGAATCCTCCATAACTCGCACCCACGCAACCCAGTTTGTCTTTATTTACATACGGTTCTTTGGCCAATACATCGATAGCAGAGAAATAATCGAGCATATTTTGTCCACCGTAATCGCCACTAATTTGCTCCAACCACTCCATACCAAAACTAGGTAATCCACGACGGTTAGGTGCCACCACGATATAACCATTGGCAGCCATCAGTTGCAAATTCCAACGGTACGACCAAAACTGACTAACCGTAGATTGTGGTCCACCTTCGCAGAAAAGCAGAGTAGGGTATTTTTTATTCTTTTCAAAATGCGGTGGATAAACTACCCAGGTAAGCATTTGTTTATTATCGGTAGTAGTGATCCAACGTTCTTCTACTTTGCCCATTTCCAGTTGAGCCAAAATTTCTTTGTTCTCGAATGAAAGTTCTGTTTCAACTCCTGTCTTTGGATTGATAGCATACACTTCATCGGGTTTGCTCATTGAATGTTTCACACCAATAAGACGATCTTTGGCCAATGCCACCAACGAATAATCATGAACACCTTTGGTAATTTGTGTAATTTTATGTTTAGCAATATCAGCACGATAAATTTCAGTAACAGCATGCCAACAACTTACAAAGTAAATAGATCTGCTATCGGCAGTCCAGGTTAAACATGTAGAGTTTTGATCAAAGCTGACCGAAACATCGGTTTTCACACCGGTGGCAATGTTCATAATAAACAGACGGTTTTTGTCGGCTTCGTAGCCATCGCGTTCCATACTTTCCCATGCCAACCATTTTCCATCAGGCGAGAAAGTTGGATTTTGATCATAACCCATCATTCCCTGCGTTTTGTTTTGGGTCTTTTTTGTTTCTAAATTATAGAAATAAATATCCGAGTTAGTCGACAGTGCATATTCCTTTCCTATCTTTTTGCGACAAGTATAAGCCACCGTTTTTCCATCTGGACTCCAGGCCAATTGCTCAATACCACCAAACGGTTTCATTGGACTTTCGAATGGCTCGCCGTTAAGCACATCCACTTCATTCTCAACTATATTATTTTTAAAATCGGCAACAAACGGATGTGGAACGGTTTGAATCCATTCATCCCAATGTTTGTACATTAAATCATTAACGATAATACCACTTGCTTTCGGAAGGTCGGGATATTTATCTACCGTGCGTTGACCGTATTTTACGTCAGCTACAAAAAGAATTTTAGTCTCGTCGAGAGAAAAAGCGAAATCGTTTATTCCTTCTTTTCGATCGGTAATTTGTTTACGTTCTGTGCCGTCAGCTTTCATTATCCAAAGTTGCAAACTGCCTGTTTCTGATGATAAAAAAGCAATGTGCTCTCCATCTTTCATCCATTTAGCAGCAGCTTCACGAGTAGCTGTTTTGGTAATCTGTTTCTTATCCGAGCCATCAACATTCATCACAAAAAGCTCCGAATTACCTTTATTTTCGGCTATACTGTAGTACGAAACACTGTACAACACTTTCAATCCATTGGGCGAAACCTGCACACCCGCCATACGACCAAATGACCACAACACTTCAGGTGTCATTAGTCCGTTTGAGATACTGGGTTGATGCTTTCCGATAATCGGAGTTTCTGCATTTGCAGCGCATGTGGCTGCCACCACGGCTATTGCCATAATAGTTTTTTTGATTAATGTATTCATTTATTATTTTATCTTGAATAGGAACGACTACGATAGAATGCATTATTTAAAAGGTTTCTGCCTTCATCATCCAACATGGGTTTACATGGCAAAAGTACATTTTTTTGAATGAATATACAAGTTTGAGAAAGTGACGAGTTACAAGTTATGAGAATAGAAAAAAAAACTGAGCACATTCATTCGCTAAAAAATCATACTTTTGGATTCTTCTACATACGTCAATAAAAGTATTAAACTGTAAACATTTGGGTCTCGCAACTTCCAATACGCAAATATATAACGGTTTTCTCAATACATAAATCATCCGACGCAAATAATATACATTCATCAGAACATTTCCCTCTCAATTTCGTTTATTTATTAAAAAAGAATGATATCCATGGAAGACAACTTTGAGCATCGTGCAGCCGAATGGGACAGCCCCGAAAAAACAAAAATGACAGAAATATTTGTGGCAGAAATGCTCCGACACGTAACGCCTCAACCCCATTGGAAAGCATTGGAAATAGGAGCAGGTACGGGTTTAGTGGGATTGCAAATAGCCGACAAAGTAGAACGAATCATATTCGAAGATACATCGGCTGCCATGTTAGATGTTTTGAAACAAAAATTAGACGAAGACTCTAATTGCGAAATACTTCATGGAGAAGTCTATGAATATCAACAACAGGATATCGATTTAGCTTTTGCTTGCATGTCTTTACATCATTTACCCAATATCGAAAAAACATTATCCCATTTGTTGGCTATTACTAATGATAATGCCACCATTGTTATTGGCGATTTGCGTTCGGAAGATGGATCATTTCATCGATTTGAACCCATTCCACATCAAGGATTTGATACCAACATATTAACCGAACAGTTCAGAGAAGCCGGATTTGAAGTACAAACTACTCATACTTATCATGTATTGACTAGAGAACGGATGGAAGGAGTAATTACTGATTTTGAACAATTTATACTTATTGCCAAAAAGAGATAAAACATTTATCCTTTAAAATTACCAGAATATGAAAATTGTTATTTTCGGTGCAACCGGAAAAGCCGGTTCACAGTTGGTTTGCCAGGCATTAAAACTAGGCCACCATGTTACTGCATACGCCCGTAGGCTCAGCTCTATTTCGAAAGAGCATCCAGACCTGAAAATTGTGGCGGGGAATGTCGTTGACTTACCCAAACTAAAAGAAGCCATTGCAGGAGCAGATGCCTGCATTTCTGTTCTTGGCGGTAATTCATTGCGCCATCATTCCCCGGACATTATTGATGGCAGTAACTGCATTGTACATGTTATGGAACAGGAGAACGTCACGCGCTTTATCTACATGTCGAGTATTGGCGCAGGCAACAGTAAAAATTATATGCCGCAACCCTTGCGGTTTCTACTGGCTGATGTACTGCTTCGTGTGCCGCTAGCTGATCATAATATTAATGAACAGCGTATTACAGGCAGTAAATTACGTTGGACAATTGTGCGCCCGGGTGGACTTACAAACAAAGGGATAACAGCAAATCTCAAATACGGAAGTGAGAATACTTTGCTGAAAGGGAGCACAAAAATTTCGCGAGCTAATGTTGCTGCATTTATACTAAGTAATGGTCAAAATATAATGTCGTATTTGGTGCCGAAGTTATTCAACACAAACGACAAGCGTTCTTTGAGATTCTGAAAACAGAGATAAGCATCAAGCGGTATCCAATTATACTTGATTCTTCGCCATAATATCTCAATTAAATTCAATTCAGGAGAATATGGAGGTAAAAAGAAAATATAAACATCTTTTTCTTCCCATTCTTGGATTTTCGCCATGAATTTGTTCGATTTATGAATGGGTGAATTGTCAAGTATTACCACTGTTTTTTTGTTTATTTGTTCAACA
>JBBSDM010000093.1:0-5894 GCA_038249445.1 Bacteroidales bacterium
AATAAAGCCCTTGAAGAAATTCGAAGAGTTTTAAAGCAGAATGGGAAGTTGATATTTTGTGAACATGGGAAAGCTCCAGATAAGGGTATTCAAAAGTGGCAGAATATGATTAACCCACTTTGGAAACGAGTTGGCGGTGGATGTAATTTGAACAGAGATATCCCGTTAATTATTGAAGCGAATGGATTTAAAATGAATACTATGGAAACAATGTATATACCTGGCTGGAAACCAGTAAGCTTTAACTACTGGGGTACGGCTCATCCGTCCTAATACGTCTGCCAAAAAAATAAACAGCATTAAAAAAACCGTTTATTTAATTTCGTTAGTGATCATACTAGGTAGACCTTAGAACTTTCATTTAACTACTAAAATCATGGAAACAATTTCAAGAAATCAGGGAAAACCAAAAAGCATCTTGGAATAAATTTTCTCCTGGATGGAAAAAATGGGATTTGAAACTCCATGACTACATGCAACCAGCGGCTAATGGAATTATAAGTTTGTTAAAACCCAACGGTTCACAGATAATTTTAGATATTGCAGCAGGAACAGGCGAACCGGGTTTAAGCATAGCATCCAATGCCATTGTTCGTGTTACGCGAAGGCATATAGTGTAAGCTCAACAACAAGTAGTAGTCATTCAAGAACGAAAACTGAAACGGCAAAAGAGTTGGATGAGGAGTGGGAGGAGCAGTTTAAACTGTTGGGTAAGAATTTGGGTGTGAAGTTGGAGGTAAGTATATATCGGTTATATAAGCAACGCTTATAGTATGGAAGGCTGGGTGAGCGAATTTAAAAATAGATTTATTTTGTTGGTGGCATCAAATAGTTTTTTGTCCCTTTGTTTCTCGCAATTAGTTTGAAGTAGCTATGTCGCGAAAGCATAGTAATTAACCACGTGGGATTATAACCGCACAAAAAATAGATTAATGGCAACAACGGTTTAAAAGACTGGTTTGGCCTGCCCCATGAAACGGAGATTGAGCTTTCCCTCGCAATAAAAGTAATAGTTGAAAAAGATAGCAGCCGTGTTTCAAAGGCTATGCAAAACGGGTTGGAATATGAATTCGGTGGAATTTGCGATGTTGATTACTGTATTCAAAACGCTGTAACCAAGAAAGAACTTAGTGTGCGGGCGAAAGGAAAACCATGGTTTGGAAATGATAAAATCCTTATCGATTTAATTGAACACCGCAGATTATTACCAAAAGAAATCGCAGGCAACTATTGAAAAAATGAGAACGTACTTATAGCTTGCTAACGATTCGGCCGATGCAGAAACTTGTTCTATGGACATAAACACCTAATGTAGAATGGAGTGCCTTACGTAAAAAAAACGTGAGCCTATGATGAACATCGTACAGAACTTGTATATGAAGACTGGCATAAACTTATTTTAACAGACTAAATTATTTAATGCTTTATGGTTATCGAATTCTTTAAGAAACTCTTCGACAATGATTTTATGCCACATGGGCATTGCTATTTCTGGGATCCTGCCATAGTTTGGACAAACGCCATTTCAGGCAGCCTTATAGCCCTGGCCTATCTAACTATTCCCTTTTCATTGTTATACATTGTAAGGGTTAGAAAGGACCTCACTTTTACACCCTTGATTGTACTTTTTGCAGCGTTTATATTGAGCTGCAGTGCAACCCACATTATGGATGTAATCAATATTTGGAATCCAATGTATAGATTGGATTCTTCTTTTAGGGTGATAACAGCAGTAGCTTCACTTGGAACTGCCTTTATGCTGGTAAAAATTAGTCCGCAAATCTTATCGATACCTAATTCAGATGTGCACAAAAAATTAAACGAAGAATTAAAGGAACAGATTATTCGCTTACAAGATAAGGATCGAACCGTAAAAGAACGTACCCACCAACTTCAGATACAAAATGAAACCTTTAAGGTGGCAGAAGTGAATGCAAAATTTGGAAGCTATATATGGAACATGAACACAGGCTTATTGGAATACTCTGATAATTTATTTCGCTTATTTGGTTACGAACCACAGGAGTTTGTTCCTACTCTTGAAAAGTTTCAATCTTTCATTCACCCTGACGATTTGCAGCAGGTAATAAAAAACGGGGAGGAAACAATGCAAACAGGTAAGCTGGTAGAAACACCATACCGTTTTATAAATAAAACCGGAAAAATAAAACACTTCCGTTCATGCGGAAGCTTTACGGGAGATGATAACAACCGTATACTTATAGGTACGGTGCAAGATATAACCAAAGACATAGAAGATGCTGAGCAATTAAAAACAAAAAACCTTGAACTCGAACTTACTAATGCCGAACTCAAATCGTTTAATTACATAGCCAGCCATGATTTACAGGAACCCCTGCGGAAAATACAGGTTTTCAGCAGACTCATTTTAGAGGGTGAAAATTTTTCAGAGAAGACACGGGATTATTTCAGCCGCATTACAACTGCAAGCGAACGAATGAGAAACCTCATTATTTCCCTGCGCGATTTTTCACGTATCAATAAGGCAGAATTAATTTTCGAATCCTGCAACTTAAATACTGTTGTAGAAGAATCAAAAAATGATCTTCACGTTAGCATTGTCGAAAAACAAGCCATCATCGAATATGAGAATCTCCCCACCGTAAATGGTCTGCATAGTCAGCTTGCTCAACTCTTTACAAATCTTATCGACAATGCCATTAAATACAGCCAAGCCGGTATCAAGCCACACATTAAAATCACCGCTTCAATTATTAAAGGCATAAAAATCGAGCATCCATCGGCAACTCAGAATGAGTATAACGTCATAAAAATTGTCGACAATGGAATTGGTTTTGAAAATGAATATGCTACTAAAATATTCGAAATCTTTCAGCGATTGCACAATAAGAACGAGTATTCAGGCACTGGCATTGGTTTAGCCATAGTCAAAAAAATTGTAACTAATCACAATGGTTTTATTATGGCAGAAGGAAAACGTGATATAGGTTCAACATTCACCATTTACATACCTACACTATGAAAAAGATATTGTTGATTGACGATGACGAAGATGATCAACTTCTTTTTAAAGTGGCCATCAAGTCTATAGATCCAACTATGATTTGCGACACTTCAACAAACGGAAAAATTGCATTAGATAAATTAAAAGTCAGCACCGTTTTGCCCGACCTTATTTTTCTTGATCTGAACATGCCTATTATGAATGGTTTTGATTTCCTTGTTCACATTAAGAAAGAGGATCAGTTATGTAGAATTCCTATTGGTATTTTGACCACATCAAAAAATTTACTTGACCAAGAACGCACCAAAGAATATGGCGCTAAGTTTTTTTTAACAAAGCCTTCCGACTTTCAAATTCTGTGTAGCAAGCTGAGAGAAATTTTATCAATTGACTTTTCAAATGATAACTATTTTTCTATCAAATGAGATTTATAAAAGGTGAGTGACTCACGAACGCACAATAAATAGTTATGAATTACTCTCGCCACGAAATAAAAAATTGCTAAAATCATGGATCAACAATTTCAAGAAATCAGGGAAAACCAAAAAGCATCTTGGAATAAAATTTCTCCTGGGTGGAAAAAATGGGATTTGAAACTCCATGACCACATGCAACCAGCGGCTAATGGAATTATTAGTTTGTTAAAACCCAGCGGGTCGCAGATAATTTTAGATATCGCAGCAGGAACAGGCGAACCGGGTTTAAGCATAGCATCTATGCTTAGTGATGGAAAAGTTATTATTACTGATCTGGCCGATGAGATGCTCGATATTGCCCGTGAAAATGCGTCAAACAAAGGAATTACAAATGTTGAATTTCGTGCATGCGATGTTTGCGAACTCCCTTTTGCTGACAACACCTTTGATGGCGTTAGTTGCCGAATGGGATTTATGTTTTTCCCCGACATGCTTTTAGCTTCTAAAGAAATACTGCGGGTATTAAAACCAGGTGGAAGATTTGCAACTGCAGTTTGGAATAAGCCAGAAAATAATTTCTGGGTAACAGCTATAAGCGAAACCATCAACAGGAATATGCAATTACCTGTTCTTCCACCTGAAGCTCCGGGAATCTTTCGTTGTGGCAAAAGCGGTTTAATGACAAACATTTTTAATCAGGCAGGTTTTAAAAATGTTTCTGAAAGCGAAGTAGCGTGCGAACTGAAATGCGGAACTACTGAGATTTACTGGGAAATGATGACCGAAATTGCAGCGCCTGTTGTTGCAGCACTCAGCAAAGCTGATGATGCTATGAAAGATAAAATAAAAACAGAGGTGCAAGAATTGCTAAATAGAAAATATCCGGATGGAAATCTGATATTGGATGGAAGTGCGCTTTTAATTTATGGCGAGAAATAGTCTTTCGGCTCTGTTTGTGTGCGAATTACCAATACGGTGGCTCACCAATAAATACGAATGTACTTTGTATTGTTCCTTTGGACGACTATGCTGGAAAATGAATATTAATATTAATAGGATGGCTCATCATAAACAAAAGTTGTAATCATTTTATTCTTCAGTAACGCATTCGTTTGTGCAAGTACGTTTAGTTTTTAAACCAGACTGAAAACTTAAGACATATATAATCTCAATTAAATTTCTCTTCTCTCTGAGTTTTTGTTTATTTGTTGTTGAACTAAACTAGCCAGAATGAAGTCAGAAAAATTAAAAGGGGTATCTCTATTGCTAATTGGTATCTGCTTGTTTGGTGTTGGATTTTATTTTTTGCGTAATCAACTAAAGTTTATTTCCAACTCGGTTGAAACTTCGGGAGTGGTGGAAGAATTGAGTTCACATCTTTCCAAAGGAAGCACTTATTATTCACCGATTGTAGCCTATACAGTAGACGGCCAATCATACCGGATAGTAGGTAAGGTTTCGAGCAGTTTATCCTCATCGTATGAGATTGGGGAAACAGTAAATGTCCGTTACGAAAAAAATGATCCGACTTCTGCCGAACTAGTAAGTTTTTCGGATACGTGGTTAATGACCTCAATCATGTCGGGGTTAGGGGTTCTATTTTGTTCTATTGGTGTGTATGAAATCCTAACCAACATGCATAAGCAAAAGATGCGTACGCAACTTCCGCGCACTGGAAAGAAACTTCAACTTGTGGGAAGAATGGATGCAAGGCAAAACAAAAACAGAACCGAATTTTTTGTGGTGGCCGATTGGCTGAATCCAAGTGATGGGAAGATGATAACCTTCCGTAGCGATAAGATAAAATATGACCCCACTCAGTTTGTGAAGGACAAGGAGTTGATTGTATGGATTGACCCACAGAACCCAAAGAAGAATCACTATATCGATATTTCATTTCTTCCAGAAGTATCGTAGCCGGTCAAGGATAATGCTTTTTGAAAAGGCTTATTTTAGGGCGATCGGTTAATTCAAGCAGAACAACCTGTGTGTATATTAAGACTAAAATTAACCACTATGAAACACTTGCTACTTCCCGCACTCTTACTGATTTCCATTTTTTCGTTTAGTCAAAAAACTATTCAGGGTTTTACACCCGAAGCTGCCACGGCCGAATTTACCTTAGAAGAAAAATTCGATAGTTATTTAAAGGCCGACAACTTAGATCAATGGATGAAACGCCTTACAGCTCGACCGCATCACCTTGGATCGGCAGTCGGTAAAGAATATGCAATCTGGATGCGCGATCAATTTAGAAGTTGGGGCTATGAAGCTGAGATTGAAACCTACAAAGTACTTTTCCCAACACCTAAGTTACGCGTGTTGGAAATGGTGGCCCCCACTAAATATAAAGCTAAGTTAGCTGAGCCGCCCGTAAAAGGTGATGCTACTTCCAGTCAAACGAAAGAACAACTTCCAACTTACCATGGCTTTTCGGCCGATGGTGATGTTACCGCTGAGCTTGTGTTTGTAGGATATGGCGTGCCTTCTGA
>JBBSDM010000094.1:0-5737 GCA_038249445.1 Bacteroidales bacterium
ATACGAAAGTAACAAATGGTATATTAGAAGGGATTAACTCTAAAATTCAACTTGCAAAAAAAGAGCAAGAGGATATAGAAATCCAAAGAATTTTATTGACATTATATATTTCATTTCAGGCAAGTTAAAATTTGATTACCCACCTTATTCGTTATAGAGCCAAATTTTTCCGAATAAAGCCTAATACAATTGAAAAGTTTTTTTGAAAATAATCATACCATTAAGAACAACTCAAGCTACTACGTTAAAAACAATAGTTTTTTTTATATCATTAATAATACTTAAGATTAAAACCTATTTTCAAAACATCATTTTATCCACAAAAGTATCCTGAAAAGATGGGTTTGTTTCAAGATTAATATGTGTGGTTTTAGCTAAAATGCTTTCAACCTTTTCCGCGTTAGAGTACAGAAACATTTTAGCACCAATAAGTGCAGTATTTCCCATTTTCCGGATTTTTTTCTCGGGAAGCTCAATCATTCCAATGTCGGAAACATGTTTAAGATTGATATAATTTCCAAAACCACCAGCAATGTAAAGCTCGTGGATATCTGAAAGTTGAATAGAGAGTTCTTGTGCAAGGATTTCCAATCCAGCAGCTATGGCAGCTTTGGCAAGTTGAAATTCATTGATATCTATTCGAGTTATTTTTACATTACCAGCAATTGAAATTTCGAAATCACCGGAATTGATATCACCAAAATCTCCAATCAAATCAAGCTGACGGAAAATGGCAATGGCATCTACCAAAGCACTTCCACAGATACCTTTTGGTTTCGCATTACCAATTACATTGGCAACTATTTGATTGTCTTCGAGATGCAAAGTCGAAATAGCACCCGTTACTGCCCGCATTCCCATGGAAATGTTCGTTCCTTCAAAAGCAGGACCGGCAGCAGTGGAAGCACAAACAATTCTGTCCTTGTTACCCACCACAATCTCACCATTCGTTCCCAAATCTATCAAAGCTGTATAATGGTCTTTCTCGGCAAGTTCAGTAGCCGCAATGCCAGCCAAAATATCACTACCCACAAAACTGCCAATAGAAGGATAAAACTGAATGCTTTCAACAACTTTGATTTTCCAACCAAGTTCATTTGGTGCGAAAGTTTTCATTCCTAAATCGTTGACTTCAAATGGATACATTGCCAACGGCGATACATCTTCTCCGCTGAAAATCAACTGCATTGCGGTATTGCCAACAATGACGATTTTCCTAATTTTAATATTTTGTTTTTGAAGCATTAAATCTATCATCGAACCAATAGCTGTACGAATGACAGTGGTCATTTCAGCAGCTTTGCCATCAATGCAGGCTTGAATACGCGAAATCAAATCGGCACCATATTTAGATTGTGGATTGAGCATGGTTTCTACCGCAATTACATTAGCAGTTGGCAAATCTATCAATTGAGCCACCAAGGTGGTAGTTCCTAAATCGACAGCAATACCAAAACCTTGCTGCGAAATAAAATTGAAATCGCTTTCGTCAGCCAGAATCATATGGCTAAACTGCTCTACTTCAAGCACAATATCGCCCGTGCAATTACTGTAGCAAGCCAATCGCCAATCGGAATCTAAACCAAGCTTTTCGATTTGATGATTGTGCTTTTCCGAAACTTCTATTTCGCCGGAAATCAATTTTACTTTGCATTTTCCACACGTTCCTTTGCCACCACATGGAAATTCTATCCCAAATTCGTGCAAAACGTCAATCAATGGCGTTTGATCATTTACCTGAATAGTCTTTCCTAAGGGTTGGAGATTGATGGTATGTTTTTGCATGGTGTAGAATGCCCCCTAAATCCTCCGCCAGCTGGCGGGAACTTTAAGACCGTTTTGTTTAATGTATTATTGATATCGAAAGAATTTTTAGCTCTATTTGTTGAAAAAAATCATCTTCTACCTGCTCGGTTATCAAAACAATTTCGTTTTGAATCTCTGAATTTTGATTTTCGAAGCTACAGCCCGATAAGGTGTAATTCATTAATTTACAACCATTATCAGTCATGATATATCCTTTTGCACGAAGCAATTGAGGACAACTTTTCAAAACGTCACTCAATTTATGGGTATCGAAAATTGTTTCATCGTCAAAAGTAAGTATTTTTTGTTGGAAATTATTATCTTGACTTTCTTTGTTTAGTGAGTGAAGTAGTTGAAAACGAGAACGAATTTTTTCTGGTTGATTTTCAAGGCCAATCAACTCCAATAATTTTGATTTATCAACAATCGTTTTGTTTGGAAATTTGGAATCGAATTTGCTCAAAAATGCAAGTATTTCGGGGTCAAGCAAGGTGTCGCATTTACTGAATGCAATAAAATCAGCTTTTGAAATTTGATTTTTGTAGAGAAAATTCATTTGCAGGCGTTCGTTGTTGAGTAAGGTAACATCAACCATGCAAATAACCGGCATAAGAGCCAGTTGATTATTTTTAGAGACTATCTCCGTCACCATATCAACTCCGCCTAGTCCGCTGGGTTCGATAATAATTAGGCTAAACTTTTGTAAGTTCACAATCTTCTCTAAATCCTGCTGAAAAAAAGCTTTCGCAGTGCAACATATGCATCCACCCGAAATATCAAAAATACTTTGATCTTCAGTTGCAGTTTCAACCGTTTGCGTGTCGATAGACACTTTCCCAAACTCGTTAATTATTACCGCCCACTGATCGTCAGACTTTTTCTGATTGAGCAAGTCGATAATAGCCGTGGTTTTACCAGAGCCAAGAAAACCAGTGATTATATGAACAGAAATTTTTGTCATTGAGAAAAAATAAGCCGAACATAGAGTTGTCTGACTTAATTATTAATTGTTATTTGTTATTTGTTATTTGATTATAGTCCGTATTCCGAGAGAATAAATTTACTATGATCCAAAACAGGTAACATCATTTCTACAAAAGCACTTTCATCTTCCGGAATACTTTCCAGTTCATCGCGAAGAATAGGCAAATAAGCTAATTCAATGTCTGCCAATTTCATTTTGCCACTTGCTAAAGCTTCATCAATGATATCCAAAGCAGTCAAAGCGCCATTACGAGCATTTGCCACATACGAATCGCCTTTAACCAGTTCACGTGAAATACGAATTACGTTTTCGGGTGATAGAATTAAAGCTTGTGGATCGGTGTAAATATCCGAAGCAACTAACAATTGTTGCAATACATCGCGGTGAAGTTTTCCGGCACGTAAAGCTTCGTTCATCAAACGTGCATCGTACTCCAATTGTTCCATGTAAGCCGTTGGAGCCATACCCGACAACAATTTAATATTTTGAACAGACTCGTTGCTCCATAAATCGGCACAAGCTGAAGCAATGTTTCCAATCGGACTCAAGTGAGCACAAGCTGCTGTTTTTCCTTCCATAGAAATCGGAATTCCGGTAATGGCTTTGATAAATGGTCCTTCGTAACCGCAATCTTTATCCGGTCCAATTGCACCTTCTTCCATTGCCACAATAGAACGAACCACCGAAATAACACGTACCAAGGTTGCAAAAACTTTAGGTATATATTTCTTCTCAGCCAATACCATGGCTGTATTTGCAAACCCGCAAGCAGAGTCGCCACCTGCAATTTTACCGTTTTTGTTGGCAACTGTCACAATCTTTTTCCACAAAAACTGCATATCTCTTACGCCCAATACCGACAAGGCAAACATCACCGTTTTGATATCGCAATTCATCAGCGCATCGTCCGAAACCTCTTTTCCACCAGTACTTTCGATAGAAAGCAAGTCGCCACCTGCCAAAGAACCTTTATCAAAAAGTTCGAACATAGGTTCAAGGTACTGAGAAGTGCGTTGTTTTGCAGGACGTTCAAATTCACGTAAATCGTTTGGAGTCAAGCGAATTTCCGATTTCAATCCGAAATTTTGGTAATATTTTTCGCAAATTTCGTCCATTACTTTTACGATTTCAATACCAATAGTCGGTGTTTTTGTCATCTCGAGCAATGTTTCGAGTTCAAGTACAACACCTTTAGAATCAAGGTGCAATGCACGTTCCAATGCACCCTCAGTTATCTGACGGTAATGTTCATAGACTTCCGGCAAGGTGCTGCTGTTGATACTCATTATTGGCAGCGTAAAATTAAGTTCGGCATACACTTGTCCACCACCAATTTCCAATCCTCTTCGTGTTTTAACTGGCTTTGGAGCCATCCCGAACATCAAATCTTCAGGGTTGTTTATTACAAGACTTTTGTACTTCATGATATTTATTTAAAAAAAATATTTGTTTTAATTGGTGACGGTACAAGTCACCTTATTTAATTTTTCTGATTAAATTCTTTCAAGGCATCGAAAAATGCAATGATGTTTTCGGCTGGTACGTGTGGAGGTAAATCGCAACCTGTTGAAAGAACAAAATTTTTGTACTTGGCTGTTTTCTCTAACAAATCAGACACATATGCTTTTATTTCCTCAGGTGTTGATTGTTTCATAATACTTACGGGGTCAACATTACCCATAATTAACTTATCCTCAGGAAAGAAATCAAGCGTTTCCACCATATCAATAGCATTGCCAAAATGATATGCATTTGCTCCTGAATAAAGCATGGCTTCGTTACAATGACCTTTGTTTCCACAGTTGTGAAGAACCACCAAGAAATTCTCATCCTGAACTGCATCTACCAAAAGCTTTATATATTCTGAAGAAAACATGATACAATCTTCGTTGGAAAGTAATCCAGCAGCTGGTTCAGCCACCACAACACCCGAACACCCAACTGCTTTCAATGCCTTGCAATAGTCAATAATAAACTCAGTACATTTGCTCAGTAACATTTGAGTAGCTTCCGGTTCGATATAACAAGCCATCATTATTTCCGAAACGTCGAAAAGACGACCAGCCAACGAAAATGGTCCGATAACGCCAGCCAAAACTGGCTTATCAGTGGTACTTTCTACTGTCAGTTTGTTAGCTAGAATATATTCCGGCACACGTCCTTCGGTAATTTTCGGTACTCGCAAAGCTTCAATTTCTTGAGGAGTAGTTACCAATCGTCCTAAAATGTGAGGCATTTCGTCTTCCTGAAATTCAATTCTACAACCAAAAACTTCAGCCTCTAACGTTAAATCCATAATGACTGTTTTAGCAGCTACTGGATAAACCTCGTTCAGTTTTTTAATGGCTTCAGCGTGAACCAATCCACTTTGCAAAGCATTTACTACTTTTTTTCCAATCATTTCAATGCCTGGGTGGGTCATAATTGGAATGGCAATGCGTTCGTTTTTATTGATTTGTTCGCTTACCCATTTTGTCATGTTAATCATAATAATATTTTTATACAGTTTGTTGGTATTGTGTTAGTTATATACTTTTAATAACTTAGAGTTTAGACAATAACGACTCTGGGCTTCTATTTAAAAGCCCTTGAGAATCATTATTTTAATTTAAATTTGAGTGTGAAAGGTAAAATCGGTAGGCTCGTAACTCGTAACTTCTTATGCTACCAATTTAGCAAGCCATTCAACTACTCCTTGTGGATCTGGAGTGTATGCATCGGCACCAATTTTTTTGCAGTATTCACTATTTACAGGCGCACCACCAATAAATATAAAAGTATCAGGCAATACAGCTTTGATATCGGCAACAATTTCTCCCATGTTAACCATAGTGGTTGTCAATAAAGCTGATAGAGCAACCACTGCACCAGGATTAGCTTTTATAGCCTCAATGTATTTTTCTGAAGGAACATCAACACCTAAGTCGATTACAGACCAACCAGATC
>JBBSDM010000095.1:0-5435 GCA_038249445.1 Bacteroidales bacterium
GGATGACAAGCTCAATTGAACCAAGATGTAATTGTAATTTATTCCCCTTCGAAATAAATTGGTGATATTTTAAGGCTAAATAATTAGACACGTTCTAATTTCCCCGGTTGGCTTTTAAAACAAATTTTTAGGTATAAAAACAGATAGTCAAATAGTAATAAATTTAAAAAAAAATGATATGAAACAACAATTTCTGGTATTTAAAAAAATGGCTTCGGTCTTATCTATTGCTTTAATTAGCTGTACTCTAATTAGTTTTGTTGGGAGTAATTCCGAGTCTCAAAAACGAATTCGTTTTTCGATAAACAAGAACCCGTGGAAATTTATGCGCGATGAGGTAAAAAACGGATTTAAACCATCACTGAATGATGCAGATTGGCAAAACATAACCATTCCTCACGATTATAATGGAGGAAGCGATGGCAAAAACAACGATGTATTTTTAGGGCGGTTTGACACAAAAAACGATGTAGGAAAAAGGCTAATGTACACTGGACCTGGTTGGTATAGAACCACTTTTTCTATTGATGAAAAACAAAAAGGGAAACGAGTATTTATAGAATTTGAAGCCGTGTCACTCGAAGCCAAAGTTTGGGTTAATGGCAAAGAAGTAGGTATGCACCAAGGAGGATATACAGCCTTTTCGTTTGATATTACCAATTATATCAATTTTGGAAAAGTTAACACATTGGCTGTGAGGGCAGACAACTCGAACAATCCAAAAATTGCACCTTGGATGAAGGACGAAACAAAAGCCTTTCCTTTTAGCTTTGACTATGCCATTTATGGTGGAATATACCGCGATGTGTGGATTTCAATTACTGATCCTGTTAAAATTGAAAAAGTATTTAATACCGCAGTAGTGGGTGGACAAGCGCCTGCCTCGCTAAGTATTGAAACAAGAGTAAAAAATTATTCCAAAAAAACACAAGAAGTAGAATTAGTGACCAACATCTTTGACCCATCGAAAAACAAAGTATCCACACTAAAATCAAAAAAAACTATACCTGCAGGTCAACAAATTTCTTTCAATCAAGTTGAAAGTAACTTGGGAATTGTGCAACTTTGGGATCCTAAAAACCCCAATCTTTACAACGTGACTTCCACTGTAAGCTATGATGGAAAAGTGGTAGACGAATTTGAAAGTATCTTTGGATTTCGTTACTATACGCTATCTAACAAACAAGCTTTTAGTATGAACGACAATAAATTCCTAATACGCGGTGTCAATAGACATCAAGACATGGAAGGGCGGGGTTATGCTCTTTCGAACGAACAACATTGGGCTGATGCTAAACTAATTAAAGATGCTGGTTTCAACTTTGTGCGCCATGCTCATTATCCATGCGATCCGGAGTTTGGTAAAGCCTGTAGCCAACTTGGCTTAATGCTATGGCTTGAAATACCTTTAACTGGAAGCACCTCAAGCGACCCTGATTTTTCAACAAATTGCAAGCAGCAAATGACGGAAATGATTGAACAAAACTACAACAACCCTGCGGTTATTGTCTGGGGAATTGGAAATGAGTCCGACCGTTCTGGAGGAAGCGAAGCTGAAATAAACAATGTTTTTAGCCAGTTGGTAAAAACTGCAAAACAGGTAGATCAAACTCGTCCTATTACAGGTTGTAACTTTAAATTTGAATCAGATCAAAAAATTGTTGATGTATATTCGCCTCAAGACTGGTCGGGTTGGTATGGCGGTAGTATAAATGAATACAAACCTACTAGTATAATTGGAGAGTATGGTGCAGATATGCATTACACAAATCACAGTGATAATAAGTTCGACTTAAGTAAACCCTCTATTTCTTCTCAAAAATCTAATCTTTGGTCGCAAGAATATGGAACTTTTCTACTTGAGTATAAAACGGCTTATGGTGAAGCACATGCAGATGAATTTCCAGGGCATTGTGTTTGGGTTGCTTTCGATTTTGCATCACCACGTGTAGATCGAAGAATGAACGCAATACCATTTATGAACCAAAAGGGACTTATTATGCACGACCATAAAACAAAAAAAGATGCCTATTTTTTCTACCAAAGTATGTACAGAAGTGCTGAAGATTATCCAATGGTGTATATAGTTTCACATTCTTGGCTTGATCGTTGGAGCAAACCAGAGAAAAAAGATGTTTGGGTTTACAGCAACTGTGATTCCGTAAAATTATACAACGGATACAAAAAAGCTACGCTTGGCACCCGGATTAAAAATGCAGGACCACTAGGCAACACACGCTTCCAATGGAATGAAGCCGATGTTAAATACAATGTGCTTTATGCAGAAGGTTGGTATAAAAATAAAGTTGTATCAAGAGATACTATTATTCTTAAAAATCTTCCAAATCCAGAATAAAAATAGTTATAAGTTGTAAACCCAATAATAATAATAATAATAATAATATGATTATCCGCATAATATGCAGTCTTAGTTTTTAACCTTTTTGTGATTCTCCGCAAAGTGTATTAATAGTTGTATAACTGTCCTTATACGACCGACCTTGTCCGGTGAACCGAAAAACAAGTGAGAAAAGCGTAAGTTTTTCGAGTGAAGCGTCCGTCAGCTGACGGATTGATTTTTTTGGCTTACTTTTTTTTATCATGAAAAAAAGTAAGTGGGTTTGGGCAAAGCCCATTTTATTTAAATTCATTGTACATTATGCGGATAATCATATTAAATAAAAATCACTTTCATGAAAAATCAAAAAATCTTATTAATCTGGCTAATGTATTTTTGGTCAGTCTCTTATCAATATGACAGAAAATCCATTTTTTGTTTCAGATGAAATTCAAGAGAGAACAGTACAAGTAAATGTTGGAGTAAACGGTAAACTTTCAAATTTGAAAGAAATTCAACCAAGAGGTGGTTATAGTACAGCTGCTGATAAAGATGGAAACCTTTACATTGCTGACGGTCAGGCTTTTGTTTATGATAAAAATGGCAAAGAAATCAACTGGACAAACTTTCCGGAACGTCCAATTACCATTACCTTTGGAGGTAAAGGAGGAAACACGCTGTCTGCAACAACGCAAACATCATTATACAGCGTAAGGATTAAATAACTTGTTAAACTTTGATAAAATCGAAAAATCACAGACTTATGAAATACATCTTTCTTGGAATTGCAATGTTTATTGCAACTTTTTCATCCATCAATGCACAACAAAGCGAATGGCTACAGCTATTTAATGGCAAAGATCTTTGGGGTTGGAAAGCCAACGAAAATCCATCGAGTTTTAAGGTTGAAAATGGACTCCTTGTTTGTTCCGGAGCGAGAGGACATCTTTTTTACACGGCTGGTGAGCCTTACAAAAATTTTGAGTTGATTGCAGAAATCAAAACCCCACCAAATGCTAACTCCGGCATTTTCTTTCATAGTACCATCTATGAAAAAGGATGGTTGGTAAAAGGCTATGAAGTGCAGGTAAATAACACCTATGCAGGTGTTGGCAATTTTCGCGAAACAAAAAAAACTGGAAGTCTCTATGCAATTCGAAATGTTTATTATCCTGTAGCAAACGACAATGAATGGTTTACCATGCGGGTAAAAGTTATATAAAACCATGTTGAAGTATTTGCAAATGACTTAAAACTAGTTGATTACATACAACATGAAAATCCCTGGAGGAGCGAAGCTCATAAAGGAAGAGTTATAGACAAAGGCTTATTTGCTCTGCAAGCTCATGACGAGAAAAGTACAGTCTGGTATAAATCGATCAAAGTACGACGTTTGCCAGATGATAAAAAACTTCCCCTAAAAGTGGACGAAGCCTGGGATGTCACCGTTACCAAACTCATGGATAAAGGTTTCCCGCTTGTAGATTATCATGTTCATTTAAAAGGAGGTTTGACACTAGATCAGGTAAAGGAAAACTCGCTTAAGCTGGGCATCAACTATGGTGTTGCTCCAAACTGCGGTCTTCGTTTTCCGGTAACCAACGATGCTTCATTGGCTGCTTATATGGATACAGTAAAAGGTCAACCTATTTTCCGTGGAATGCAGGAAGAAGGTCGTGAGTGGATAACGCTGTTTTCGCCTAAAGCTATCGCTAAATTCGACTATGTTTTTACCGATGCAATGACTTTTACTGATTACAAAGGTCGCCGAAATAGAATTTGGCTTCCCGATGAAGTTTGGGTTGACGATAAACAACAATTCATGGAACAAATGGTTGGAAAAATTGAAGCCATTATGGCACAGGAGCCTGTGGACATTTATGTAAATCCAACAGTTCTTCCCGCAAGTTTAATGCCCGAATACGAACAATTCTGGACAAAAGAACGAATGGAGCGTGTAATAAAAGTATTAGCGGCCAATAACATTGCACTTGAAATCAATGCAAGGTATAAAACTCCAAACGCAGAAATGATAAAAATGGCTAAAAAAGCGGGGGTCAAGTTTAGTTTTGGAACAAACAATACCGGAAACGAACTGGGTAGTTTGGAATATTGTTTAAAAATGATAGAGGAATGTGGACTGACTCCTGATAATATTTTATGCCCAAATCCAACGAACATAAACCGGTGCTTGTTAAAGGGTTGCCAAAGAAAATAACAGGATAAGGCCATCCTTTTGTAATTTAAATATGCCAATATAATTTGTTATCTTTGGAAAAAATTGAGAAAACAGGTACATAGTGATATGATATTTATCAAAAGTTTAAAATTAAATATAAATATAATGAAAAAGCATGCAACGATTTTAGTAAACAAACGTGTAGGACATATCACTGTCTTGATATTCCTGTCATCATTTTTTTTGCAATTACAAGCTCAAACGCTTGTAGTACCTCCAAGTCCCGGCGATTTGAGTAATGTAATGCACCTCAAACAATCTGATGATTACACCGTTGAGGTTAAAAAGAGTAATGATAAAGAATACACAACCTGTTTCGTTTACAAAACGGATAATTACGCTTCAAATTCTACAGGAACCGAACGCAGGCCTCAGAAAGCTGCATCCTTCACCAATTTTTCATTCGCTGGTACTTCAATCGATGTTAGAATAACAACGAAGTTTAAAGCACACTCAATTACCGTCCGCCCGTTAAATTATAATATTGTAGCCACAAAAAACGGCGATGTATTCACATTTACACTCACGTCTCCCAAGAAAGTATCGGTTGAGATAAACGATCGGTTGAATCCCCTTTTTATTCTTGCTGATGCGCCAGATGTACCTAACACAAAGGCTACCTATTATTATGGTCCTGGAGTACATAAAGTCGGAATGCATAAAAGAATAGACTCTAACGAAAGCGTTTATATCGCAGGAGGAGCTGTTGTGGAGGGCACCTTCCTAATTCCGGATAAAGCGACAAATATTGAGGTGCGGGGGCGTGGCATTATTTCCAACGGATCATTGCCCACTTTGGCACAACACGCACCAAAATATGAAAACGATTCGTTGACAAAATACTCCACTTTTACCAAC
>JBBSDM010000096.1:0-5311 GCA_038249445.1 Bacteroidales bacterium
ATCGAAATCGGTGTTTACTAATGTGCCTTTAAAAGTATAGACCGTAGGGTTTGTTTGGCAAATCTCATGACCTATAAATGCTTCTAATGGATTGCTATTTGTTAGCTCTGTCCAATAGTAGGGGTCACCATCAGTCCCTGGCTCGTAAGCTCGCCTTACATAGGCTCCGTACAAGGTTGGTTCTGCAATGACGGATGTTACCGGCACACCAAAATATTGCCAGAAGTACCGATCATTCTCATTGGCTGCTCCTGCAACAATTGACGATTTGGAATACATTTCTACGGTGGCTTTCACAGTTGATGGATCCGGGTTATGAAAGATAAGCGTTCCGTTCATTTTTTCAGCTTTCGATTTAATATATATTTTGTCTCCAACTACATCGTTCGTATTGATAGAACCGTTCACACTAAGACCTGTCCCAGTAGGGATAACCAATTTTTTACCTGAATTATTGGTTAAATCGCCAACTGTGTAGTAATTGTCCAATACTAAATCAGTGATAGCGTCTTTGTTGTTGTTGCCTACATTATCTGTTGCAGCAAACGCAATGTTATCACCATCCGCTGGAATGTCGTCTGACCAGTTTGTAGCATTTTGCCAGCTAGAACCATTTGTTCCAATCCAGTAATTTGGACATGATCTCACTCTGATAGTTGCTACATTCGACTCATTTGTATAGGTGGATGAGTTAACTCCATAATTCGTACTTGTAAGTGATGTAACCCTGTATAAATAATATGTCCCTGAGACGTTAAATGGCG
The DNA here is from genome assembly GCA_038249445.1 of Bacteroidales bacterium. Lineage (GTDB taxonomy): Bacteria > Bacteroidota > Bacteroidia > Bacteroidales > Paludibacteraceae > Paludibacter. The sequence goes on from JBBSDM010000096.1 coordinate 765, forward strand.
TGCTGGTAGAACTTGGTGTGTAGGTAGCGCTAGTAGCTTCCGAAATAGGTATTCTTGTAGTTGGTGCTACTGCGGTGCTATAATACCATTGATACTCAGGATTTATAAATCCAGAAGGCAATGATGGGAAAACATCCCCCCTAATTTCTTGCCCAGAGGTTCCTTTACACACTGTCTGATTTTGATTTGCGTTTAGTATGTTCGAAAACAATAGATTAAAGTTATAAAAGCCTATAATATTTTGTCCGTTTTGTTCATAATAGTCCAACGATAACAGACTGCTTCCCGATAATGAGAAAAGGATATTGTTATCTACTGCCGGACTATGAGGATTCCATCGGTCAAAGACACTTTTCCCATCTACAGACAGCTTTGACCCATCATCACTGGCAACGGTGGCAGTGTAAAAACCTCTTTTTGTAGAATTCATTCTATAGTTTACAGAATATGTTATTATTTTTATTTGAGCTCTAACCTCATTGTCGGAGTTAACATTAAAGCCTTTTGTATCATCAGAATTATTATTAGGCCATGTTGCTCCAGTTCCAAATGATTCTTGAAAAGTATCGGGTTTTCCATTTAACCCTGCAACATTATAATTCCCAATATAATTATTAAACGATATCCCATCATACACCTGACCTATCCACGAGTCGATGCCTGCCGCATTTTTGTCATCCTGCGCATTGTTGCCTTCGCTTACATTTGTTCTTATTGTCAATGCAGCAGACGTTTGTGATGAGCAGTTTGACTGGAGACTTATCATAACTCTTATCTGACCGGATAATGGCGAAGTGAAAGACAGGTAGACATTATTTGCATTTGTACTTCCCGGATTTCCTGTGTTGCTAAAAGAAGAAGCTAAAACAGACCCACTAGGATTGCCCTCTTCATAAACCGTCATTTTTAATGGTACGTTCGACCCACTGGTTGTGTAAATCTGATATGCTAACCCCTTAATTACATTCATTACAAAGTATTGGCCAGATTTGAATGATGATGATACTGTCTGAGTATTATTTGGCATCTCAATAATCGGTGTATGGGTTATGCCGACTGACGTGTTAGAGTTGTAAGGACAAAAAGTCATTACTGTTCCAGTAGCAATTATATTTTTTGTGTATGTCCCAGAAAAAGGGATTGTTGTATTGACATTTTTTGATCCAAAATTAATTATAGCACTTAATTGATTATTCACAACACTACCCACCTGAATAGGATTGCTAGTGCTCGAACTAAAATCTATCGAAGTTCCATTTATATTCGTCCCTGCTATAAATGTACAGTTAGGTGCTGTACATGTGCCAAGAACTGTAAAAGTACCGGATTGCCAGCCGGCTAAATTGTTATTTGTAAATGTTGAACTTCCTGTCTGGCAATCGAAATTGGTAACTGTCAAATTGGTTTGTGACCCCATGGAAACATTGGTGCTGTTTGCTAGTTGTAGATTAGGAATACTATTGCCACCACCTGTGCACAAGGTTATTGTTTGAGTAGTTCCATTTAACACCACATAACCTCCTGTTGTTGTGAATTTCCCGGGTGTACAGCCGAAGGCGAAATTTCCATTTATAAAAATATTATTGGAGCCTAATGCTATCACTTCTCCTCCCCGACTACCTAGTGTTAAATTATTGCAGGATGCATTAGCTGTTAAGCTGATAGTCTTTCCTTGAACATTGTTGACATCGTCCATGGCTCCAGGTATACTTGTTCCTCCCCATGTGGCAGCGTTATTCCAATTACCACTTTTTACTGCTGTAAATGTAGCACCATAACCCAACAACGGGAGTAGGCTGATTACAAATATAGTAATCAGTGCTTTCGATGTTAGTGCAGTATGCAATCGAATATAATTGCTCTCTGATTTACAACAAAATATATTCATCAGCAAACGAGTTAAATCTCTTGATATTGCCGATTTTAGGGTGTCTGAAGTGTAATTGTTCCTCATATTATAATGATTATAGGGTGAATGTCTTTGGAAAAGCAAATAAAGAGTTGGGATAAGTTAATGTTGTATTTGAACTATCAATTACAAGTTAAGAGAATGAAAGATATATTGGCTTTAGTCAAAATAGTCATAAGAATTTGGCCAAGCCCTGTTTAAGAAATTATTAATGTCCACTTCATAAATGGGACGATAATTAAAAATCTGTTTTCTATCAACAATAAATTGGACTGATATAAAGCATGGCTAATCAAAAATTCTTATACGAAATAATGCGAATGACCTTATTACACGTGTAGCAATTAATACAAGTTATAAGCTATATTGATTTCGAAATGTATTAATTGATAATGCATTAATACCAAATTTAGTTTTTTTTATTGATAATCGCTCTTGATACTTATCGAAAATCGCTCTTGAAATGAAATTATAACCGTTTTAAATTTAAAGACCTAGAGGGATTACTGCACTTTAATATACAACTATGAAACTTATTTATACATAAAAAAATTTGCAAATAATAAAGCCTGCATTAATTAATTGTAAATCAATACTTAATCTCGAATATAAAGATGAATAAGGGTTCCAATTAATCATGATGTTTATAATTTCCGTATGTATTCTACTGGGTTGAATAGATAGAAATTATTTACGAAAAGATTTTTATTTTGTAGTTTCAGCTTAAGATTATGTTTTTGTATGAGGCGAAATGTTCATTTTAGATGTAATATGAAATCTTTACCACGTTCGATTAATTGCTACATTGATTTTAAAAGCTCATATTTTAATACTAAAAATTGTAGACAACTACTCTATAGTTGATATTCGTATAGTAGTTTATTTTAACTGGTAGAGCCCTTGTCCAATAAATTAAGAACAGGGATGATTGAATTATTCAATCATCCCTGTTCTGCTAAAATGGACTCGCAAATTATGCTCACCTGAAGTGCATTTAATTGTGTTTTAATTGCGGCAATCGAAAATCTGTTTTCAACCGATTGTTCTAAAATCTATCATTATTTAGTTTTATTGACACATTAGTTTTACTTTACCAAAATACAAAATTCTAATGCCATCGGCATTCTATGTTTATAGAGTTCAGATGGTTTTGTTGTTTTCCGACCCCTTTTGGGATCGCCCCTTTGATTATATTTCTATTTTCAATAAATATATGAGCCCCTTGGATTCAAAATTATAGGATTAAATTTATAAAAGTAGGATTAGTTTCAATTCGACTGTAGGTGTTTTATTTTTGTTGAAGTTAGTCCTAAATACCCATATTAAAAAGCAACGTCCATTCATCAGTGCTGATGAATGGACGTTGTTAATAGAAAATTAATGACTTTTTAAGCTGTTAATTTTGTAAAAAATCTTTTGTAGAGAATGTATCCGCTTGCCATTATAAGCAATATGTAGCCACCATCTCCTACAGGTATTGGATTTTTAGGATTCTTTCCACCCGGGTCTCTTCCTCCATTTGGTTTGTTTGGCGGGGCAGCTTGTCGGTCGACGCCGGCACTGCTGGTTAGGGTTAAGTCGCTGCTCAGCGAGCTTACATCATTGCTCTGCGTGGCTGTGCCTTGTGCATTTGCTCCTAACGATCTACCGGAACCAATAATGCCTCCGTATTGAGTTGAGGTCTGATTTGCACCAGTGGTTTTGCTATAATTCTCGCCTCCACCGTTGGTGTTTTGCGGACTGTATTCCGCTACGTTTCCGTTATAATCCACATTTTCGGAAGTGGTGGGAGCGTAGTCAGTTAGTTCGCTTTCGCCTTCATCGCTTGTTGCATAAGCCGTTCCTTTTGGTGCATTGGCTATACCTCCTCTGAGGTTTACTCCCGGGCTGCTAATGTAATAAGCGGTGCCAACATACAAATCGGGTCTTCCTATTGGCGAATAAGCTACCACCAAGAACAGCACTGCCCATGTAAGTATCCAGATAACGGTATTTCTTTTTTTGTTTTTCATCGGTGTGGTTATTGAACAATTACACGTTTGCTTACCACTTCTCCGTTGGTAATGGTATTTACCACATATGCCCCAGGAGTTAAATTGTTGAGTACTTCCGTCACTGCATTAGCAGCATATGGCGCTTTCTTTATCGCCCTGCCTGCAATGTCGTACAGTGTGCATTCGCCATTGAAGTTACTTTGATTGTGTACAAAAACTCTGCCAGGTGCAGCAAATATTTTTACTTGCGCTTCTTTATCGGGTGCTCCTTTTTCGTACGAACGAGTTAGTACCTTAAATCGTTTCGACGGCACATCGGCTTGTGCCGTTGCAAAGGTATAGGTACTTCCGCTTTGCGTCACGTCTACTGTTTTGTTTTCTGCTAAATCCACCAAATACACCCCGGCATATCGTTGCTGGATATTCTCATGGGTAAATTTTAGCGTATATTCCACTTCATCACCTGCCTGAAAAGCCAGGTCGGTGTTGTGCATATCACTCACCGAGTTCACTTGATAATCGCCATCCGGTTCTATGGCGTAAATTTGTGGTGCCAGTGATGAACCCAGTATTTTGCGACCATCCCATCCGTTGTCAAAACTGCGGGTACAAGTTGCTTCAGTAAAAATCCACATCCGATCGGA
>JBBSDM010000097.1:0-5223 GCA_038249445.1 Bacteroidales bacterium
TGATCAACAACAGCACGTTCATTGATTACAATTTCTGTTAATGCGTTATTGAATATTTTTGCGGTAGAATCAAGTGTTTCAAACGATTCAATAATTTTTGCTTGCGCATTTTCATCAACAATAATTAAATTACGTGGATGAATAATTGTATTTTGTAAGGCTGTTGAAATGTGAATGATGTGTATGGGGTTTCCAATTATCGCATTTTTTGCAATATGAATAAACACGCCATCTTTAGTCATTGCAGTATTTAAGGCAATGAATGGGTCGGCATATACATCAGTATATTGTGCATAATGTTTTTCAAAAACAGGTGAATTACTTTTTACTGCATCTACTAAACTGCATATTGTTAAACCGTTTGGGAGGTTGTGTAAGTTTGAAGATCCTCGAACAAAAATACCGTTCTCAATAATTACAACATAAGCATCTTTTAAAAATTTCAGCTCTTCAATTTGCTCATCGTTACAGTTTTTATTTGCTGAGAAATAAAATTCTTCTTTCAACATCAAATCTACATGTGTATATTTATATTCTTCGTGCTTTCGAGTTGGAATACCTTGTTTGTAAAAGCTGTCCATAGCTTTATCACGAAGTTGTGTATTGCCAAATAAAAATAATTTTGATGTCTCAAATTCAAAAATCAATTTATCTTTTATCGTACTTGTTTTAGTAGCTGTTTCCATTTTGTTCTTTCGTTATTGCGAGGGGTTTTTACAACCCCTTCGGCTGGTTCAGGATAAACTCCGCAATCTTATTCTCCACAGACATGGGGATTGCTTCAATCATTGCGTTTCGTTCGCAATGGCGTTATAATAAATTAAACTTCTACTTCTTCTTTAATAAAATCATATCCTTTTTCTTCTAACTCTAAAGCCAATTCTTTTGATCCTGACTTTACAATTTTCCCGTTGTATAATACGTGGACAAAATCAGGTATAATATAATCCAACAACCGTTGATAGTGTGTGATAATAATGGTTGCGTTATCTTTCGATTTTAATTTATTTACTCCGTTGGCAACAATGCGCAAGGCATCAATATCAAGCCCACTATCGGTTTCATCAAGTATCGCAAGTTTAGGATCAAGCATTGCCATTTGAAATATTTCATTCCGTTTTTTTTCACCACCGCTAAAGCCTTCGTTTATAGAGCGACTGACAAGAGTTCTGTCTATCTCAACTAACTTTTGCTTTTCTTTGAGCATCATTAAAAAATCTTTTGCTGCCATTGGTTCCAAACCTTTGTAAGCACGAATTTCGTTAATAGCGGTTTTCAAAAAATTAACATTGCTTACTCCCGGAATTTCAACCGGATACTGAAACGCAAGAAACACACCTTCTCTGGCTCTGTCTTCAGCAGATAGTTTTAACAGATCTTTACCGTTATAGATTATTTCACCTACAGTAACTTCGTACTCAGCACGCCCAGCAAGTACTGCTGCCAGTGTGCTTTTTCCCGAACCATTGGGTCCCATAATAGCGTGTACTTCGCCCGCTTTTATATCTAAATTGATTCCTTTCAGAATTTCTTTCCCTTCAATTGATGCATGTAAATTTTTAATTGATAACATTTTACTATTTATTTTTACGTTAATTTTTATCGCCAGTCTGAGTGAAATTTATTTTTCATAAATTTTGTATCGAAGACTATCCTACTGAGCCTTCCAATGAAACCGCCAACAACTTTTGTGCTTCCACAGCAAATTCCATTGGCAATTGACTTAGCACCTCTTTGCAATAGCCGTTTACAATCAAACCAATTGCTTTTTCATTATCAATACCACGTTGTTTGCAATAAAACAATTGGTCTTCACCAATTTTTGAAGTGGTTGCTTCATGCTCTACAATCGCTGATTGATCTTTGATTTCGATGTATGGAAATGTATGTGCCCCACATTTATCACTCATCAATAAACTATCGCATTGTGAAAAATTACGTGCATTGGCTGCGCCTTTTGCAATTCGTACCAAACCTCTGTAACTATTGTTGCTAAAGCCTGCCGAAATACCTTTTGATATAATAGTGCTTTTAGTATTTTTTCCGAGGTGTATCATTTTAGTTCCTGTATCGGCTTGCTGATAGTTATTTGTAAGCGCTACTGAATAAAATTCACCAACCGAATTATCGCCTTTTAAAATTACGGATGGATATTTCCAGGTAATTGCAGAACCTGTTTCCACCTGTGTCCAGGAGATTTTTGATTTATCTCCGAAACAAATACCACGTTTTGTAACAAAATTGAAAATGCCGCCTTTACCCTCTTTATCGCCCGGATACCAGTTTTGCACGGTGCTGTATTTTATTTGTGCATTTTTATGCGCAACAAGTTCTACAACGGCTGCGTGCAATTGATTTTCATCACGCATTGGCGCAGTGCAGCCTTCGAGGTAACTCACATACGAACCTTCATCAGCAATGATTAAGGTGCGTTCAAACTGACCTGTACCAGCCGAATTGATTCTGAAATAAGTTGAAAGTTCCATCGGACAACGAACGCCTTTTGGTATATAGCAAAAAGAGCCATCTGTGAAAACAGCGGAGTTCAGTGCCGCATAAAAATTATCGGTATGTGGAACAACCGAACTCATGTATTTTTTTACAAGTTCAGGATGCTCTTGAATAGCTTCGCCAAACGAGCAAAAAATAATTCCCTTTTCAGCTAATGTTTCTTTAAAAGTTGTTTTTACCGAAACACTGTCCACAATAATATCCAACGCTATTCTGCTTTCCACGCCTGCAAGCCGTTCTTGTTCTAAGATAGAAATACCGAGCTTCTGAAATGTTTTTAATAATTCAGGGTCCACTTCATCTAAACTATTCAATGTAACTTTTGGCTTTGGAGCAGAGTAATAAATTATATCCTGAAAGTTTGGTTTTTGGTAAGAAACGTGAGCCCAGTGTGGCTCTTCCATTGTTAACCAATGGCGGAAAGCCTTTAAGCGATAGTTTAACATCCATTCGGGTTCGTTTTTTTTTGCAGAAATAAAACGAATGATATCTTCATTTAAACCTTTCGGTGCATTGTCTGCTTCTATATCGGTGACAAAACCATACTTGTATTCCGTGCTGATTTTGTCTTCTAAAATTTCGTTCATGCTTTTTAAGTCTTAATAATATTAATCCCGATAGCTATCGGGGGGCATAATGTTCATTGGTCAATCCTGAATTATTAAATGTAATGTGTCTTTTTTTGCTAATAATTCTTCTTTGCTCTCACGCCAGTTTTCATCATCCACACAACAGTCTACAGGGCAAACAGCGGCACATTGTGGCTCATCATGAAAACCAACACACTCTGTACATTTATCGGATACTATATAATAAACTGCGTCTGACACAGGTGCTTCCAATTCGTCTGCATCAGCCGTCAATCCGCTTTTTGAGGTAAACATTCCTTTTATAGATGTTCCGTCAGAAAAACGCCATTCAGCGCCACCTTCGTAGATAGCATTATTAGGACATTCCGGTTCGCAAGCGCCACAATTAATGCATTCCTCTGTAATTTTAATCGCCATTTTTTTACTATGATGTTATATTGTTAGAAAATTTTAAAGTTTTGTAAAAACAAGTAAACTCTTTTAACCTTCGAACTATTTTACACGCCAAATGATTCTCCACAACCACAAGTTCTACTTGCGTTCGGATTGACAAATACAAAGCCTTTTCCGTTTAAGCCTCCCACATAATCCAGCTCTGTACCTATTAAATACAAAAAGCTTTTTTTGTCAACGGCAATCTTTATTCCTTTGTCTTCAAAAACCTGATCGTTTTCTGTAATAACATTATCGAACACGAGTTTGTAGGTAAGGCCTGAACAACCACCGCCATCAACACCTACGCGAATAAAGGTTCCTTCGGGGCTATTTTCGTTTGTTATTAAACTCAATGCATGTTGTTTTGCATTTTCTGAAACTGTTATCATTTTGTTTAGTTAATAGTTATTAATAATTGGTTTTTATTCTCTATTTTAAATTGGTATTTTCTTCAAGGAAACCTTGCAAAGTAGATGCAGTTTCCTTTTCATTGTTCGATAAATCTGCCAATGTTATCTTATCCAGTACCTTGTCAATAGTAGATTGCACCATTGACCAAAGTGAACGAATAGAACAATCAACAGAATTAGTGCATAGTTTTAGAACTCCCACATGATTGGCACAAAATTCTTCATCAAACAAACGTCCACCTAAAGCTTTCAAAACATCGTTCACCGTAATATCGGAAGCAGGCCTGGCAAGTACATATCCTCCAACATGTCCTTTGGTACTATTAATCAAGCCCTCCATACGAAGTATCCGGGTTAATTTGGAAACATAGGGTTGTGATAGTCCTTCCGCTTCGCTAAGCTGAGGAATGCTTAAGCCAGTCTTATCCTTACACTTTGCAATTCGTACCAATATTCTCAAACCATACTCGTCCTGTGCTGTTATTTTCATTGTTTAAAAGTTTTAAGTTTATTAATAGATTTTGGGGTGATTAAAATAAACCTACGGGACAAATGTACGCATTGTTTTTTAATCTATACTAAAAAGTATAAATTAATATATACACAAAAGTATGTATGCGTTATCTAAGATAACATTGCCGCTACTGGAGATTCCATGGTGGTTGACCACTTTATTTCGTTTATCAGTGACCATTATTTTTCGCGATGCCTAACAATTCATTCCACAATGATTTGACTATCGCAAGCTTTGACATTCAGTCATTTTTATAAGAATACTAAATGATGGTCGTGAGATAACTTTCAATGATCACACTCTCACGAAAAGAAGTGGTTAAGGGTAGCAAAATTTCCAATTTAAACCCAAACGATATTTATTTGAAGGCCAACATGCGGGCATGCCCTATGATGCGCGAAGTTTACACTTAGTGTTGAAACAGGCATTACAAAAAGCAGGGATCAAAAAACCAGTTACGCTTCACTGGCTGCGACATAGCTATGCCACCCACCTGTTGGAAGCGGGCACTGATTTGCGTTATATTCAAGAAATATTGGGACACGCAAGCAGCAAAACCACTGAAATATATACGCATGTGAGCACGAAAAGCATTCAAAATATAATCTCGCACTTTGATACCTTATAGATGAAAATAAATATATTACTAAGAGCTATAAACCTTCGCCAAGCGATCCCATTTGGGTGGCTAGGCGAAACTTAGTAGCGGGTATAAGAGAGTTAGCAGCCAAATTACGACAAACAGACAATACACTATAGACAA
>JBBSDM010000098.1:0-5017 GCA_038249445.1 Bacteroidales bacterium
ATACCATTGGGCTACAAGATTGGTTGTTTGATTTTGATAAAGCTGAGGATATAAAAAAATATGTACCAGCTGTGCTTTTCATGGCTAAAAATCCTGCATGGGCAAAAGCAAAAGCTATAAAAGCTCGGAAATTTGTTGAGATGAAGCAAAAAGAAACAATGAAGGTGGTTCGAAAGACCTGTTTGAAAAGCATGAAAAAATAACGACACTTGAATAAATCACATTGAAATGAAAAGATTAGCAATTGGAATTGATATTGGTGGTACACGCACCAAGCTTGGATTGGTAGATTTGGAAAAAGGAGAAGTATTGGAAATGCTTATATCGCCAACCGAAACTAAAGATTCGGATAAGTTTCTGGAAATAATTAATTCAGGTATTGACCAACTAAAAACTGTTGCAAAAAGGGAACAATCAACCATTTTGGGGGTAGGATTTGGCGTTACCGGTTTTGTTTTTGACGACGGGATGGTCGATTCTACTTATGGCTTTCTTGATTTTATGGAAGATTATCCACTTTCAGAATATATTCAAAAATACAGTTCATTGCCTTGTCGCGCCGATAACGATGCACGGGTGGTAGCCCTTGGCGAGGCGCTTTATGGCATTGGTAAAGGTCAAAACCGTGTGTTGGTGCTCACATTGGGCACCGGGCTCGGTTTAGGTTTCATTGCCAATGGAAAATTTGAAACTAGTTTGCCCTATGCGCATATGGGTGGACATATCACCGTAGGTCGCACGGATTTCAAATGTTATTGTGGCAAAGAAGGTTGTTTGGAAGCATTGGTTTCTGCAACTGGGATTGTTGATTCGGCAAAACGCTTGAGCTGGGAACAAAAGTACCCGAATCTGGAATTGAATGTTCAAACTATTTTTAAGGCGGAACAAGAAGGAAATCAAGATGCAAAACAAATTGTTGCCGATTTTTTGGGTTATCTAAAAACCGGCATCGACAACTATATCAATCTTTTTGCACCCGACATGATTATTATTGGTGGCGGCGTTTCTAAAGGAATGAAACCTTATTTGGATAAATTGACCCAAATCAATTTTCTTCCTCCTTACAAAAGTTACAAAGTGAAAATTGCCCTTTCTGAACTTGACGAACATTCAGGTATTTTGGGAAGTGCAGCATTGTTTAATTAACAAGCTAATTTGCAATTCGCATTAAACCTTTTGCCTGAAAAACTATCTAAATGACTTGCTGTACTTCGTTTTGGCGAAATAGCTATAATGCACCTTAACATTGAAGCTGTCGAAAACTAATAAACGGAATTATTTGGTACAAATGTGGTGATTAATTGAACAGCATCCTAACGAAAAAATCAATAAAAATAATATGAAATTACACAATTTTAGTGCTATCAACCATTGTTTCCTTGGAACTCTATTCTTGGTTGGTATTCTATTTTCCAATGTTCTCATCTTGCCGGCTCAAAATACAAAGGCAAGCATAACGTACTATGTTGCACCAAACGGAAGCGATAATAATGGAGGTGTTAAACTTCAGACTCCATTTGCTACCATTGCAAAAGCGGCTGACCTAGTGAAGCCAGGCGACCTTATTTTGGTTCGTGGAGGTAAATATGAATTGCAACAAACCATACTGATTAACAGCAAGGGAACTGCTGAAAAACCAATTATTATTAAGCCATACAAAAAAGAATTGCCTATTCTTGATTGTTCTTTATTGAAGAAGAATGGTCGAGGAGCACAAGCGGTTCGCATTGGGCATGGTGCTCAATATATAGTTTTTGAAGGTTTTGAAATTGTTAATGGCACAACTGGTATTCGACTTGAATTGTGCAATAATGTAACAGTTCGAAACAGTATAATTCATGATTTTTTATATGTAGGGCTCAGTGTTGGTGCTGATGAATGTTTGATTGAAAACAATGAGTTGTATAATATTTGTATGTCATGGGAAAACTGTAACGACAAAAGTGGAGGTTGGCCACAAGTAATGAATACGAGCAGTAAACCACCAGTTGCACCTTCGATAGTAAGTTCTCATGCCATGAATAATGTATTTCGGGGTAATCATGTTTATAACAGTTGGGGAGAGGGTATAGATCCAATGTTTTCGGATGGTGTGATAGTTGAAAATAATGTGATACATGATGTATTTAGTGTAGGAATTTACATGGATGGTACGCGAAATGCAATTATTCGGAACAATTATATTTACACAACTGATAATAAACGTATGCGTCGAGCAGGATTGGACCGGTTGATTTCAGGCATTGAAATGGGGTCGGAGTATTTTGGAGGATGGAGTAATTATCCTGCAATTTCTCATGTTGAGAATATCTATATTTACAACAACGTACTTTCCAGAGTAGGACATGGTATTGAGCATTGGAAAGATAAAAACAATACTGATAGGAAAAATATCTACGAAAATGTAAAGATATTCAACAACACTATTGATACTTACGAAAATAAAGGGGATGGAATTAGATTCTCCACCGAACTAGATTTCCCAACCCGTGGAAATGAATGTAAAAATAATATTCTCAAAAGCTCCACAAATTGCGAAGTTGAAAGTGGATTTATATTTGAAAATAACCTCTGGGTAAATGGAATCCCTAAAAAAGGGAAACATGTAAATAGTTTTGAGGGAGATGCTGGTTGGGTAAATCCCATACCGGGTGGGGATGTCAATGGATATAAACTGGGAAAAGATTGCAAATTTGCAGACAAAGGTCAAGCAATAAAAGGTTTAACTACCGATAAGTATGGTTATAAAAGGGTTGGAGCAATGACTTTGGGAGCTATCGAATTTATCGGTAAAAAAGCAGGTGCTTTAGGAGTAGCAACGTCTTCCGTTGATGATTTGAAAAAGCAGAATTTACCCGATTTCAAAATTGGGGTGAATATTTCATTGAATCCTCAATTTGAAAATTTAGCTAATAACATCCCGACTGAATGGAATGTATCTGGAGATTTGAATGCATTTTCTATTACTTCGCCCGGACACATTATCAGGAGTGGAAATAGAAATTCTTCCGATAATAAACCCAAAACAGAAAACTGCGTAAAGTTGGGAAAACAAGCTGATTTCAAAGTTTACTTCTCTCAAACCCTTACAAATATACCGAATGGAAGATATGGTTTGCACGTGCGTGTAAAGCGTTTTGGAGAAGGGGGTAAAATTTATGCCGAAACAAAAGACTTTGGGGGCGAAGGGATTATTTGTAATCTGCCTTTATCCAAAACAATGAACGAATGGGCTGATTATAGCAAAATATTTATTCAACTTAACATCTCTGATATTATGGTGATAAACGGGCAATGTACCATCGGATTTTCTGCCACTGGTGGAGCTGATGATTATGCTTTGATTGATGATGTTTGTTTTTATCGTTACTAAAAAGAGTACTACAAAATAATATTGAAACATTATGAAACATTCAAAATTCATTTTTCTGACAATTCCATTCCTGTGTTTTTGCTTCGGTTTATCGGCTCAAAGTACAACAGGAAGCAATGCTCAAAAACCCGAAAATGTGCGAAGATTCTTTTCTGACAAAAGTTTTTGGAATCAACCTTTACCCTCAAACCCTCAAATAGATCCACGGAATGACCATTTTGTGAGTTTACTGAAAAGAGAATATGGGGGCGCTTATTTTAAGATTAATTTGAAGTCTTGGACAATTCCGGTGTACGAAGTGAACGAAAGCACACCCCGTTTGGTAGTAAAAAAACACACACTAACTAAAGATGAGCAAAAACGTTGGAATACCAAAAGACTAACATTTGGTCATGGTAAAGAGTTTGACAGTGAACCGCTACCCATACCTTACGATGCGCAAGCCGACCCACGCGAAGATGCTCATTGCGCACTTGTTGATTGGAAAAACGGGGTTGCATGGGATATGTGGGGTTTAGTGAAAAATAGTGATGGCAGCTGGACGTCCAATACGGGAATGAAATATAGCATAGATGGTGATGGTGAGTTTTCTCAAAAGGAATTTAAAATTCGTAATGGCGAGAGTATTCATTATTTTGGTCCAAGTAGAGCGGCTGGCGTACCTGCAATTGCTGGTCTCATTATGTATTGGGAAGTGCTTGCAGGCGAAATTAATCACAAGCTAGCTTGTGCAACAAGGGTGAATGCATATCAGGAACATGTTTTTCCGGCCATTTGGACCGACGGCTTTATAATTGGCGGAATACCTGAAGGATCTGTAATTCAGCTTGATCCCAATCTCAATTTAACTAAGTTCAATCTTTACCCCGAAGAGTTAGTTATTGCTAAAGCAATGCAAAAATACGGTATGGTAGTGGTTGATATTGCTGGTGCAAATACACTTTATGGCGAAGGCTTGTGGGGGCATCCGGGTAAAAGTTGGGACGGGAAAGTGAGAGAAAGTCAAGGAGGTATAAGTTCCATACCATTGGATTATTACCGCATTTTGAAGATCGATAACTCTGTAAAAAAAGGAGACAGCTATACTAAGATTATGCACGATCAGGGATTTTGGTAATTAGGTTTTTTTTATCTAAGATGTCATATTTGCAATTATAAAAAATCTATACATGAAACGTGCATGAATACTGATATTCACTAAAGACAGTGATAATCTGACATGCGAGTTCCATACGACCTTTAAAAAACAATTATTATCGTATGAAAATTAAGCACTTATTCTTTTTGATTTTCTGTTTTGTATTTCTTCAAACTTCGTTTTCTGCCGAAATAAAATTGACTTCGAGCCCCGTTATTGGCGGTCAAGTTGTAATTGAAAAAGGACAAACCCGTGAAGAAATTGACTCCTATTTTGCCATATTGAAAAGTCAAAATATGAATTTTTGCCGTATCAGGATGTTCGAATCATACATGCGCGATGCACAAGGTAATTGGGACTTCTCGACCTTCGATATGGCTTTCGAAGCAGCCGAAAAATACGATATTACTATCATTGGAACACTTTTCCCAATGGTTGAATTTACAAATATCGGAGGATTTAAATTCCCCGATAGTCAAGAACACTTGCAATCTGTAGCTGAGTAT
>JBBSDM010000099.1:0-4454 GCA_038249445.1 Bacteroidales bacterium
ATACGAAGCACAAAGCTTCATTTAACCACTGAACCGCCAATTTCTTGTAGGTGCTGTTATAAGCTGCCGTTCTTGTCGTTCTATTAATTTTCATCATTGTCCACCTCGTTTAAAGTCTTCAAAACACTGAGGTCCGATTGCACCCCCAGCATATTCCAATACAATATTGTCTTTGTAGTAGATGTAAGTACAACTGTCGTTATATTCTCTCTTTAGGCTGTCAGTCAATACTTGACTAAATACTTTGTAAAAATATTTTCCCATTTCGCTTCTTTGATAACCAATTGTGCAGGGTTCTCCGCTTTCTACTGATATACAATTAGCATTATCTAATTTGTCTTTTAAGATTGAAAGGGTTTCCCGAGTCCACCCAAGTTTCTGAAGTAATGTGTCGGTCTTGGTTGAATTTACTTTGATGTCCCAATTACTATAATACTTTCCATCAACTGTCACGTGGAAAATTCCCAATGTCCTATTTCCGTCAAACTCAATGTCAATGGTTTTATTGGTGGGAACTATGGTCTTAATGTAATTATTCAATTCAATTATTTCTTTTGTCTTTGAATTATAATTGTCAATTAGGTCTTGTTTTGAATGATACTCGTCAAACAGTCCAGAAACCGCTGTCAAAACGAAAATGTAAAATCCAATAAATCCCAAAAGCGTCACCCCAGCGATTATTAATGTCCATTTGAGAATTTTGTTCATTGTCGTGTCGTTCTTACGGTTGCTTATAACGTTTTGCAGCTACCCGAAGGGCGGGACTTTTACCACAAAACTTGATTTGAAAAACTAAACTTCCATTAACTACAAAACTGTCTTTGGAACATGAAACCCCGCCTTTTGGGTAGGTGCTGTTAACGCCAGTGCCTGTTTCGACCATATCTTTAATTGTATGTCATAGCTTTATAACCCAAAAACTCTATTAAATTCAATCTCGTCCATTGTAATTCGTTTAACATACATAAGGCTTATGTGAGCGTCTCTCACCATTACAAAGCCACATTTTTCTAAGACTCGAATGCTTGGACTATTGTCATGCTTAACAATTGCAGCCACTACATTGTAACCGTCCTGTCTCATGGCATCAAGAGTCATATTTAATGCAATTGTCATTAAGCCCTTACGCCTAAAAGCGGATTTGATAGCATAGCTTAATGTCTGTTCAAATCCACCTGCAAGCATTTGTTCAAAACTCCCGGATTTATGTAAGCTAATGAATCCAACAAGTATGTTATTTTTTTCTGTATAGATGGTTTCAAGTCCATTAAATACAATTCTTATGGCTTTAAAGAAGCTAACCCTTGAACTTTGAGTTACCTCGATTTGATATTCTATGTATTGCTTTGCATCCTCAAAATTTTCAAATCTCATGTAAGGGAACTCTTTCCTTATATCTGGGTCTTTGGATAATTCAAAAAATTGACTTGCGTCACTCAACTGAAATGGAGTAGTTGCTAAAGATGGTTCACTCATTTGCTATTTCATTTGGTTCGATAATTCAATTATGATATTCCACTTCAAAAAATTCAGTTCAACTGAATCCTGGTCTGACGTTTGCCATAACTCATTTTTGCGTAATATGTCAAACTCACCGTATAAACTATTAAGTCCAATAT
This sequence comes from Bacteroidales bacterium, assembly GCA_038249445.1. Lineage (GTDB taxonomy): Bacteria > Bacteroidota > Bacteroidia > Bacteroidales > Paludibacteraceae > Paludibacter. The sequence continues at coordinate 1,620 of JBBSDM010000099.1, forward strand.
CTGTTAGTCGGACATGAAACGTGTCAATCAAAACATCTGTTGCTTTAGTAATAGTAGCAGACGTCACGAAGGACTCAAGGTCTTTCACAAATGAGATTTCCGGATTGTATGGTTCTTTCCAAAATGTAATCTTAAATTCTTCCATTGTTTTATCAGTTATTAAAATTAATCTTTTTTCTTCTATCGTAAATGTCGAGTGACTGCTAATGGCATTGGCGTTAACGTCTCGCAAATACACGCAGGGCGGGAGTTTCCCGATAAACTTCCTACGAGATTTGCACTTCAAATTACTAATTTCCTGTCAACGAAGCACTGAAACCCGACTTGCGGGTATTTTGCTGTTACCAACAGGCCTTTATTGTCTCCAGTCGTTTGATTATTATACAATTAGTTTTGGTTTAATGTCTCACTTATACCCATCATCATATTGTAATGGCCCTCGTGATTGGTTAATAAAAAAACATTTTTGAATACTTTCTTATAATTCTCAATTGTTCGGTCTTGTAGCTCAACATATAAATCATCATTGATGCTATGAGATCCGTCATTAATCCAACAAATTAATGATCTGCATATTTCTCGTTCTTCTTTGTTTTCAAATTTTTGAATTAAATGATCATCACCATACTTACCTAAGAGTTTAAAATAATTTTCAATTATTCTTCTCATTATATTTTGAATAGTAATGCTCGATTTTACATCTTCACTTTTCAACTCCTGCCACAACAATTCATAGGAAGAGTGAATTGGGTTTGACATTAAAAAAGATTGAATATCAGTAACGGAATCGTTTTTCCTTAAAATCCAATAGTTTGTTTTATTACAATTTATAGTTCTACCATCAATGAATGAAACTTCTTTATGGAAGTACACATTATGAGTTAAGAGTATAATCTGCTTGATATTACCGATGTCCGCTTTCACTTCTTTAATTATCTCTTTAATCAAGCTGCTTACTAAGAATAACACATTGCTGTCTAAGCTTGAAATCGGATCATCGACAATAAGTATTCTTTCATCATTAACAGTTTCTTCAGTTATGCCGCCTTTCGCTAATTGGAGGAAGTACAAAAACGTAATAAATGTAATTTCTCCCTCACTTAAAGTGGTTTCTGCTATTGAGCCATCTTCTCGTTGTATTTGATAAAATCCATCTTCGCTGGCAGGTACAATTTCAAAGTTTGTAAAGCCATAAGATTCTAGCAATCTGTTAATTTCATTGATTGTAGGCTGAATGCTGGTAACATTCTTACTTAACCTTTTTATCTCGGCATCTAACAATTTGTGCTCATCTATCTTAGCTTTTATTTGGGCATTTAGAGCCAAAATTCCTGTATGCAACCCATTATTGTCTGAATTGAACTTTGTAGTGTCTGTTTTAAATTCATCAATAATATATTTCCAAATTGATTTTATTAAGTTATTCTTTTCTGTATTGAAATTTGCAACGATGTTGTTATGTTTCGTAATTTCAACATTAGCATTTGTAATTAATTCAGCTATTAAATCTAACTGCTCTTTCAATGAAACCATCTCGATACTGCGGCTTGGCTCTTTAACTTTGCTAATTAAATATTCACTGTTAGCTACATTCTGACTAATCAGTGTTTTAAGGTAGGCTGAATACTTATCAATATTTAGTTTTGTGTTTTTAAAAACCTTTTGGTTCGTTTCAATTGTGTTTAGTTCATTGATTAAATTCTGTGTCAATGAATTATACTCTTGTTTTAATTCTTTAATGGATTTTATATCGTTCAAATAGGTTTCATCAAAGAAACTTTCAAGCTGAATTTTAAAATCAGAGGTAATAGTTTCTTGCTGACAAAAGGGACACGTTTCGTCCTCTTGAAGATAATTCCTACCTTGATTTACCCAATCGTTAATATTGAGTCGCTGAATTAGCTTTGCAATATCTACATCGGCTTTTCCAATAACTATTTTTTTCCAAATCTGATTATTTTCAATTTCAATAATCCTGTTGAAGTCTATAGTACTGATAGTCGTAATATTTTGTGGAACCTCACCAAATATAGTTTTTGCCTTTGCTTTTAATTCGTCCAACATTGATAATGTTGCCGTATTATTTGTAAACTCATGCAATAACTTGTTTTTGAAATGCTCCTTGGTGAGCGAGCCTACAAATGCTTCTTTAAAAATTGTATCGTATTTTTTGTAAATCTTTGTCCAACAAAATTCTTTAAACTCAGCTTCTAATGTTTCCTTTCTCAGTGTTTGTGCTTTTAAGGTTTCCCTCTTTTTTAGTCCTTCTGATTTTATGAGATTTAATGCCTCAACTTTGTCTGCAATCGCTTTTATTTCTTCAGTAGTTGCTTCTCCAAGTGTGAAAATGCCACTGAATTTTCCTTTGCCAAAATTTCTTTCTCTGAATGCTTTATTATACACCAAAGTCTTTAATTCTTGAGCATTTTTCCATACAACTTCACAATTAACAAATTTCGCTTCAGTAGAATTTTGTAAATAATTAGAGATAGTGGTTTTACCACATCCATTTGCCCCATAAATAAAGTTTACTTTCTTTAAATCATTGATTTTTACTCCAGTATCACTAAAAGTGGCAACTTTCTTTATTGTAATAGATTCAATCATAATGCTATGTCCGGTTTAGTTTGTGATGGCTGTTCAATATATTTTTTGCAAAGTGAACCAAAGCTGCCAGTCTTTTTGGCTTGTTGGTAACGTCTCGCAAATACACGCAGGGCGGGAGTTTCCCGATGAACTTCCTACGAAGTACTGCATTCCAAAATTTCAATTCACTGTCAACGAAGCACTGAAACCCGACTTGCGGGTATTTTGCTGTTATGCGTTCGTGCTTTA
>JBBSDM010000100.1:0-4394 GCA_038249445.1 Bacteroidales bacterium
AAAGGCAATCAAGAATTAGAACTAAAGTAAAAATTTGTAACAATTCACCAAATTCTTATCAAACAGCATGACCCTCACCCTATACTCAAAAACATACAGCTTTGCTCAACTACCCGCATTGATAGCTGAAAAGCGAAGGTTGCAACTACCCGAATGGGAAGAGGCGCTGTTTGTTTTCCTCGAAAATTGGTTAGACGAAGGCGACAGCATTCAGGCACAAACTTCGGGATCAACCGGAGTTCCGAAAAAGTTAGGTCTTAAAAAAGAGCAAATGTGGGCTTCGGCTCAGTTAACAAATAAGTTCTTTGATTTGCAAGCTAATGACACTATTTTGCTTTGTTTATCAACCCATTATATTGCCGGAAAAATGATGATAGCAAGGGCACTTGTAGGCAATTTGCATCTGATTGCCACTGAACCCAACTCCTGCCCTATTATCACTCAGCCCATCCGGTTTGCAGCCATGGTACCCCTACAAGTGGAGACTTTACTCCATTCCACCCAAGGATTGGCATCAGTGAACCATATCGATCAATTAATAATTGGAGGAAGTGCCACTTCGGCCTTATTGGAAGCCGAACTTCAGAACATTTTTACGAGTTGTTACGCTACTTATGGTATGACCGAAACTGTTTCCCACATTGCGCTGAGAAGGATAAACGGTCATGGAGCTTCGGATCAATACCTGGCATTGGAAGGTGTTTGGTTTGAGCTGGACGAGCGTGATTGCTTGGTTATTTATGCACCTCATTTACAAGTCGAACCGTTTATCACCAACGACATTGTGAAACTAAAAAACAAAACCACCTTTGAGTGGATCTGTCGATTTGACAATATCATCAATTCGGGCGGCATCAAACTTTTTCCTGAAACAATAGAAAAAAAACTATCGGCCTATATTTCTGAGCGGTTTTACATTGCAGGAATGAAAGACGAAAAGTTGGGTGAGAAAGTAGTGCTTGTTATTGAAAGTAAGCCTTTTACGACATTACAAATGCATGAACTAGAAGTTCATTTGAACACTGTTTTAGGTAGATTTGAAAAACCACGTGAAATCATTTTTAAGTTGCCGTTCGAGGAGACAAGCACTGGAAAAGTGAAGCGAATAGTCAACGAATAAGTGCTAACTGTTGCATTGCCTTTTTCTCTTTTTCCGCAATTGCTATCAATAATTCTGATGCCTCTTGGACAAATCCAAAGTCTTTTGTTTCTGATATTCGGATAAATAAATCAGCAACTTTATTCCAGTCTTTCGCTATTTCCACAAACGTTTCGTAAGCAGTTTTAAGTTCATCCAGAGGTACTAATTCGTAGCTTTCTTTCAAAAAGTCACGATACAAATTGCGAAACAAAGCTCCCCCTGTACCCGCTTTCTCCATCATTTTAGCGCTTGTCTTAAATCCTGAGACATCATTATTTGCCTTAAACCAATAGATAATTTGGGAACTTAGCGCCCGAACTCCATTGTTTCCTTCAAGTGGATTAGCAGGTTGGAGGTAGTTGGCAGCATTTTTTTTTATTGCTGTAACAATTGCAGTTCTTAACTCAAACGGCTGGTCAGTTTTGGCTAGTGTAAAATACAAATGATTTGACCCCATTGGTCCTTTCTGTGCCCGCGCAATAGCCAGACTTTGTAAGGAAGTTTTCACTTTACCACCTTGTTGAGCTGTATCTATCAAAAAACCATCCGTTTGATCATAACCATAGATAGCCACAAAATGCTCAGCAAAATGGTAGGGTCGATTAAAATATTCAAGGTAAAAGCAATCCAGTTTCAGTCCAATAATCTGTCCATCATCAATTCGTTTTTTCACTTCATACCAAGCATTATCTGCAGAAACAGTTTCAGCAACTGTCAACTCCAATTTCAGATTTGCTGCCAGATTTTCTGTAATCATTTGTGGACGTACGCGACCACTGATAAATGGAAGAATCATTGTTTCTATATCCCAAAGATAGAAACCAAGACCCTCACCCAAGCCAAAAAGCATCGGTTCAGACAAGTTAACATCAAATTGCTGGAGCATTGTACCAATCGTAGTTGTTTCGCAATGCTGACCGTCAATTGAGTGAATATTTTCGATAACCATAGTAACAGAAAGTTTGAATTATAGGAGCAAAGTAATTCGAAATTACTATTTTCTGCCGAAATATTGTACATTTCTTTCCAAAGAGTGAACAATATTTATCAAAAATATACACTTCGGAAGTATTTCTGGCTATTCAGCAACCGCTTTCTCCAATTGCTCCACCGTTTCGGGCAAAGCTACAATTTTATTGGTTTTGGCTTCCACTAACACCATGGTTGGAGTAGCCAATACAAAATAGGCAGCAGCTTCAACGCTCCTGATGCCATGATCAGCTCGTTTATGTTTAAAAGCCGGATAATTAGGCACAGCTTTTTCCCATGCTGGTATTTCCGTTACCGTCTCGTCCAGGCTAATAGCAAAAACATCCATCAAGTCACGGTAAACAGGATTCTGATACCACGGATAAAGTTTAGCCACCAACTCTTTGCAATGCTGGCAGTCAGCCGACCAAAACAACACCAGCTTATATTTTGCCTCAGTCTTAAAATCATGGAAATGTATCACCTTACCCGAGTTCAGTTTCCAAGGAAAGTCAGGAGCGATAGAACCTACCACAAGCGTTTCCATCCCTTTTAGTCGAACCTCAATGGCTTGTCGTTTGCTTGTGAGACAATTTGGGTCGTCGAGGTAAGGTTTCAACATCTTCATCCCCGAAGAAATATTGAAACTCTCAAATCCGGAATAAAAATAATCCACCATCCAGCCATATACTCTTGGATCTCCAAGACTAGCTTTCTCGATTGCTCTTTTTCCAGCAAGTGTAAAAAGGGAATCCCGTAGAGCAATTGTTTTTGACATAGCACCATAGATATTGACATAGCTATTCATCCAGTCTTTTAAATTGGATGTTTTGATTAAAAGGGTGTCCTTAAAATCAATACCGTCAAAATAATGTGTGATCAAACTTTGAATTCTTTCGGCTTCGTTCCCTTTAAATGCGACTTGAGAAACATACTGAAACTGAAAGCTGTGACTTACAAAAAAAACTTTATTTTGGGCTGATTGCTGAGCAATCCATTGATTGTATTCGGTGCGTCTTTTTTCATATTCTTCAATTCCCTGCAAATAAAACTTAGATTGTGAATTATCGTAACCCATCAAAAAATTTTGGAGTAAACCTAACTGAGCTTTGCGTTTTCCGCTTTCTACAGAGAAATTTACAAAAAGAGTATTCTCCTTTTCTCCCTTTTGGAAATAGGTACTATCAGGATTGTTCACCGATTTCGGTTGTACCCATAGCTCAAGATCCTGATTATTTATAAAAATATATTTTTCAGAAGGATAAGGATTACTACTTTCCTTTTCTTTATAATCAAAACGCAAAACAAACTGTCCCGGCAACCGATCCTTTGGAACATTCAATACTACAGTTTCATTATTCAGAATTCCATTTTTTTCTATAAGAGGTTTCAAAGCACCTGCACCTGACATCGGCATTAGGGTGATTTTACTCGAATGAACTCCATTTAAATGAACTTTTATATTTACATCTCGTGTATTTTGTGCACTTAGATTTAAATTCAAACATAAAAAGATAAGCGATATTGCAATACTAGCAGTTTTGATTTTCGACAATTTTGTTTTCATTTTTTTGTTTCTAATTCTTTTATTTCTTAAACAGTATTTTTGTCCTTTTGTTTAATTTCTAATACAACGCAATGATGTTGCAGTAGCCTTGTTGATAGTTGTGCTGGCACTCGTAGTTCCGGACACTGACAGATAATATGCTGTAGTGCTTGCACTTTGCGTATTACTCCAGTAATAGCCCATACTGCCTCTATTTGTAAGAACACCCGTATCATAACTCAAATAACCAGCATTATGAAGTTTCAACACCGAACCATAAGTGTCAGCTGAACTCTGCCAATACTGGGGTTGAGCATCGGCATTTGTCCAGTCAGTATTGGTTGGTATATGCCAACTTGAACCCAACAAAAGACCACATGGATCATTAGCGGAAAGCCAATCGGTAGATCCAGGCGTACTGGCTACCCAAGCAATAGCTGGTGTACGTACGGTACTGTACTGATAGCCCTGTGAGTTATTAAACTGCCAGTACCAACCGGCAGAAGCTTCAGTGGCATCGGTAGCGGAAGTAGCCTGTTGATCAGCACCCAAATTCTGCGTCAACCAACAAGAAGCAACTCCTGAAACTGTAGTACTGATAGATTTATACGTTATCGTCTTGTCCACCGGTGCACCGTTCGTCCCGGCTGTATGGATCACCGTAAAGGTCGGACAGATCTTGAAGCTGCTCACCACTGTACTATAAGCTGTACCACGACTGTTAGTGGCATAGGCACG
>JBBSDM010000101.1:0-4352 GCA_038249445.1 Bacteroidales bacterium
GAACAAGAACGATGTCAGAAATAAACTGTCGGAAATTCAGAAAATCTACACCGATGTTATTCTTTCTGTTCAGTATTTCTATATCACTGCCGATAAGATTCTGGAGATTATAGCTGTAAAAGGTACTTCGTATAAATTGACCGAACTGTCGGACAGCCTGATTGGCATAAAAAGCATTGAACATGGAAAATTAATCATGAGCAAAGCAGAATAATTTTTTTTGCTTTTTTGGTAACACGTATTTTATAAATAATGACACGATATAAATATTTAATTTGAAATAGTACATAAAAATATGAAACAAAAAATTCTATTCTTTCTTATTTTAGTTTTAATAAGTGCATCTGGGTTTTCGCAAAAAAGTCAGAAAGATTCCATTAATCTTAATGAAGTGGTGGTAACGGGTTCAAAAGTTGAGATTTCTCGCAGAGTTGTGCCTTTATCAGTCTCCCAAATATCACAAAAAGATATTGAAAGAACGGGACAAATAAACATCTTGCCCGTGTTAAATGCTTATGTGCCTGGTATTTTCGTTACCGAGCGTAACGTGCTCGGTTTTGGCGTTTCTACAGGTGGTTCGGGAGGTGTCAGCATGCGTGGTATAGGAGGCTCGCCCAACACCGAAGTACTAGTTCTCATTGATGGTCACCCACAGTATCAAGGAATTTTTGGTCATCCACTACCTGATGCATATGTTGCATCGGATGTAGAGAAAGTAGAAGTAATTCGTGGTGCAGGCTCTTTCTTATATGGCTCTAACGCAATGGCCGGGGTAATAAACATAATTACCAAAAAAAATAACAAAGAAGGATTAAGTGGGAATATTGGGTCATCATATGGTTCATATAACACACAGAAATATTATGGAACCATTGGGTACAAGAAAAATAAATTCAGTGTTTTTGCATCGGTCAATCACGACCAAACAGATGGTATCCGAACCAATACAGATTTTAATGTCAACAATGGTTTTACAAAAATTGGATACGAAATAAATAAACATTTGACCCTATCAGCCGACTTCAACATTGCAAAATTTAATGCTAATGATAACGGCTCAATCTATCTGGCAATTCCTGCTCCCTTTAATGTAAATATAATGCGAGGGAAAAGCTCTATGTCAATCGAAAACAAATATGAAAAATCAGAAGGAGCCATCAAAATTTATCAAAATTTTGGGGAACACACATTGTCTGATGGTTTTCATTCAACCGATAGAAATAGTGGAGCAATGCTTTATCAGACATTTAAATTAAATAAAAAGACAAATATTACTGTTGGTTCCGACTTGAAACAATACGGTGGAATAGTTAATCAAACCCGTTATAGAGATTCGCTGATTACTGTGAATGAACTTGCTTTATATGCTTATGCTCAACAAACGGTCTTTGAAAAAATGACATTGAGTGCTGGATTACGACTTGATAATAACTCAAAATATAGAACAGAATTAATTCCTATGGGCGGAATTTCGTACTATCCAACTGTCACTTCTACATTTAAAGCTTCTGTTTCAAAAGGATTTCGGAGTCCAACTGTAATGGAAATGTATCTGTATGCGCCAAATCCCGATTTACAGCCTGAACGTATGATGAACTACGAAATAAGCTGGTTGCAAACCTTACTAAACAATAAGTTAAGTTTAGAGTTAACAGCATATAAAGTAAAAGGAGAAAATTTAATTCAGGTTGTAGGTCAATATCCAAACGTAAAACGGCAGAATGTAGGTTCGTTTGATAATCAAGGAATTGAGTTTTTGACAAAATATATTATCAACAAAAATCTGATTCTAAATGCTAATTATAGCTATTTAAACATGAATAAGCCAGTTATTGCCGCGCCACGTCAACAACTGAATATAAGTGCTAGTTATTGTTATAAAATTTGGAGTTTAAATGTTGCAACACAATATATTGAGGAATTATATACTTTCATCTCAGCAAACCCCACCATTTTACCAACCATTGAACCTAGCTATTTTTTATTAAATACACGGCTGTCATGTCGTCCGCTGCTGAAACTGGAAATATTTGTAACTGCTAACAATTTATTAAACCAATCGTATCAAATCAATTACGGCTACCCAATGCCCGAATTTAATCTAAATGCTGGATTTAATCTGAAATTTTAAAAATATGCGAAAGAAACTTTTATTTATATTATTAGCATTCGTTTTTTCCGAGAATATAATCGTTGCCGATAGCGGGAAAGCTAGACATCACTTAATTGTTGATACCGATGGAGCTATGGACGATTTCCGTTCAATATGCATGCTATTAGCTTGTGACGATGTGGATGTGCTAGCAATTACCAGTTCAGAAGGCTCGCTTGATTCAAAAACCGGTTCTAAAAAAGTTCAATCTTTATTAAATACATTACATCACGAAGGCATTCAAACAGGAATATCAAATAAATTGAAAATTGATTCTCCAAAATGGCGGGAGTTTTGTAAAAATGTACGTTGGGGAAATGATACTTTTGTAAAACAAACTGATAGGGATGCGATAGAATTGATAAATCGAACAATTGCAAATAATGATGACAGAGTGACACTAGTTGCACTTGGATCACTAAACTCTTTCGCCGAATGTATAATAAGGTATCCTGAGTCAAAAGAAAAAATTGATCAAATCATTTGGTATAACGAAGAAAAAACTGAGAACGGATATAATTACAACATCGATAAAGCAAGTTATGAAATTATTAAAGATTCCAAGATTCCGATATTCATTGTATCGAGTAACCGAAATGATTTGTGTTGTAATGCAGAATATTTATCAATTTTAGAAAAGTCATCATCCATTTATTCAAAACAAATTTTGTCTGCATTTCAGGAAATTCCAAAGACAGATGTAATGCATAGAAACGATGTAAAATTTTTTGATGACTTGATACCACTTTATTTATCAACACCATTTCTTTTTGATGTCGAAAAAATATCTGATTCGTTATGTAAGGTTCAGATAAAAAATACAATTTCGAATAAATCAATTTATAAAGAGACCGAACAACTTCTTTCTTCAAAAGATGTTTCGTATAACAGAGTATTTAAAGCATTTCCTTTGGACACAGCTTTATATAAAAAAGAATATGCATCATTTTTAAATTTTGCCTTAAAAAAATATGGTTTTGCCGAGTGGAAAGCGATTGTATTGACCAACGAAGTACATGGTCATACAGGAATTTATTCAATTATTGGTGCAAAAATGGGTATTCGTGCTTGTGAGTATTTCAATGTAGGAGTCAATGACTTGAGGGTTATAACTTTTGCTGGAAATAAGCCACCTTTGAGTTGCTTAAACGATGGAATTCAAATAAGTACCGGAGCCACAATCGGACAGGGATTAATAACTGTTTCACCAAAGGTTATAGCTACACCTACGGTTATTTTTGAATTTAACAAACAAAGAATAAAAATTTCGCTAAAAGCAGAAATCATTAATCAAATGCAAGCCGATATTAAATTGGCAGTAACAAAATATGGGTTAACAAATCCGGAATACTGGGATCATGTAGAAGAGTTAGCTCAAAAGTATTGGTCGAAACTTGACAGACAAGAGATTTTCAATATTGAATCTTTTAACGATTAGTGAATCACAAAAAAAACTAAATAATATGCTTTAAACCGACATATTTGTTACCGAAAGATGTTGCTATATCGTCTCAATGATTGTAAATTTGCTAATTTGTTCGATGAAACATCTGACTAGTGATATAAATCCTGACATTTTATCAAGAGTAATTCTGCATTCGGACTTCTTGAACTGTATTATTAACCTCTAAGGGACAAATGTGAAATAAGTCTGGGTCATGAGCATGACCTTAACAAATAGATGCCAATTCACACTTGGTGCACTTTGCCAGAATCTTATATCAAAAAAACAAAATTAACAAATTGTTCAGTTTGGAGCGTATTATTCTTTCTCGACTTATTATCGCTCTGTTCGTGTGTAAATTAAGAAACTTTAGCATGCCGAACGGTACGTACGGAGATGTGAGAAAACAATCTACGAACTAATTGCTTCCTTCCTACTCCATTTAATACGCAATAATAAAAAATCGGTTCTGAATGAATAATACCACAAATATTTATGTATATTTGTGCCACCAATTCCTAAAAGAGTAACACGATGTCAGTAACACGTTTTGGAGTTTCGCTTGAAAGCGATTTGTTAGAAGCCTTGGATGAGTACGTTCAGGAGAATAAATTTCCTAACAGATCGCAGGCCATCAGGTATTTGATTGAGAAAAATATTGTAGAAAGCAAGTGGAAATGCAACCATATAGTGGCAGGCGCCATTATTATTAGATACGATTCGAACAAGAACGATGTCAGAAATAAACTGTCGGAA
>JBBSDM010000102.1:0-4134 GCA_038249445.1 Bacteroidales bacterium
ATTTCAAAAATATAATTCCAACAATCTTCCTCGTTTCTAAATTGAGCAAGAAATTCTTGAAAATGCTTCGGATAACGTTCATTATTATTCATGCGACAAAGTTACAACTTTTTACTTGACCGAAAGGGATAGGCAGTTAAATTGATTATTTATTGGAAACTCGACTGCCCGACTAAATTTATTTTTGTATTTTTGCCCATATAGTTATTGAGTTATTGGTACAATAAAAATACTATCTGTAAGGGAAGTTATCCAAATGTGGCTGGCTTCCCTATTTCATTCAATTTATTCTATCTTTTTTTTGTAGAATTGCTCTGAAAACAAATAATTTGGTCTACTTTTTATCAAAAATATATCGACAAACAAGAAACCATGAGAACAACAAAGCTAATTTTGGGATTGCTTATCTTCACCTGCATAGGATACGCTGCCAACAAAAGCACTACTGTAAGGGTGCAGGATTTTACCCAAAGTTGGAAGTTCACACTAGCCGACAGTTGTACTAACGCTGCCGCCAACACATTCGACGACAGCAAGTGGCGTACGCTCAATTTACCTCACGACTGGAGCATTGAATCTGACTTTGGCAAGGATTTTCCGGCTACTCCCGGTGGTGGCGCTTTGCCGGGCGGACTGGGATGGTACCGCAAATCCTTCACCACTCCTCTTAACGACAAGGACAAACGCATTTTTATCGATTTCGATGGAGTGTATCGCAACAGCGAAATATGGATTAATGGTACCTCTTTGGGCAAACGTCCCTATGGCTATTCGTCGTTCCGCTATGAGCTGACACATTATATCCATTTTGGTGGAAGTAATGTTATCGCTGTAAGAGTAGACAATTCTAAAGAGCCCAACTCCCGATGGTATTCGGGTTCGGGCATTTACCGTAATGTGTGGCTGATAACTACCAATCCGGTGCATGTGGAGCAGTGGGGAACCTACGTTAGCACTCCCAACATAAATGCCGACAGCGCCGAAGTAGCCATACAAACCACTATCAAGAACGATGAAGCGAATCAAAAAACAGTACGGGTGGAACAGTTCCTTTATGATGCCATAGGCATTCTGGTAAGCAAGACATCAGGGTCGTTGTATGTAGGATCGGGCAAAGCACACCAATACCTGCAAAAGCTGGTGGTGAAAAAGCCTACACTCTGGAATATAGAAAACCCTTATTTGTACAAACTGGTGACACGCACCTACGCCGTGGGTCGGTTGACCGATGAGTATACCACCAACGTTGGTATCCGGTCATTCACTTTTGATGCAGACAAAGGATTTATTTTGAACGGAAAACGAGTGAAGATAAACGGAGTGTGTAATCACCACGACTTAGGCGCATTGGGCGCAGCTGTAAATACACGCGCCATCGAACGCCAGTTGCAGATATTGAAAGAGATGGGATGTAATGGTATTCGCACATCACACAATCCGCCTGCACCCGAATTGCTCGACTTGTGCGACAAAATGGGCTTTATCGTAATGGATGAAGCCTTTGATATGTGGTTGCAAGAAAAAACCACTTACGATTATTCCAAAGACTTTGCAGAATGGCACCTGCGCGACCTTACCGATATGATTACCCGCGACCGCAATCACCCTTCTATTTTTATTTGGAGCATTGGTAATGAAGTGAAGGAACAATGGGGCGAAACAGAAACTAAAAAAATGGATTTGCAAAAAGCTAACGTACTGCTAAACAAGCGAAAAGTTAACAACAACGAAGACACAAGACTTGGAATTATGGGCAAGAATGCACAACTCACCAGACATTTGGTAGATGTTACCAAAAATATAGACCCAACCCGTCCTGTTTCGGCTGCTTGTAACGGAACTGAAGCTAATAACCCATTATTTAAATCTGAAGCTATGGATTTAATCGGATTTAATTATCACGAAAACGAATACACCGACATCATCAAACGATTCCCAAAGCAAGGGTTCTTTAGCTCCGAATCGGTTTCGGCATTGCAGTCGCGTGGATTTTACTTGATGCCTTCGGACAGTATGAACATTTGGCCGGAACGTTGGGATAAACCGTTTAGCAATTCGCTTCAAAAGTACTCGGCCTACGATAACAGTCATGCCCCTTGGGGATCGACCCACGAAACAACCTGGAAACTGGTGAAAAAATACGACCATATTGCCGGACAATATATCTGGACTGGGTTTGATTACCTAGGCGAACCAACTCCTTACTGGTGGCCTTCGCGCAGCTCGTACTTTGGCATCATCGACTTAGCGGGATTTCCTAAAGACGTGTATTACATGTACCAAAGTGAGTGGACAACCAAAGACGTGTTACACATTTACCCACACTGGAATTGGGAAACCGGAAAAACGGTGGATATATGGGCTTATTACAACAATGCAGACGAAGTGGAATTGTATCTTAACGGACAATCACTTGGCAAACGCAGTAAAATGGGCGATGACCTACACGTTATGTGGCGTGTGGCCTATGCGCCCGGAACTTTGAAAGCCGTTTCGCGCAAGAATGGCAGAGAAGTATTGACCAAAGAAATAAAAACAGTGGGACAAACAGTAACCATACGCATGACAGCTGACCGATTAACGATTGCTGCCGATGGCAAAGACTTGTCGTTTGTAACCGTAGAATTGCTCGATAAAGACGGTAACGCCTCTCCTACTACCGATCAGTTGGTGAAATTTACGGTGGAGGGAGAAGGTGCAATTGTTGGAACTGATAATGGTGACCAAAACGATCACGTATCACTCAAAAAGCCCGAACGTCATTTGTTTTTCGGAAAATGTCTGGCCATTGTCCAAAACAACGGGAAGCCCGGGAACATATCACTTAAGGCTTCGATAGAAGGACTGCCATCAAAGCAAATGGTGATTAGCTGTAAATAGAATTTTGGCTCATCAGCAGATAAAATTCCCCTTGAGCATATTGCTCAAAGGGAATTTTTAGTTTCACACATACCGAACAAACCAGGCTATTAGATACACGGCTAAGCACACATCAATAAGTTGTGAGAACGGATTTTCAAATCCGTTTATAATTAGTTTGGTTGTCTAGATCATCTCCTATTTTTCTGAAATATATGATAAAGTATTTATTGAATTATCCCTCTTAAAAAAATAACACTACCTGTTCATTAGAGTAAAATTATTAGCACTGTAGCACCCGAAGACTAAGGAGATTATTTTAGGTATGTAAAACATCGAAATCGCCCATTTTTTTAGCCTTCTTTTTACCCCAAAAGAGCTTGTCCTAATATTTTGTCTAAACATATTTTCAAAGTGCACATTATAAGCAAGATACAAAAACAGCTTGTCCTAATTATTTTTGAGGTTTTTTTTGTAGCTAGAGTATTTTTGCTTAATTTAGCAGCAGAGAAATGGCAGTATGTAAATTCCGAATCGAGTGAAGTTCATTACAAGCTATTTGAAACCTGTTCACATTGTTTATTTAACACTAAAAAACCGTTGTTTATCGAAGTTGAATACATGAAAAACAGATAACAACCTACAACATTTATACATCACGAAACCGGCAAGGGAGTTAGTCTCCCACAAAAAACCATTCACTTTTTAGCTCTTCATTAGGAGTAAAAAGCCAAAGGGAGAAAGTACTTATAAGTATAAAACAGTATACTATTCCTATTCCTTAAATAATATTTAGAAAAAAACACCGCACTCTCCCATTTATTTTAGAAACTGTTTAAAAAATAAGTTTAATTTAAACTGACTATCAGTTGTTTAGTTGAATAATATTTCGTAACTTCATGGAAATCAAACACATAAAGAACGATGGAATCATATACAACCAACCTCACCGATAGTCAATGGGACATAGTAGATGGCATTTAATTGACAAACGACCACGAAAATATGAAATTCGTCAGATATTTAATGGTATCTTCTATATGCTTAAAACGGGATGTCAGTGGCGCATGCTCCCCAAGTGTTTTCCTCCATGGCAAACAGTTTACTACTATTTCACCGTTTGGAAACATAAAGGAACTATTGATCCGATTCACTGAACACCTTCGTGATAAAGTCCGCTTAAAAGCAGGAAGAGAGAAATCGCCCAGCTTGGGTCTTATCGATAGTCAGTCCGTAAAAACAACCCGCAGTGGCGGTATTTGTCGTGGAATTGAC
>JBBSDM010000103.1:0-4009 GCA_038249445.1 Bacteroidales bacterium
ATTAAATATCTGACGAATTTCATATTTTCGTGGTCGTTTGTCAATTAAAATGCCATCTACTATGTCCCATTGACTATCGGTGAGGTTGGTTGTATATGATTCCATCGTTCTATATGTGTTTAATTTCCATAAAGTTACGAAATATTATTCAACTAAACAACTGATAGTCAGTTTAAATTAAACTTATTTTTTAAACAGTTTCTGACTTTAATTCTACTTTACCAAATTAGAATTTAGTTGGATTTTCAGAGCCGAAAGTAGCTTTACATCTCCGTCATCTGGCGGACTTGGGGCGGTGCAAGAAAAGGAGAAAAAAGAGTGTCAATTCCTTTTCAACCACTCTAAATCCCCTAAAGTGGACTTGAGATTAGTATTGTTTCTTGAAAATCTTTAATCAATTTATGCATTTTTATATTTTAGTAAAGTAGAATTAAAACAGCAAAGCCAAAAAATAAATATTGTGAAAAAAACACACCTATTTTTACTCCTATTTTTCTTTGCTATTTCAGCAATTGCACAGAATAAAAAACTACCCGACTTTTCAAAAGATAAAACACTTTATCTTGTAGCCAATGCTCATTTCGATACTCAGTGGAACTGGACGGTGCAAACATCTATTAATAACTTCGTGTACAATACATTGATGGATAATTTCAGCCGTTTAGAGAAATATCCAGATTATGTATTTAACTTCGAAGGTGCCATAAAATACATGTGGATGAAGGAATATTACCCAGCAGATTATGAAAAGCTGAAGGAATATATTGCTGCGGGCCGTTGGAATATTGCTGGAAGCTCATTAGATGCCATTGACGTAAATATTCCTTCATCTGAATCGCAATTTCGGAATATTTTGCTGGGACAAAACTTTTATAAGTCTGAATTCAACAAAAAAAGTACGGATATATTTTTGCCCGATTGTTTTGGATTTGGTTATACTTTACCAACAATTGCTGTTCATGCAGGTTTGAAAGGATTCTCTACTCAAAAACTTACCTGGGGATCTGCCTATGGCATTCCTTTTGATGTCGGACAATGGCAGGGTGTAGATGGGTCGCGTATTTTTGCAGCACTGAATGCAGGGAATTATGCACGTGGTTTTAATTCCCGAATTACAACTGACACAGTAGAGTTGAATAAAATTGATCGCATGGGAAAAAAAACAGGCATGTATTTTGGTTTTCGGTATTACGGCGTTGGTGATCGCGGTGGCGCTCCAGATGAAGCTTCTGTTTCAAACATTGCAAAAACCATTCGAGATACGGCAAACCTGAAAGTAAAAATGGTCAGTTCTGATTATTTGGGAAACCACCTTTCGGCAGAGCAGTTGAATAAAATGCCTGTTTATAATGGCGAATTACCATTGACAATTCACGGAACCGGCTGTTATACTTCACAGGCATTTTTGAAATATATTAATCGGAAAAATGAACTGTTGGCTGATGCAGCCGAACGATCCATGGTGGCAGCCGACTGGTTGAAAGGCGCCGATTATCCAAAACTTAAACTAAACGACGCATGGACCAGATTTATCTTGCATCAATTTCACGATGACATTACAGGTACAAGTATACCTGAAGTATATCCATTTTCGTGGAATGATGAACTGATTAGTTATCAAGATTTTGGCAACTTGTTTACGCAAGGTGTAGGAACTGTTGCACAAGCATTGGACACCCGCACTAAAGGCATTCCGGTAGTGGTAAACAACGCATTGTCTATTGCTCGTAATGAGCCGGTGGAAGCAACGGTAAAAATTCCCGGCAATGCTACATCTATTAAGGTTATTGATAAAGCAGGAAAAGAAGTCTTATCGCAACTCAATAAAAAAGAAGGAAATAAATATTCTATTGTATTCCTGGCAAACGTTCCGGCTAATGGTTATGAAGTTTACAGCGTAGAACCAACAAATTCAACGAA
This sequence comes from Bacteroidales bacterium, assembly GCA_038249445.1. Classification (GTDB taxonomy): domain Bacteria; phylum Bacteroidota; class Bacteroidia; order Bacteroidales; family Paludibacteraceae; genus Paludibacter. The sequence continues at coordinate 1,921 of JBBSDM010000103.1, forward strand.
TTCAGGGAAAGGTCAGCTTTCTATTTCAAAGCAAGAGATTGAGAATCAGAAATATAAAGTTAGTATTGATGCCAATGGTGATATTGCCAGCATTTTTGATAAAATTGAAAAGAAAGAACTTCTTGCTGCTCCAGCCCGAATTGAAATGCTTAATGATGAAACACCTGAAAAACCAGCTTGGCGAATTTATTATAATCAAATTACTGCCAAACCACGGAATTATGTAGGCAATGTAAAAAATGTGGAAATTGAAGAAGTCGGTCCGGTACGCGTTTCGCTGAAAATTACTCGTGAAACAGAAGGTTCTACTTTCGTTCAACGAATTAGTCTTGCTGCCGGAGATGCCGTACAACGTATTGATATTGCGAATGATATTGATTGGAATAATAGGAATACACTGCTGAAAGCGTCTTTCCCACTTACTGTTTCCAACAGTGTGGCAACATACGATTTAGGAATTGGAACGATAAAACGTAAAAATAATACTGAAAAATTGTATGAAGTATCGGCACAACAATGGGCAGATATAACTCACAAAGACGATAGCTACGGTGTTAGTATTCTGAATGATGGCAAATATGGTTGGGATAAGCCTGCGGACAATATTTTGCGATTGACTTTGTTGCACAGTCCAATGACAAAAAATCGGTCATACTATCAAACCTATCAGGATTTGGGCAAACATCATTTCACTTATTCCATTTCGGGACATAAAAGTTCATGGAACAATATTTCAAATCTCTGGCAGGCAGCCTGTTTGAATCAACCATTAATAGCCTTTCAAACGGTAACACATAATGGTGACTTGGGTAAATCTTTCTCAATGTCTTCAGTCAGTACAAAACAAGTGGCTATTAAAGCACTTAAAAAAGCTGAAGATGGAAACTCGATTGTGATACGTTTACAGGAATTGATGGGCGGAAAGGTAGATAACGCCTCGGTTAGTTTTGCTTCACCGATTGTTTCGGCAAAAGAATTGAATGCTCAGGAAGAAGTAATTGGAAATGCAGTAGTAAAAGATGGTAAATTGGTTTTCAACATGAAATATTATCAGCCACGAACCTTTTCAATAACGTTGGCAGATTGTAAAACAAAGGTTGGAAAAACAGAAAATATACCTCTTGAATTAAAGTACAATACCAAAGTGACCACTTCTGATCGTGATCGAACAACTGGTCAGTTTGATTTGCAAGGAAATTCTTTGCCTACCGAACTTTTACCTGATACAATAAATTCGGAAGGAATTATTTTCAACCTGAAAATGGATAAAAATCGTCGGTCAAAAAATAATGCAGTCATACCACATGGCGAAACCATCCAACTTCCAATAGGCGTTTTTAATCGAATATATATTTTGGCGGCAGCCACTGAGGATATAAAGGGAATTTTCAAGCTTGATGGAAAAGAAGAAACGCTTGGTATTCAAAATTATTCTGGTTTTATTGGTCAATGGAATTCACCCAAGTTTGACCGTCCAATGAGTACGCTGAATGAAGATGTGCCAATGGATGATGTGAAACTTGTGGCACAAACACCTGCCTATTTAAAAACAGATAATATTGCTTGGGTTGGCACGCACCGACATAGCGTTTTAGGTATAAACGAAGCATATACTTTTTGTTATTTGTATAAATACGCTATTGACATTCCTGCAGGTGCAAAAATGTTGACTTTGCCTGATAACGATAAAATCAGGATAATGGCAATAACGCTTTCGAATGATAAAACATCAAAAACGATAAGAATTTCACCAATTGACATCAAACTTTAAAATATTAATATTATGACATGTAAAAAAACAACTTCAGTAGAGCATGAATTTAACCATACGTTCTTTAATAATACTTCAAGCCAGGTAATTTATTTGAACCCTTCGACTTTTTCCAGGATGCTTATTTTCTTATGTTGCCTTGCACTTACTTTCACGTTGTCAGCAAAGCCTCGATTAGATATACCTCCTTTTCCTGCCAATCTTGATTTGAGCTCGGTGGAAAAGTTGTATAAATCCGAAGTGTTTTCAGTTGGTGTTCGCCAGTCGGGCAAAGGAGCATTTATGCCCTGTTTTGTCTTTGAAACAAGAAATGACTGG
>JBBSDM010000104.1:0-3630 GCA_038249445.1 Bacteroidales bacterium
CAAGACAGTCTAATACCACCTATAAATGTTCGCTTACAAACGAAACATTTATATCGTTGAACACCTTTTACATGTCCGTTCTTTTTTGTGATTTTTGAACCACAGAAAAAGCAAATTTTTTGTTCATAGGCTTTGAAATACCTCAAAGGTAATATAGAAAGGCATTTCAGCAACTTTGAGCATCATTTTTGTCCATTAGCCACAGAATCACCATCTAACGAAGTGCATAGAAAGTATATTCTACTGCGTGCATTGATGTCAACATCTTGTTTCACAGCTCAACTCATGGTTGTTGCTGTTTGTTTTTTTTCTGTTTGGATTTTTTTTTCGTTGTTTTTTCCTCGTCCTTTCACATTGTTCTCAACCTGCTCCTGAATAACGACTTCAATATCAAAATACCGCTGTATTAAGGATGTTTTTGTTTAAGCCTACCGATGGCGTTCGTATACTTTGTCGGCTTGTTTTACGCCGCCTTTTTTAGTCAGACTGTCTGCTATTATCTGCAAACCATCTTCAAAACGGGTTCTATATTGCTCGTTCATCGAACGCTCTTTTAGTTCTTTGGTATGGCTTTCCTCTTTGAGGTAATAATCCGAATTGCGTTCTGATTTTACCCGGCATAGTTCTATCTTTTGTTTCTTGTTATCGTTTATGGTAACAGTGGTTGCATCGGCTTCTACTTTGTAGTTCTTCATGGTAGAACGAGTAACACACAGATAATCATATCCTTTTTCCTTTACCATTTTCAAATTGTCTTCGGTGGCAATATCTGCATCCATCACAATAAGCGCTTTGTTGGCGGAGCTGGAGGTTTTCAAACGAAGGCTTTCAATCATGGCTTCCAATATTGCCGGATCGAACATGTTTCCTTCCAAAATGGCGGAGTATTTGATAAAACCTTCGGGATTGACCACCAATGCCAATATAACTAATTTTGCATTGCTGCGCTTCTCTTTGCTTCGACCAAATTTGCTAAATTTACTTCCCACTTTCCTGCCCTCAAAATAGGTGTTGGTCAAGTCATAAAGCGTAATTTTGTCTTCAATGTCAAACAGTTCATTCGTTCGAAGAGACAGATACTGTTCTAATGCATCCTTTTCTTTGTAAAGCTTGGTGCTTACCTTAAATAATCTATCTTTGGTAACTTTATGAACATCAAAGCCAGTCACTTGACACACGGCAGAATTTTCTTTTATCCACCTGGAGGTTTTCAATTCCGATGCCGGACATACAGCACGGCTAATGATATGGGTCAGGGCTAATCGTATGTCGGCATCAGCCCAACCTTGCTGCTCTAAAAGCGTTGAAAAGCGCAATTGACAAAGTGCTTGATACGAAAGTCATTCTGCTCCAATTTCTCTAATGTCCTTATTTCTAATGCTGTTTATATCAATTTTTTGATAATCTTTATCATTTTTATATGGTTTTGTCTGGGACTCTTTTTTCAGAAATATCAATATGCTTCTCGGTTACCATCCGGTTGTAGAACCGTTCAACATAATCCAAAACCTTCAAATCATCACTGGCAGGCAATTCAAAAAGCGTATTCCCAGCATTGGAAACCTTTGCTGTAAGAATTTTCTGAATCAAATTCAATTGATCTGCGCTCAGCTCATCTAAAAATCCGGCACTCAACATGGTGCGGAGACAAACATTACCGTTGTGATTACGGTAACTCTCCACCAAACGATAATAGCCGGACAGCTCTTTGTTTTCTGGATTCTTGCGCATGGATAGTTTGAAATACATGCCTGCAAAGTAAATACATAATTCATTGTAAATCAATACCCCCCTGAGCACTACAAATAAATTTCAAAAATAGGCCACATTTGATTTTCAATTAGTTACAAATGAAAAATCTATTGAAAACGTACAACGATCATGTTTATACTCCGTTTTAGCGGTGATTTCAACTGTTTATTTAACTATATGTCGTGAAAAGCTGTAAGATGGGTTAATGGCAATTTTCTCAAATAAAAACACTCTGCTGCACAACTTGCTTTAGAGGGTTTAGTGTGGGTAATTGGTCGTTTAAAATATCTTTATGGACTTAGTACCTTCCTTTCCATAAAGATTTTAGCCATTCACCAAGTTTGCTTTCTGCGGGACTGTTTTGTACTTTCCAAATACTTGTTTTCATCAGTTCATCTGGTAAAAATTGTTGTTCTACAAAATGATTAGGGAAATCATGTGAATATTTATAGTTCGTACCATAATTCAATTCTTTCATTAGTTTTGTAGGTGCATTGCGTAAATGCAATGGAATTGGCAAATTACCAGTTCGCTCAACTAAAGCTAAAGCTTCATCAATTGCAAGGTAAGCCGAATTGCTTTTTGGGGAGGCTGCCAGATAAACAGTGGCTTCAGCTAATATAATTCGACCTTCGGGCCAACCAATTTTATGCAATGCATCAAAACATGCATTGGCAAGTAAAAGTGCATTTGGATTTGCTAAACCGACGTCTTCGGCTGCCGATATTACTAAGCGACGAGCTATGAATTTAGGATCTTCTCCGCCGGTAATCATGCGTGCTAACCAATAGACGGCTGCATCAGGGTCGCTTCCGCGAATTGATTTGATAAAGGCAGAGATGATGTCGTAGTGCATTTCACCATCCTTATCGTAGGCTGATGGGTTTTGTTGGAGCCGTTCTGTTACTATTTGATTCGTGAAAATTACTTTTTTAGATGTTTCTGAATTAGTTACTAACTCTAATATGTTGAGTAGTTTACGTGCATCTCCTCCCGAGTAACGGAGCAACGATTCCGTTTCTTGTAATATTATTTGACGCTTTTTTAGTTCAATGTCCGTTTTGATAGCATATTCAGCTAATTCCAATAAATCTTGTTTCTCCAATGATTTTAGTACATAGACCTGACAGCGCGAAAGGAGGGGAGTGATAACTTCAAACGAAGGGTTTTCTGTTGTAGCACCTATCAAAGTCACTGTGCCATTCTCTACAGCACCGAGCAAGGAGTCTTGTTGCGATTTACTAAAACGGTGAATTTCGTCAATAAAAAGAATAGGATTAGCCTGCGAAAAAAAACGGTTGGCTTTGGCTTTCTCTATTACTTCACGCACATCTTTAACCCCAGATGTTACAGCACTAAGCGTATAAAATGGTCTATCGAGTTTGTTGGCAATGATTTTGGCCAATGTAGTTTTACCTACACCCGGAGGACCCCACAAGATAAACGAAGAGATGTGTCCAGATTCTATCATTTTACGCAAAATAGCATTTTCGCCAACAAGGTGTTTTTGACCGATATAGTTATCGAGGGTTTGTGGACGGAGACGTTCTGCTAAAGGTGGCATGTAGGAATAGTTTAAATGAAAATGATCAAAAATGCTGTAATTTCTTCCGAAAATTTACATAGGACAAATGTAAGAATAATGTGGCGATGATACAAAATTATTGCTTTGATAAGTCCAGCTAAGCCGATTAATTCGTTCGCTGTTTTCCAGTTTCTAGTTGTGGCAATTACTTTTAAGTAATGGTCAAAATATAATGTCGTATTTTGTGCCGAAGTTATTCAACACAAACGACAAGCGTTCTTTGAGATTCTGAAAACAGAGATAAGCATCAAGCGGTATCCAATTATACTTGATTCTTCGCCATAATATCTCGA
>JBBSDM010000105.1:0-2992 GCA_038249445.1 Bacteroidales bacterium
ACCGACAAACTCAAGGCAGAACATCCATCAAATCCTTCCAGTTTTGAACTACTTATCGAAGTGATTGGAATTGATAGGAACGACATTAAATCCAGAATTATTCAAATCAATAGCCTCGACTCAACATCCGTTTTTGGAGACATGAGATAATAATTGACATTTCAAAAAAGCAGAAATTAACTGTGAAGGTATAAATGCGTTCCCAGTTTATTTAAGTACAACAATTTTATTGACAGCAATCGATTTTTCATTCGAAACTGTTTTTACAAGTTGTTTTAATTCGGAATTAAAGAATTGAAACTCGCTTAAAATCTTTGAATAGAATATTGGGCTTTCTACACTGCTCACTGCTTCGCGAATTTACAGTTGAACCACTTTCTCGCCCAATAAATTTCCAGTGGTTCTTACTTTTACATTTAGCACGATTACTTCATTTTCATCCATTTTAAAAATGTTCAAAATTCTAATGATTTGATTTCAGGGATCATGATCTTTATAATCAGCCAAGCCGCAAGATAAGAACTACCAGCAATAGCAAATATTAGAATATAACTGCCTGTTGCCTCAAGAATACTGCTAATTACAGTGGCTGACAGGGCTCCTCCGATTGCTGCGATAAAGCCGGCAATTCCCATAACAGTACCGACTGAGTCCTTTGGAAAAATATCAGATGTTAAGGTGAAAATATTTGATGCCCAACCCTGATGAGCTGCCGTAGCCAGTGAAATTAGTAAAATAGCTACCCACAAATTAGATATCATGGGAGTAATGATGACTGGAAGAACAATTATGGCACATATAAGAATACTTGTTTTACGCGCCATATCAAGGCTTTTCCCGATTTTGACAAAGTGACCGGAGAGCCATCCCCCGGCAATCCCTCCCACACTTGCAAATGAATAGATTATAACTAATGGCAAAACAACCTCTTTGATATTGACTCCATATGTTTTCTTTAAAAAATCAGGGGCCCAGAAAAGAAAAAACCACCAAACCCATTCGGTAATAAACCGTGAAAGACAAATGGCATATGTTTGTTTGAACCGCAGCAGCTGACTTAATTTTAAACTTTGGGAAGGTATTATATCATTATCAGATAAGATATAATCAAGCTCCCTTTTCGAAAGTTTGGTTTGATTCAAAGGCAACTTGTAAAACAGCCACCAAAAAATCAGCCAGATAAAGCCAAAAGACCCGGTTATAAGGAATGCCCAACGCCAACCGAAATTCAATGTTATAAAAGTAACAATTATTGGTGCAATAATAGCTCCGATTGTTGATCCCGAATTAAAAATACCTGTCGCCAGAGCCCTTTCTTTCCTAGGAAACCATTCAGCCACTGTTTTCACTGAAGCTGGAAAATTGGCCGATTCTCCAATACCAAGAATAGTTCTTGCAGCAGCAAAGCCAAAGACACTCTTTGCAACAAAATGTAAAATTTCCCCAATGCTCCAAATAATTATAGCTATTGAAAAACCAATACGGGTGCCAACTTTGTCCAGAAACCTTCCGCTTATCAAGAGTCCAATTGCATAGGCAAGCTGGAAAGCAGCAACGATTTGACCATAATTCGTTTCAGACCAATTCATGTCTTTTTCGATAAAGGGCTTCAGAAGGCCGATTACCTGCCGATCGATGTAATTGATGGTTGTTGCGAAAAATAATAAGGCTACTATTCGCCACCGGTAATTCTCTATTTCCTTAACCATAAATTTGTTTGTAGTAGTAATAATTAGAAAAATTTCAATATTAAAATGCTTATTGGGCTGATCAAGTTTTCAAATTTTAATTTGCAGTTCAGCAATCTTTATACTCAAGCCAGGCATCTCTGAATTGTTTTATTGTATCCCAACTGGTGTCGATTGGCGTGTTGCAGCTTGGAGCGAACACGAACCTGTTTTTGTAGGGTTTCATACGTTCAAACAGATTCTTGACGTAATTGAAAACCTCATCCTTTGTTTTTAGGTCGCGTGTTTGGATAGCGCTTATACCGCCTGTAATGATGAAATGAGCGGGAGTTAGCCGCATGGCTTCGTCGAGCTCCACATTGCCAAACGGTGAGAACGCTACACCTTCGAGCCCATCAACGCCACACGAAGCTATTATTGGAAGGTTCTCCTTTTGGTTTCCGCAGGCATGGATAAAAAACTTTGCCCCCGCATCATGGCAAATTGCGCTTGCCTTCTCGTAAAACGAAGCAGAATAATCCCTTACGTAATCGGGCGTGTGGAACATTGTATCGAGGTTGTCCATGGCCATAATGGCCTTAACTCCACCATTTACACATTGTTTTACCAGCTCTAGCTGAGCATTTTCGTGAAGATCAAGTAGTGATTTTGCAAATTCCGGTTTCTCCATTAAGAAATAGACAGTGTGAATAGGATCCATTGCAAGATGAAGCATTTTGAGAGGACTAAAAAAATCGCCCACTATAACCACTCCCTCTTCGCCCACTTTTTGTTGCACGGCTTCGAATTTTGAAGGATTGTATTTCCATTTTCGCGATGCAATAAATTGTTCGAGCAAGGGGGCTTGTTCGACATAATCGGTAATTAAAAACTTGCTTTGAACAATTGTCGATTCGCCAAAAACGTACTTCAACTGCTCGGTTAACGTGCCGGATTTTAAGCGATATTCCTTGTTCGTGATTTTGTCATTTTTTTCAAAATGCGTTGATGATGTTACTTCAGCCCCATCAAAGTACTCGTCGCAAATACCCCCAAACCAGTACTCGTCTTGGCGTGAATATATATTACGGCTAAAAACCTCTAATCCAAGGAAATTTATCATTTCAAGCTGGGTTTGACAATGTTTAATTTCATCAGGTAAAATGCCATGGTTTTTATGATGAGCAAACCATTGCCAGTAGTTAGGAGCAAAAACAATACTGGAAGGGGTTTGGTTTTGCAAAATCAAATCTACATTTGATAGTTTAATCTCGTTATTCATGATTTATATTTAGGATAGTTTGTAAAAATACTTCTTTAAAAAG